>JBFWWZ010000013.1:0-60162 GCA_050245915.1 Microbacteriaceae bacterium
ACGTGTTCGAGTTGCGGCCGCGCATCGGGTTCGCCTCCACCGCGCTCGCCCGCAAGATCCCCGGCAACGAGGCGGTGCTGGATGTGGTGATGACCGCCGCCTACTCGGTGACCGGGCGCTGGAACGAGAAGTACGAGGACGTCGACGTCAAGCGCGCGCGCCGCGTGCTGGGGGAGTGGAAGCTCGATCAGCTCGAGGACCGGCTGTTCGGCACCCTCAGCGACGGCGAGCAGAAGCGGGTCCAGATCGCGCGCTCGGTGATGACCGACCCCGAGGTGCTGCTGCTCGACGAGCCTGCCGCCTCCCTCGATCTCGGCGCGCGCGAGGAGCTGCTGCAGCTGCTCGGCGGGTTCGCCTCGGAGACGACCAGCCCCGCGATGGTGATGGTCACCCACCATGTGGAGGAGATCCCGCCGGGGTTCACGCACGCGCTGCTGCTCGCCGACGGCGAGGTGCAGGTGGCCGGGCCGATCCTCGAGGTGATCACCGGCGAGAACCTCAGCGACGTGTTCGGACTGGAGCTGGTGGTGTCGACCTCCGAGGATGGACGGTTCGCTGCTCGCGCCGCCTCCTGAGGCCTGGTAACATCACTCCTTGGCCCTTCGGCCCGACGACTTCCCTCCCTGAACATCCGGAGTACACCCATGAAGACCGACATCCACCCCGAGTACAAGGCGGTCGTGTTCCGCGACCTCGCCAGCGGTGAGACCTTCCTCACCCGCTCGACGGTCACCAGCGACAAGACCATCGAGCTCGACGGCGAGACCTACCCCGTGATCGACGTCGAGATCTCGTCCGCGTCGCACCCGTTCTACACGGGCAAGCAGCGCATCCTCGACAGCGCCGGCCGCGTCGAGAAGTTCAACTCGCGCTACAAGAACTTCGGCAAGTAAGACCTGCCGCGAGAGGGCGATCGGCTTCGGCCGGTCGCCCTCTCTCGTGCGCGATCAGAACTGCGCCCGATCAGAAAAGCGCCCGTTCAGAACAGGGTCGAACTGCGCGACGCCCACAGCGGGAGCAGCGAGTCCCGGCTGAGCGGCGCGACCTCGACCGACAGGTCGTCGAGACGCTCCACCCAGAGCAGCTCGTCGATCTCGGCGCCGGCGACCGGCTGCTCTGAGGTGGTGAGGAAGAACACCTCGGCACGCACCACCGTGTTCTGCTCGTTGGCGGCCACGGCACGGTAGCTGCCGATGTACTCGGTCTCACCGGGGTCGACGATCAGCCCGAGTTCTTCGTGCAGTTCGCGGGTGAGGGCCGTGAGGGCGCTCTCACCCGATTCGATCTTGCCGCCCGGCTGCATGAAGATCTCGCTGCCACGTTTGCGCACCAGGAGGCTGCGCCCTGCCGGGTCGGTCACCACCGCGGCGGCGATGCGCAGCACGTGCGGCTTCGGCGCGCGCGGCGTGAGCGGCGCGAGCGGCTCGACGAAGGCCTCTGTCGCCAAAACCGACGGGTCGTGGGAGGCAGGCACCGACGGGTCGTCGAAGGCACCGGCGTCAAGCGGACCGTCGACGGGTTCGTCGAACACCTCGACCGTCACCGTCTCTTCGATGACCGTCTGCTCGACCACCACGAGAGGCGGGGGAGCGTCCGCATAGGCCGACCGTGGGCGCGGCGCCTCGAGTGCGAGCGGCTCGCTGAAGTCGAAGGTCGGGACGGTGGCGCTCGGCCGGGGCTTCGGCACGGGCAGCGGCATGGTGTCTTCGAACATCATCGGGTCGTCGAGCGGCCGCAGCGGCCAGGCGGACTCGGCGACGTAGTCATCGTCGCCCTTCACCTCGCGGATGTACTGCTGGAACGCCGCTGCCTGCTCGGCATACCAGATCTGCTGCCGGCCGTGCAGGTCGGCGAAGGAGACATCGACCTCCTCGGGGAAGGTGCGCGCGATCGCCTGGGCCACGCGCCCGGCCGCGATGGCGTCGGCGGCCGCGTCGTGCGCGTCGGCGAGGTCGACGCCGTACCGCTCGGCGGCGGCGACCAGGGTGCGCTTGCCCTTGCGATACCGGTCCACGGCTTTGTCGATCACGAGCGGGTCGATGACCGGGTGCGGCGAGCCGAGCGGCTCCACCCGGTGCCTGCGGCACTCGCGGTCGAGCAGCGACAGGTCGTACGGGGCGTTGTAGACCACCAGCGGGATGCCGACCGCCAGCAGCGCACGGATCGTCGCGGTGATCTCGCCCACCACGGTCTCCGCCGTCCTGCCGTCTTCACGTGCGCGTTCGGTCGAGATGCCGTGCACCGCGCTCGCACCCTCGGGGATCTCGATGCCGGGGTCGGCGAGCCAGTTGAACTGGGCGTGCAGCGAACCGTCAGGTCCGAGCACGGCGATGCACGCGGACACGATTCGACTCGTGTCGACGTCGACCCCGGTGGTCTCGAGGTCGAACACGGCGAGGCGTGTATCCCAGTAGGTCATCGTGGACAGCGTATTCCTCGCGGCCGACAGGCGACCGCGCTGATCCTCAGGTATGCGTGGCCTGGAAACCGGTCTCGCCGAGATGCAGCCAGTAGAAGCTCTGGGTGGCAAGGGTCAGCGTCAGCTGTCCGTCCGGGCCGACGGTCGGGAACTCACCGCCGCCGAACAGGTCGTAGACCGGCGATCCGGCGCGTTCGGCACCCAGATCGATGGTCGCCGACACCGGGTTGTGGGCGAACGAGAACACGCAGAGGATCCGCTCCGGAGCGTCACCGAGCGGCGTGCCCGACCCCGCGTAGTCGCGCACGAACGCGAGCACCGACTCGTGGCTCGTCTCCAGCACCTGGATCGAGCCGAGACCGAACGTCGGGTGGGCCTTGCGGACATGGATGACGTTGCGCACCCAGTGCAGCAGCGACCGGGACTGGGCGAGCTGGGATTCCACGTTGACGAGCGTGTAGTTGTACACCAGCGACTGCACCACCGGGAGGTAGAGCTTTCCGGGGTCCGCGGTGCTGAACCCCGCGTTGCGGTCGGGCGTCCACTGCATCGGGGTGCGGGAGGAGTCCCGGTCCGGGAGCCAGATGTTGTCTCCCATGCCGATCTCGTCGCCGTAGTACAGGAACGGCGACCCGGGCAGGGAGAACAGCAGCGCATGCGCCAGCTCCAGCTCGGCACGGGAGTTGTCGAGCAGCGGCGCGAGGCGGCGGCGGATGCCGATGTTGGAGCGCATCCGGGGGTCGTAGGCGTACCAGCCGTACATCGCCTGCCGGTACTCCTCGCTCACCATCTCGAGCGTCAGCTCGTCGTGGTTGCGCAGGAACACGCCCCACGCCGACCCTTCCGGCACGTCCTGGGTCTCCGCGAGGACGCGCTTCAATTCCGCGGCGGACTGCGAGCGCAGGGAGTAGAAGATGCGCGGCATGACGGGGAAGTCGAAGCACATGTGGCACTCCGGCTCCTCCTCGGTGCCGAAGTACTCGGCGACCTCCGCCGGCCACTGATTGGCCTCGGCGATCAGCACCCGGCCGGGGTACTCCAGGTCGATCATCTTGCGGAGCTTCCTGATGAACTCGTGGGTCGCCGGTTCGCTCTCGCCATTGCCCTCATCCGTCTCGTACAGGTACGGGATCGCGTCGAGTCGCAGGCCGTCGACACCCATGTCGAGCCAGTGCCGCACCACGTCGAAGATGGCCTCGTGCACCGCCGGGTTCTCGAAGTTGAGGTCGGGCTGGTGCGAGAAGAAGCGGTGCCAGAAGAACTGGCGGCGCACCGGGTCGAAGGTCCAGTTGGACTCCTCGGTGTCGACGAAGATGATGCGGACGTTCTGGTACTTCTCGTCCGTGTCGCTCCAGACGTAGAAGTCGCCGTACGGGCCGTCGGGGTCGCTGCGCGACTGCTGGAACCACTCATGCGCATCCGAGGTGTGGTTGATGACGAGGTCGATGACGACCCGCATGTTGCGCTCATGCGCCTTGGTGACGAGCTCCCGGAACTCGTCGAGGGTGCCGAACTCGGGGAGGATGCCCTTGTAGTCGGCGATGTCGTACCCGCCGTCGCGCAACGGCGAGGTGAAGAACGGCGGAAGCCACAGCCCGTCGACGCCCAGCCACTGCAGGTAGTCGAGCTTGCCGATCAAGCCGCCCAGGTCTCCCGTGCCGTCGCCGTTGGAATCGACGAACGAGCGCACCATCACCTCGTAGAAGACGGCGCGGCGATACCACTGCGGGTCGAGGGCGAGACCGGGCAGCGTGATGGGTGCGGTGAAGGTCACGTGCCGAGTCTATGCAGGCAGCGCGACCTAGAATCGCGGGGTGACTGTCCCCGCGCCCCACGCCGACGCGCTCGCCCGGATCGCGGTCCAGCGCCTCGAAACGCAGGTGCTGGGCAGCACCACGCGCTACTGGCAGTACGGCCCGCCGGATGCCGCCCGCACCGTGCTCATCGTGCACGGCTACCGCGGCGACCACCACGGCCTGGAGCCCGTGATCGCCCTGCTGCCGGAGGTGCGTTTCGTGAGCCCCGACCTGCCCGGGTTCGGCGAGTCCACGCCGCTGACCGAGGCGCCCCACTCGATCGCCGGGTACGCGCGCTGGCTGGAGCGGTTCATCGAGCTGCGGGGACTGGGCGATGCCGTGCTGCTCGGGCATTCGTTCGGATCGATGGTGACCACTTCGGCGATCGCGGACGGCCTGCGGCCGCCCGCCCTCATCCTGATCAATCCGATCTCGACCGACCCGCACAAGGGCGGGGGAGCGATCATGAACGCGCTCACCCGCGCCTACTACGGCGCGGCGCGCAAGCTGCCGGAACGGGTCGGACGGGCGCTACTCGGCAACTGGGTCATCGTTCAGATCATGAGCGCAACACTCGCGAAGACCCGCGACCGTGAGCTGCGGCGCTGGATCCACGAGGAGCACCACCGGTACTTCAACGGGTTCAGCGACCCGGCGACCGTCGCGGAAGCCTTCGATGCCTCGCTGAGCACCGATGTGACGAAGTTCGCCGACGCGCTGAGCATGCCGGTGCTGGTGATCGCGGGCGCCGACGACGAGATCGCGCCGGCGCCGGGGCAGTACACGTTCGCCGAGCAGCTTCCACAGGCCGAGCTGGTGATGCTCGACGATGTCGGCCACCTGGTGCATTACGAGCAGCCGGCGGCCGCGGCGCAGGCGATCCGCCGGTTCCTGGGGTCGCTCGGGTGAAGATCGTCGTCGACTGCCGGTATACGAGGATCGGCCACCACGACGGGATCAGCCGCTACGGTGCGCGCCTGGTCGAGGCGCTCGCACTGCGTGCGATGCCGGGCGGGGATCAGGTCACCATGCTGATCAGCGATGAGCGCCAGCTGAGCATGCTGCCCGATCTGCCGTGGCACCGGGTCTCCGGGCCGACGAGTGCACGGGAGCCCTGGGTGGCGCACCAGGTGAACCGCCTCCGGCCGGACGTGGTGTTCACGCCGATGCAGACGATGGGCGGCTCCGGCAGGCGGTACGGCCTGGTGAAGACCCTCCACGACCTGATCTATTACCGCAACCGCACGCCCCCGCGCGATCTGAACCCCGCCATCCGGCTGCTCTGGCGGCTCTACCATCTGGCCTGGTGGCCGCAGCGCGTCCTGCTGAACCAGGCGGATGCCGTGGTCACCATCTCGGAGACCACCCGTGCGCTCATCGAGCAGCACCGGCTCACCCGGCGCCCGCTGAGCATCGTGCGGAACGCCGCCGATCCCGTCGTGGAACCCGTGACGGCGCGCGACCGCCCGGTCACGCGCGACCTGCTCTACATGGGCTCGTTCATGCCGTACAAGAACGTCGAGACGCTGGCCCTGGCGATGCACGTGCTCCCCGGGTACCGGCTGCACCTGCTGTCGAAGATCGGGAAGGCCGACCGGCGCCGGCTGATCGAGCTCGCCCCGCCCGGGGCGATCATGTTCCACAACGGCGTCTCCGACGAGGAGTACGCGACCCTGCTGGCGAACGCGTTCGCGCTGGTGCACGCCTCGCTCGACGAGGGTTTCGGCAACCCGCTGATCGAGGCGATGGCGGCGGGGACGCCGATCGTGGTCAGCGACATCCCGATCTTCCGCGAGGTCGGCGCCGACGCGGCCGGGTACTTCCCGCCGTCCGACCCGGATGCCGCCGCTGCGGCGATCCGGGTGCTGGAGGACCCGGTGCAGTGGCGTGCCCGTTCGGCCCGCGGCAGGCAGGTCGCCGCGACCTACGACTGGGATGCGTCGGCGGCGGTGCTGCTCGACACGCTCCGCGCGGTGGTCAGCCGCCGATCGGCAGGATCTCGGCCTCGCACAGCCGCGCCAGCTCGGCGGGCTCGATAGCGAACACCGCCGTCGCGCTGCCGGCTGCAGCCCAGACCACCGGAAGCTCCAGCAGGGTCTCGTCGAACACGGTGCGCAGCCGCGTCAGGTGCCCGAGGGGCGGGACCGCGCCGATCGAGTAGCCGGTGGCCTGCTTGACGGCCGAGGCATCCGCCTTGCCGATCACCGCGCCCAGCCGGGTGCCCAGCGCGGCCGTGTCGACCCGGTTGGGCCCGGATGCCAGCACCAGCAGCGGGGCGCCGTCCGCCTCGAACAGCAGGCTCTTCACGATCGCGGCGACGTCGCAGCCGATCGCGGCGGCGGCCTCCGCGGCCGTGTGGGTGGATTCGTCGAACTCGCGCACCTCCGGCCGGAGGCCGAGCGGGGCGACGCTCGCGAGGAAGCGCTCCACGGCGGGCTGCGTCATGCGACGCCCTCCTCTCGCGCCTCGAGGGCGTTCTGCTGGTCGAGGGTGTCCGTGAGCGGGTCGTCGAACGCGATCAGCTCGAGGCTGTCGGCGAACCGGAAGCTGTGTACCGACCCGTTCGAGATCGCCCCGTGAGACGCGTCGGGCTGCACCGCCATCAGCACCGCCCGGATCGCGCCGCCGTGGCTCACCACGAGGAGCGATTCGCCCGGATGCGCGCCTGCCAGCTCCTGGAGCGCGGGCAGCACCCGCTCCGTGACCTCTTCGCGGGTCTCCTGTCCCGGAACGGCGGCGCGCTCGGGCCAGAGGCGGTCGACCTCCGCGAAATCGAGGCCCTCCGCCTCGCCGTAATTGCGTTCGACGAGAGCGTCGAGCGCGGTCGGCTCCGGCATGCCGAGTTCGGCCGCGATGATCTCCGCCGTCTCACGGGCACGGCTGAGAGGACTGGTGAAGACACCGTCCCACCTGCGCGTCGCGAGCCGGCGGGCGGTCGCGCGCGCCTGTTCGCGGCCGGAGTCGTTCAGCGCGATGTCGGTGAGTCCCTGGATCCGGCGCTGCCGGTTCCAGTCGGTCTCGCCGTGGCGCACCAGGTAGAGCTCTGTGGTCACCCAGCCAGTCTCGCCTATGCGAGGCGGTCCGCCAGCGCGGTCAGCACCTCGGACGTGCCCGCGTCGATCTTGAGCGATGCGCGGGCGTCGCCTTTGGTGTCGCCGCGGTTGACGATGACGATCGGAAGGCGGCGCTTGCTCGCCTGGTCGAGCAGCCGGATGCCGGAGTTGACCACGAGCGACGACCCGGCGATCAGCAGCGCGTCCGCGCGCCGCACCAGGGCCGCGGCCTCGGTGAACTTCTCGGCGGGCACGAACTCCCCGAAGAACACCACCTCCGGTTTCAGGATGCCGCCGCAGACCGAGCAGGACGGCACGGTGATGTCGTCCACGGCATCCACATCGACGTCGCCGTCGGGGTTGAGGCGCACGCCGTCGGGGACGTCGAGCCAGGGGTTCGCCTCGGCGAGTCGTTCGGAGATGTCGATGCGGGCGAAGGTCTGGCCGCACTGCAGGCAGCGCACCCTGTCCATGGAGCCGTGGATGTCGACCACGCGCCGCGACCCCGCTCGCAGGTGCAGGCCGTCGACGTTCTGGGTGATGATGCCGTTCACCGGGCCGTCGATCTCGAGTGCGGCCAGCGCGCGGTGCCCCGCGTTCGGCTCCGCGGACGAGAACCGCCTCCAGCCGAGGTGGCTGCCCGCCCAGTACCGCTTGCGGGCGCGTTCGTCGTCGAGGAAGGTCTGGAAGGTCATCGGGCTGCGCGCCGGGGCGCCTTCGCCGCGGTAGTCGGGGATGCCGGAATCGGTGCTCACTCCCGCCCCGGTGAGCACCGCGACGGTGCGCCCGCGCAGCAGCTCGACGGCGTCGTCGACCAGCGCCAGGTCGGACGTCACGACGGTCATGGTGCTCACCTCTTCCTGCGAGACTAAACACCGAAGGTTTCCGTTCTGTTTCCAGGCGAGTTTTTCGAGGTCCGATGCAGCTGGTGCCGATCGACGATCCGGCCGACGAACGGCTGCGCGATTACGTGGGTCTCACCGACGTGGTGCTACGGCGGCTGAGCGAGCCGGCCGACGGGCTGTACCTGGCCGAGTCGGCGAAAGTCATCGAGCGCGCCCTCGCCGCCGGCCATCGGCCGCGCTCGGTGCTGCTGCAGCAGAAGTGGCTGGATGAACTGGCGCCGCTGCTCGACGACCACGACATCCCGATCTACCTCGCCCCCGCGGAGGTGCTGGAACGCGTCACCGGGTTCGTGATGCACCGGGGCGCTCTCGCCTCCATGCACCGGCCGCCGTTGCGTCCGGTCGGGGAGGTGCTCGCGGGGGCGCATCGCGTGGTGGTGCTCGAGGACATCGTCGATCACACCAACGTCGGCGCGATCTTCCGGGCGGTCGCGGGCCTCGGGGCCGACGCCGTGCTGATCACCCCGCGCTGCGCCGATCCGTTCTACCGCCGTGCCGTCCGCGTCAGCATGGGCACCGTGCTCCAGATCCCGTGGACGCGGCTCGCGGAGTGGCCGGAGGGCGCGGATCAGCTGCACGCCGCCGGGTTCGAGATCGCAGCGCTCGCCCTCGACGACACCGCCGTCGACCTCGCCGAGTTCGCGCGGCATCCCCCCGCACGGGTCGCACTGCTGCTCGGGACGGAGGGCGACGGCCTCAGCCGGGCAGGCCTGGCGGCTGCCGACACGGTCGTCACGATCCCGATGTCGCGCGGGGTCGACTCGCTGAACGTCGCCGCCGCGAGCGCGGTGGCGTTGTGGGCGTTGCGGAACGCCTAGCTCCGGGAGCCGCCGGTAGCATTCATCGGGTGCCATCGCGTCGACAGATCTACCGTCGGCGCCGCATCGTCGTCTTCGGCGGCCTGCTGCTCGTGCTCAGCCTGCTGTTCTACCTGCCGATGACCCTGCTCGCGCCGCTGCGCGCCGCCGACGCGGTCGTCCCGGAGCATGTGGAGACTCCGGGTGCCGCGGCCGTCCTCGCCTTCCCCGGATACGGGGCCAGCGCGATCGGAGCTGTCGGCTTCCCGGGCGTGCTCGCCGCGGACGGCGAGACCGCGCCGCTGCCGATGGCGAGCATCACCAAGGTCGTCACCGCGCTCACCGTGCTGGAGGCGTTCCCGCTCGGCGTCGACGAGCAGGGCCCAGCCGTGACGATGACCGCCGCCGATGTCGGCTACTACGCCGACGCCCTCGCGCAGAACGGCACGGTCGCGCCCGTGCGCGCCGGGCAGGTGTACACCGAGCGAGAACTGCTCGATCTGACGCTGATCAAGTCGGCGAACAACTACGCCACGTCCCTGGCGGTGTGGGCCTTCGGGTCGATGGACGCCTATGTGGCTGCGGCACAGGCGTGGGTGACCGCCCACTCGCTGCCGAGCATCGTCATCGTGGATGCGACGGGGCTCTCGCCCGGGAACGTCGCCACCGCGAGCGACCTGGTCGAACTCGGGCGTCTCGCGCTCGCGCATCCGGTCGTGCATGCCATCGTCGGCACCACCAGCGTGGAACTGCACGACGTCGGGGTGCTGGAGAACACCAACAAGCTGCTCGGGGTCTCGGGCGTCATCGGCATCAAGACGGGCACCCTCGACGATTTCGGCGCCAACCTGCTGTTCGCCGCCGACTACCTGATCGGCGCGTCCTCCGTCACGGTCGTCGGCGTGGTGCTCGGAGGCGTCGACCATCCGACCATCGATGCGGCGATCACCGCCCTGCTCACCAGCGCGCAGGCAGGTTTCCACGAGCTCGACGTGAGCGACGTCGGAGAGGATTTCGGCAGCTACACGACGGCGTGGGGTCAGACCGCCGAGGCGGAGGCGGGGGCCGAGGCGGTGCTGCTGACCTGGGGCGACACCCCGGTGGAGGTGGAGGTGGAGACCGACCCGGTACGGATCGCCGACGCGGGCGAGACGGTCGGCTCGGCGACGTTCACGGCGGGGGTGCGCACCGTCACGGTCCCGCTGGTGCTGTCCGCGGCGCTCACCGACCCGGGTCCCGGGTGGCGGCTGACGCATCCGGGGGAGCTCTTCTAGAAGGTCGGCCGCTTCGGCTCGACGCCGTCGCCCGACGACTGGTGCCGGATGCGCCGCAGGATCCAGGGCGCGAAGTGCTCGCGGGCCCAGCCGATGTCGTCGATCCGCGCCTGACGCCAGGTCTGGCGGGGCAGCGGCTCGGCCTCGAACGGTTCGAGATCGTTTTCGACGTTCAGCGCGCTCAGCACCATCCGGGCGATGGTCTGGTGCCCGATAGGCGAGAAGTGCAGGCGATCCGGCGCCCACATCCGCGGGTCGGTGAGTTCGCGCAGCGACCACATGTCGGCGACGATCGCGTCGTGCTTCTGCGCGATGGTGCGCAGGTTCTCGTTGTAGATGGCGACCTTGCCGCGGATGCGGCCGAGCACCGGGGTCATCCCGATGTCGGGCCCGTTGAACATCACCACCGTGGCGCCATCGCGACGAAGCCGCGCGATGCCGCCCTCGAAGCGCGCGGCGATCTCGTCGGGATCGGTTCCTGGCCGGATCACGTCATTGCCGCCCATCGAGACGGTGATCAGGTCGGGGCGGAGTTCCAGCGCGGGCTCGATCTGCTCGTCGAGGATCTGCTGCAGCAGGCGTCCGCGGATCGCGAGGTTCGCGTAGGCGAAGTCGGCGGTCTTCTCGCTGAGCACCTCCGCCACCCGGTCCGCCCAGCCGCGGTGACCGCCGGGGGAGCGGGGCTCCGGATCCCCGATCCCCTCCGTGAACGAGTCGCCGATGGCGACATACCTCGACCAGGGATGTTGTGCAGACACGTCCTCGCCCATCGCTCCCATGATGCCCTGACACACCCTGGACGCGCTCTGTCAATAGGGTGAACGAGATTTCGGAAAGTGCTTGACTCTGTTCGTCACTCGAGATCCGGGTGGCGCACATTGCAGAATCTGGGAGTCAACACATGGGAATCCTCGGATGGATCGTCCTCGGCCTCGTTGCCGGCGCGATCGCGAAGCTGATCCTGCCCGGCCGTCAGGGCGGTGGCTGGATCATCACCCTGATCCTGGGCATCGTCGGCGCGCTCCTCGGCGGCTTCCTCGGAAGCGTGCTCTTCAACGCACCCCTGGAGGACTTCTTCTCCATTCAGACCTGGCTGCTGGCGATCGGCGGCTCCATCGTCGTCCTGCTGATCTACGGCCTCGTCACGCGAGGCCGTCGAGCCTGACGAACCGCGAAGGGGTCCCGGCCGGCGTCGTACGCCCCGGGGCCCCTTCGTCATGCCTGCCGACGACGGGCCCTGCTGACAGGATGTCAGCGTGAGCAAGCAGGACGGCAGCGGCAGGCAGGTCACGGCCGAGCCGTCCGACGACCTGACGGCGACCATCCTGCACATCGACATGGATGCCTTCTACGCCTCGGTCGAGCTGCTGGAGCACCCCGAGCTGGTCGGCAGACCGGTCATCGTCGGGCACGCGTCGGCGCGCTCCGTCGTCACCGCGGCGACCTACGAGGCCAGGCGGTTCGGGGTCAACTCGGCGATGCCGATGGCGCTGGCCCTGCGCCGCTGCCCGCAGGCGGTCGTGCTCGAGCCGCATTTCGAGCGCTACACCCGGTTCTCCGGCATCGTGATGGGCCTGCTGCGCGATGTGACGCCGCTGGTCGAGCCGCTGTCGATCGACGAGGCGTACCTGGATGTGGCGGGCGCCCTGCGCCTGATGGGCACCCCCTGGCAGATCGGCACCCGCCTGCGCGAGCGGGTGTACTCCGAGACCGGACTCCGCGCATCCGTGGGCGCCGCATCCACCAAGTACGTCGCGAAGCTGGCCTCATCGCGCGCGAAGCCCGACGGGCTGCTCGTGGTGCCCGCGGCATCCACCCTCGAGTTCCTGCATCCGCAGCCGGTGTCGGCGCTCTGGGGCGTCGGACCGAAGACGGAGGAGCAGCTGTCCCGGCTCGGGCTGAGGACGGTCGGCGATGTCGCCGCCTTCCCGCTCGACGGGCTCACCCGCGCGGTGGGCGCCGCGATGGCGGCGCAGCTGCACGAGCTCTCGTGGGGGCGCGATGCACGTGCCGTGATCCTGGAACGCGAGGAGAAAAGCGTCGGCCACGAGACCACGTTCGAGACCGACATCGTCGATCCCGACACGCTCCATCGCACGCTGCTGTCGCTGAGCGACGGGGTGGCGGTGCGGCTGCGCCGGGCCGGTGTGAAGGGGCGCACCGTGTCGCTCAAACTGCGCTTCGACGACTTCACCACGATCACCCGCTCGCGCACGCTCGCCGACCCCACCGACCTGGCGAAGCGGCTGTACGAGGAGGCACGCAGCCTGTACGACGCCGCCAACCCCGACCGGCGCCCGGTCCGGCTGATCGGCGTGCGGGCGGAGCAGCTCACCGGCGACACCGCCGCCCTCGGACTCTGGGACGACGACGGGGCGTGGCGCGACGCCGAGCAGACCCTCGACGCCGTCGCGGACAAATTCGGCCACGGCGCCGTGCGGCCCGCCGCGCTGCTGCACAAGCGCCCTCTGCGCCGGTACGGCCACGGCGACGACTAGTCGGTGGAGTGATCTACTCTCGATCGAGTGAGCGATTCGGGGGCGGGGCCGGCTTTCCGCGCCACGGCAGCCGCCGACCAGCTCCCTCCCGCCTTCCCCGAACGCGCCGCACGCGGCACCGTCGCCGCCCTGCGGGCCTGGCAGCAGGAGGCGCTCGACACCTATTTCGACGGCGGCACCCACCGCGACTTCCTGGTGTCCGCCACCCCCGGCGCCGGCAAGACCACCTTCGCGCTCCGGCTCGCGGCCGAACTGCTGCGCCGCCGCGAGATCGACCGGGTGACCGTCGTCGCTCCCACCGAGCACCTGAAGGTGCAGTGGGCGGATGCCGCCCACCGCGCCGGCATCCGGCTCGACCCGCGCTTCAGCAACCGGCACTCCCGCGAGTCGCGGCAGTACCACGGCGTGGTGGTGACCTACGCCCAGGTGGCGGTGAAGGCGTCCCTGCATCGCACACTGACCGAGTCGCGGCGCACGCTCGTGATCCTCGACGAGGTGCATCACGGCGGTGACGCGCTCAGCTGGGGCGACGCGATCCGCGAGGCGTTCGACCCGGCGACCCGGCGCCTGTCGCTCACCGGCACCCCGTTCCGGTCCGATGCGGCGCCGATCCCGTTCGTGACGTACCTGCCCGACCGTCGCGGCATCCGGCTCTCGCAGACCGACTATGCGTACGGCTACGGCCGTGCCCTGCGTGACGGGGTCGTGCGGCCGGTGATCTTCCTGTCGTATGCGGGCACGATGCGCTGGCGCACCCGTCAGGGGGAGGAGTGGGAGGCCACCCTCGGCCAGGACGACACCAAAGACGTCACCGCGCAGGCGTGGCGCGCCGCCCTCGACCCGGACGGGGAGTGGATCCCGGCCGTGCTCACCGCCGCCGATCGCCGCCTGAGCGAGGTGCGGCAATCGGTCCCGGATGCCGGGGGACTCGTGATCGCGACCGACCAGACCGCGGCACGCGCGTATGCGGCGATCCTGACGGGGATCACCGGGCGGCCGCCGGTGCTGGTGCTGAGCGACGAGCGCGCCTCGAGCGAGCGGATCGCCCGGTTCGCGGACAGCGACGAGCGCTGGATGGTCGCGGTCCGCATGGTGTCGGAGGGGGTGGACGTGCCGAGGCTGTCCGTCGGCGTCTACGCCACGAGCGCCTCGACTCCGCTGTTCTTCGCGCAGGCGATCGGCCGGTTCGTGCGCGCCAGGCGACGCGGCGAGCTGGCATCCATCTTCGTGCCGAGCGTCCCGACGTTGCTCGGGCTCGCCGGCGAGCTGGAGCGCGAACGGGATCACGCCCTCGACCGCGAGAGCTCGGGGGACGAGTTGCTCGACGACGGGCTGCTGGAGAGGGCCGAGCAGCAGGACGCGGCATCCGCCGACCTGCTCGACGAGTACGAGTGGACCGCGCTCGGATCGGTGGCGACCTTCGAGAAGGTGCTCTACGAGGGCGAGGAGTACGGCACGCTCGCCGAACCGGGCAGCCCGGAGGAGTGGGATTTCATCGGCCTGCCCGGCATCCTGGAGCCCGAGGAGGTGTCGAGGCTGCTGCGTTCCCGCCAGGCGCGTCAGCGCCGCCACGCGGCGGAGCGGCCGCCCGCACCGGAGGGTCAGGGGAATCGGGCCGGGTCCGGCCCGCAGGCGCTCCACCGCACCCTGTCCGAGCAGCGCAGGCTGCTCAACCAGCTGGTCTCCATCCACGCCCGCTCGACCGGAACGAGCCACGCGCAGATCCACGCCGAGGTGCGGCGTCTCTGCGGCGGGCCGGAGGTCTCGCGCGCCGCCGTCACCCAGCTGCAGGCGCGCATCGACCTGCTGCGGCGGCGCATCAGCCCATGACGACGGTCAGAAGGTGATAGCGGGTCCCGTCGGCTGCGGCATGACGACCTGCACCGGGCCGCGCACCGGGGTCTCAACCTCATAGCCGCGCAGCACCTCTTCTGCCTCCAGCGCCAGCTGGCGCAGCAGGTCGAGGGCGATGGTCGATTCGCGCCGCGCCTGCGAGCCCTGCAGGCAGAACGATCCGATCACGTGGCCGTCGGTCGCACGCAGCGGATACCCGGCATAGAAGTTGATGAACGACACGTCGACGAGCGGGTTGTCCTCGAAACGCGGGTCCTTGCCGGTGTCGGGGATGATCACCGGCTCGCCGCTCTCCACCGTGTAGCGGCAGAACGACAGCTCCAGCGGGACAGAGGCAGGCACGACGTCGGTGTTGGTGCCGTGGTACAGCCGGTCGCCTTCGACGAGAGAGACGACGGCGAGCTCCACGCCGAACGACTTCTGCGCCTGCTCGGTCAGCCGGCGGAGGTTCGAGTCGCCGCCGGTGCGGGCCAGCTCGACGAACGCGGGGGCTCCGCTCCAGTCCCAGACCGCATCGACCTGCGCGGGACGTTCGGTGGCCGCCGGACGCGCGGCGCGGATGCGCGGCGCGACCTCGGCGGCGAGGATCGCCGCCAGCTCGCGGTAGGCCATGACCGGTGCCTCGTCGACCGACGCCACCGGCGCGGGCAGCTCGACGTAGCCGACCCGGCGCGCGGCCGCGATCCGGCGGGTGGCGGCGTTGAGCCGCTCCCGGTGCTTGTCGGTGAGCCGCGCGATCGTGCCCTTGTAGGCGCCGAACGCGGCGATCGGCGGGATGCCGGCGAGCGTGACGACGGTCTCCGGCCGCACGCGGGCTTCGATGCCGGCGAGCAGGTCGTAGAGTTCCTGCTCCCAGGTGGTCAGCTCGGTGAGCCGGAGGGCGTCGTTGGTGCCGATCACCAGCACGACCGCGTCGATGGTGCTCAGGTCGCGATCGCCGATCCAGGCGAGGGCAGAGCGAACGTTCATCGACTCGGCACCCACCAGGTCGGCGTCGCAGGCGCGGCCGGTCTGCGCGGCGACTGCCTCGGCGAGCTGACCGGTGAGCGCGAGCTGGTGCGTGAGCACGCCCCACCCGTGGCTCGGTCCGTTGCCGACGACGAGGATGCGGTCGGCGGCAAGGTCGCCGCTGCGGATCGCGGGGACATCGGTGGGACGGGGGCGGGTGCGCAGGCGCAGCTGCTTGAAGGCGAACCAGGCACGGAGCGCGAAGTGCTGGGGATTGACAGGCACGGGGTCCTCGGGTCTGTTTGTCTGAGATTTCGACGGTAGACGGATCGTCCTGTCCGTCGCCTCTCCCAGTACAGGGGACGCCCCTGCGAGGGTAGAACTTTCCGACTACTGGAAGTCGCGCGACCGGTGGGCCACCGGCACGGCGAGCGGCTCGAATCGATCGGCAAGCAGGTTGGTCACCCCCTCGTCCGAACGCTCCAGGATGCCGCGCACGATCAGAGCGGGCGAGTCGCGCACCACCCGGCGGTAGCGTCCCCAGACGCCCATCGAGCAGATCACGTTCACCAGGCCGTCCTCGTCCTCGAGGTTCATGAACGTGATCCCGGATGCGGTGGCCGGCCGCTGCCGATGGGTCACCAGCCCGGCGACCTCGATCCGCGTCCCGGTCTGCGTGGTCTTCAGCGCCGAGGATCGCAGCACACCGCGCGGTTCGAGCGCCCGCCGGAAGTGGGCGAGCGGGTGATCGTCGGTGGAGACGCCGGTCGCCCACAGGTCGGCGGCGAGGGTCTCGAACGCCGTCGGATCGGCGAACAACGGCGGCTGAACGGTCACCAGCGACCCGGCCAGGAACTCCTCGCGGTCCTCGGACGCCGCCCCCGCCTTCCAGAGCGCCTCCCGGCGCGCCAGCTCGAGGGAGTCGAACGCGCCGGCGGTGGCCAGTGACTCCAGCTGGGCGCGGGTGAGACCGGTGCGGCGCACCAGGTCCTCCATCGAGCGGAAGGCGCCCCCGGCATCCCGTTCGGCCACGATCCGTTCCGCGACCTTCTGGCCGATCCGGGTCACGCCGGCGAGACCCAGCCGCACCGCGAACGCACCGTCTCTGCGGTGATCGGCCGAGACATCCGGTGCGTGCCGGTCGAAGTCGCCGACCGGCGGCTGGATGCGCTGGGCACAGGAGTCCGAACCGGTGATCGAGCCTGTCGAGATCCCGCGGGATGTCTCGGCAGGCTCGATCACCGGTTCGAGGGTTGCGTCAGCAGCAGAGACCTGGATGTCGGGGCGCCGCACCTCGACCCCGTGCCGCCGGGCGTCGGCGGTGAGCGACGCGGGGGAGTAGAAGCCCATCGGCTGGGCGCGCAGCAGCCCCGCCAGGAACGCCGCCGGGTAGTGCAGCTTGATCCACGAGGAGGCGTAGACCAGCAGCGCGAAGCTGAGCGAGTGCGACTCGGCGAACCCGAAGTTCGCGAACGCCTGGATCTTCGCGTAGATGTCGTCGGCATCCTGACCCACCAGCCCGTTCGACGCCATGCCGGCGTAGAGCTTCTCGCGCAGCGAGTCGATGCGCTCGAGGCCGCGTTTCGACCCCATCGCCCGGCGCAGCAGATCGGCGTCCTCCCCCGAGCATTCGCCGACCGCCATCGCCATCTGCATCAGCTGCTCTTGGAACACCGGGACGCCGAGGGTGCGCTCCAGCGGCGGCACCAGCTTGGGGTGCGCGTAGGTCACCTCTTCCTGGCCGAGCTTGCGGCGCACGAACGGGTGCACGGCGCCACCCTGGATCGGCCCGGGCCGCACCAGCGCGATCTGCACGACGAGGTCGTAGAACTTGCGCGGCTGCAGACGCGGCAGCAGACCCATCTGCGCCCGCGATTCGACCTGGAACACGCCGATCGAGTCGGCCCGGCAGAGCATGTCGTAGACCGCCTGCTCTTCTCTCGGCAGGGTCGACAGCTCCCAGCGCTCGCCCGTCGCCCCCTCGATCAGGTCGAAGCAGTACTGCAGCGCCGCCAGCATCCCGAGGCCCAGCAGATCGAACTTGACGAGCCCCATCCAGGCCGCGTCGTCTTTGTCCCACTGGATGACGGTGCGGTTCACCATGCGGGCGTGCTCGATCGGCACCACCTCGCCCACCGGACGATCGGTGAGCACCATGCCCCCGGAGTGGATGCCGAGGTGCCGCGGCGCCTTCAGCAGCTGCACGGCCAGGTCGACGACGGGTTTCGGGATGTCGTTGTCGTCCTCGCTGGACAGGCTGGCGCCCCAGCGCTCCACCTGCTTGCTCCAGGCGTCCTGCTGGCCGGGGGAATGCCCGAGCGCCTTCGCCATGTCGCGGATCGCGTTCTTCGGCCGGTACTGGATGACGTTCGCCACCTGGGCGGCGTTGCGGCGCCCGTACTTCTCGAACACCCACTGGATCACCTCCTCCCGCCGGTCGGAGTCGAAGTCGACGTCGATGTCGGGCTCTTCATCCCGCAGCGACGACAGGAACCTCTCGAACGGCAGCCGGTAGTAGATCGAGTCGACGGCCGTGATGTCGAGCAGGTAGCAGACCGCCGAGTTCGCCGCCGAGCCGCGTCCCTGGCAGAGGATGCCGCGCGACCGGGCGAACGCCACGATGTCGTGCACGATCAGGAAGTAGCCGGGGAAGTCCTTCGTCTCGATGACCTGCAGCTCGGCCTCGATGCGCGCCCTGTCGTCGTCGGTGAGGTCCGGGTACTTGACGGGCACCGCATCCCACACCAGCCTGCGCAGCCACGACATCGGGGTGTGGCCATCGGGGACCTGCTGTCTCGGCAGGGCGGGCTTGGCGCGTCGCAGCGGGAAGGCGAGCTCGTCGGCGAGCGTGACGGTGCGCTCGACCGCGCCGGGGTACCGGGCGAAGCGCTCGCGCATCTCGCGGCCGCTGCGCAGGTGGGCGGCACCCGCGGCGGGCAGCCAGCCGTCGAGCTCGTCGAGGCTGCGGTTCGCGCGCACGGCGGCGACCGCGGCGGCGAGATGCCTGCCCTGCGGGGTGGCGTAGTGCACGTTGCCGGTGGCGATGGTCGGGATGCCGCGGTCGGCCGCCAGCGCGGCGAGCGCGTCGTTGTGGGCGCTGTCGAGCGGGTTGCCGTGGTCGATCAGCTCGGCGTACACGTTCTCTCTGCCGAACAGCCGGATCAGCCGGTCGAGCTCCCGTCCCGCTGCGGTGGTCGAGCCTGTCGAGACCAGCGCCTGCCGCACGGCGCCCTTGCGGCACCCGGTCAGGATCACCCAGTGCCCGCCCGCCAGTTCTGCCAGATGCTCGAGGTCGTAGATGGGTCTGCCCTTCTCGCCGCCGGCGAGCTGGGCCTCGGTGATCGCCTGCGCCAGGCGGTGATACCCCTCTTGCCCCCGCGCCAGCACCAGCAGGTGCGTTCCCTCCGGATCGGCTTCCCCGTTCTGCGGCTCGTCGAGGCCGAGGGACAGCTCTGCGCCGAACACCGTCTTCACCTGCGCGGTCTCGGCCGCCTCGGCGAACCTGACGATGCCGTAGAAGCCGTCGTGGTCGGTGATGGCGAGGGCGTGCAGGCCGAGCCGCTCCGCCTCCTCGAGCAGCTCCTCGGGGCTGGAGGCGCCGTCGAGGAAGCTGTAGCTGGAGTGCGCGTGCAGTTCGGCGTAGGGCAGCGCGTCGGGGTCGCGCTCGATCTGCTGCGGCACGTACGGCCCGCGGCGGAGCGACCAGGCCGGGCTGTCGCCGCCGTCGACCCCGCGCGGCATCTGCCGCGGCCGGCGCCGGTCGCTGAGGGTGCGCTCGAGTTCGCTCCACCTGATCGGAGGGTTGTCGAAGCCCATGTCAGTCGTAGCGCCCCTCTGCCCACCAGCCCTCGCCGTCGAGCACCAGCAGCCATGCCATGCCCGACTCGTCGACCACCTGGAACCGGGATGCCGCACGGGCCGCCGCGGGATCCCACCAGCGCTCGTCAAGCGGCCACGGCCCCGCCCAGGCGGTCAGCCCGCGCCGGGAACCGGTCTGCGAGACCATCACAGCGGGCGGAGCGCTCAGCCGTCCGCGGTCGTCGACGCTCACCGCACGGCCGCGTGCATCGTGCACGGCGATCTGCCGCCGGAGCTCGTACACGGTCGCGGGTGCCGGTGGCGGCAGCGCCCCCGGCCACGGACGCCCCGGATCGCGCGCCACGATCGGCCGGTCGCCCCACGGGATCACGACCTGCCGCTCGGCGGGCGTGCGCCCTCCGGAGGGGGTGGCCGTCAGCACCCCGGTGTGACCGACCATGCTCTGCACGCGCGACAGCCCGGAGTGCACGCCCTCGTCGGGCCCGGTGCCCCACAGCCCGCGTTCGTGCGCACCCACGGCATCCACCGCATCGGGGGAGATGCGCACCCGGGCGACACCGGATCTCAACGCCGGTCGAGGAGCGTCGCCCGGGCGATACGTGTCGAAACCGAGCTGCCAGCGCACCCTGTCGACCACCTCGGAGGCGGTGAATGAGCGCGGGTGCAGCCAGACCCGCTCGTCGGCGTCGCCGCCCTCCGACCAGAACTCGACGCGCAGCGCCGTGCACACCAGGCGCTGGGCGAGCAGCCCGGAGATGAAGTCGTCCGCCGCGGCGCGCACCCCGAACGCCACCTGGTCGACCCGGTCGAGGGGCGGTTCGAAGTCCAGCTGCACGTCGACGTCGCGGGGCGGGATGCGCGGAGTGGCGGGCCGGGGATCGCGCCCGCCGGCGAGGGCGTGCAGGCGGGCGCCCATCGGCCCGAAGCGCGAGGTCACATCGGCTGGATCGAGGGCGGCGAACTCGCCCAGCGTGCGGATGCCGAGCCGGGGGAGCAGCGACACCAGTTCGGGCTCGTCGAGCAGCGTGATCGGCAGCGGCGCCAGGAACTCACCCTGCGCACCCGGGGGAACGATGGTCACCCTCTGGCGGTCGAGCCTGTCGAGAGCCCGCGCCGCCCGCTCTGCGGCGAACAGCCCGTCGGCGACGCCGACCCGGGCACCCATGGCATCCATGCCGTCGGCGATGCCCAGAGCGGTGAGCGCCGCCGCCTGCTCGCCCCCGTAGTAGCGGGCGGGGCCGCGGACGCGCACGGCGACCGTCCCGGGTCGCACCGGATGAAGCCCCGGCATCGACTGCTCCACGGCGGTGAGCAGCGGCTCGAACGACCGGGAGTCGAGCGCGGCGTCATAGGGAAGCAGGTGCAGTCCGGGGCAGCGCGCCTGGGCTTCTCGGCGGCGCATGCCGCGGCGGACGCCCTCGCCGCGGGCCGCCGCCGACAGGGCGAAGACCGTGCCCTTGTCGAGCAGCGCGATGGGCGACGCGGGCTGGATGCGGTGCGTCGTGGCGTGGGCGACGACGGGCCAGTCGGGCACCCAGAGCACGAGGAGCCGCGTGGTGCCGCCCATCATGCCGGTTTCCATGATCCAGTTTCGAACACATGTTCGAGTGTGTCAAACCCGGCCGACACAGCGGGAACCTGAGATTTATTGTCCTTGGTCCGGGGAAGGTAACGGGTCTATAACTAATCGGGGGAGACAAACCCGAGTCCCTGGAGCACCCGAATGCCGACTCGCATCACACACGTGCGCTTCCATCGCGTCGTCGAGCACGAGACCGCGGTGTCGTTCCGATGGCGTGCGGAGAGCGGTCACTCGGGCGAGACCGACCGGATCACCATGATCGAATGGCTCGAGCAGGGGGGCGAGGTCGTCATCGGCGAAGGCCGCGATCAGGCCCCCGTCGCCGTCGTCCGGGTGCCCGGTCTGGCGCCGTTTCTGCAGGCCCATGTGAACGGCCAGTGGTGCGATCGCATGCTCGCTCTTCCGCGCTTCTGACACCGGAGGATGCGCGCACACCCGGTTTGGGTGAAAACTGAGGGTGCTCGCGCCCCCGAGCACCCGGAAACCCTTCCTCAGGAGCTTGCCCGAATGACGGCCCAGATCACCCATGTCCGCTTTCACGGATACCGCAAGAACGAAGACATCGCGATCTACAAGTGGCGTCTCGATACCGGTGAGCAGGGCGAGAGCGACCGTGCGGCGATGATCGCCTGGATGGACCAGGGCAACGAGATGGTCATCCAGGTGGGGGGCGCCTGGCAGCCGGTCGCGATCGTCCGCATCGAGGGCGCCGTTCCGTACCTGCGGGCGCACCTCAACGGGCAGTGGACAGACGGCCTTCTGGAACTGCCGATGTTCTGACCGCGGCGACCACCGCGCTCACCATCTGGTCGTGCCCGGGCAGCCACACCCTGCGCGATCGGGTGCGCCCCTGCCAGCGCGACGCCGCCGAGCTGACGGTCACCTGCCGGGCGGCGAGATGCCCGAATCCGGACCCCAGACCCACCCAGCTGCTGTCGGCGATCGAGAGCCGGGCCTCGGCGCCCGGCCAGTCGCCCATGCTGATCAGCACCGCCTCCCGCTGCCGCAGCCGCGATGCCAGCTTGCTCGCGGTGCCGTCGGTGATGCGCACCCTGCCGTCCTGCGTACGCGGGCGCACCAGCACCACCGAGACCACGTCGATGAGCGCCGACACCACCGTCAGCCAGTGATCGCCGGGATGCGGCACCAGCACGAGGCGCTCCAGGTCGACACCCAGCCCTGCCGCGGCCTCCACTCCGAGGTCGGGCATGCCCACCACCGCGCACCATGCGCCGGCCGCGCTCGGACCCTGCAGCAACCCGAGCGCGAGGGTCGTCGAATCGATGATGCTGTAGGCGCTGCCGGCCGCGAGAGCGCCGCCCGGGAGCAGATCGGCGAGCGCGGGGGAGGTGGGCAGTTCGCGGGTGTCGAGCCTGTTGCGCTGCATGCGCCGGATGCGGGCCTGCAGGTCGCGCACCACGTCACCCTGCGACACCCGGGGATCGTCGAGGTCGGGGGCGAGCATCGTCATCGCGCCAGTGTCGAACATACGTTCGATTCTGTCAACGGCCACCGACCTGGCTAACGTGGAGCAATGCGCTTCGGATTCCACTTCCTCGACTTCACCCTGCCCGGTTCCCCGCAGACCCTCGCCGGGCACCTGAGCCGCACGGCGAAGGCCGCCGATGCCGCGGGGGCGTCCTGGCTGTCGGTGATGGACCACTTCTTCCAGATGGAGCAGTTCCAGACCGCGCACGACCCGATGCTCGAGGGCTACACGACGCTCGGCTACCTCGCGGCGTCGACGGAGCGGGTCAGGCTGGGAACGGTGGTGACCGGGGTGACCTACCGGCATCCCGGTCTGCTGGTGAAGACGGTGAACACGCTCGACGTGCTGAGCGGTGGCCGCGCGTTCTTCGGCCTGGGCGCCGCCTGGTACGAGCGGGAGCATCGGGCGCTCGGCGTGCCGTACCCGCCGATGGCGGAGCGGTTCGAGCGCCTGGAGGAGACGCTGCAGATCGCGCTGCAGATGTGGAGCGACGACGAGGGGCCGTACGACGGCGACCACTACCACCTGGTGGAGACGATCAACGTGCCCGGCCCGGTTCAGCAGCCGCACCCGCCGATCGTCATCGGCGGCGGGGGTGAGAAGAAGACGCTGCGCCTGGTCGCGAAGTACGCCGACGCCAGCAACCAGAACGACACCGAGGACGACGAGGTCGCGCACAAGCTCCAGGAGCTGCGCGAACACTGCGATGCCGAGGGCAGGGACTACGCCGCCATCGAGAAGACGATGCAGGGCGGCGCGGCGGATCCGAACGCCGACCCCGACGCGTTCCTGGCGTACGCCGAGCGGCTCGCAGCGCTCGGCATCGAGCACATCCAGCTGCGCACGCAGACCGACGACCCTGCCGGCTACGTCGCCCGCTTCGGCGAGACGGTCGCGCCGCGACTCGCGGGCATCGGCGCATGAGCGCCCGCTGGACGCCCCTCGCGATCACCTACCTGGTGGTCGCCATCCTGGGTCTGATCGGCACCTGGACGCTCAACATCCTGGCCATCACGCAGAACTCGTCGTTCTTCGGGGAGTGGTTCTCGAACGGGGCGGCGACCCAGTCGCTGCAGGTCGATCTTCTGGTGCTCGCCGTGGCATCCGGGGTCTTCATCGTCGTCGAAGGCAGGCGGCTCGGGATGCGACGGGCCTGGCTCTTCCTGCCCCTCGCGGCGGTCACGGCAGCGGCGTTCGCCGTGCCGCTGTTCCTGGCCATGCGCGAACGCAGACTGGCTATCGCAGCAGCTCCTGCAGCGGAGCGTTGAGCGCGACGAACACGAACACGTTCAACAGAACGCTCATCCAGAAGACCGCGCGGAAGGCGGGCTTCGCGGTCTTGTGACGCAGCAGCTGCTGGGCGAGGATCGCGCCGGGCCAGCCGCAGAACATCCCGAGCAGGATCAGCGACGTCTCGGCCACCCGGCGCTGACGCAGCCGGGCCGCCGACTTGTCGAACGCGTAGGCGGTGAACGTGATCGTGCTCACCCCCAGGTAGACGGCAAGCACCCAGAGCGGCACCGGGCCCCAGGCCAGATCGACCAGCACATAGATCGCGACGAAGGCGACGATCACGAGGGCGCCCAGCAGCGGCGGGGTGGGCCGCACCGGACGGGTGTACGGGATGTCGGCGTACTGGGCGCGCGCCGCCCGCAGCTTGCCGTCGGGCTGGCTCTCGACCTCGAACGTGATCTCGTCGCCCACCGCCGGCTCCTCCGCCTCGCGGGGGAACGCTTTCACGTGCAGGAACAGGTCGTCGGCGCCCGGCCGCTGGATGAAACCGAACCCGCGCTCCGAGTTCCAGGCCTTCACGACGCCGGTCTCACGCACGTTGGGGGCCACTGACCGATGTTAACCTCCCGGCGCTAGGCTGCGACCACCGATCTATCGCGCGAGAGAGGGAGATTCAGCGTGGCTGGAAAGTTCGAACTGAAGAAGACCGCCGGCGGGCAGTTCCACTTCAACCTGAAGGCGGGCAACGGCGAGATCATCGCCACCTCGGAGATGTACGAGTCGAAGGCGTCCGCCAAGAACGGCATCGACTCGGTCAAGCGGAACGCCGCCGACGCCGACGTCGTCGACCTGACCGGCGACTAGACCTTCGCGAGCAGCCGGGCGAACTGCCCGGCGATCCCCGCATCCTGCTTGGCGTTGTCGGGGTCCCACGGGAACGACACCTCCAGGGAGTCGAACCGCGCCGTGAACCGGAACGGGAGCGCATCGCCCGCGCCCGCGTGCACCAGCGGCACCGAGGTGGCGCGCACCGATTCCACCCGGATGCGGCGCACCTCGAAGCCGAACCCCTCGCCGGTGAGCATGAGGTGCGCGATGACGTCGCCGCAGAAGACCGCCGCCTCGACTTTCGGCGCCTCCAGGTCGGCACGGGTCTCGACCCACGTCACGCCATCGGCGCCGGTGGTGGCGACGATCGCCGATGCGCATTTCTCCAGACCGTCGGGGAACACCGCCGACAGCTTGGGAGATTCCCACACGTCGTGGGATGCGATGAGCAGGTCGGCGGCGCGCTGCCACGATTCCTGGGCGTCCATCAGGCCATCGTGACATGAGCCGGACGCGGAGAAGGCCCCGGATCGCAATGATCCAGGGCCTTCTCAACCTCGTGCGCGAGGGGGGACTTGAACCCCCACGCCCTTTCGGGCACTAGCACCTCAAGCTAGCGCGTCTGCCATTTCCGCCACCCGCGCGAGACCGGCCCCTGCAAGCAGGGCCGAGGATAGACATTAGCAGACGGGTAGCGTGGCACTGTGACGGACCCCGAGCTCGAAGCCACCGCCCGCATCGCCCGCGACCTGATCCGCTTCCCGACGGTCAATCACGGCATGGGGCGCTCGGAGGGCGAGCGGGAGGCCGCCGAGTACATCGCCGCCGAGCTGGAGTCGCTCGGCCTGCGCCCGCAGCTGTTCGAGTCGGAGCCACGCCGCACGAGTCTCGTGGCGCGGGTGGAGGGCGCGGACCCGTCCCGGCCCGCGATGGTGCTGCACGGCCACATCGACGTGGTCGCGGCGAACCCCGACGACTGGTCGGTGGACCCGTTCGCCGGCGAGATCCGCGACGGGATGCTGTGGGGCCGCGGCGCCGTCGACATGAAGGACATGGACGCCATGATCCTGACGGCGCTCCGCGACATCCTGGAGGCGGGGGAGAGGCCCGCCCGCGACCTGATCGTCGCGTTCTTCGCCGACGAGGAGAACGGCGGCGTCTACGGCGCCCACCACATGGTCGACACGCACCCCGAGCTGTTCGCCGGCGCGACCGAGGCGGTCAGCGAGGTCGGCGGCTACTCGATCGATGTGGGCGGACGTCGCGCCTACCTGCTGCAGACGGGGGAGAAAGCGCTGGTCTGGATCCGGCTGACCGCGCGCGGCACCACCGCCCACGGTTCACGCGTGATCACGGACAACGCCGTCACGAAGCTGGCGCGGGCCGTGGTGGCGATCGGCGAGCTCGACTGGCCGGTGCAGCTGACCACGACGACAACCGCCCTGCTCGCCGAGCTGCGCGGGCTGCTCGGGCTGCCGGAGTCGGAGGATCCGCGCTCCGTCGTCGCGGCGACCGGCACCGCCGCTGGCTTCCTGCAGGCGACTCTGCGCGTCACCTCGAATCCGACGGTGCTCGACGCGGGCTACAAGCACAACGTCATCCCCGACCGCGCATCCGCGCTCATCGATCTGCGCCCGTTCGCCGGACAGGAAGACGAGGTGCTCGCCCGCATCCGGGAGGTGGCCGGCGACGAGATCGAGGTCGAGGTGCTGCACTCCGATATCGGGCTCGAGGTGCCGTTCGAGGGCGAGCTGGTCGGCAAGATGGTCGCCGCGCTCGGCCGGCACGACCCGGGAGCCCCGGTGCTGCCGTACCTGATGAGCGGGGGCACCGACAACAAGGCGCTCGCGAAGCTCGGCATCACCGGCTACGGTTTCGCGCCGCTGCAGCTCACGCCCGATCTCGATTTCCCCGCGATGTTCCACGGCATCGACGAGCGCGTGCCCCTCTCGGCGCTCTCGTTCGGACGCGCCGTCCTCGGCGATTTCCTGCGCACCTGCTGAGGGGTGTTGGATAGCTCTTCGTGGACTTCATCGAGGCGATCATCCTCGGCCTCGTTCAGGGCCTGACCGAGTTCCTGCCGATCTCGTCGAGCGCGCATCTGCGCATCCTCGGCGAGCTCGCCGGCTGGGGCGACCCCGGCGCCACCTTCACCGCCATCTCGCAGCTCGGCACCGAGCTCGCGGTGATCATCTACTTCCGCCGCGACATCGGCCGGATCATCTCGAAGTGGTTCCGCTCGCTCGGCCGCGGGGGCGGCGGCAGACGGTCCGCGGGCGTGCAGAAGGGCGACCCGGATGTGCGGATGGGCTGGCTGGTCATCATCGGCACCATCCCGATCGTCATCGTCGGCTTCTTCCTGCAGGACACGATCCGCACCACCTTCCGTTCGCTCTGGCTGGTGGCGATCGTGCTGATCGTGTTCGGCATCCTGCTCGGCCTGGCCGATCAGCTGGGCCGCCGCACCAAGGGGCAGGCCGACATCTCGTACCGTGACGGCCTCGTGATCGGCCTCGCGCAGATGCTTGCTCTCATCCCGGGTGTCTCGCGTTCCGGCGCATCGACCTCGGCGGGGCTCGCGCTCGGCTACGAGCGTCCCGCGGCCGCGCAGTTCTCGTTCCTGCTGGCCGTCCCCGCCGTGTTCGGAGCGGGCCTGTACGAGACGTACACGGCGTTCACGTGCGACCCGGTCCAGGATGCCGCGGAGGGCTGCGGCACCGGCTACGGCCTTGCAGAGACCGGCGTTGCCACGCTGGTCGCCTTCGGTGTCGGACTGGCCGTGATCGCCTTCCTGATGAACTACATCAAGACGAGGTCGTTCCTGCCGTTCGTCATCTACCGGATCGTGCTCGGCATCGTCCTGATCGTGCTGCTCTCGATCGGGGTTCTGGACGCGCTGCCGAGCAGCGGGGCGGGATAGGCAGAGCGCGCTACCGGCCGGGGCCTGACCCGCGCCCGTCGGCGCGTCCGCCGTCCCGGCCGTCGCGCCGCCGCAGGTAGCGCTCGAACTCCTCCGCGATGGCCTCGCCGCTCGCCTCCGGGGAGTCGACCGTGTCGCGCGCCTGCTCCAGCTGCGTGATATACGCCCGCATGTCGTCGTCATCATCCGCGAGGGCGTCGATGCCGCTCTCCCACGCTGCGGAGTCCTCGACCAGCGTGCCCCGCGCGATGTCGAGATCCACGAACTCCTCGAGCCGCTCGATGAGGGCGAGCATCGCCTTCGGGCTGGGGGCGTTGTGCACGTAGTGCGGGACGGACGCCCAGATCGACAGGGTCGGGATGCCTGCCGCCTCCGCCGCGGCGCTCAGCACCGAGAGGATGCCGACCGGGCCCTCGTAGGTGCTGCGCTCCAGCTCGAACCTGTCGCGCACGGCGGGGTTCTCGCTGGACGCGAACACCGAGATCGGGCGGGTGTGCGGCACATCGGCGAGCATCGCGCCGAGGAACACCACGGCGGTCACATCGACGGCCTCGATGGCATCGATCACCTCGGCGGCGAACGTCTTCCAGCCGCGGGACGGCTCGGTGCCGAGCAGAACGTGCACGGCGAGCCCCGACCCGGTCGGGCTGCTGTCGGGCCCCGGTCCGTAGAGGGTGACGCTCGGCCACTCGAGCACGCGGTCGCCGGCCTCGTCGATCGACACGGTCGGCCGGTTGAACTGGTAGTCGAAGTAGTCCTCGGGCTCGAGCTCGGCGATGGGCTGCAGCTGCAGCTGGTCGCGGATCGCACGGGCGGCACCGCTGGCGGCCTCGCCGGCGTCGTTCCAGCCCTCGAAGGCGACGACGAGCAGCGACCCTCCCGCGAAGGTGCCCGGTCCGATCTCGTCGCTCACCCAACCACAATAGGACGGTCGCCCGGCGCCCGCCGGTAGTCTGAACCGTCGTGACCTCCGCACCCCCTCCCGCCGCCGTGTTCTGGGACATGGACGGCACCCTCGTCGACACCGAGCCGTACTGGCTGACGGCCGAGACACAGCTCGTCGAGTCGTACGGGGGCGTGTGGACGCAGGCCGACGGCCTGCAGCTGGTGGGGTCGTCCCTGGAGCGGTCCGCGATCATCCTGCAGTCGCGGGGGGTGGCGCTCGGCACCGACGAGATCATCTCGGTGCTCACCGACCGCGTGCTCGAGCAGATCGACGACGAGGTGCCGTGGCGGCCCGGGGCCCGCGACCTGCTCGCGTCGCTGAAGGATGAGGGGATCCCGTCAGCACTGGTGACCATGTCGATCGGGCGCATGGCCGAGCGCGTGGTCTCCGCGATCGGGTTCGACGCCTTCGCCGCCGTGGTGAGCGGCGACATGGTCACCGAGGGCAAGCCCGCACCGGACTGCTACCTGCTCGCCGCTCAGACCCTCGGCGCCGATCCGCGCCGCAGCGTCGCCATCGAGGACTCCGAGTACGGGGTCGCCGCGGCGGTGGCGGCGGGGATGGCGACGATCGCCGTGCCCCTGCACGTCCCGCTTCCGGCGAGCCCCGCCTACACGCTCTGGCCCGACCTCGACGGCCGCACTCCCGCAGATCTCGCCGGCGTCCTCGCGGGGGTGCGTCCATGACCGCGCCCCGCACCCCGCGCGGCCCGTTCGTCGCCGGGGATCGCATCCAGCTCACCGGCCCCAAAGGCCGCCTCAACACCATCACGCTGGCGCCGGGCAAGGAGTTCCACACCCACCGCGGCATCCTGCGGCACGACGACCTGCTCGGGCTCCCCGACGGCAGCGTGGTGCAGGCGTCGAACGGCGACGACTACCTGGCGCTGCGGCCGCTGCTCTCGGATTTCGTGATGTCGATGCCCCGCGGCGCCGCGATCATCTACCCGAAGGATGCGGCGCAGATCCTGGGGCTGGCCGACATCTTCCCCGGGGCGACGGTGGTGGAGGCGGGGGTCGGCTCGGGCGCGCTGTCGCTCTGGCTGCTGCGCGCCATCGGCCCCGACGGCCGTCTGGTCTCGTTCGAGCGCCGCGAGGAGTTCGCCGAGGTGGCGCGGTCGAACGTCGCGGCGGCGACCGGGGTCGGGATCGACGACCTGCCCGGCACCTGGTCGATCGAACTGGGGGATCTGCAGGCGCGCCTTCCCGAGGTGGTCGCCCCGGCATCCGTCGACCGCGTCGTGCTGGACATGCTCGCGCCGTGGGAGTGCCTGGATGCGGTGGCCGAGGCCCTCGCGCCCGGCGGTGTGCTGCTCTGCTACGTGGCCACCGTCACCCAGCTGTCCCGCGTGGCCGAGGCGATCCGGCTGACCGGGCGGTTCACCGACCCGCTGTCGAGCGAGACCCTGGTCCGCGGCTGGCATGTCGAGGGGCGCGCGGTGCGGCCGGATCACCGCATGGTCGCGCACACCGCATTCCTGCTCACCGCACGGCTGCTGGCACCGGGCTCGGTGCTCCCCGCGCCCGCGCGGCGCGCCTCGAAGACCGAGTACGGCGACGAGGATGTCGAACTCTGGACCCCCGGCGCGGTCGGTGATCGCGAGAAGAGCGACAAGCGCGTGCGCAAGGTGGTGCGCGAGGCGCGAGCGATCGTGCCGGACAAGTAGGATCATTGAGGCCCATTCCTCTGTCGAGCAGAGCCCAGCTGAGAAGGACGTCCCCGTGCGCAGAATGACCGCGTCGATCGGCATTGCCGCGCTGCTCGCAGCCTCCCTCGCCGGCTGCGCCGCGGTGCCCGGCTTCGGCGGCTGCAACCCGGTGTTCGAAGCCGGTGATTCGTCGCGCATCGTCACGGCGAACGGGTCGAGCGCCGACTTCCCGACGCCGCTTGTGGTGACCTCGCCCGAGGTGAGCACGCTGTCGTCGGGCGACGGCGCCCTCGTACGGAAGGGCGATCAGGTCAGCTTCACCGCGACGACCTACTTCGGCGCGGACGGACAGAAACTGAGCGGCGACACGGCAGCCGCGCAGCGTTTCGAGGCCGGGGTGACCGACAACGCGATCAGCGAGGCTCTGGTCTGCGCACATGTAGGCGACCGCCTGGCGCTGGTGTCGACCACCGCCGACGCGTACGGCGAAGGCGCGGGAGCGAGCGGCAACCTCGCCGACGACGACACCCTGGTGACCATCATCGACATCGACGCGGCCTACCTCGGCAAGGCGGACGGCTTCAACCAGCTCCCGCAAGACGGCATGCCGACCGTGGTCACGGCGGTCGACGGCACCCCCGGTGTCAGCGTCCTGGCCGTCGACGCCCCCGAGAACACCCGGTTCAGTCTCATCAAGGGCGGCGACGGGCGCACCGTGAAGAAGGACGACGTCGTCGTCCTGCACTACTCGCTGTGGACCTGGCCCGGCACCAAGGGCGGCGAGCCGGTCCCGGTGTCGAACACCTGGGATTCGCACAAGTCGCAGGACTTCACGATGACCGCGGCCGAGAACGGTCTGCCGCAGGGGATCCTCGACGCGCTGATCGGCCAGAAGGTCGGCAGCCAGGTACTCCTGGTCCTCACTCCCGGTGACGACTCCTTCACCGAGGACACCGCCCCGTCGGGCGCCGACGCGACCTACATCTTCGTCTTCGACATCCTGGGCATCACGAAGTAGTGGCCGCCTCCTCCGCCGGATCGCGCGTCCCGGTCGAGGAGCGCCTGTTCAGCCTGGTGCTCGCCCTTCTCGCCACCGAGAACGGGCTGACCAAGAACGAGATCCTGTCGACCGTGCAGGGGTACCGCCAGCGGTACAAGAACGGCGGCGACAACGCCAACCTCGAGCGGCAGTTCGAGCGCGACAAAGACGACATCCGCGAGCTCGGCGTGCCGCTGGAGACCGTCGACTCGCCGGGCGATGCCGGAAACAACCAGACGCTGCGGTACCGCATCCCGCGGGGCGCCTACGAGCTGCCGCACGACATCACGTTCTCGAGCGATGAGACCACCCTGCTGAACCTCGCGGCGCGGGTGTGGCGCGAGGGTTCGCTGTCGGGGGAGTCGCGCCGGGCGCTGCTGAAACTCCGGTCGCTCGGGGTGTCGGCGGATGAGCCGGTGATCGGCTACGCCCCGCGGGTGCGCCTGCGCGACGCCGCATTCGAGCCGCTCAACGCGGCACTCGAACGGCACCAGATCGTGCGGTTCCCCTACCTGAAACCGGGGGAGGAGGCGGCGCGCGAGCGCGAGGTCGTTCCGCTCGCCCTGGTGCAGTACCAGGGCCGCTGGCACCTGTCCGCGGAGGAGACCGCGTTCGGCACCCAGGTCGCGGGCGCCCGCAAGATGTTCCTGCTGCGCCGCATCGTGGGCGCGGTCACGGCGGGCACGGCGGTCGCTGCGCCCTCCGGCGACCAGCGGGAGCGCGCACTCGCCGATCTCGAGGAGATCTGGGAGCGCAGCCGGGCCGAGGTCGAGGTGCTGTGCGACACCGACGCGGCGACCCGGCTCGCCAATCGACGCGGCACATCCGAGGTGTCCTCCTCCGGTGAAGCCCGGACCCTCGCCCTGCACTACGTCGACGAGGCGATCCTCGCCGACGAGCTCGCCGGGTTCGGTCCCGAAGTGCTGGTGCTCTCGCCCGCGAGTCTCCGGGATGCCGTGATCGAGAGACTGGAGCGGACGGTGCGCGATCATGGCTGAGTTCCAGGCCCGCGACAAGCTGGCGTTCCTGCTCTCGCTGGTGCCGTGGCTGATGGACCACGACGGCGCCAGCGTCGCCGAGGCTGCCGAGCATTTCGGCGTCAGCCCGCAGCAGATCCGGGATGCGGTGGAGCTCATCGCGGTCAGCGGAGTCCCCGGCGACACCGACTCGTACCAGCACGGCGACCTGTTCGACATCAACTGGGATGCGTTCGAGGAGCGCGACGAGATCGTGCTCACCAACCTGGTGGCGATCGACGACTCCCCGAGGTTCTCGGCCCGCGAGGCCACCGCCCTCATCGCGGGCCTGCAGTACCTCTCGTCGCTGCCCGAGAACGCCGGCAGCGCGACCCTGGCGAGCCTGACCGCGAAGCTCAGCAGGGGCGCCTCCGCCGAGCCCGCACAGGTCGGGGTCGAGGAGGTCGAAGGCGATGCGACACTTGCCCTCATCCGGGATTCGGTGGCTCGCGGCGTGCAGCTCGAGCTGGACTACCTCGACTCCGCCGGAAACCGGGAGCGCCGCCGGGTCGATCCGCTGCGGGTGGAATCGTTCGACGACGACTGGTACCTGCGCGGCTGGTGCCACCTGCGCGAGGCGGTGCGGACCTTCCGGCTCGACCGCATCTCGAATGCCGTCATCACCGACGCCCCGATCGAGCACCGCGCAGACGAGGTGCGGCTGCCGGACCGGCTGTTCGAGCCGTCACCCGAGGACCTCGAGGTGACCATCGAGGTCGCTCCCGCGGCGATGCCGCTGCTCGTGGACTACATCCCCGACGGCGCCACCTCGACCCAGATCGACGGCCGCATCCGCACGACGCTCCGCGTGTCGCACTTCCACGGCCTGAAGCGTCTCATCGCGAGCATGCCGGGGGTCGCCACCGTGGTCTCCCCGCCCGCCGCACGCGCCGCGGTAGCCGAATGGGCCGCCGCCGGTGCACAGCGATATCGCTGAGTTACACTGAACCCATGCTGACCCACCTCTACTTCGTGAACCAGTGGCAGACCTGGGTCATCGTCCTCGCGGTCGTGCTGCTCCTGTTCGGGGCGACGCGGCTTCCGGCGCTCTCGAAGAGCCTCGGGCAGTCGATCAAGATCTTCCGCAAAGAGGTCAAGGGCGAGGATTCGGGGACCGCGGAGTCGACAGAGACCGACGCCAAGGCCGCCGACGCCAGCAAGCCCGTCACCAAGGACTGAGGGATGGCCGCTGGGCGGCCGCGCGCTCGGAACCCTGAGAGGCGGATGAGCCTCGGCGAGCACCTCGTCGAACTGCGCCGCCGGCTCACCTGGGCGGGCCTGGGCATCGTCGCGGGCGCGATCGCCGGCTGGTTCCTTGCCGAGTTCGTCTGGGATGCGCTGCGCATCCCGATCATCGCCGTCGCCGGTGATCATGACGCGGTGATCAACTACGACAGCATCACGGGCGCGTTCAACATCCGCGCGCAGATCGCCTTGGTGATCGGCATCGTGGTGTCGAGCCCGGTGTGGCTGTATCAGGTGTTCGCCTACCTCGCGCCCGGCCTCACCCGCACCGAGAAGAAGTACGTGTTCGGCTTCTTCTTCAGCGCCGTTCCGATGTTCCTCGGCGGCGTGGTCGCCGGATGGTTCATCTTCCCGCGGATCGTCGAGTTCATGGCGCAGTTCGTCCCGCCGGAGGACGCCAGCTTCTACAACGCCAACTACTACCTCGACTTCGTGCTGAAACTGGTGCTCGTCACAGGCATCGCGTTCGTGATGCCGGTCTTCCTGGTGCTGCTCAACTTCGGGGGAGTGCTGCGCGGGATGACGATCCTCAAAGGATGGCGCTGGGCGATCCTGGCGATCGTGGTGTTCACCGCGCTCGCAACCCCGGCCGCGGACGTGATCTCGATGCTGCTGCTTGCCGCGCCCCTCTCGGTGCTGTACTTCGCGACCGTCGGCATCACGCTGTGGCACGACCGCATCGCCGACCGGCGCGACCGCACCGCGCTCGAGACGTCATCATGAGCCTGAGCCCCGCAGAACGCTACGCGGCCGCGCGGGAGCGCCGAGCCACCACGGTCGCCGCACCCCGGCTCGAGGAATTCCGGGAGCGCATCGAGTTCCCCCTCGACGAGTTCCAGCTCGCGGCCTGCCGGGTGCTGGAGGCGGGGCACAGCGTGCTGGTCGCGGCGCCGACCGGGGCGGGCAAGACGATCGTCGCCGAGTTCGCCGTGCATCTGGCGTTGGCGGAGCCGCGCGACAAGGTGTTCTACACGACCCCGATCAAGGCGCTCAGCAACCAGAAGTACTCGGAGCTCGCGGCCGAGCACGGCGCCGAGAACGTGGGCCTGCTGACGGGCGACAGCAACATCAACAGCGGCGCACGGGTGGTCGTGATGACGACCGAGGTGCTGCGCAACATGTTGTACGCAGACTCCCCGCTGCTGCGCGACCTGGCGTTCGTCGTGATGGACGAGGTGCACTACCTCGCCGACCGGTTCCGCGGAGCCGTCTGGGAGGAGGTCATCATCCACCTCCCGCAGGACGTCCGGCTGGTCTCGCTGAGCGCCACGGTCACGAACGCGGAGGAGTTCGGCGACTGGCTGCAAGCGGTCCGCGGCGACACCGACGTGATCGTCTCCGAGGACCGGCCGGTGCCGCTCGAGCAGCACGTGCTGGTGCGCAGCAAGCTGCTGGAGCTGTTCGACAGCTCGGGCATGGCGGCGACGAACAGGGTGAACCCCGAACTCACCCGGTTGGCGGCCGCCGGCGGCCGCGCGGCAGGCACGTACCGGGGGCAGCATCCCGGTCGTCACCATCGAAAAGGCCAGGGCGGGTCGGGCTCCGAGGGGAGCAGGGACGGATGGGACGGCGGCGACCGGATGGAACGTCCGGAGGTCGTCCGGATGCTGGAGTCGAAGAACCTGCTGCCCGCGATCTTCTTCGTCTTCAGCCGCGCCGGCTGCGACGGGGCCGTACGGCAGGTGGTGCGGGCCGGCATCTCGCTGACCGAGCGGTGGGAGCGCGATGAGGTCCGCGCCATCGTCGAGGAACGTACCCGCAGCATCCCGGACCAGGACCTCAGCGTGCTCGGCTACTGGGACTGGCTCGACGGCCTGCAGCGCGGGGTGGCCGCGCACCACGCCGGCATGCTGCCCGCGTTCAAGGAGGTCGTCGAGGAGCTCTTCCAGCGCAAGCTCCTGAAGGTGGTGTTCGCGACCGAGACGCTCGCGCTCGGCGTCAACATGCCGGCGCGCACCGTCGTCCTGGAGAAGCTGGAGAAATTCAACGGCGAGGCTCGCGTGCCGATCACGCCGGGGGAGTTCACCCAGCTCACCGGCCGCGCGGGTCGTCGCGGGATCGATGTGGAGGGCCACGCCGTCATCCAATGGGTCTCCGGGCTCGACCCGCAGGCGGTGGCGAGCCTGGCATCCCGGCGCAGCTACCCCCTGATCTCCAGCTTCCGCCCGACCTACAACATGGCGGTGAACCTGATCGAGCAGTTCGGCCGGGAGCGCACGCGCGAGATCCTGGAGCGCTCGTTCGCCCAGTTCCAGGCCGACCGCGCGGTCGTCGACCTCGCGACCCGGGTGCGCGAGCAGGAGAAGGCGCTCGAGGGCTATGCGAACGCGATGCGCTGCCACCTCGGCGATTTCGCGCAGTACGCGGGGCTGCGTCGCGAGCTCGCGGACCTCGAGAAGAAGAACGCCCGCGCCGCGAACGACAGCCGCGCGGAGCGTGACCGGCGGCAGCGTCGCATCACGGAGCTGCGCCGCCAGATGAAGCAGCATCCCTGCCACGCGTGCAACGACCGCGAGGCGCACTCCCGCTGGGCGGAGCGCTGGTGGCGGCTGAAGCGCGAGACCGACCAGCTGAGCGGGCAGATCCGGGGCCGAACCGGTGCGGTGGCGCAGGTCTTCGACCGGGTCACCGACGTGCTCGTGGAGCTCGGCTACCTGGTCGATCAGGATGGCGCCCTCACCGTGGCGGCGCCGGGGCGGGCACTGCGGCGCATCTACGGCGAACGCGACCTGCTGGTCGCCGAGTGCCTCCGCCGAGGGGTCTGGGACGGCCTCGACGCGCCCGGACTGGCCGCGCTGGCCGCCGCGCTGGTCTACGAGCCGCGCCGCGAGGGCAGCGACGTCAACGAGTACGGGATGCCGCGCGGCGCCTTCCGCGCCGCGCTGGAGAGTACCGAGGCGATCTGGGCCGAGCTGAGCGACCTGGAGGCCGAGCATCGCCTGCCGGACAGCGAGCCGCCGTCGTCGGGCATCTCACTGGCGACGCAGCAGTGGGCGGCGGGAGCGACCCTCGACAAGGTGCTGCGGCTCGCCGATCTGGCCGCAGGGGACTTCGTCCGCTGGATGAAGCAGGCCGTCGATCTGCTCGACCAGATCTCGCTCGTCGCGGATGGAGACCTCGGCCGCACCGCCCGCGTCGCCATCGACGGCATCCGCCGCGGCATCGTCTCGTATTCGAGCGTCGCATGACGCTCGAATCAGATCAGCAGAGCTTCGAGCGTCGCATGGCGCTCGAAACAGATCAGCAGAGCTTCGAGCGTCGCATGAGCGCCAGGCCGACCCTCCCGCTCGGTTTCGCGGTCGTCCTCGCGGCGATCTCCGGCCTGGTGCTCGATCTCGCGTTCCCGGATGCGGCGATCTGGCCGCTGGCGATCCCCGCGATCGCTCTGGTGCTGATCGCCCTCGAGGGCCGCAAGGGTGACTCGGCCTTCCTCGTCGGGCTGGTGTTCGGGCTCGCGTTCTACTTCCCGCACATCTCGTGGGCGGCGACGTTCCTCGGTCCGCTGCCGTGGTCGGCGCTCTCGGTGCTGATGTCGCTCTGGTGCGGGCTGGGCGGCATCCTGATCGCCTGGGCGTACCGCTATGTTCCGCGCATCTGGCCGTCCCCGGTCGGCCGGATGCTACTGCTGCCGGCGGTCGTCTCGGGGCTGTGGGTGGGGCGCGAGGGGATCGCCGCTGTCTGGCCGTACGGCGGGTTCTCGTGGGGCCGGGTTGCGTTCTCGCAGTCGGATTCGCCGTTCTCGCACCTGTTCGCCTGGCTCGGGGTCGCGGGCGTGGGTTTCGTGCTGGTCTTCCTCGCCGCGGCATCCATCGAGGTGGTGCGGGCGGGGGTCACGCCGTTCCGGGCGCTCGCGTCGGTGGCGGTCGTGCTGGCGCTGCTGGTGGTGCCCGCCTGGAGCTCCCTCCCCGGCACGACCTCGACCGAGACCCTGCGAGTCGGCGCGGTGCAGGGGGACACCAAGGCGGGGTACTTCGATCCGCCCGAGAACCTCGGCGACAACCTGAAAGCGCAGTACGCGGCGACACTGCCGGTCTTCGATGCGGATGTCGACGTGGTGGTCTGGCCGGAGAACTCATCGGACCTGAACCCGCTCGCGTACCCGGAGGCCGCCGCCGTGTTCGACGACGTGTCGCGACGCGCGGATGCGCCCCTCGTCGCCGGCATCATCACCGCCCGCGATCAGGGCTATGAGGACGAGAACGGCGACGAGGTCTACCACTACTTCAACACCTCGACCCTGTGGCATGCGGGGGAGGGGCAGGTCGACTACTACGACAAGAAGCACCCCGTGCCGTTCGGCGAGTACGTGCCGAACCGGGCGTTCTGGCGGATGTTCGCGCCCGACCTCATCGACCTGATCGGGCGTGAGTACACCTTCGGCACGACCGACGCGGTGGTCGACGTCGGCAGCGCCAAGACCGGCGGGCGCAGCGTGCTCGCCGGCATCGCGATCTGCTTCGACATCGTCGACGACCAGCTGGTGACCGAGATGGTGGAGCAGGGGGCGCAGATCGTCTTCGCCCAGACCAACAACGCCGACTTCGGTTTCAGCGACGAGAGCGTGCAGCAACTGGCGATCGCACGCATCCGGGCGATCGAGACCGGGCGACCGGTGGTGAACATCTCCACGGTGGGGACGAGCGCGATCATCCACCCGGACGGTTCGGTCCACGACCAGCTGGAGTGGTACACGCCCGGTGTGATGATCGACGACGTGCCCCTCGGGACGACGTTGACGCCCGCGGTGCTGGTCGGGCGTCAGATCGAGTGGTTCGTCAGCTTCGGGGCGTTGCTGGCGCTGGGCTTCGCGGCACTGCAGTCGGTCTCGAGACGTGGTCGCACGAGACCGCTGTTCAGGCGGCGTTAGGACGCCTTCTTGCCCTTCGCGGCCTGTCCGCGGCGTGCCCGCAGGTACTCGAGGCGCTCCTGCAGCAGCTCTTCGAGCTCGGGGCGGGTGCGGCGCTCGAGCAGCATGTCCCAGTGGGTGCGCGGGGCCTTCGTCTCGACCTCTTCGAACTCGACGAGCGAGCCGTCGTCGGCGACGAGGCGGCCCTCCTGGCCGGTGCGCGGGGACTGCCAGACCTCGGGGATCTCGGCATCCGACGCGAACACCACCTCGAAAGTGGTTCCGTCTTCGGTGCGATAAACGCTCTTACGACGCGACGCGAACTCGACGCCCTCTTCGCTCTGTAGGCTCTGGGATCCGAGTCGCATGCCGCGCAGACTACGATCTGCCATCGTGTGGCCTCCTGTGTGCGTGGGGTAGCAAGACTGCTAGAAGTTCTAACGACAGGGTGGCGGTCCCCATGCCCGCCGTACGGCGTTCGCAGGTCATTCACAGGTGTTTCAGGATGCTTTGCTAGCCCACCTGGCGACGACCGGCAGAGCGAGGTCGGCGCGGTCGGTGACGAGCCCGTCGACCCCCGCGGCGAGCAGTCGCTCCATGGTGCTCACCTCGTTGATGGTCCAGGCGTGCACCTCGACTTCGGCGGCGTGGAACGCGGTCACGGCACGGCGGATGAACGGCTTCATCCCGGCCACCGACTCCGGCAGCTGAACCGCCTGCACGTCCCGCAGGATCCGGCGGAGAACGCGGACATTTCCGGCCCGGGCGGCCGCCACCGCGGCGACGGCGCCGTTGGCGGACACCGAGGTCGCGACGCCGGGGAGCAGGCGCACCGCCGCCAGCCGGCGTGACGCCCGGAACGAGCCGATCAGCACCCGCGCCGTGGCGTTGGCAGCGCGGATCGCGTCCGCGGCGGGGACGGCGGCGCCTGCCACCTTGATATCGATGTTGAAGCGCGTGCCGGGGAAGGCATCCAGAGCCTCGGCCAGCGAGCAGTAGCCCTGGCCCGCCCCGAGGTCGATGCGCCGCAGCTCCTGCGAGGTGAGGTGGTCGACGGTGGCGCGGCGCCCGGTCAGCCGGCGCAGGTCGGGGTCGTGGCTGATCATCGCGACGCCGTCCGCCGAGACGTGCACGTCGGTCTCGATGTGCGTCACGCCGATGGCGATCGCCTTCGCGAACGCCAGCAACGTGTTCTCGGGTGCCTCGGTCGTCAGCCCCCGGTGTGCGAGCACACGCGGGGGAGCGGGGACGAAGAAGCCCTCTCCGGTTGCCGGATCCTTACTTCGACGGAGGCGTGGCACGCGGCGCGAAGAATCCCTCACCGATGCCCTTCAGGGCCTCGGTGAGTTCGCTGGGGATGATCCAGAGCTTGTTCGACTCGCCCTCGGCGAGCTTCGGCAGGGTCTGGAGGTACTGGTACGCGAGCAGCTTGCTGTCCGGGTCGCCCTTGTGGATCGCGGAGAACACCGTCTGGATCGCCTCCGCCTCACCCTGCGCCCGCAGGACGGCGGCCTTCGCATCACCTTCGGCCTGCAGGATCGCGGCCTGCCGCGAGCCCTCCGCCTCCAGGATCGCCGCCTGCTTCGTCCCCTCTGCGGTGAGGATCTGCGCGCGACGGTCACGCTCGGCGCGCATCTGCTTCTCCATCGAGTCCTGGATCGAGACGGGCGGGTCGATCGCCTTCAGCTCGACCCGGCTGACTCGGATGCCCCACTTGCCGGTCGCCTCGTCGAGGACGATGCGCAGCTGGCCGTTGATGTTGTCGCGGGAGGTCAGCGCCTCCTCCAGGTTCAGGCCGCCGACGACGTTGCGCAGGGTCGTGGTCGTCAGCTGCTCGACAGCGCCCAGGTAGTTGGCGATCTCGTAGGTCGCGGCGCGGGCGTCGGTCACCTGGAAGTAGACCACCGTGTCGATCGAGACCACGAGGTTGTCTTCGGTGATCACCGGCTGCGGCGGGAACGAGACCACCTGCTCGCGCATGTCGACGAGCGGGCGCACCCGGTCGATGAACGGCACCAGGATGTTGAGGCCCGGCGTCAGGGTCTTGTGGTACTTGCCGAGACGCTCCACCACGCCGGCGTAGGCCTGCGGGATGATGCGGATCGAGCGGAACAGGATCGTCAGCACGAAGATCGCGACGATCACCAGGACGATGACCAGTATCACGTTCCCGAAGATCTGGGCGTCAGTCACGCGAGGGGGTTCCCTTCTATGGGGCGGGCGCGACCACGGCGGTCGCCCCGTCGATGGAGGTCACGACGACCTTGGCCCCCTCGGGGAGGGTGCCGCCGTCGGTGAGGCGCGAGGTCCAGGTCTCGCCGTTCGCGAGCTTCACCTGGCCGTTGCCGTCGGCGAATGCGACGACCACGGTGCCCGTCAGGCCCATCAGCGCGTCGAGGTTCGACTTGGCGCCGTCGCTGCCGCGCTTGAAGACGTGCATCAGGGGCGGGCGGACGAAGAACAACAGCAGCAGCGAGAGCGCCCCCGCGACGATGATCTGCACCCACCACGGGGCGCCGATGAGACCGGCGACCAGACCGCCGAGGCTGCCCACGGCCAGCATCAGGAAGACGAACGAGAGGCTGAGCACCTCGACGACGATGAAGATCAGGATCAGTGCGAGCCAGAACACCCACGACCACGCTGTCAGGAAGTCGCCGTCCATGAGGCGACGCTATCAGGAACGGGTAAGGTCGGGAACCGTGAACGACGCCACCGTCCTCCCCACCGGCTCGCTCGACGGCAAGCGCGCCCTGATCACCGGATCCTCGCGCGGCATCGGCGCCGACACCGCCGCCTATCTCGCCGCGGCGGGTGCCTCCGTCGTCATCAATTTCCGCAACAAAGAGGCGCGCGCTCTCAAGGTGGTGGCATCCATCGAGGATGCCGGGGGCACCGCGATCGCGATCGGCGCCGACCTGACCGATCCGGATTCGGTGGCCGCGATGTTCGAGAACGTGCGCGAGCAGTGGGGCGGCCTCGACATCCTGGTGCTGAATGCCTCCGGCGGCATGGAGAGCGGCATGGGCGAGGACTACGCCCTGCGGCTCAACCGCGACGCCCAGCTCAACGTGCTCGACGGCGCGCTGCCGATCATGGCGCCCGGGTCGCGCGTGGTGTTCGTCACGAGCCACCAGGCCCACTTCATCGAGACGGTCCCCACGATGCCGGAGTACGAGCCGGTCGCGCGCAGCAAGAACGCCGGTGAGAAGGCCCTGCGCGGGCGGATCCCCGTGCTCGACACCGCCGGCATCGAGTTCGTCGTCGTGTCGGGGGACATGATCGAGGGCACCATCACCGCGACGCTGCTCGAGCGCGCCCGGCCGGGGGCGATCGATGCCCGGCGCGAGGAAGCGGGCAAGCTCTTCACGGTGAGCGAGTTCGCGGCCGAGGTGGCGCGCGCCGCCATCGACCCGATCCCCGAGGACCACACCCGGTACGTCGGGGACGTGAGCGCTTTCCAGGGTCGCTGATGACGTTTCGCGCCACGTCGCGGGTGCTGCTGGCGGATCCGGAGGGCCGGGTGCTCATGTTCCTCCAGTACGGCAAGGACCGCGAGGTCGCGCCGCGGTGGATCACCCCCGGCGGGGGAGTGGATCCGGGCGAGACCCACGACGACGCCGCTCTCCGCGAGCTGCACGAGGAGACGGGGCTGATCCTGGATGCCGTGGACGCGCCGTTCCTGGACGTCGACTTCGCGCCCGACCAGCGCTGGCATCCCTACGACCGTGGCCACTGGGCCTGGTATCTGGTTCAGGTGGCGCGCTTCGAGCCGGATCGGGCGGGCTGGACGGAGGAGGAACTCGCGGACGTTCTGGAGTGGCGGTGGTTCAGCGCGGACGAACTGCGCGCGGAGCATCGCGACGGGTACGAGATCGAACCGCCCGAGCTTCCCGACCTGCTGGAGGCGCGGTTGACGAAGGAGCCCCGATGACCGACCTTCCCGTGTTCACCGCCGCCGACATCGATCCCGCGCCCCTGGACGTGAGTACGTTCACCAACGACGACGCGGTGCGGCTGGGGGAGTGCGCCCTGGAGGTGATCCGGGAACGCGGCCTGAATCTGGCGGTGCGGATCGTGCTCCGCGACGATGTGGTCTTCCTGGCGAAACTGGGCGAGACGGGTCCCGGCAACGATCCATGGCTGGCAGGGAAGGCGGCCGTGGTCGCCCGCTTCGGCGAGCCGTCGTTGCTCGTCCGCCGTCGGCACGAGGAGGCGGGGACACCGTTCGAGGATCGGGCCGACATCGACCACGAGACGGTGAAGGCGCATGGCGGATCGCTGCCGATCCGGGTCGCGGGCGAGCTCGTGGGGTCGATCACGACGTCGGGGGAGCCGGATGTCGTGGATCACGATGTCGCATCGGAGGCGGTGCGACGATTCCTCAGCCGGAGCTGAATCGGTAGAGTCCGGGCCATGGGACGGCGATCGGCCAGACGATGGGGGACGGTGGCGCTGCTCGCAGCGGTGGCGACGACGGGGGGAGCGACGGCAGCCCACGCGGCCGACCCGTCGGTGTCGTGGGATGCGGCCAGCAGCACCTTCGAGTACGGGGAGTACTGGCAGCTTTCCGCGACCGCGGCCGCTCCCGAATCGCTGGGAACCTGGGTGGTGAGCGGTGAGCTCGGCGGCGTCCCCTCCGGATACGCGGCGAGCTTCAGTGCTTATCAGAGCGACCCCGACACGGTGGTCGCCTACGTCAGCCCGTCGGGGACCGGACGACCGTTGAACGCCGGGTCGTATTCGGTCACCATCGCCCTCCGGGAGATGGACGGCACGGGCGCGTCCTACAGCCCTCCCGCCCCGGCGACCCTGATCATCGCCCCGGCGGCGCTGACGGTGACGCTCCAGGTCGTCGCAGACCCGTCCAACCCGTCGAACGCCATCATCGCCGGCGACCTCACCGGAGCCTTCCGTGACAACTTCTTCACGGCCGGCTACCCCGCCGGCCCGCTGCCGCCTGCGGGAACGTGGAGCATCTCGGTCACGGACGAGAGCGGGGATGTCGTGCACGAGTTCACGAAGGACCGCGGCGACACCGACGACATCCTGGGCGTCTCGACCTACTGGCCGGGTGTGAGCGCGGGCACCTACACGGTCCGCGCCACGTTCACGACGACCGGCGCGTCGTCGGGGAACTTCGCGATCACGCAGGCGGCACCCGTGACCTACTCGGCCTTGCCCGCTCCCGGGGCGACGTCGACCGCGACCCCCGCACCACCGGCGCCACCGCCCGCGTCGGCCGCTGCCGGCCTGACCCTCCCGGTCTGGATCCCCCTGATCGCGGGGATCCTGTCGGCCGGGCTTCTCGCGCTTCTCGTCGTGCAGATCGTGCGTCTGCGGCGCGTAGGACACCTCGTCGCAGAGCAGACGCAGGGGGGCGCGGCGTGAGCGCCCGCAGGCGGATCGCAGCGGCGGTGCTGGCGGTCGGTGCCGTGCTGGGGTTGAGCCTCGTCGCGGGCACCGCCCCGGCGACCGCGGTGGGCTCGCAGATCAGCTTCGTCACGGCCTCGCCCGTGCAGACCGCGTTCGGCGGCAACTGGAGCATCCAGCTCGCGGCCCGCTTCACCGATCCGACCACCGTCTCGATCCCGTCCTCGCAGGCCACCGTCGACGTCTACCTCTCCGGCCTGGATGCACCGTTCGCCACGCGTCTGCCGATCCAGCCGGACGGCAGCGTGTACGTCTCCCAGTCGGCCGCGGCAACCCTGCCGCCGGGGGAGTACCAGATGACGGCGCAGCTCGTCCCGGTGCCGGGCAGCTATGTGGACGGTGCCGTCACGACCGCACCGCTCATCCTGCAGATCTCGGCGTATTCGGTCGACGCCCGCATCTCCATCGACGACGCGAGCGTCGCTGCCGAGGAGCCGGTGATCGTCGCCGAACTCAGCGGACAGTTCGTCGAGACCACCGAGGCGGTGCCGGCGGGCACCTGGGCCTTCACGGTTGCGGCGGGAGGCACGACGGTGGTCGAGGAGGAGATCGCACAGGAGTCGGGCAACTCCGAACCGCTGCGCTACGCCATCCCCGGGAAGCTGGACAGGGGTACCGAGTACACGGTCTCGGCGGAATTCACCCCGATCGAGGCCCTGGCGGCGGGCCTCGAGGTCACTCAGCCTCGCGACGTCACGTTCCGCACCCCGGGCGGCGGTCTCGGCGATCCGATCCCGTACCCGCTCTGGCTGCTCATCATCACGGCACTCGTGCCGCTCGCTCTCGCCGCGGCGGTGATCGTGCTGACGGTACAGGTGGGCAGGCGCGTAGCGCCGGCCGGCGTCGCTGCCGACTCAGAGGACCTCGAACCGGAGCCGGGGCCAGCCGAACCGGCCTGGGACCCGTTCGCCACGGCCGGGCCGGCCGAGCCGGCGCCGACGCAGGTGCTGCCGCGCGAACCCGGCGCGTTCACGCAGCTGATCACGCCGATACAGCCGACGGAACCTGCGCAGCCGCCGCAGCATCCCGTGTCGCCTGCACAGGACACGCCCACCGAGAACTGGACAGTGTCGCACGAGGATCCCGAAGATCCCGAGGGTCAGCACCTCCGATAAGCATCATTATGTCAGATCGAGGAGACCGTCCGATCGATCAGATTCTGAGAAGCCCTCCCCGCGACCCCGTTCCTACGATGGGCGCATGGCAGACACGACGACCAAGTCCTCCGAGGTGTTCAGCGCCGAGGAGAAGAAGGCGATGCGCGACCGCGCACGCGAACTGAAGGCCGCAAGCGGCAAGGCGGAGGATGCGGCCGCCAACGCCGCGGCGATCGCGAAACTCCCCGACGACGAACGCGAGCTCGCCGAGCGCATCCGCGCCATGGTGACCGGCGCCGCGCCGCAGCTCGACCCGAAGACGTACTACGGCTTCCCCGCCTGGGCGCGCGACGGCAAGGTGGTCTGCTTCTTCAAGCCGAAGTCCAAGTTCAAGGTGCGGTACTCGACGTTCGAGTTCGACACCGCCGCCGCGCTCGACGACGGAGCCGTCTGGGCGACCGCGTTCGCGGTGCACAACGAGATGACCGACGCGGACGAGCGGATGCTCGCGGCGCTCGTCGCCAAGGCGGCCGGCTGATGGCCGACGACACCATGCTCAGCAAGGAGGAGCGCGCCGCCGTCCGGGCCCGCGCCAAGGAGCTGAAGCTGCAGGCCACCCGCGAAGGCCAGGCCCAATCGCAGCGCGAGGCGATCGGCGCGCTGAGCGGCGACGAGCGCCGGCTCGCAGACCGCATCTCGGCCATGGTCGAGGCGGCGGCGCCGTCGCTGCACCCCAAGACCTACTACGGGATGCCGGGCTGGGCGAACGAGGACGACAAGATCGTCTGCTTCTTCCAGCCTGCGACGAAGTTCAACGTGAGGTACAGCACGTTCGGCTTCGACACGGTCGCCGCACTCGATGACGGAGACATGTGGGCGACCTCCTTCGCCCTGCTGAAGCTCAGCGACGCCGACGAGCAGAAGCTCGCCGCCCTGGTGAGGAGGGCCGCCTCATAGACCTCGCGGGCCGACTCGAGCCGGTCGCACGCGGCCTGCTCGAGCCCGGCGAGACCCTGACCGGATACTGCGTCGCCACCTGGCAGAAGACCTTCAGCGGGCGCATGGTCGCGATCGCCGTCGCCCCCGGCCGCATCGTGGTGCAGCCGCTCGACCGGCGCTTCTCCCCCGCCGGCGCCGCGGTGTCGCTTCGGCCCGAGGCCCTCGCCCGGGTCGCGATCGTGAACGGAGTCGGCGGTTCGGTCAGCATCCCGTCGCTCATCATGGACGCGGTGAGCATCACCGTGGACCTCTCCCCCGTCGCCGGCGACCGGATGCGGCTGATGCTCATGGGCGCCGGCGGACAGGTGCAGCACGACGGCATCCAGGCCCTTCTCGCATACCTGCAACCACTGGTTGAACCGAATTCCTGACAGTTCGCCTGTTTCGGGGTAGACCCCCTTGTCTAATCCTCGCCGTGATGCTTTTGTGATCTTCATCCATCGCTCGCTCACTGGGGAGGAACGTTGTCCGACACGCTCGAGGTGCACGTCTCGCCGGTCCCCGACTCCCATCTCCGCGTCCAGTGGCTGAGCGCCGATCACGGACTCTGGGTCGCCACCGGGCTGTCGGAACGCAACACGCTGATGCACCTCGGCCGGGTCGACCTGGTCGGCACCCTGTACGACGCCTACGACCGCGTGGGATCCCCGCTCGGAACCTTCGACACGCTGGGTGAGGCGAAGGCACAGGTCGAGCTGCACTCCTGACCACGGCACCTGTCCTTTGCCGGTCCGGCATGGTTGCATGAGCGCATGACCGATCTCGACCGGGCGATGGGGCCCGGACGCGCCACCCAGTCGGCCGTCTATCGTGCGGGGGTCTCCGGACGCGAACCGCGCATCCCGGTGCGCTGGCCGGAGCTCGTCGCCAAGGCGGAGCGGGCGATGAGCCCCGAGGCCTGGGCCTACGTGCACGGCTCCGCGGGGATGGAGACCACCGCCGAGGCGAACGCCGACGCGTTCGACGCCTGGCGCATCGTGCCCCGCGTGCTCCGCGATGTCACCTCCCGCGAACTGGGCGTCGAGCTGTTCGGCCATCGCTACGACACGCCGCTGCTCGCGGCTCCGGTCGGGGTGCTCGAACTGGTCGATCCGGATGCCGACCTCGGCATCGCGCGCGCGGCCGCGTCTCTCGGCATCCCGGCCGTACTCTCGACGCAGGCATCGGTGCCCATGGAGCGTGTGGCCGCGGAGGGCGGCGGCGGCCCGCTCTGGTACCAGCTCTACTGGAGCTCGAACGACGAGCTGGTCGAGAGCCTGGTCCGCCGGGCGGAGGCCATCGGGGTTCACGCGATCGAGGTCACCCTCGACACCCAGCAGCTGGGATGGCGGCCGCGCGACCTGGACAAGGCCTTCCTGCCGTTCATCCGGGGCATGGGCATCGCCCAGTACACGAGCGATCCGGTGTTCCGCGAGCTGGTGGACGCCCGGATCGCCGCCCGCCGCGACGGCAGCGTCCCTCCCCCGCCGAAGGTGCGGGTCACCCCGTCGGCGGTGCGCACACTCCTCGGCCTGAAACGCCGCAACGTGCGACGTGAAGACGGCGAGCTGTTCCTCGAGGTCTTCACCCGCCAGGGGCTGCAGTGGTCGGACCTGCCGTTCCTGCGCGAACGCACGAAGCTCCCCCTCGTCCTCAAGGGCATCCAGCACCCCGACGACGCACGGCGCGCGAAGGACGCCGGCATGGACGGCATCGTGGTCTCGAATCACGCGGGCCGTCAGATCGACGGGGCGATCGGCTCGCTCGAGGCGCTCCCCGGGGTCGTGGATGCCGTGGGGGACGGCTTCCCGGTGATCTTCGACAGCGGCGTCCGAGGCGGCTCCGACGTGCTCCGGGCCCTCGCACTCGGCGCGGCCGCCGTGCAGGTGGGGCGCCCGTGGGTGTACGGGATGGCCATCGCGGGCGAGGAGGGTGCACGCGAGGCGCTGCGCAACATCCTGGCCGAGTTCGACCTCGCGCTGGGACTCAGCGGCCATCGCACTGTCGCCGAGCTGACGCGCGAGATCCTCACCCGATGACCCGGCTCGGCACCGTCTTCATGCCCGGCTGGGCGCCGGAGCGGATCGTCGAGGTGGCCGAGGCCGCGGAGCGCTCCGGCCTCGACGACCTCTGGTTCTGGGAGGACTGCTTCAACGCCGCAGGGCCCTCGTCCGCCGCGATCGCCCTGGCGAGCACGCAGCGGATCACGATCGGCATCGGCCTCATGCCCGCACCGCTGCGGCAGGTGGCGCTCACCGCGATGGAGATCTGCACGCTGCAGCGCGCCTTCCCCGGCCGGTTCGTCCCGGTGGTCGGGCACGGCGTTCAGCGCTGGATGGCGCAGCTCGGCGTCAAGCCGCGCTCGGCACTCACGCTGCTCACCGAGTACGCCGTCGCGCTGCGCCGGCTGCTCGCGGGTGAGGAGGTCACGGTGCAGGGCGAGTACGTCACCCTCGACGCCGTGCGGCTGACCTGGCCCCCGGCGGAGCCGCATCTGCTGATCGGCGGCGAGGGACCGAAGACGCTCGCCCTGGCGGCGAGCCACGGCGACGGCACCATGCTCACCTCGGCGTTGTCCGAGCAGCGCATCCGCGAGAGCATCGACAGCGTGAGGGCGAACACGGGCACGAGACCCCACGAGATCGTCGGGCATCTGACCGCGGCGCGCGGTGATGATCCGGTGACCGTCGCCGCAGCCGTCGGGCGGGTGGCCGCGATGGGGATGACCACCGTGCTGGTGCACAGTACAGACGACGATTCCGATCCGGCCGGCTTCGTCGAGTGGCTGGGCACCGAGGTGCAGCCGCGGGTGGCGGCGTGACACCGCGCTACGTGCTGGCGGTCGACCAGGGGACGACCAGCACGCGTGCGATCCTGTTCGATCACGACGGCGTCCTGGTGGCGACCGGTCAGCGCGAGCACGCACAGCATTTCCCGCGCGCGGGGTGGGTCGAGCACGACGCCGCCGAGATCCGCGACAATACCTTCGCCGTGATCGACGAGGCCCTGGATGCCGCGGGCGCCTCGGCCGCGGACGTCGCCGCGGCGGGCATCACCAACCAGCGCGAGACCGCTGTCATCTGGGACCGCGCCACCGGCGAGCCGATCGCTCCCGCGATCGTCTGGCAGGACACGCGCACGCAGGCCGCGGTGGACGCGCTCGCCGCCGAGGGCGGCACGACCCGGTTCCAGGAGGTCACCGGGCTCCCCCTCGCCACCTACTTCTCCGCGACGAAGATCGCCTGGATCCTCGATCATGTGGACGGCGCCCGCGCCCGTGCGGAGGCCGGCGAGCTCGCGTTCGGCACCACGGACTCCTGGGTGCTCTGGAACCTCACCGGCGGGCCGGACGGCGGCGTGCACGCCACCGACGTCACGAACGCCAGCCGCACCCTGCTCATGGACCTGCGCACCCTGGAGTGGGACGACGCGCTGCTCGAGGCCTTCGGCGTGCCGCGCGGGCTGCTGCCCGAGATCCGCAGCTCGTCGGAGATCTACGGCGACGCGGTCGCGCCTCTCGCCGGGGTGCCGGTCGCCGGGATCCTCGGGGATCAGCAGGCCGCCACCTTCGGGCAGGCCGCGTTCGACGCCGGGGAGTCCAAGAACACCTACGGCACCGGGAACTTCCTGATCTTCAACACGGGCGGCGAGATCACGACCTCGCAGAACGGCCTGATCACCACCGTGGCCTACCGCCTCGGGGATGCGGACCCGGTGTACGCCCTCGAAGGGTCGATCGCGGTGACCGGCTCCCTCATCCAGTGGCTGCGTGACAACCTCGGGATCATCGAGAAGGCGGCCGACGTCGAGCCCCTCGCCCTGTCGGTGGAGGACAACGGCGGCGTCTACTTCGTGCCCGCGTTCTCGGGGCTCTTCGCCCCGTACTGGCGTCCCGACGCCCGCGGTGTGATCGTCGGACTCACCCGGTACGCCACCAAGGCGCACATCGCCCGTGCCGCGCTCGAGGCCGTCGCGTTCCAGACCCGCGAGGTGCTCGACGCCGTGAACGCGGATGCCGGCCTCCCCCTCGACGAGCTGCGGGTCGACGGCGGCATGGCCGCCAACGACACCCTGATGCAGTTCCAGGCCGACATCCTCGGCGTGCCCGTCGTGCGCCCGGCCGTGATCGAGACCACAGCCCTCGGCGCCGCCTACGCCGCCGGGCTCGCCGTCGGGTTCTGGGCGGATCTCGGCGAACTGCGTGCCAACTGGCGCGAAGACCGTCGGTGGGAGCCCCAGTTCACCGCCGAGGACCGCGAAGCGCGCCTCGCGATGTGGAAGAAGGCGGTCACGCGGTCTTTCGACTGGCTGTGATCCACGCCTCCAGCTTCGCGATCGCCTCGCCGGAGTCCACGACCGCGGCGGCGCGGGCGAGCTGATCGCGGAACCGGGCCCGGATGTCCTGCTCGGCCAGGGCGGCATCCTGCGCCAGCTCCCAGGCAACGAGGCCCGCAGCGGCGTTCAGGAGCACGATGTCGCGGATCGGGCCCTCCTCGCCGCTGAGGGTGCGGCGCGCGGTCTCGGCGTTGGTGGCCGCGTCTCCCCCGCGGAGGTCGTCGAGGGACGCACGCGGCAGCCCCAGGTCGGCGGGGTCGAAGTCGTGCTCGTGCACCTCGCCGCGGGAGACCTCCCAGACGTGGCTGTGGCCTGTGGTCGAGAGCTCGTCCAGGCCGTCGTCGCCCCGGAACACCAGCGCCGTCGCACCGCGGGTCTGGAAGACGCCGACGAACAGCGGCACCTTGTCGAGCTGCGCCACCCCCACCGCCGACGCCTCGGGCCGCGCGGGGTTGCACAGCGGGCCGAGGAAGTTGAACACCGTCGGGATGCCGATCGCGGAACGGGTGGGGGCGGCGTTCTTGAAGCCGGGGTGGAACAGGGCGGCGAACGCGAACGTGATGCCCACCTCATCCAGCACCGCGGCGACCCGCTCGGGGGGGATGGAGAGGTCGACGCCGAGCGCCGTCAGCACGTCCGACGATCCGGAGGCGCTCGACGCGGCTTTGTTGCCGTGCTTCACGACCCGCGCGCCCGCCGCGGCCGCCACGACCGACGCCATGGTGGAGACGTTGACGGTTCCGAACCGGTCGCCGCCGGTGCCGACGATGTCGAGCGCCATCGGATCGACCGGGAGGGCGAGCGCATTGGCGAGCACGGCATCCCGGAACCCGACGATCTCGCCGACCGTCTCGCCTTTCGCCCGGAGCGCGACGAGAAAGGCCGCGAGCTGCGCGTCGGCGGCTCGACCCGCCATGACCTCCTCCATCGCCCAGGACGCCTCGGCGATCGACAGATCGGAGCCGGCGAGCAGCTCGGTGAGGACATCGGGCCAGCTGAGTTGGGTCGGCATGGCGTCGATCGTACCGACCTCCGATAGGGGCCATAATGGACGTGTGACTTCCACGACGATCTCCCCTTCGCAGGCATCGGTGATCAACAGGCCGAACGTCACGCAGGTGGGTGTCATCGTCTGGCTGGGCAGCGAGGTCATGTTCTTCGCCGGCCTGTTCGCGATCTACTTCACGCTGCGGTCGACGTCGCCCGAACTCTGGGCCATGCAGACCGAGAAGCTCAACGTCCCCTACGCGCTGACGAACACGATCATCCTGGTGCTGTCGTCGTTCACCTGCCAGTTCGGGGTCTTCGCCGCCGAGCGCCTGCAGGCCCGGCGCACGGGCGGCCTGTTCAACCTGCGCCGCTGGGGCGTCGTCGAATGGATGTACCTGACCTTCGCCATGGGCGCCGTGTTCGTCGTCGGGCAGGTCTTCGAGTACGGGCAGCTGGTGAGCGAGCACGTCGCCTTCACGGGTGACTCCTACGGCTCGGCCTTCTACCTGACCACCGGTTTCCACGCCCTGCACGTGACCGGCGGCCTCATCGCGTTCCTCCTGCTGCTCGGGCGGGTGTTCGCGGTCAAGCGCTTCACGCACCGGGAGGCGGTCGCCGCGATCTCGGTGTCGTACTACTGGCACTTCGTCGACGTCGTCTGGATCGGCCTGTTCGCCGTCATCTACCTCCTGAAATGAGCACCGACTCCGCCATGACCAACTCCAGGCGCAAGACCCGTACCGGACGTCGTTCGCCCGTCGTCTCGGCGATGCTGCTGCTCGTCGGACTGCTCGCCACCGGCGGCAGCTACGCGCTGTTCACGGCCAGCGCGTCTGCCGAGACCACCGCCAGCGTCGACGCGCTCGTCGACGAGGGGCAGCGGCTCTTCCAGGCCAACTGCGCGAGCTGCCACGGCCTCGCGGCCCAGGGCACCGATGCGGGCCCGAACCTTCACGGCGTGGGCGCCGCAAGCGTCGACTTCCAGGTGGGGACGGGTCGCATGCCGGCCGCCGCCACCGGGCCGCAGGTCGAGAAGAAGCCCGTCCAGTTCACCGACGAGCAGATCGCGGCTCTCGCGGCGTACGTCGCGTCGCTGGCACCCGGCCCCGGCATCCCGGACGACCGGTACCTGACCGGCGAGGGCGACACCTCGAACGGCGCCGAGCTGTTCCGCGTGAACTGCGCGATGTGCCACAACGTGGCCGGCGCGGGCGGCGCCCTCACCGAGGGCAAGTTCGCACCCGCGCTCGGCGGCGTCTCGGCCGCGCACATCTACGAGGCCATGGTCACCGGCCCGCAGAACATGCCGGTCTTCAACGACCTGAACATCACCCCCGAAGACAAGGCCGACATCATCGCGTACCTGCAGTTCATCGATGACGACGCGAACTCGCTCAGCCTCGTCGACCTCGGCAGCCTCGGCCCGGTGTCGGAGGGTCTGTTCGTGTGGATCTTCGCCCTCGGCTCGATCGTCGCCATCACCGTGTGGCTGACCGCCAAGTCGAACTAGCAGCTAGGTAAAGGGAAGAACAGCAATGGCAGACAAGGCCGACGCGGTCGTCACCCGCGAGGCTCCGACCCCGTCCACCGGCACCGCCGTCGTCACCTCGGACAAGGTCGAGAACCCCGGATTCCCGCCGTACCGCCCGCGCGTCTCCGACCTCGACCCGGTCAAGGAGCGCCAGAACGAGCGGCGCGTCGCCTGGATGTTCTTCGCGTCGATCATCGGCAGCGTGCTCGCCGTGGTCGCCTACATCGTGTTCCCGATCGTCCCGGGCGACCTGACCTCGGTGCGGCTGAACAACCTGTTCCTCGGCCTCGGCATCACGCTCGGCCTGTTCGGCGTCGGATTCGGCGCCGTGCACTGGTCGAAGTCGCTCATGGACGGCCACGACATGGTCGAGATGCGTCACCCGACGCGCGGCAGCGAAGAGACCCGCGAGAAGGCCGTCGAGGTCTTCCACCTGGGCAACAAGGAGTCCGGCTTCACCCGCCGCAAGCTGATCCGCAACTCGCTGATCGGCGCCCTCGTGGTCACGCCGCTCCCCGCCGTTGTGCTGTTCCGTGACCTGGCTCCCGCCGGCGACCCGGTGGAGCGCCTGAAGCACACCATGTGGGACAAGGGCGTGCGCCTCACTCGCGACCCGGACGGCACCCCGATCAACATCGCGGATGTCACCCTCGGCTCAGTCTTCCACGTCATCCCCGAGGGGCTCAACGAGGCGGAGGGCCGCCTGGAGGAGAAGGCGAAGGCGGCTGTCCTCCTCATGCGCCTCAAAGAGAGCGACCTCCACATCTCCCCCGGACGCGAGGACTGGAGCTACCAGGGCATCGTCGCGTACTCCAAGATCTGCACGCACGTCGGCTGCCCCGTCGCGCTCTACGAGCAGCAGACACACCACCTGCTGTGCCCCTGCCATCAGTCGCAGTTCGACATCACGCGTGAGGCCGAGGTCATCTTCGGCCCGGCCAAGCGCCCCCTGCCGCAGCTGCCCATCACCGTCGACGACGAAGGCTACCTGGTCGCCCGCAGCGACTTCACCGAACCCGTCGGCCCGAGCTTCTGGGAGCGTTCGCTGTGACCGTCGACACCAAGGCACCGACCACGTCGGCCGGGCCCCGCATCTCGACGGAGGACGAGCAGACGGTTCCGCCGAACGCGGGCATGCGGTTCACCAACTGGGCCGCGAACTACGTCGACGAGCGCACCAGCCTGTCCGGCCTCGTGCGTGAGCTCGGACGCAAGATCTTCCCCGACCACTGGTCGTTCATGCTCGGCGAGGTCGCGCTCTACAGCTTCGTCGTCATCCTGCTCTCGGGCACCTTCCTGACGTTGTTCTTCCAGGCGTCGATGGCCGAGGTGCACTACGACGGCTCCTACGGTCCGCTGAAGGGCCTGGAGATGTCGGCCGCCTACGCGTCCACGCTCGACATCACGTTCGACATCCGCGGCGGGCTGCTCATGCGCCAGATCCACCACTGGGCGGCGCTGCTGTTCGTGGCCTCGATCGGCCTGCACATGCTGCGCGTGTTCTTCACGGGTGCCTTCCGCAAGCCGCGTGAGCTGAACTGGCTGATCGGCTTCGTGATGTTCATCCTGGCGATGGCCGAAGGCTTCACCGGGTACTCGCTGCCCGATGACCTGCTCTCGGGCAACGGCCTCCGCATCATCGACGGCATGGTCAAGGGCATCCCGATCATCGGCACCTGGACGTCGAACCTGCTGTTCGGCGGGGAGTTCCCGGGCACGCAGGTCGTCGGCATGTTCTACAGCATCCACATCCTGCTGCTCCCGGCCATCCTCGCCGCGGCGATCGGCGTGCACCTCGTGCTGCTCGTCGTGAACAAGCACACCCAGTTCGCCGGACCCGGCCGCACCAACGACAACGTCGTGGGCGTGCCGATCATGCCGGTGTTCGCGGCCAAGGCCGGCGGGTTCTTCTTCATCATCTTCGGCGTGATCGCCCTCACCGCCTCGCTGGTGGCGATCAACCCGATCTGGGCGTACGGACCCTACGACCCCTCCCCCGTGTCCGCCGGAACCCAGCCCGACTGGTACATCGGATTCGCGGACGGCGCCCTGCGCCTCGTCCCGCCGGGCTGGGAGCTCGAGATCTTCGGGTTCACACTGTCGCTGAACATCCTGGTGCCGCTCGCCGTGCTGCCGGTGTTCCTGCTGCTCGTCGCGATCTACCCCTTCGTCGAGGGCTGGATCACCGGTGACCAGCGCGAGCACCACATGACTCAGCGTCCGCGCAACGCCCCCCGCCGCACCGCGATCGGTGCCGCCGGCGTCACGTTCTACGCCGTCCTCTGGTCGGCCGCGAGCTCGGACCTCATCGCCACGCACTTCAAGCTGTCGATCGAGGGCGTTACCCACGCCATCCAGGCGCTGCTCTTCATCGGACCGGTTGTCGCCTACATCGTCGCCCACCGCATCTGCATCGGACTGCAGAAGAAGGATCGCGAGATCGCGCTGCACGGCTTCGAGTCCGCTCGCATCGTGCGTCTGCCGGGCGGTGAGTACATCGAGGTCCACGAGCAGCTCTCCGACTACGAGCGCTGGACGCTGGTCGACTTCGACGACTACAAGCCCCTGATGCTCCGCCCGAACAAGAAGGGCCGCATCCCCGTCACGCAGCGCGTGCGCTCGGTGCTGTCCAACTGGTTCTTCGAAGACCGGATCGCTCCGGTCACGAAGACGGAGATCGAGGCAGCGCGCCACGGCGGGCACCACTAGGTCTCGACAGGCTCGACCACCGGGTCTCGACAGGCTCGACCACCGGGTCTCGACAGGCTCGCTCGCGGGCGCTCCTCAACCAGCAGAATCGACCGCGAAGTCGAAGGCGGCGTCCGCCACCTCCTCCCAGCCGTCCTGGTTGCAGAGGAAATGGGAGCGCCCGGCGAACTCGCGCACCTCGACCAGCAGTTCGTAGCGGCGCGCGTTCCGGCGGATCATCGCCGCCGGCGTCAGGTGGTCGCTGTCCCCCGCCATGAGCATCAGCGGCGCATGATCCTGGGAGAAGTCGACGCGCGCCTGCGTCGTGAGGGTGCTACGGGGCACGTTGCGGCTCTCCGGCACGACATAGAGCTCGTAGGCCGCGTCGCTCTCGTCACGGGTCATCGTGTTGCAGAAGGTGTAGTGGAACCGCTCCCTGGTCATGATGATGGGCCGGTCACCGGCGAACGGGTCGAGATGCGGCCAGTTCGCCTTCAGGAAGTCCGGGGCGGCAGACAGCACACCAAGCGGCGGTGCGGGGCTGATCGCGACTCCAGCGCGCCCGTAGCCGTCGCTGAGCAGCTTCTGCACGGCGAGCCCGCCGACCGAATGACCGATCAGGATGGGGCGCTCGGGCAGGTCGTCGATGTGCGCCTTCAGCGACGCCACCACCGCGCCGAACGTGAGCCGGCCCAGCCGTGGATCGATGCTCTCACGCCGCTCGGCCGGCTCCCCCTGGTGGTAGGGCCACGACACCGCGGTCGCGGTGAGGCCGCGCTGAGCTGCGCGTGCGATCCAGGGCTTCCAGCTGTGCGCGTTCATGTACATCCCGTGCACGAACAGGATCGGCGGGACGTGGCTCATGGGAGGAAGCCTAGAAGAACCGCCGCATGTATTCCGCGCTCTCGTGGAAGCCGAGCCGGTCGTAGAAGCCTCCGGCACGCCGGCTGGCGACGGTGAGCTGGGTGACGCCGCGGCGCTCGCACTCCGCCTCGACGGCGCGAACCAGCTTCGTGCCGTAGTCGTGGCCGCGCGCATCGGCGTCCACGACGATCTCCTGCAGCTGCGCTGACGGTCCGTTCGTTGCCAGGAGGGGGACGATCGTGGTCAGCGCGTAGCCCTGGAGGGAGCCGTCATCGTCCACCACGAGCAGGTGCACGCTGGGGTGCCGGCCCGCGAGGTACTCGGCGATCGTGGTGTCGAAGGCCGAACGCACCGGCGGCAGGGCATGCCCGAGTTGGGCGACGAGGGCGTACAGGCCCTCCTGGTCGCCGTCGCGAACCTCGCGGATGATGGCGGCCATGTCGATGTCGTCCGTCTCAGCGTGCGAAGTTGCCGCGGTAGTACTCGTAGTACCAGCCGATGATGGCGAGGAAGGCGATCGGGGCGCCGATGAAGCAGATCCAGATGCCCACCGCAAAGCCCAGGAAGACGAGTGCGGCACCGAGCGCCAGCACCATCGGCCACCAGCTCCACGGGCTGAAGAACCCGACCTCGGGGTCGCCGTCATCGATCTCGGCATCCAGCCGGTCTTCGGGCAGCTCGCCGCCCTGCGCACGCCGTGTCGCGCCGACATAGAACGCGATGAGAGCGCTCAGCACACCGGAGAGGCCGATCGCGATCGCTCCGACCCACTCGATGGGATGCTGCGGAGGCTGCGCCTCGAGCGACACGTTCCTGTACTCGACCAGGTTCCAGATGATGTAGGCCACATCGGCCAGGAGGAAGAAGACCGCGAGGATCCAGAACAGGTTCTTGTTGGTGCGCATGACCTACTTCACCTTCCCGTCGGCAGCGTCGAGCACCGGCCGGTCGGGGGCGTCCTTGAGCGGCCCGACCCCCACCTGCACGGTGGCTTCGGGGTGGTGCAGGTCGAACGCCGGCGACTCCGAGCGGATGCGCGGGATCGACGTGAAGTTGTGGCGCGGCGGCGGGCACGAGGTCGCCCATTCGAGCGACCGGGCGTTGCCCCAGGGGTCGTCGACCGTGACCTGCACGCCCCGTCGATGCGTGATCCAGACGTTCAGCAGGAACGGCAGCATCGACACCGCGAGGATCATCGCCCCTATCGTCGAGATCTGGTTCATCCAGGTGACGTCGTCGGTGGGCAGGTAGCTCCAGTACCGACGTGGCATGCCCACGACACCGATCCAGTGCTGGATGAGGAACGTGGTGTGGAAGCCGATGAACAGCAGCCAGAAATGCCACTTGCCGAGCGTCTCGTTCAGCATCTTGCCCGTCCACTTCGGCCACCAGAAGTAGAAGCCGCTGAACATGGCGAAGACGACGGTGCCGAAGACGACGTAGTGGAAGTGGGCGACGACGAAGTAGGTGTCGGAGACGTGGAAGTCGAGCGGAGGGCTCGCCAGAATCACGCCGGTCAGGCCGCCGAAGGTGAAGGTGATCAGGAAGCCGATCGCCCACAGCATCGGGGTCTCGAAGGTCACCGAGCCGCGCCACATCGTGCCGACCCAGTTGAAGATCTTCACACCGGTCGGGACCGCGATGAGCATGGTCAGCAGCGCGAAGAACGGCAGCAGCACCGAGCCGGTCACGTACATGTGGTGTGCCCACACCGTGACGGAGAGCGCGGCGATGGAGATGGTCGCGTAGATGAGGGTCTTGTACCCGAAGATCGGCTTGCGGCTGAAGACCGGCAGGACCTCGCTGATGATGCCGAAGAACGGCAGGGCGATGATGTAGACCTCGGGGTGCCCGAAGAACCAGAAGAGGTGCTGCCAGAGGATTGCGCCGCCGTTGGCCGGGTCGAGCAGGTGCGCACCGAAGATGCGGTCGGCCCCCAGGCCGAACAGGCCGGTCGCGAGCACCGGGAACGCCATCAGCACCAGGATCGACGTGACCATGACGTTCCAGGTGAAGATCGGCATCCGGAACATCGTCATGCCGGGCGCGCGCATCGTGATGATCGTGGTGATGAAGTTCACGGCGCCGAGGATCGTGCCGAAACCGGCGAGGGCGAGGCCGAACACCCACAGGTTGCCGCCGACGCCGGGCGTGAACGTCGTGTTCGACAGCGGCGCGTACGCGAACCAGCCGAACGATGCCGCACCCTGCGGGGTGAAGAAGCCGGCCACGCTGATGATGCCGCCGAACAGGTACAGCCAGTAGGCGAACGCGTTCAGCCGCGGGAACGCGACATCGGGGGCGCCGATCTGCAGCGGCATGGCCGTGTTGGCGAAGCCGGCGAACAGCGGGGTCGCGAACAGCAGCAGCATGATCGTGCCGTGCATGGTGAACAGCTGGTTGTACGCCTCACCGGTCGGGACCAGCTTGAGGCCGGGCTCGAACAGCTGGGCGCGGATGATCAGCGCCATCACGCCGCCGATCAGGAAGAACACGAACGAGCTGATCAGGTAGAGGTAGCCGATCGTCTTGTGGTCGGTGGTCGTGACCCACTTGACGAAGACGTTGCCCTTGCGCTCGACCCGAGGGGTACCGAACGTCGTCGCGGTGCTCATTTCGATCCTTCTTCGGCCGGGTCGCTGTCGATGGTGCTCGTACCGTTGCCCGGCAGGTTGGTGTTGACGTTGTACTCCGGCCCGAGCTGACCCTCGTAACCCTGATCCCGCAGCTCTTGCATGTGCTGTTCGTACTCGGCCTCGGAGACCACCTTGACCGTGAACAGCATCAGCGAGTGGTACTCGCCGCAGAGCTCGGCGCACTTGCCGTGGTAGGTGCCCTCTTTGAGCGGGATGAAGTACAGGTAGTTCGACTTCGCCGGGATCATGTCTTTCTTGTAGAGGAAGTCCAAAATCCAGAACGAGTGGATGACGTCGCGCGATTCGACGTTGATCTCGACGCGCTTGTTGACGGGCAGGTAGAGCACCGGCAGCTCGTCTTCTTCGATGATGCCGGGCTGTTCGTCGATGAGCTGCGCCTGGATGCCGGGCGAGTACACGTTCTCGTCGACGTAGTTGAAGTCCCATGCCCAGCGCTTGCCGAAGACCTGGATGTGGACCTCGGGATCGTTGTTCGCCTCGATCTCCGACTGGTCGCGAGCGGTGAAGGCGAAGAAGCCGAGAACCAGGATCAGCGGCACGACCGTGTAGAAGATCTCGATCGGCAGGTTGTAGCGAAGCTGCACGGGGAGGCCGGTCTGACCCTTGCGGCGGCGGTACGCGACGGCGGCCCAGATGATGAGGCCCCAGGTCACCACGCCGACGGCGAGGAGGACGATCCAGGACGTGGTCCACAGGCCGATGATGCGACCGGTGTGGTCGGTGGTCTCGGGGTCACCGGGGAGGAAGCCCTGCAGTTGCTGCTGGGTGCACCCGGCGAGGACGAACGAGACCGCCAGCCCGATCGGGACGAGGGCCCACCTGGCCAGCCGGGGATGCTTGCGACGCACGAAAAGCCTCTCGGAGAAACGGAGCTGGTTCGTTCCGAGTCTATAACCACGAGAGGCGCCCGCCTTCCGGCGGACGCCCCGTGTTGAGCCTGTTTTTCGGGACTCAGTGGAAAGAGTCTCCGCACGCGCAGGAGCCCTGCGCGTTGGGGTTGTCGATGGTGAAGCCCTGCTTCTGGATGCTGTCCTCGAAGTCGATGGACGCCCCGGCGAGGTACGGCACGCTCATCTTGTCGACGACCACCTCGACGCCGTCGAAGTCGCGCGTGGCGTCGCCGTCGAGCAGGCGCTCGTCGAAGTACAGCTGGTAGATCAGACCGGAGCACCCGCCGGGCTGCACGGCGACCCGGAGCCGCAGATCGTCGCGGCCCTCTTGCTCGAGCAGGCTGCGCACCTTGTCGGCGGCGGTGGAGGTCAGCGCGACCTCGTGCGATGCCAGTTCTGTCGATGCCGTGGCGGTGTCTGTCATGTCACCCATTCTACTCCCCGCTCCGTGCGTTCAGCCGGGACAGCAGCAGCGCCTCGGCGAGGATCGCGTGCTGGAACGTCGGCAGGTGCAGGGACTCGTTCGGGCTGTGGGCCCTCGCGT
>JBFWWZ010000014.1:0-56941 GCA_050245915.1 Microbacteriaceae bacterium
CTTCTGGGGTGTCACGGTTGCGCGCCTAGTCCAAGGTCAGAGTGAGGGTGTCCTGGTGGCTCGGCACCAGCATCGGATCAATGCTGGTGCAGTCCAGACGGCGGCATGCGCCCACCATGCCGTATCAGAGCACGCCGAGGCAAGCACCGCTCCGCGTGGCGTCATCCGCCGACATCTACGGCGTCGGCCCAGACCCTCTGCACGTGGAACGTCCGGCCGAGCAGCACGGCGTCCGCCGCGAAGCCGGGAGCGAGCGTGCCGAGGCTGCCCTGCAGCCCGAGCGCGGCGGCAGGGACGCGGGTGAGCGCGGCGACCGCCTCGACGGGATCGAGCCCCAGCTCGAGCGCGCCCCGCAGCGCGGCGTCCTGGGTCAGCGTCGAGCCGGCGATGGAGCCGCCGCCGGCGATGCGGGCGACCCCGCCGTCGACGGTCACCGGCCGGCCGCCCAGCAGGTAGGCGCCGTCGGCGGCTCCCGCGGCGGCCATGGCATCCGTGATCAGGGCCACCCGCCGCGGCGCGCTGCGGAACAGCACCGAGGCCACCAGCGGGTCGACGTGCACGCCGTCGAGGATCAGCTCCAGCGTGACGCGCTCGTCGGCGATCGCCGCGCCCACCGGTCCGGGCGCCCGGTGCGACAGCCCCGGCATCCCGTTGAAGGCATGGGTCAGGATGCCGGCGCCGCGATCGAAGGCGGCGCGCGCGACCAGCGCATCCGCCCCGGTGTGCCCGATCGCGACCCTGATCCCCTCCTCGGCCAGTCTCTCGATGAGCACCATCGCCCCCGGCAGCTCCGGTGCGATCGTCACCTGCCGCAGGGTGCCCTCTGCCGCCGCGATCAGCCGGGCCGCCACCGACCACCGCGGTCGGAGCAGCAGCTCTTCGCGGTGGGCGCCGCGGTGGCCGCTGGACAGGAACGGCCCCTCCAAGTGCGACCCGAGCACCAGCGGGTCGCGCAACCCCGCGATCGCGGCGAGCGCTGCCTCCAGATGCTCGATGGTCCCCGTCACGACGCTGAGCACGGAACGCGTGGTACCGCGGGCTCGGTGCACCGCGAGCGCGCGGCGGATCCCGTCCGTTCCGTGCTCGTAGTCGTACCCGCCGCCGCCGTGACCGTGGAGGTCGATGAAGCCGGGGGTCAGCCAGGCACCCTGTGCGTCGACGACGGTCGCGTCTGCGGCGTCCGCCGCTCGCCATCCGTCACCGGTGCCCGTCGCGAGGATGCCGACGCCGCTCGCCCGCAGCCAGAAGTCGTCGACGACGCCGGATGCGTCGACCTTGCGGGCGCCGTGGATGACGAGCCGCGTGGCCGTCACTTCACGCTGCCGGCGGTGAGCCCGCCGACGAGCCTGCGTTCGATGAGCATGAAGAGGACGACGACCGGCACGATCGCGACGATCGACACCCCGAAGACGTACTGCCAGCTCGTCTCGTACTGGCCCACGAACTTCGTCAGCGCGACCGCGAGCGGCTGATTGCCCGCGCTCTGCAAGATCACCAGGGATGCCGCGAACTCGTTCCAGCAGGCGACGAACGTGAACACGATGGCGGTCACGATGCCCGGCCAGACCAGCGGCAGGTTGATCCGGAACAGGGTCACGAGGCGCCGGGCGCCGTCGATCTGCGCGGCCTCGTCGATCTCTTTCGGGATGCCGGCGAAGAACGAGTGCATGATCCAGACCGCGAACGACAGGTTGAATGCCGCGTTGATCAGGATCATCGCGAGCCAGGTGTCGATCAGATCGAGGGCGACGAACTGCCGGAAGAGGCCGGAGGTCAGCACAGCCGGCTGGAGCATCTGCGTGACGATCACCAGGAACAGGAACGCGCCGCGACCGGGGAACCGGAACCGTGCGGTGATGTAGGCCGCCGGGAGTGCGACGAGCAGCACGAGCAGCGTCGCGGACACCGCGATGACGATGGTGGAGATCAGATTCTGCACCAGCGGGGTCTCGGGTGTCGACCACATGGTGAGGTAGTTCTCCCAGTGCCACTCCACCGGGAAGTAGGTGGGGTCGACCGACCGGATCTGCGCCTTCGTCTTCACCGAGCCGAAGAACATGATCGTGTACGGCAGCACGAAGACCACCAGCACGGCGGCTCCGGCGACCATGCGCAGGATGACGCGCGGCAGGCGCACCTGGTCGGCGGTGTAGCGACGACGACGGGCGACCAGCGTCATCTCACACCTCCCGCATCGGCTTGACGACACGCACGTACACGGCGACGATCACGATGACGATCAGGAAGGCGACGACGGACAGGGCGCTCGCGACATCCACTTTGTGCTGGTTCTGGATGTACTTGAAGATCAGGGTCATGATCGTGTCGGCGTCGTACCCCGGTAGGGATCCGGTCATGACCTTCAGGATCGGGAGCGAGTTGAAGACGTTGATGATGTTGATCAGCACCGCGACCGAGATCGCACCGCGCAGCTGCGGCAGCACGACGCTGACATACGTGCGCAGCGGTCCGGCGCCGTCGCTGCGCGCCGCCTCGAGCACCTCGGCAGGCACCGTCGCGAGTCCCGCGAGGATCGTGTAGGTGGTGAACGGCAGGGAGACGAACACCGCCACCACGACGGCCCACGCGAACGCGGTCTGCGGGTCGCGGGTCCACCCGTAGCCCTCGGGCGTGTCGACCAGTCCGACGTCGACCAGGAAGCGGTTGATGATGCCGAAGTACGGCTCCAGCCCGTAGTAGAAGACCAGCGTGGTCATGACCACGGATGACGCCCACGGGATGATGACCGCGAGCCGCACGATGCGCCGGCCGGGGAACGCCTTGTCGAGGATCTGCGCGAGTCCCATGGAGATCAGGAGCGTGAGCCCGACGACCAGCACGACCCAGACGAGGGTGCGGGTCAGCACCGGCCAGAACGCGGGGAAGGTGAAGATCTCGGCGTAGTTGGCGAAGCCGACGCCCCCCTTGTCGATCCCGGAGATCGAGATGTCGCGGGTCGAGTTGAAGAACATCACCCCGGCGGGGAACAGGACGACCCCGACGATGAGGAGCAGGGCGGGCGAGATCCAGGGGAGAGCGGCGAGCGTCTGGCGCAGCCTGCCGCGGGAGCGGTGGGGGCGGCCGCCGGCCGCCCCCACCCGGATCGACGATGCGGATGTTTGCCTCATTGTTCCTTCAACGTCGATCCGTCAGTACCGGCAGGAGGTCAGCCGGCGTCCACCTGCGCCTGGATCTCCGTGAGGACATCCTGGGCGCTCTTGGTCTCGATCTGCCCGAACAGCGCCTGGAACGCGCTGTTCGCCGCAGACCACTTCTCGTTGGTGCTGGGGTAGAACCGCGCACCGGGAAGGACATCGAGGAAGGGCTTCAGCGACTCCTCCGACCCGAGCTGCTCGGCACCCGACTTCGTCGTGGGCAGGAAGCCCTCGCCCTTCACCCAGGGTACGTAGACGTCGGCCGAGAAGAGGTAGTCGAAGAACGTCGTGATCGCCTCTTTCTTGTCGCCGTCGTTCTTGAAGGCCATGAGCTGGTCGGCGACGCCGAGGGTCATCGGCGATCCGTCCTGCGTCGGGATCGGCACGATCGAGTAGTCCAGGTCGGGGTTGCCGTCCGCGATCTGCCCGACGGTCGGCGGCAGGCCGACCATCATGCCGATGCGGCCCTGGATGAAGATGTCCATCAGCGGGGACCGGTCGGTCGCGCCCGGGTTGGCCTGGGTCGCGCCGCCGTCGATCATCTTCTTGATCTGCTCGGCACCCGGCAGGTTCGACGGGTCGTCGATCGTGATCTCGGAGCCGTCACCGAAGGTGCCGCCCCCGCCCCACAGCCAGACGGCCGCCTCGGCCTGGGCCTCTTCCGAGCCGAGCGGCATGCCGTAGCCGGCGACCCCTCCGCCGAGTGCGGAGATCTTCGTGGCCGCGTCGTACAGCTCGTCCCAGGTGGTGGGCGCCTTGTCGACGCCCGCCTGCTCGAGCAGCGTGTTGTTCACGAACAGCGCGCGAGCCGAGGCGATCCAGGGCAGTGCGTAGGTCGTGCCGTCCAGCTGCTCGTTCTTCAGGAACGACTCCTGGAAGTCTGCGATGGTGTCAGGGGATGCCACATCGTCGGCTGCGTACAGGAGGTCGTCGGCGGCGAGACCCGCGAAGGGGCCGCCGTTGTAGATGTCGGGGGCTTCGCCGCCCTGGATCTTGGTCGTGAGGACGCTCTCGAGGTTGTCCCACGACTGGACCTCGAGGTTCACCGTGATGTCGGGGTTCTCTTTCTCGAATCCGGCGATCACCGTCTCCCACAGGCTCTGGGTGCTGTCGGAGTAGCTCGGGACAAGGAGGTCGAGGGTCGCGCCCCCCGACCCCCCGTCGTCGCCGTTGCTGAACCCGCAGGACGCGAGCGCCAGCGACGCCATTGCCGCGATCGAGAGCATCGCTCCCGTGCGCAGAGTCTTCTTCATGTGATTCCTCACTTCGATCGATGCATCCGCACGCGTCGAGCATCGCGCGTCGGTGCGGCTGTGTGGTGGTGGAGTTTCGGGACTTCTGGTGTTTCTTGATCGATTTCGCCGCTGAATGATCATTTCCATTCACACGATGCACAGAATGTAAAGGGGGCGAGACCGCTGAGTCAAGGGATCGACGCCGAAAATTTCGTACTTGCGTCAGATCGAACATGATCGGATATGGTGTGTTCCGATCAGTTACACGCACGCCTCAAGTCTGGAGCTCCTCGTGACCGCAACACCGCACGCCCCCGGCGTCCACATGGCGGCCGAGCTGGCATCCCAGCCGCAGACCTGGGCACGCGCGGCCGCGCTCACGGCTGAGCAGCGGCTGCTGCCGCCCCACGGTGCGCGCGTCGCGGTCATCGGCTGCGGCACGTCCTGGTTCGTCGGCCAGTCCTACGCCGCCCTCCGCGAGCAGGGCGGGCTCGGCGAGACGGATGCCTTCCCGGCCTCCGAGGCGTTCGTCGACCGCGGCTACGACACCGTGGTCGCTCTGACCAGGTCGGGGACGACGACCGAGGTGCTCCAGCTCGTCGAGGAGATCCGCGGGCGGATCCGGGTGGTCGGCGTCGTCGGCGACGACGCCTCGCCCCTTGTCGACATCGTCGACGACGTCGTCGCCCTGCCGTTCGCCGACGAGCGCTCGGTGGTTCAGACCCGGTTCGCGACGACCGCACTCGCCCTCTTCCGCGCATCGCTCGGCGAGTCGATCGAACGGGCCGTGCTCGACGGCGTCGCGGCGCTGTCGAGCGAGCTGCCCGACGAGCTCGTCGAGGCGGAGCAGTTCACGTTCGTCGGGCGAGGGTGGGCCGTCGGGCTCGCCCACGAGGCCGCGTTGAAGATGAGGGAGGCCTCCCAGTCCTGGACGGAGTCCTACCCCGCGATGGAGTATCGGCACGGACCGATCTCGATCGCCGGCCCGGGTCGTGCGACCTGGCACCTCGGGCCGGCGACCGCGGGCCTCTCCGCCGAGGTCATCGCGACGGGTGCCTGGTTCGAGCAGGGTGCGCTCGACCCGATGGCCGAGCTGATCCGGGTGCAGCGTCTCGCCATGCTGCGCGCGCGTGCCGCGGGGCTCGACCCCGACGCTCCCCGCAACCTCACCCGTTCTGTCATCCTCGGCACATGACGCGCATGGCTCGCGCTCTGTCTCTGGGCCCCGGACCGGCGGTGCTCGCCTTCGACGTGGGCGGCACCGACATCAAGTCGGCCCTGGTCGATTCCGCCGGGTCGTTCTCGCAGGTGCGACGCACGCCGACGACGAGGGGGGTGGATGCCGCGCGCGCCATCACCGCATCCCTCGCCGAGCTGGCCTCGCCTCTGGTCGCCGCCGCCGCATCCCCGGTGGCCGCCGCAGGCGTCAGCGTCCCCGGCCTCGTCGACGAGGCGGCGGGGATCGGGGTGCTGTCGGCGAACCTGGGCTGGCGCGACGCTCCGATCCGCGATCTGGCCACGCGGGCGCTGGGGCTCCCGGTCGCCTTCGGCCACGACGTGCGGGCCGCCGGCGTGGCGGAGCAGGCGTTCGGGGCGGCGCGCGACGCCCGCAGCGCCGTCGTGGTGGTCATCGGCACGGGCATCGCCGGGGCGATCATCCTCGATGGTCGGCCCTACGCCGGGCAGGGGTTCGCCGGCGAGATCGGTCATTCGCTGGCGGTTCCCGACGGCGAGCTCTGCCCCTGCGGCGCGCGGGGCTGCCTTGAGACTGTCGCCTCGGCACACTCCATCGCCCGGCGGTACACCGCCGAGACCGGCGAGCAGGTGCGGGGCGCACGGGAGGTCCTCGTCGCCGCCCTCGGTGGCGATGCGGCGGCGGCGAGGATCTGGGACTCCGCGGTCGACGCGCTCGCGCAGAGCCTGGCGCGTCTGGTCGCGTTGCTCGCCCCCGAGGTGATCGTGATCGGCGGCGGGCTGTCGGGTGCGGGTGACGCCCTGTTCCGCCCATTGGGCACACGGCTCGACGAGCTGCTGAGCTTCCACGCGCGGCCACGGCTCGTCCGCGCCGAGCTGGGTGATGACGCGGGTCTGCTGGGAACGGCGATCGCGGCCCGCCGCCTCGCCGGGGCGCCCTGATGATCCTGACCCTCACACCGAATCCGGCCCTCGACCTCACCTGGACCCTGGAGCACCTCGCGCCGGGTGAGGTGCACCGCGCGCCCCGCGGCGTCACCCGCGCGGGCGGCAAGGGGATCAACGTGGCTCGCGTGCTGCACGACACCGGCCACGAGGTGATCGCGGTGGCCCCCGGCCCCGGCGGGGACGAGTTCGCCGCTGAGCTGGCGGAGAGCGGCATCCCGCACCAGGTGGTCCCCGTCCACGGGCCGATGCGCCGCAGCCTGAGCCTCGTCGACGTCTCGCGCGGCGACGCCACGGTCGTGAACGAGACCGGGGCGGGGCTGACCCCCGCCGAGTGCGAACTGCTGATCGCGCAGGCGACGGAGACGGCGCACCACGCCTCGGTGATCGCCATCTGCGGCAGCCTTCCCATCGGCGTGACGCCGGCGGTCCTCGCCGACTGGGTCCGGCTGCTGCAGCGCTCCGCCGCTCCGGTGGTCGTCGACACGAGCGGGGACGGGCTCATCGCGGCGGCCGCGGCGGGAGCGTGGGCCCTGAAGCCCAACCGGGAGGAGCTGCTGACCGCGACGGGTCTCGACGACCCGGTCGCAGCCGCCCGGCACCTGCTCGACCTGGGCGCTCGCCTCGTCGTCGTCTCGCTCGGCGCCGACGGCCTGCTGGTCGTCTGCGCAGCAGATCCGGCGGGGCACCTGCACGCCCGCCTGCCCCGCCCGCTGTCGGGCAACCCGACCGGCGCGGGCGACGCCGCCGTCGCGGCCCTGTGCAGCGCCCTCGCCACCGACGGCCGGCTGCACAGCTGGACGGAGTCGGCGGCGCAGGGGCGGACGGAGCTGGCACGCACGATGACCGCGTGGTCGGCGTCCGCCGTCCTTGCCCCGCTGGCCGGGTCGCTCGGCGGCGACGTCGACGAGCTGATGGCCGAGGTCGTGGTGACGCAGGTGGCGGAGCCGTCGTGACCATCGCATCCACCGGCGACGTGCTGGCGGCGGCCGCCGGGCACGGCCGGGGCATCGGGGCCTTCAACGTGCTGCACCTCGAGACCGCGGAGGCGCTGGCGGCCGCCGCGGAGGCGTGCGGGCTGCCGGTGATCCTGCAGCTCTCCGAGAACTGCGTGCGGTACCACGGCTCATTCGAGCCGATCGCGCAGGGGATGCTGGCGATCGCTCGCGGCGCGAGCGCCCCGATCGCCCTTCACCTCGACCACGCGGAAGACCCCGAGCTGGCGTACGCGGCGATCGACATCGGGTTCGGCTCGGTGATGTACGACGGAGCGAAGCTGGAGTTCGCCGACAACGTGGCCCGCACGCGTGACGTGGTGGGCCGGGCCCACGCCGCCGGGGTCATGGTGGAGGCGGAGCTCGGCGAGATCGGGGGCAAGAACGGTGCGCACGCTCCCGGCGTTCGCACCGACCCCGATGAGGCCGCGCTGTTCGTCGATGAGACCGGGGTCGATGCCCTCGCGGTGGCCGTGGGCTCGTCGCACGCCATGACCGACCGCGTCGCGCAGCTCGACCTCGAGCTGGTCCGCCGGCTGCACGCCGCGGTGCCCGTCCCGCTGGTCCTGCACGGGTCGTCGGGGGTCGCGGACGACCTCATCGTGCGGGGGATCGCCGCCGGGCTCACCAAGGTCAACGTGTCCACCCACCTGGCCGCGACGTTCACCGGCGCGATCCGCGGCGTGCTCGACGCGAACCCCGCGACCGTAGACTCTCGCTCATACATCGGCGCAGGCCGCGAAGCGGTGGCGCTGGAGGCCGAGCGCATGCTGCGGCTCTTCGACTCCGCGGGAGAGGGTGAGTAATGAACCGGGCGCAGCGGCTGAGCGCGGTGCTCGACCTGCTGAGCGAGGGGAATCAGGTCGAGGTCGACCAGATCGTGGAGCGCCTCGGGGTCTCCCCCGCGACGGCCCGGCGCGACCTCGACGCGCTGGCGGAGCAGCAGTTGCTCACCCGCACGCGGGGCGGCGCGGTAGCGCACTCTGTCGCGTACGACCTCCCCATCCGGTACAAGAACCAGCAGCACCCGTCGGCCAAGGCGGCCATCGCCCAGGCCGCCAGCGCGATGGTGCCGCGCGGCGCCGTGGTCGGCCTCTGCGGCGGCACCACGGCGACGGCGATCGCCGACGCCCTCATGTCGCGGGCCGACGTCATGGAGCCTGCACCGGATCCCGGTCTCACGGTCGTCACCAACGCCCTCAACATCGCGATGCAGCTCGCTGTGCGCCCGCAGATCAAGACGGTGGTCAGCGGCGGGGTGGTGCACCCGCGCACCTACGAGCTGGTCGGCTCGTACACCGACGCGGTCATCGAGAGCATCACCCTCGATTTCGCGTTCATCGGCGTCAACGGCATGGACCACGTCGTCGGCCCGACCACCCACGACGAGCGGGAGGCGGCGGTGAACGCGCTCATGGCATCCCGCGCCGAGACGTCGATCGTCGTCGCCGACTCCTCGAAACTCGGCAAGCGCGCGTTCGCCGCGATCGGGCCGAAGCGCCTGTTCCAGCGGGTGATCACCGACGAGGGCGCCACCGCCGGACAGATCCGCGCCCTCGAGGACGCCGGCTACGAGGTCGTCATCGCGTCCTGACGTCGTGCGACCCCGAGCGCAGGCGAACCGGGTCGGTGATCACGACGAAGACGAGGGCGAGCGCGACCCCCGCGACGAGAACCCACGGCAGGACGGTGATGCCCGCCACATCGAGCACCACGCCGCCGAGCAGCGCACCCCCGCCGATGGCGAGGTTGAACGACAGGGTCAGCCAGGCGGACGCGGTGTCGCGCAGCCGCAGCGACGCGGAATGCAGCAGCCGGGTCTGGATGAGCGACGGCAGGCCGCCGAAGAACGCACCCCAGAGGATGCCGCCGGCGACGACCGCCGGAATCGACCCGGGCCCGAACACGGCGAGGCCGGCGACGCTCAGCACCACACCCGCGAGCATGACGTTCAGCGCGGCGCGCGGCCAGCGGTCCCCGACCACGCCGGCGGCGACCAGCCCGACGGCGCCGGCGGCGCCGTTGATCAGCAGCACCACGCTGACCGAATCCGGCGGCACCGTGCCCACCTCGATCAGCCACGGCACGACATAGGTCGAGAACGTGTTCTGACCCGTGATCAGCACGGCGACCGTCAGGCACACGATCATGACGGCCGGGATGGTGCGGTCCTTCCGGGCGGGTACGAGGATCTCGCCCGTCGCGAGCGGCACCAGGTGCTGCACGGGCGGGAGGAAGATGACCACCAGGGCCAGGAAGACCAGCACGATGAGCCCGACGACCGCGAACGCGAGCCGCCACCCGAGCGCGTGCCCGAGAGCGGTGCCGAGCGGTACGCCGAAGATGAAGGCGGCGGTACCGCCGGCGCCGGTCACGGAGACCGCGCGCGCGAGCTGTTCCCGGGGCACCATGCGCGATGCGTACGGAGCGGTCACCGACCAGAACAGCCCGTGCCCCGCGCCGGTCAGAACGCGGGCCAGCACGACGACCTCGTAGTTCGGAGCGAGCGCCGCCAGCAGCATCCCGGCGCTGAAGATCGCCAGCACCACGATCATCAGCGGCTTGCGCGGGAAGCGGGTGGTGAGCACGGTCAGCGGCACCGCCGTCACGACGACGGTGACGGCGAAGATCGTCACCAGCAGGCCCACCCGCGACTGCGAGACGCCCAGCTCGGCGGCCATCTCGGGCAGCAGCCCGGTCGGCAGGAATTCGCTGGTCACGACCACGAAGATCGCGCCGGTGATGACCAGCAGCCGGAAGAACGGGAAGGGCGAAACGGTCATCGTGTCCACGATAACGTTGCGCTATGGCCGACGATTCCACGCACTGGATCGTCACGCTCATCTGCCGCGACCAGCCCGGCATCGTCCATGCCGTCAGCGGCGCGATCGTCGAGGCCGCCGGCAACATCACCGAGTCGCAGCAGTTCTCGTCCGGCGACACCGGCACCTTCTTCATGCGCCTGCAGGTCGAGTCCGCCGTGTCTCGGGACGCCTTCGAGGCCGCCCTCGCCCCCGTCACCGAACGGTACGGGATGACGTGGCAGCTCGACGTGGTCGGCAGACCCCTGCGCACCCTGGTCCTGGTGTCGACGGCGGCCCACTGCCTGAACGACCTGCTGTTCCGGCAGCGCGCGGGTCAGCTGCCCGTGGAGATCCCGCTGGTGCTCGCCAACCACCCCGACCTGGCCGAGCTCGCGGCGTTCTACGGCATCCCGTTCGAGTCCCACCCGGTGCGCGGCGACGAGCAGAAGGCCGCGTTCGAGGCGCGGGTTCTCCAGGCGGTCGACGAGCACGAGATCGAGCTGGTCGTGCTGGCCCGCTACATGCAGATCCTGTCGCCGCAGCTCTGCGAGGCGCTCGCGGGCCGCATCATCAACATCCACCACTCGTTCCTGCCCGGCTTCAAAGGCGCCAACCCGTACAAGCAGGCCCACGCCCGCGGCGTGAAGATCATCGGTGCGACCGCGCATTTCGTGACCAGCGACCTCGACGAGGGTCCGATCATCGAGCAGAACATCGTGCGCGTCGATCACACCCGCACGCCCGCCGAGCTGGTCTCGATCGGCCAGGACGAGGAATCCCGCACGCTCACCCAGGCGGTGAGGTGGTTCGCGGAGGACCGCATCCTGCTCGACGGCGCGAGAACGATCATCTTCCGATGATTTCGACAAGCTCAATCCGGCGGACCACTCTCCTGCGGAACGCCACCCGCGTCGACGAACGCGGCGAGCTCCCCGACGCGTGGCTGCTGCTCGACGGCGACATCATCGCGGCGGCGGGCTCCGGGGATGCCCCGGAGGCGACGGACACCATCGATCTGCAGGGATCGGTGATCGCCCCGGGGTTCATCGACCTGCACGGCCACGGCGCAGGCGGACGCTCCTACGACGACGGCGGGGACGCACTCACGGCGGCGCTCGCCGTGCATCGCGCGCACGGCACCACACGGTCGGTGGTCAGCATCGTCACGAATCCGCTCGCCGAGCTGCGGGAACGCCTCGCGGAGGTCGCCGCGCTGACCAAGGCCGACCCGCTGGTGCTGGGCTCGCATCTCGAGGGCCCGTTCCTCGCGCGCGAACGGCGGGGCGCCCACAACCCCGAGTTCCTGCGCGACCCCGACCCGGCGACGGTCGACGAGCTGCTGGATGCCGCGGCCGGCACCCTGCGTCAGGTCACCCTCGCGCCCGAACTGCCCGGCGCGCTCGATGCGATCTCGCGGCTCACCGGTTCCGGCGTCGTGGCAGCCGTCGGGCACACCGAGGCCGACCTCGCACAGACGCGCGCCGCCTTCGATGCCGGCGCACGCATCCTGACACATGCCTTCAACGGCATGTCCGGCATCCATCACCGCGAGCCGGGGCCGGTGATCGCGGCGATCGACGACCCGCGGGTCACGCTCGAGCTGGTGCTGGACGGCCACCACGTGCATCCGGACGTGGCAGAGCTGCTGTTCCGCGGCGCGCCGGGACGCGTGGCCCTGATCACCGATTCGATGGCCGCGGCGGCGGCAGCGGACGGCGACTACCGGCTCGGCTCGCTGAATGTGACGGTGCGCGACGGGCTCGCGGTGCTGTCGGGGACCTCGACGATCGCCGGCTCGACCCTCACCCAGGATGCAGCCCTTCGCAACGCCGTCACGCTGAGCGGGCTGTCGCGCGTCGAGGCTGTCGCCGCCCTGACCGCCGTCCCGGCCCGGGCGCTCGGCCTCGGGTCGCGGTTCGGCCTGCTCGAGAGCGGCTATGCGGCCGATGTGGTGGTGCTCGATGACGACCTGCACGTCGCCACCGTGTGGGCGGCGGGGTCGCCGGTCGTCTAGCTAGCGCTCGAACGGCAGCCTGTTGTCCCACGAGAACCGGTAGTAGTCCGCGTACGCCAGCTTCGACGCCGCCGCCTCGTCGACGATCACCGTCACGAGCGGGTGCAGCTGGATGGCGGAGCCCGGCAGCGACGCCGACACCGCCCCCTCGACGGCGCCCGCGACGGCGTCGGCCTTCGCCTCGCCGAACGCGAGCAGCACGAGGTGCCGCGCGTCGAGGATGGTGCCGAGACCCTGCGTGAGGCAGTGCCGCGGCACGTCGTCGGGCGACGCGAAGAACCGGGCGTTGTCGGCACGGGTCTGCTCGGTCAGCGTCTTCACGCGGGTGCGCGAGGCGAGCGAGGAGCCCGGTTCGTTGAACCCGATGTGCCCGGTGCGGCCGATGCCGAGCACCTGCAGGTCGACCCCGCCCGCCGCGGCGATGTCGCGCTCGTACCGCTCACCCGCACCCTCGGTCGGCCCGCCGTCGTCGCCGGGCACCCGCACCAGCGACGGGTCGAGCCCGAGGGGTTCGACGACCTCCCGCGTGATGACGGACCGGTAACTCTCCGGATGACCGGGCGGCAGGCCGATGTACTCGTCCAGCGCGAAGCCGCGCACCCGCCCCAGGTCGAGCGAGCGCGCGGCGAGCGCCTTCCACACGGGAAGCGGGGTGGAGCCGGTGGCGAGACCCAGCACGGCGTCCGGCTTGCGGGCGACGAGGCGCGCGATCTGCTCGGCGGCGATCTCGCCGCCCTCGGCGGCGTCACTGACGATGACCACCTCGGCCATCAGGCGGTCCCGGTCTCGACAGGCTCGACCACGGTCGCGGACTGCCCGATCAGGGCCGCGCCGATCGCGGCGGCGTCCGAGCCGTCCGGCACGAGCGTCACCCGATGCGGCAGGTCGAGGGATGCCAGGAACTCCGACCCCTCCGCCCAGCCGCGCAGCACGCCTCGGACCTCGGCCAGAAGAACGTCTCCGAGGGAGGAGAGCCCTCCCCCGATCACCACCTCGTCCACATCAACGGTGAGCACGAGCAACCGTACCGCCGCAGCGACGTTGTCGACGAGACGCGCACGCACCTCGATTGCGAGCGCGTCTCCGGCGTCGGCGGCGGTGAACAGCGCGCGCACCGGCTTGGGCTCGTCGCTCGGCCACTGCCGCGCGACCGCCGAGCCGGAGGCCATCAGCTCGAGGCATCCGCGCTGGCCGCAGGGGCACAGGGGTCCCGCCGGGTCGACCGGGATGTGGCCGATCTCACCGGCCACCCCGCGCGAGCCGCGCCACAGGCGCCCGCCGAGCACGAGGCCCGCTGCCAGGCCGGTCCCCAGATTCAGGTACGCCATTGAGTCGGCCGCGGTGCGGCCGAGCAGCGAGAACGTGCCGAGTGCTGCCGCGTTGACGTCGTTCTCCACCCGCACGGTGCGGCCGAGCCGGTCGGACAGCAGGCTGCCGAGGTCGAGACCCGACACTCCCAGGTTGACGGCGTGCTCGACCCGGCCGGAGGCGACATCCACCGCACCGGGGATGCCGACGCCGATGGAGGCGAAGTCGTCGACGGCGACGCCCGCCGTGCGAGCGAGCCCTTCGACGGCGGCGACGGCGGTGGCGAGCACCGCATCGTCGCCGAACCCGGTGCTGAGGCGCAGATCGTGGGCGACCGAGCCGTCGGCGGCGATCGCCACCGCGTCGGTCTTCGTGCCGCCGATGTCGATCCCGACCCGCAGCCCGCTCATCGTGCGCCGCCCAGCAGTCGCAGCAGGGCCTCGCCCGCGTACCGCGACGCTCCGAACGTGGCGATGTCGGCGTACGCGCGGTCCTCGGACGGCCAGCCCATGTCGACCACCACGGCGGCGCCGCTCACCGCGCGGGCGGCGTCGATCGCCTCGCGTGTCCACGCGCGGCGGTGGTTGTCCTTGCCGACCAGCACGACCGGACCGCCCGCGAGGGGCAGGGGATCCCCCTCGCGGACCGCGGTCACCTGTGCGCCCGCGGCGGCCGGACCCCACGGCGCCTCGCCCACCGCGATGTTGGCCGTGGTCTCCAGGGTCAGGATGCGGGCGCCGGGTTCCAGCGTGACGTCGCCCGATACGTCGAACGCCGCGACCGCGCGGTCCAGGTCGAACGCGGGGACCGGGTCGTCGAGCGCGGACAGCGGGGCGGGCTCCGCGAGCGCGGCGGCGAGCGACCGGTTTCGTGCGACCGCGTCGTCGAGGCGCTGCCGGGGAAGGGTCCCGTCCGTCACGGCGGCGTCGAGCGCCGCGCCGATCGCCTCCAGCTGCTCGTCGGTGTTGCGGGTGCCGATGCAGAGCAGGTCGCAGCCAGCGGCGATGGCGCGCACCGCCGCCGCCGGGATCCCGATCCCGCCGCTCGCCCCCACCATGTCGAGGGCGTCGGACACGATCACGCCGGTGTAGCCGAGCTCGCCGCGCAGCACGCCGTCGAGGATCGCGGACGAGAACGTGGCCGGCTGACCCGGGTCGAGCTGCGGCAGCAGCACGTGCGAGGTCATGATGCTGCTCGCCCCCGCCTGCGCCGCGGCGACGAACGGCCGCAGCTCGCGCTCGCGCAGTCGCTCGATCGGCAGGTCGACGACGGGCAGCGCGAGATGCGAGTCCTGGGCGGTGTCGCCGTGTCCGGGGAAGTGCTTGGCGCTCACCGCCACACCCTCCCGCTCGTGCGCCGCCACCCACGTCGCGACGTGCGCCGACACCGCCTCCGGGTCGGTGCCGAAGCTGCGCACCCCGATCACCGGGTTGTCCGGATTGGAATTGATGTCGGCGTCGGGTGCGAAGTTCAGGTTCACGCCCACGGCGCGCAGCTCGCGTGCGACGGCCCGCGCCACCTCGGCGGTCAGATCGTGATCGTCGATCCGGCCGAGCAGGGCGTTGCCGGGGTACGGCGACCCGGTGTCGTAGTAGAGCCGCGTGACGTCGCCGCCCTCCTCGTCGATCGCGATGAGGGCGAGCGGGTTCGCCGCGCGGATCGCATCGGTGAGCGCCCGCACCTGCGCGCGGGACACGATGTTCTCGCCGAACAGGCACACGCCGGCGAGGCCGTCGCGCAGTCGGGCCTCGAGCCAGTCCGGCAGTTCGGTGCCGACGAAGCCCGGAAGCAGCACGCCCAGAGACCCCGCGTCTCGGGGGGTCATCCCTTCACCGCCCCGGACGCGACACCCGACGCCATGCGGCCCTGCACCAGCAGGAAGAAGATGATCACCGGGACCGCCATCAGCGTCGAGCCCGCCATGATCGCCGCCCAGTCGGTGGCCTGTGTCGCCTGCACGAACGCGTTCAGCCACACCGGCAGCGTGCGGGTGTCGGGCCGGTTCATGATCACCAGGGCGAAGGTGAACTCGTTCCAGGCCTGGATGAACGCGAACACGCCGGTCGCGGTCAGTCCGGGGCCGAGCAGCGGCAGCGTCACCCGGAAGAACGCGCCGAGGCGCGAGCAGCCGTCGACCATCGCCGCCTCCTCCAGCTCGATCGGGATGCCGCCCACGAATCCGCGGAGCGTCCAGATCGTGAACGGCAGCACCGTCGCGAGATAGACGAGCGTCAGGCCCACGACGGTGTTGATCAGCGCCCAGCCGTCGAGCACCCGGAAGATCGACACGATCATCGCCTCGGCGGGGATCATCTGGGCCACGAGCAGCAGCACTACGAGGGTGCGGCGCGAGCGGAACCGGAAGCGCGTCAGGGCGAGCGCGGCGAAGAACGCGAAGAACAGGGCCAGCACGACGGTCGAGACCGTGACGAGCAGCGAGGTTCCGAGGGCCGGCAGGAACTCGATGCTGCCGGAGGGCTCCGTGACCACTTTCACGAAGTTGCGCAACGTGAACTCGTCGGGCCAGAAGTGCGGCACCGAGTCCTGCACCGCGCTCGTGGGCAGGAGCGACGAGTTCAGCATCCAGTACACGGGGAACACGGAGAACAGGAACACCACGACGGCGATCGCGCTGTAGAGCACCCGCAGGGGGAGCGCGGGACGGCGGATCATGCCTCGTCCGCCTTCAGCGTGCGGCGGATGTAGAAGGCCGACAGACCCAGCATCACGATCACCAGGATCACGGCGATGGCGCCGCCGATGCCGAGGTCGCCGCCAGCGATCGAGGTGTCATAGATGTATACGCCGATCGTGCGGGTCTCGGAGGCGATGCCGCCGATGGTCTGCAGGGCCTTGATCTGGGGGAACACCCGCATGTCCCAGATGATCTGAAGGATCAGCAGCACCAGCAGCACGGGGCGGATGAACGGGAACGTCACGAAGCGGAACCGCTGCCAGCCGGTCGAGCCGTCGAGCTCCGCGGCCTCGAGCACCTCGGTGGGCACCTGGGTGAGCCCGGCGAAGGTGGTGAACGCCACGAACGGCACCGACTGCCAGGTGATGATGACGGTGGCCACGAGGAAGAAGCTCATCGGCTCGATGAGCCAGCTGTGCCCCTGGAACGGAAGGCCCAGGCTCGTCAGCAGGTAGTTGATGACACCGCTGCGGGTGTCGAAGAGCCAGCCCCAGACGACGGTGGCGGTGATCGCGGGCATCGCCCAGGCGAGCAGCAGGCCGACCGAGACGAGCAGCTTGAAACCGCGGTTCAGCCGCGTCATCAGCAGCGCGATCAGGATGCCGAGCAGCATCGTGGTGACCACGTTCACCAGGGCGAACCCCACGCTGCGCACCAGAACGGTCCAGAAGACCGGGTCGCCGAGCACCTCGGCGTAGTTGTCGAGCCACACCCAGCCGGGGGGCTGACCGAAGATCTGCGCCCGCCCGAACTCCTGGAAGGAGATGATCACGAGCTGCACCAGCGGGTAGGCGGTGAGGGCCAGCATGACGACCCCGGCCGGGATCAGGAGCAGCCACGGCAGCAGCTCGCCGCGGCGGCGGCTGCCCAGCCGTCGGCCGCGCAACGCGAGAGTCATGAGGGGTCTCCAGGTAGAGTTCGCACGTGCCCCAGCTTTCCTAGGGCGACGGGCATCGAGTGGGCTGGCCGGTGCGATTCAGACTCGCACCGGCCAGCTCCGTGAGCTAGAAGGTGTGTGGTCCTTCTAGCCGTTCAGGATGTCCTCGATCTTGGTGTCGAGGTCCTTCGCGAGGCTCTCGGCGTCACCGCCCTGGGCGAGCTGGACGAAGAAGTCCTGCAGCACGCGCGAGGCCTCGACGTCGGCCCACTTCGGGCTGGCCGGGGTCAGCTTCGCGTTGGCGGCGGCGTCGGCGATCACCTTCGCCAGCTCGGGCGAGGCGGCCGCGACCTTGTCGCCGAGCGAGGTCAGCGCCGGCACGAGGCCCGCACCGGCCAGGATCGTCTGGTACTCCGGGCTCTCGATGATCGACAGCGCGCTCTTGGCGAGCTCCGGGTGAGCCGACTTGGCGGAGATGGCGATGTTGGAGCCGCCCGCGAACACCTGTGCGGCGCCGCCGTCCTTGCCGGGGAGGGCGAAGTAGCCGAGCGTGTCGGTCAGCGCGGTCGGAGCCTGGTCCTCGTCGGCGACGATCGACCAGTACGCCCAGCTCGGAGCCGAGATCGTGGCCGCCTGCTGCTCGCGGAACGGCACCCAGAGGTTGGTCTCGTCGCCGTCCTTCGGGGCGGTCGAGCTGGCCATCAGCTGCTGCACCTGCGCGAGGCCCGTGAGCGACTCGGGGCTGGAGAACTGGGCGTCCCACGTGCCGTCGTCACCCTGCACCGCGACCTCGCCGCCGTTCTCCCAGATGAAGGGGAGGGCGTTGTACCAGTCCTGACCGGGGTACCAGACACCGGCCACCCCGGGGAGCGCCGCCGCCAGCTTGCCGGCGTTGTCGACGTAGCCGTCGAGGTCGGTCGGGACCTCGACGCCCGCGGTCGCGTACTGCGCCGTGTTGTAGAACACGATCCGGGCACCCGAGTAGTACGGGGCGGCGTAGAACTTGCCGTCGTACGTTCCGGCCTCGACGAACCCGGGCAGCAGGTCGTCGCCGCCGAGGGCGTCGTACTCGTCGGTGATGTCGAGGAACGCACCCGCCGACGTGAAGGCGGCGGCCTGGGTGTTGCCGACCTCGACGACGTCGGGGCTGTCGTTCGACGACAGGCTGGTGGTCAGCAGGTCGACGAGGCCCGTCCACTGCTGCTCCTCGATCGTGAGGGTCGAACCGGGGTTCTCCTTCTCGAACGTGGTCTTCAGGTAGTCGCGCGCGTCCTGCGGCGTGTCGGTGCCGACCAGCCAGACGCGGATGTCACCGGTCTCATCCTCAGCCGGGCTCCCCGTCGAGCATCCGGCGAGGACGATCGCGGTCGCGACGCCGATGGCGCCGACCAGAGCGAGTTTCCTCATTGCTGTTTCCTTTCCTAGGGCGACGGTGTCAGCGAGACTGCTGGCACCCCGTGTGTGGTGCAGGGGTGGGGTCACGAGACCCCGAGTTGCCCGGACAGCACCATGGCGGCGGCGCCGCGGATGACGATGTCCTGACCGAGTGCGGTCATCCGCACCGTGAGATCGCCGTGGAATTCGGCCATCGTCCGGCTGCGGAGGGTATCGATGGCCGCGTCCGTGAACGGGCCGTCGAGTGTGTCGGCGGGGCCGCTGAGCACGACCTCCGCGAGATCCAGGGCGCCGACGACGGGCGCCAGCGCGATCGCGAGCCGTTCGCCCGCCTGCCGCAGGATGCGCTCGCGCTCGGAGGCATCCGGGGCCGCTGCGAGTGCGGCATCGAGCCGCGGGATGGCGAGCCAGGTCTCGAGGCAGCCCACCTTGCCGCACGCGCAGGGTGCGCCGCCGTCGGTCCCGACCACCACGTGCCCGATCTCGCCCGCGGCGAACCGGCTGCCGAAGAGCGGTGTGCCGCCGAGCAGCAGCCCGGCGCCGACACCGTGGCCGATCCGCACCAGCATGGTGTCGCTGAGCGCACCGCCGAACGAGTGCTCCGCGAGCACGGCCGCGTTGGCGTCGTTGGCGACGAGGACGGGCAGCCCGGTCAGCTCGGCGAGCATGGTCTGCAGCGGCAGGTCGCGGAATCCGAGGTTGGGTGCGCTGAGCACGGTGCCGCCGAGATCGACCACACCCGGCGACCCGACGCCGATGCCCAGGATGGGGGCGCCGGCCGCCGCGACCAGCTCGCGCGTGAGGGCGACGACTTTCTCGACCGCGGCGTCGCCGGTGGCGTGCTCGAGCCGCACCTCGCGGTGCTCGAGGATGCGGCCGTCGAGGTCGAGCACCCCTCCCCGCAGCACGGCATGGTCGCTGAGGTCGAGGCCGAGGATCTGGAAGCCGGTGCGGTTGATGTCGAGGAGGGTGGCGGGCTTGCCGGGCCGGGCGCTGGAGTCGGGGGAGGACGTGCGCTGTCCGAGCTCGACGACGAGGTCGTCGCCGATCAGCTGGGCGACGAGGTCGGAGATGGTGACCCGGGTGAGGCCGGTGGCGCGGGCGAGGTCGGCGCGGCTGATGCCGTCGGCTCGGTAGAGGGTTTGCAGGACGAGAGCCCGGTTGTGACTGCGGGCGTGCTCCGGCAGGGACTTCGCGCTCGGCCGCAGGATGCGGCCGGTGGCGTATCCGGCGGAGGACGGCGTCGTCATGATTTGTTAGTAAAGCGTACGAACAATCAGGACGCAAGTATTCCCCGCAACTTCGTGAACCGTCCGGCCCGGTCTCTCGTATTCCGTGTGGAACGCTTGACCCACCACACCTCACAAGGAGATCGCATGCCCCGCCTGACGACCCGCGCCACCGCGCTGACCTTCGCCGGACTCGGATTGGCGGGCGCGCTCGCCGCCTGCGCGCCGGCATCCGCCGGCGGCACCGGGGACACCGGTGGCGACACCGCAACCACCGATGCCAGTTACAAGGACGGCACCTACAGCGCCGACGGCAGCTACCAGGCGCCGAGCGGAACGGAGTCGATCACCGTCGAGCTGACCCTCGTGGACGACAAGATCACCGACATCACCGTCACCCCGCACGCCACCGACCCGACCGCGAAAGGCCACCAGGCGGAGTTCGTCGGGGGCATCGCCGAACAGGTCGTCGGCAAGGACATCGACACGCTCAACGTGACCAAGGTGTCGGGCTCGTCGCTGACCAGCGCCGGCTTCAAGATCGCCATCACGGCGATCAAGGGCGAGGCCCTGGAGTCCTGATCGACGCCGCCGCGCTGCCGAGCGCCTGGGACTTCGAGGCGATCGGCGCGCCCTGGCGCATCGAGACCCCGGATGCCCTCCGCGGCTCCCAGCGCGCGGCCGTGCTCGAGTGCATCGAGCGCTTCGACCGCGACTGGTCGCGATTCCGTGACGACTCACTGGTCTCGCGCATCGCGCGGGAACCGGGCAGGCACCGGCTCCCCGCGGATGCCGGGCCGCTGCTCCAGTGGTACCGGGAGCTCTACGAGGGCACCGGCGGGCGCGTCTCGCCGCTCGTCGGTCGGACGCTGGAATCGCTCGGGTACGACGCCGCCTACCGGCTGACCCCGGCATCCACTCTGGCCCCCGTGCCCGCGTGGGCCGACGCGATCGCATGGGACGGGGAGCACCTCGACACCGCCGGGTCGGTGCTGCTCGATGTCGGAGCCGCCGGCAAGGGCTACCTGGCCGACCTGGTGAGCGCGCTGCTCGCCCACCTCGGCATCCCGACGCACGTCGTCGACGCCTCCGGAGATCTGGTGGCGCGCGGCGACACTGCCGAGGTGGTCGCGCTCGAGCACCCGGGCGACCCGGCCAAGGCGATCGGGATGGTGCCCCTGCACGACGGGGCGCTCGCCGCGAGCGCGGTGAACCGCCGGGCGTGGGGCGACGGCCTGCACCATGTCATCGACGCGCTGACCGGCCTGCCCACGGCATCGGTCATCGCCACCTGGGCGCTCGCCCCCGACGCCCTCCATGCGGACGGGCTCGCCACCGCGCTGTTCTTCGACCCGGCACCGGACCTGCTGTCCGCGCCGGGGGTGTCCTACGTCAGAATGTTCGCCAACGGGCGGGTCGAGAGCTCGCCCTCGTTCGCAGGGGAGTTGTTCGTATGACCGCATGGCTGGATCGCATCCTCGGCCGCGTCACGATGTACATGCTCGTGATCATCGCCCTCGCCCTGATCGGAGTCGCCGCGATCGTCGGCAGCCTGACCGGGCAGGTCAGTTACCCCGTGCCCGACATCCTGGCGAGCGCCGCGGTGCTGGTCGTCGTCAGCATCGCCTCCAACTGGCTGATCGGCCGGATCTTCCGGGTCGCGCCGCAGACCACGTCGAGCATCATCACCGGGTTCCTGCTGCTCTTCATCTTCGCCCCGACGCTCGAGCCGGCCGGGCTCGGCACCCTGGCGCTCGCCGCCGTCGTCGCGAGCGCCACCAAGTACCTGCTCGCGATCCGCGGGCGGCACGTGTTCAATCCCGCGGCCGCGGCCGCCTTCATCGTCGGGCTGGTGCCGCCGCTGCTCGGATCGACGTTCGTCACCTGGTGGGTGGGCACCTCGTTCCTGCTCCCGTTCGCGGCGGTCGGCGCCCTGGCGATCCTGTTCCGCACCCGCAAGCTCTGGCTCGGCCTGACGTTCGTCGTCGTCGCGACCATCGGATGGGGTGTCACGTTCGCCGGCAACGGTCTCGCGTTCACCGACGGCCTCACCTTCGCCCTGCTGCAGTACCCTGCGGTGTTCTTCGCCGGCTTCATGCTGAGCGAGCCGCTCACTCTCCCGCCGCGCCGCTGGCAGCAGCTGCTCGAGGCGGTGGTCGTCGGCGTGCTGTTCGCCCTGTCGTTCAACTTCTTCGGGCTGTTCTCGGCGAGCCCGCAGTTCGCGCTGCTGGCCGGCAACCTGCTGGCGTTCTTCTTCGGGCAGCGCCGCGGCATCCGGTTGTCCTATGTCGGCAAGCGGCAGCTGGCTCCGACGAGCTGGGAATTCGAGTTCGCCCCGGCGTCGCCGGTGCGGTTCACGCCCGGTCAGTTCATGGAGCTCACGCTGCCGCACCAGAAGCCGGACGCGCGCGGCTGGCGGCGGGTGTTCAGCATCGCGAGCGCCCCCGGCGCGACGGTGAGGTTCGGCATCCGCCTGCCCGAGAAGGCGAGCAGCTTCAAGCGGGCGCTGCTCGACCTGGAGCCGGGCGCGAAGGTGTCGGCGACCTCGGTGGGCGGCGACTTCGTGCTGCCGACGGGCGACTCCCCGGTACTGCTGGTCGCCGGGGGCATCGGCATCACCCCGTACATCAGTCAGCTGGAGCAGGTGCGCTCGCGGGATGTGGCGCTGGTGTACGCGATCTCGACACCCGACGACCTCGCCTACGCCGACCTCATCGCGAAGGCGGGCTGCAGCAGCGTCACCGTGGTGTCGGCGGCCAAGCCGCCGAAGCTGCCGAAGGGCTGGAAGTGGCTGGAGGCGCAGCGCCTGACCGGCGATCAGCTGCTCGCCGCCGTGCCGGATGTCAGGACGCGTCACACCTACCTGTCGGGGACGCCGGCGATGGTGGGCGCGCTGAAGACGGCGCTCCGCCGGGCGGGCGTGCGCCGCATCCACACCGATGTCTTCGTCGGGTACTGAGCCCCGTTCGCCCTGCGCGAATCGTGCTGGCACTCGTCATACCCGAGTGCTAACTTCTTCGTAGTTGAGTCAGACGGACTCAAGTTATGAAGGAGCACTCCATGGCGATGTATCTCGATTCGCGACAGGGTCCGCGGCTCATGCCGATGGACCTCTCCCGCACCCCCGACAGCTACGTGCTGAGCGCGGACCTGCCGGGCGTCGACCCGGCCAGCGTCGATATCGACGTCGACGGCCGGCTGCTCAGCATCCGTGCCGAGCGTCCCGCCCCGAGCACCGAGGGCGTCACGTACCTCTCCCGCGAGCGCCGCACCGGCACGTTCCTGCGCCGCTTCACCCTCGGCGAGAACGTCGACACCACCGGCATCACCGCCGGGTACGACAACGGCGTGCTGACCGTCACCGTGCCGGTCGCCGAGAAGGCCAAGCCGCGCAAGATCGAGGTCGGCGTGACCGCGAAGCCCCCCGCCAAGAAGGTCGTCACGGCCGCGTAGTCCGCACCGCGTGGTGCCCCGGATGCTGTTCAGGCATCCGGGGCACCGTACGTTTAACGGGTGACCCTCGGCGAAGACGAACCCGACCACCGCGGTCGCAGCGGACTGCACCTCACCGGGCGCGAGCTCGCCGGCAACGCCGACGTCCGCATCCTCGACGTCGAGCTCGTGGCGTCCGCCTGGCACGTGCTGCGCCGCACCACCTTCGAGCAACGGGATGCCGCGGGCACCTGGGTGCGCAAGACCGCCGAGACCTACGACCGCGGCAACGGCGCCGTCATCCTGCTCTATGACACCGAACGCCGCACGGTGCTGCTGACCCGGCAGTTCCGCTACCCCGTCTACGTGAACGGCCACCCGGACGGCATGCTCGTCGAGGCCGCCGCCGGGCTGCTCGACGACGACGCCCCCGAGACCGCGATCCGCCGCGAGGCGATCGAAGAGACGGGGCACGAGGTCGGCGAGCTGGAGCACGTGTTCGACGTCTACATGTCCCCGGGGTCGGTGACCGAGCGGCTGCACTTCTACGCCGCCCCCTACTCGGCGGAGACGGCACGGCACGACGGCGGCGGGCTCGCCGGTGAAGGCGAGCAGATCGAGCTGGTCGAACTGGGCATCGACGACGCGCTCGCGCAGATCGGCGCCGGAATCCAGGATGCGAAGACGATCATGCTGCTGCAGTGGGCCGCCCTGCGCGGCCCCTTCGCTGACGGGGGCTCCCGGTAGCGTCGGCACGTGGTCTCGTTCAGTGACAAGCCGATCCACTTCTTCGCGGCCGCCGACGAGTGGCGCGCGTTCCTGGAGTCCGAACCCGACGACGGCGGGGTGCGCCTGCAGCTGCGCAAGAAGTCGTCCTCGGCGCCCGGCATCACCTGGCAGGAGGCGCTCGACGTCGCGCTCTGCTACGGGTGGATCGACGGCCAGGCGGGCCGGTTCGACGACGACTACACGCTGCAGGCATTCACACCGCGACGCAAGAACAGCCCCTGGTCGCAGATCAACCGCGAGCACGTCGCCCGGCTCATCGAGGCCGGCCTGATGCGTCCGGCCGGCCAGGCCGAGATCGACAGGGCGAAGGCAGACGGGCGATGGGACGCCGCGTACCGGCAGAAGGATGCGGCACCCCCCGACGACCTGCAGGCCGCGATCGACGCCAGCCCCGCCGCGGCGGCGAAATGGGCGACCCTGACCAAGCAGAACAGGTTCGCGATCATCTTCCGCACTACGACGGTGAAGCGCGCCGAGACGCGCGAACGCAAGATCCGCGAATTCGTGGCGATGCTCGAGAGGGGCGAGACGCTCCACTGATCGGCACCTCGCGTACCCTGGCCTCAGAGAGGGAGGCAACGGTGCCGACATCAGGGCTCTCGCGACCGGAGCGCGCGCTGACGCGCCTGTGGCTGGCCTCCCGTGCGAACGATCTGGAGCCGGTGCCCCGCCCCGCGGACAGCGCAGACCAGCGGCTTCCGGGGCCCGACCCGATGGATGTGCTCGTCGTCGGCGGCGGCGCGTCGTCCGGCTGGGGAGTGCGGACGCACGAGCTCGGGTTCACCGGCGCCCTCGCCCGGCGCCTCCGCGGCGCGACCCAGCGCGGAGTGGTGATTCGGGCAGCCATCGACGTCGAGCTCACAGCCGGCAGGGCACCCGAGGTGATCCGTGCGACGCGGACCCGGTTCGACGAGCTGAGGATCGCCGTGCTCGGCATCACCGAGGTGCTCACCCAGTCGAGCGTGGCGAACTGGCGGGCCGAGATCGAGGCGGTGCTCGATGCGCTCGAGCCGACAGCACGCCGGCCCGCGGTGCTGGTGGGCATCCAGCCGATCAGCTCCATCCCGGTGTACCGCGGCGGGCTGTCGCACTGGCTCGACCGGCAGGTGGCCGCGATGAACCGCGAGACGCGGGAGGTCTGCGCCGCCCGGCCGCATGTCGTGTTCGCCGACCTGCCCGGCCCTCCGTCGGTGGCGCTCGAACGCTACCGCGGCCCTGCCGACTACGACTTCTGGGCGCAGTGCGTCGTGGAGGCGGCGGCACCCCTGCTCGCGGGCCCGGGCGACCGCACGTCCCCCTCCCCGTACGACCCGTCGGTCGAACGGCGGCGCGAGGCGGAGCTGGCTCGTCTGGGCATCACCGACCAGCGCGTCAGCCTCAGCGTCGACAGCGTCGTGCGGTTCACGCGCGCCGTGTTCGACGTGCCGAACGCCGAGATGCTGATCCTCGGCCCCGAGCACGCCTACTCGATCTCGTCGACGTCGGGCGATCGCCCGCAACAGGACCGGGACAAATCCTTCACCGCCTACGCGATCGAATCACGGGGATGCTTCATCGTCCACGACGCCCCCGCGGATCCCCGTTTCCGCGAGCACAGCGGCGTCGCGGGGCCGCCCGGCGTGGTGTTCTTCGCCGCGTACCCCGTCGAGGGACCGTCGGGTGAGCGGATCGGCGCGCTCGCGATCTACGACACCGTCCCGCGCGAGTTCGACGAGACGTCGCAGGAACTGCTGAGAGTGCTCGCCGGCCAGATGGAGCAGGTGCTGCGCGACGGCGCCTAACCCAGCTTGGCCTTCAGGTTCTCGTCGAGCGTCGCGAGGAACTCCTCGGTCGTCTGGTACGGGGCGTCGTCGGAGATCAGGAGTGCCAGGTCCTTGGTCATCTTGCCGCTCTCCACGGTCTCGATGACGACCTGCTCGAGCGTCGACGCGAAGTCGATGAGCGCCTGGTTGCCGTCCAGCTTGCCGCGGTGCTGCAGGCCGCGGGTCCAGGCGTAGATCGACGCGATCGGGTTCGTCGACGTCGGCTTGCCCTGCTGGTGCATGCGGTAGTGGCGCGTGACGGTGCCGTGCGCGGCCTCCGCCTCGACGATCTTGCCGTCGGGGGTTGTCAGCACGCTGGTCATCAGACCGAGCGAGCCGAAGCCCTGCGCGACGGTGTCGGACTGCACGTCGCCGTCGTAGTTCTTGGTGGCCCAGACGTAGCCGCCCTCCCACTTCAGCGCGGAGGCGACCATGTCGTCGATGAGACGGTGCTCGTAGGTGAGGCCTGCCTTGTCGAACTGTGCTTTGAACTCGGCGTCGAACACCTCCTGGAAGATGTCTTTGAACCGGCCGTCATAGGCCTTCAGGATCGTGTTCTTCGTCGAGAGGTACACGGGGTAGTTGCGGGCGAGCCCGTAGTTCAGCGACGCACGCGCGAAGTCGCGGATCGACTCGTCGAGGTTGTACATCGCCATGGCGACACCCGATCCGGGAGCCTGGAACACCTCGAAGCTCTGCGCCTCGCCCCCGTCTTTCGGCTGGAACGAGATGGTCAGCGTGCCGGGGCCCTCGAAGCGGAAGTCGGTGGCGCGGTACTGGTCGCCGAACGCATGACGGCCGACGATGATCGGCTTGTTCCAGCCGGGCACGAGGCGCGGGATGTTGCTGATGATGATCGGCTCGCGGAAGATCACGCCGCCGAGGATGTTGCGGATCGTGCCGTTCGGGCTCTTCCACATCGACTTCAGCGTGAACTCCTCGACGCGCGCCTCGTCGGGGGTGATGGTGGCGCACTTCACGCCGACACCGTGCTTCTGGATGGCGTGCGCGGCATCCACGGTGACCTGGTCGTCGGTCGCGTCGCGGTTCTCGATACCGAGGTCGTAGTAGTCGAGGGTGATGTCGAGATACGGATGGATCAGCCGTTCTTTGATGAACTGCCAGATGATGCGCGTCATCTCGTCGCCGTCGAGTTCGACGACCGTACCTTCGACCTTGATCTTCTCCACGGTGTGAAAGCCTACCGGTCCCGGGGGATATCTTGATATCGAGATATCGGAGGGGCTTGCCGTGATGCCGGTCGCGCGGGTTAGCCTGGTCGCATGGCGGAGCTGAGACTCGAGGAACTGGGGGCCGAGACCGCGGCTGCCGCGAACAACCTCACCCTCAAGCCGGGTCAAGAGGCCTTCCTCGAGCCCGAGACGTACGAGCATCTCGAGCAGACCCTCGACCCCGCCAACTCGTGGCCACGGGTGATCCGCGACGGCGACGAGGTGGTCGGCTACATCATGGGCAACTTCGACGCGGACGCGCCGGAGGACTACCTGCGCGCGGCGATCTGGCGCATCGACGTCGCGGCAGACGCCCAGGGCAAGGGCGTCGGGCGCTTCGCCGTGAAGGCGTTCGCCGACGAGGCGCGTGCGCGCGGATTCGAGCGGGCCACCGTGGTGTGGGCTCCCGGCGATGCCGGGCCCGGCAAGTTCTTCGAGGCCGTGGGCTTCGCGGTGGTCGGCCAGACCCCGTACGGCGAGAACCTCGGCGCTCTCGCCCTCTGAGCCGACGTGCCGGCACCGAACCCCGACTTCGCCGAGGCGGTGCTGGATGTCGTGGCCGGCATCCCCGAGGGCATGGCCATGGCCTACGGTGACGTCGCGGCGGCGATCGGCTCGCGGGCGCCGCGCGCGGTGGGAGCGGTGATGGCGTACTACGGCTCCGACGTCCCCTGGTGGCGCGTGGTGCGGGCATCCGGCCACCCGGTGGCCGACCACGAGCGGCGCGCCCTCGAGCACTACCGCGCCGAAGGCACGCCGCTGGTGTGGTCCACCGATCGGTCGAGCTTCCGGGTCGACCTGCGCGTCGCCCGCTACGAGCCCTGAGCGAGCTCGCCGGTCTCCCGGCGACGTGACCAGCGGAACGCCAGTTCGACGGCGAGCGAGCCCGCGGCCGACACGCCCAGAATCCAGGCCAGCGTCCCCGGGGCGGGCGGGGCCAGGCGCAGGAAGTCGCTGACCGGCGGCACCACGAACAGCAGCAGGAGGCCCAGATACATGGCGGCGAGCAGCGCGCCCCGCAACAGATCCAGGGGGCGGATGAGCACGTTCAGCACCCACAGCGCCACCAGCGCCAGGACCAGCGACGACGCGGTCCGGCTCTCGTCGACGCCGGCATCCAGGACGCGCGCCACGACGTTCACCCCGGCCACTGCGAGCGCCACCACGATCCCGGCGGGCACCGCGAAACCGAGCGAGCGTCGCAGGAACCCGGGGACGTAGCGCCGCGTGCTCGGCAGGAACGCGAGGAGGAAGCCGGGGATGCCGAGGGTGAGGCCGTCCAGCACAGACAACTGCCTCGGCAGGAACGGGTAGCCCCACAGGAGGGCACCGAACCCGACCGCGATGAGGAACGAGTACGCGGTCTTCGACAGGAACAGCTTCGACACGCGCTCGACGTTCGCGATCACCCGGCGACCCTCGGCCACCACCCTCGGCAGCTGGCTGAAGCGGCCGTCGAGCAGTACCAGCCGGGCGACCGCGCGCGTCGCGGGGGCGCCGGTGCCCATCGCGATCCCGATGTCGGCCGCCTTCAGCGCCAGGATGTCGTTCACGCCGTCACCGGTCATCGCGACGACATGGCCCGCGGCACGCAGAGCGTCCACCATGTCGCGCTTCTGCCGGGGCGTCACCCTGCCGAACACCGTGTGCTGCTCGAGGATCGCGGTCATGGCCGCGGAGCCGGACGGGAGCTCCCGCGCGTCGAAGCCGCTGTCGACCTCGATCCCGACGCTCCGGGCGACGGCGGCGACCGTCCGAGGATCGTCCCCCGACATGATCCGCAGCCGGACCCCCTCTGCCTGGAAGTACGCGACGGTCGCCGCCGCATCGGGACGCAGCCGCTCGCGCAGCGTGATGATCGCCTGGGTCTGGAGGGCGTCCGGAAGCACGGGCTCGCCGGCCGCGCCGGGGCTGCGGATGTCGTCGGCGCTGCGCGCGAGCAGCAGCACCCGGCGCCCCGCGCGCGCGTGGACGGCACACTCGGCCAGCGCGGCTCGGGAGGGCGCGTCGTCCGACCCCGCGAGCAGGATCTCGGGGGCCCCGAGCACCCAGGATCCGGTGAGCTCGGGTGGGTCGGCCCGCCCCGCGTAGAGCAATGCACTCCATTTGCGCTCCGATGAGAACGCGATCGTCGCCGTGGGCGACGCCGCATCCTCACTCGAGGCCCCCTCGAGCGACCGGGCGGTGACGTTCGCCCCTTCGGCGGCGGCGAATGCGGCGAGCACCCGCCGCCACGCCGGAGACGAGCCGGCGACGGCGTGTGCATCTTCGAACTCGACGGAGCCGTCGGTGAGCGTGCCCGTCTTGTCGAAGCAGACCACGTCGACGCGGGCGAGACCCTCGACGGCGGCGAGCTCCTGCGCGAGCACCCCGTGGCGTGCGAGCCGGACCATCCCGAGGGTGAACGCGACGCTCGACAACAGCACCAGACCGAGCGGGACCATCGCGATCGCGGCCCCCGCCGCGCCGACGAGCGCGCCGCGCCATGCACCCGACTCGATCGCCGCCTGCCAGCCGCCGGCACTCTGCATCTGACCGTTGACGACGATCACCATGACCGGCGCGAGCCCCCAGGCGATCCAGCGCAGAACCCGGTTGATGCCGTCGCGGATCTCGGAGCGCACGAGCGAGAACCGCCTCGCCTCCCCCGTGAGCCGGGCGGCGAAGGAGTGCTCCCCGACCCGCGTGACCACCGCGCGGCCCGAGCCGCCGACGACCGCCGACCCGGCCAGCAGCTCATCGCCCGCCGCCTTGCGTACCGGTGTCGACTCGCCGGTGAGCAGCGACTCATCCAGTTCGAGACCGACGGCCTGGACGACGACGGCGTCGGCGGGCACCTGATCCCCCAGCCGGACGACGAGCAGGTCGTCGGCGACCACGCGCTCGCGGTCGATCGCCGACTCCACCCCGTCGCGAACGACCGTGGCGCCGGGCGTGTTCAGCAGCGCGAGGCGATCCAGCGACCGTTTCGCGCGGACCTCCTGGGCCACGCCGATCGCGGCATTCGCCACCGCCGAGAACCCGAAGAGGGCATCCCGCCACTGCCCGAGGGCCAGCAGCAGCACGAACGATCCCCCGACGATGGCGTTGAAGAGAGTGAGGACGTTCGCACGCAGAATGCTCCAGGTGCTCCGGCTGGTCTGCGCGCGGACGCGGTTCGTCCTCCCCGACAGCTCGCGCTCACGCACCTCGGGTGCGCTCAAGCCCCGCACGACGTCGGTGTTGACCACGGCGCCATGCTCTCGCGAATCCGCGCTGCGTGCACCACGATCGGTTCATGGTGAGTGCGTCGCTGAGAACCTATCGGTACCTGCGGATCGCGATGGGGGCGATGATCCTCGTGATCTTCGCCGCTGTGGCGATCGAGTCGATCCGGCACGGCAGCCTCCTCGGCTCCATCAGCCAGTACTTCTACACCCCGGCGCGCTCGACCTTCGTCGGTGCGCTGGTGGCGGCGGCCGTGGCTCTGCTGGCGCTGTCCGGTCATCGCGCGGAACGCGCACTGCTCGACGCGGCCGGGCTGCTCGCCCCGCTGATCGCCGTCGTCGGCACGCCCGTGCGCAACACGCTGCTCTGCGGGGACGGCATCACCTGCGTTCCCGTCACGGCGGTTCGTGACATCGAGAACGGGGTGCTCACCTACCTCGTCATCGGCACGGCCGGCTGGTTCACGGTGGTGATCCTGGTGCTCGCCCGGCGGGTGGAGCTCAAGGTCGCCGGCATCTCGCTGGTGGTCGCGACCGGCGTTCTCGCCGTGGTCGCCGGGTTGTGGTTCGGCAACCGGGAGCTGTTCCTCGCGTCCGTGCATTTCGGCGCGGCCGCCCTGTTCTTCCTGTCGATCGGCACGATCGCGGTGCTGCACCTGCGCGGCCGCGACGACTCCCCCGAGCCGGCGCGCTGGATGAAAGCCGTCTACGGTTTCGTGGCCGTCGGCATGGTCGTCGTCGTGCTGCTGGCGGTGTGGGCGATCATCGCCGAGCGCATCGATCCCGATGCGCCCGGCTTCGTCGTGCCCGCGGTGTTCGGATGCGAGGTCGCGGCGCTGCTGCTGTTCCTGGTGTTCTGGGTGGTTCAGTCGATCCAGCGCTGGAACGACGAGATCGCTCCCGCCGCCCCCGCCGCCGTCTAGAGGCGGCGCGCGCTAGACCAGGCTGTCCCGCCAGGCGGCGTGCAGCTTCGCGAAGCGGCCCGTTCCGGCGATCAGCTCCTTCGGCGTGCCGTCCTCGACGATGCGGCCGCGCTCCATGACCAGCACCCGGTCCGCGATCGACACGGTCGACAGCCGGTGGGCGATGATCAGGGCGGTGCGGTCCGCCAGCAGGGTGGTGAGACCCTCCTGCACGAGCCGCTCGCTCGGGATGTCGAGCGACGCCGTCGCCTCATCGAGGATCAGTACAGCCGGGTCGGCGAGGAAGGCGCGGGCGAACGAGAGCAGCTGCCGCTGCCCCGCCGAGACCCGGCCGCCGCGCTTGTTCACATCCGTCTCGTACCCGTCGGGGAGCGCCGTGATGAAGTCGTGCGCACCCACGGCGCGGGCCGCGTCCCGGATCTCGTCGAACGTGGCACCCGGCTTGCCGAGCGCGATGTTGTCGGCGACCGAGCCGCTGAACAGGTACGCCTCCTGGGTGACCATGACGATCGCACGCCGCAGATCTTTCGGGTGCAGCCGGCGCAGGTCGACGCCGTCGAGGGTGATCTCGCCGGCCGAGGGGTCGTAGAAGCGCGCCAGCAGTTTCGCCAGCGTCGACTTGCCGGCCCCCGTGGAGCCGACCAGCGCGACCGTCTGCCCGGCAGGGATGTGCAGGTCGAACTCGGGCAGGACGACCCGGTCGCCCGAGTACGCAAACCGGACATGCTCGAATTCGACCGCGCCGCGCGCCTGCCAGAGGTCGATCGGCTGGGTCGGGTCGGGCACGCTCGGCTGCTCCTCGAGCACGCCCGAGATCTTCTCCAGCGCGGCCGCCGCGGACTGATAGGAGTTGTAGAACTGCGCCATCTCCTCCATCGGGTCGAAGAACCGGCGGGTGTACAGCACCACGGCGAGCAGCGCTCCGACCTCGAGCGCGCCGCCCACGACGCGCAGTCCGCCGACCAGCAGCACGACGCCGACCGCGACGTTGCCGATCAGGATCAGCCCGGGGTCGTAGATGCCGAACAGCTGGATGACGCGCGCGTTCGCGTGGCGGTAGTCCTCGACGTGCTCGGCGTACTGCACGTCGTTGCGCGCCTCCTTGCGGAACGCCTTCACCGCCCGGATGCCGGTCATCGTCTCGACGAAGTGCACGATGAGGCGCGCCGACAGCGTGCGGGTCGCCCGGAACAGCCGCTGCGACCGCACCTGGAACCAGCGCGTGAGCAGGATGAGCGGCACCAGCGACCCGGCGAGCACGAGCCCGCTCCACGGGTCGAGGGCGACCAGCGCGATCGCGATGAACACCATGTACAGCACGCCGCGCACCAGGCCGTTCACACCCTCGTCGAGCAGCTCGCGGATCGCCTCCAGGTCGCTGGTCTGACGCGCGATGATGCGCCCCGAGGTGTAGCTCTCGTGGAACTCCAGACTCAGACGCTGGGCGTGCAGGAACACCCGCTTGCGCAGCTCGAGCAGCACGGCCTGGCTGATCCGTGCCGACAGGATCGTGTACTGCGAGATCAGGATGGCACCCGCGACACCCGCGAGCAGGTACGCCGCGACCACATAGATCAGCGGTTTCGCATCCCCGTCGAGCATCGCCGGAAGCCCCTGATCGATGCCGATCGCGATCAGCGCGGGGCCGGCCACCTGGAGCGCCGTGCTGAGCACCACGACGACGATCGCGAGCACCAGCCGGCCGCGCAGCGGCTGCAGCAGGGAGCGCAGCAGCCGCAGCGACCGCTGCCGCACCTCGCGGCTCTCCGCCCTGGTGTAGTCGTCGCGCTCTTCGCCTTCGACTCCGGTCACGGTGCTCATGCGTCCACCTCCTCGTCCCAATCCGGTTGTCGAGCCTGTCGAGACACATCCAGCGACGAGATGACGAACCGGTAGTGCTCGTTGGCCGCCAGCAGCTCCGAATGCGTTCCGACCGCGGTGATGCGCCCGTTCTCGAGCAGCGCGACCCGGTCGGCGAGCTGCACCGTCGACGGGCGGTGCGCGACGACCAGCGCGGTCGTCGTCGCGAGGACGCGGCGCAGCCCCGCCTCCACCCGCGCCTCCGTGTCGACGTCGAGCGCGGACAGGGGGTCGTCGAGCACCAGCACCGACGGCTTCGCCGCGACCGCGCGCGCGAGCGCGAGACGCTGACGCTGACCCCCGGACAGCGACAGCCCCTCCTCCCCGACGAGGGTGTCGGCCCCCTGCGGGAGCGAGGCGACGAAGTCGGCCTGCGCGATGTCGAGCGCCTCCGCCAGAGCCGCGTCGGCATCCGGGCCCCCGTCCGCCAGCTCGGGGCGGCCGAGCAGCACGTTGTCCCGCACCGACGCCGAGAACAGCGTCGCGTCCTCGAAAGCCATCGCGATGTGGCTGCGCAGCTCTTCGCGCGTCAGGTCGCGGATGTCGACGCCGTCCAGGCGCACCGCACCGCCGGTCACGTCGTACAGCCGGGTGGTCAGCGCGGTGAGGGTGGTCTTGCCGGAGCCGGTGAGCCCGACGAGCGCCATCGTCTCACCCGGCTCGAGCTCGAGGGTGATCCCGTCGAGGAGGTCGGGGATCTGCGCGGGAGAGTCCTGGTAGCGGAAATGGGCGTCGTCGAAGGCGAGGCGGCCGCGGGGCGCGCTGATGTGCGCCGGGCTCTGCGGATCGACGATCGGGTTCACCTCGTCGAACACCTCGAACAGCCGATCGATCGCGGTGCGGGTGTCGAAGGTCATCGACAGCAGGAACCCGATCGACTCGATCGGCCAGCGCAGCACCGTCGCCGTGGCGAAGAACGCGAACAGCTGACCGACGGTGAGCTGGCCGGTCGACGCCAGCCACACGCCGCCGAGCAGGCACAGCGCGAACGCGACGTCGGGCACCAGCAGCAGCCACAGCCAGATGCCGGCGATCGCGCGGGCCTTCTCGATCTCGGTGCCGCGCAGCTCCTCCGCCTGACGTGCGAACTTCTCCAGCGAGTGGCGCCCGCGGCCGAACGCCTTCAGCACGCGGATGCCGTGCACGCTCTCCTCGACCGCGGTGGCGAGGTCGCCCTGCTGGTCCTGCGAACGCCGCGCCACCACCGAGTACTTGGCTTCGAAGACGAAGCCGTAGATCCACAGCGGGATCGAGCAGACCAGGAACACCAGGCCGAGCATCCAGCTCCAGAAGAAGAGCACGACGAAGCCGACGATCACGGTCAGCAGGTTGACGACGAGCAGCACGATGCCGAACGCCAGCCAGCGCCGGATGAGGCCGATGTCGCTCATCGAGCGCGACAGCAGCTGCCCGCTCTGCCAGCGGTCGTGGAATGCCACCGGCAGGTCTTGCAGCTTCGTGTAGAACGCATTGCGCATCGCGGCCTCGACATGCGTGCCGGGCGTGAGCACGAACCAGCGGCGGGCAGCGATGAGTCCCGCCTCGAGCACGCCGAGGCCCAGCACGGTCAGGGCCGCGGGCCAGATCTGGGCGCCGTCCCCCGTCGACAGCGGGCCGTCGACGAGGGTCTGCAGCACGAGCGGGATCGCCAGCGACACGAGCGCGGCGAGCAGCGCCGCGAGCATGCCGAGCCCGATGCGGGGCATGGCGGGGCGGACGAAGGGGAGGATCCGTGCAATGGTGCGGATCGTTCCGCGCGCGGGCGGACTGTTCTCAGGCATGACTGTTTCCGTGAGTGGACGGACGGGTGACGGAAGGGACGGCCGCTGTGGCCGGAGAGACGGGTCGGGAAGAGGCGGCTAACGTCGCCGCGGGGCAGCGGTGACGAACACGACCTCACGTGTCAGTGCGTTCGTCGTCATCGCGGCCTCCCGTTTCTCGGTGTCCGGTCCATCGCCGGGCAGCCTTCCAACCTAGACCCGGGTCGGACGGTGAGGCAAGTGCTGATCAGTTCCTGACCCGCACTGACAGGCAGGTCACGCATCCTTCGAGCTTCTCGAACTCGCTGATGTCGACGGTCACGACCCGGTAGCCGAGGCTCTCGACGAGCGCGGCCGACTCCGGCACCGACGCGGCCATCAGCACGGTGTCCTCCGACAGCACGACGACGGCGGCACCCCGCTCGGGCACCGGCAGGAAGCGCGGGAACAGCTCCGGGTGGTCGACCTCGTCCGGGTACCCGATCACGGTGCCGTCCGGCAGCGCGGTGACCGCGGACTTCAGGTGCAGCACCTTCGTCACCGGGACCCCGACGACCGTCCAGCCGCGCGGGGTGAGCAGCGCACGCAACTGCCGGATGCCGTCCCCGTTCGTGCGGCCGCCCTGGCCCACATAGACGGTGCGGTCGATCTTCAGCACGTCGCCGCCGTCGAGGGTGCCGGGCAGTTCGATGGCGGCGCGCTCGATGCCGAGCGTGCGCAGGGTGCCGGCCACGGCATCCGTCTCCCCCCTCCGCGTCTCGGCGCCGGGACTGGTCAGCACGGCGAGATCGTCGAAGATCACCACCGTGTCCTCGATGAAGACCGAGTCCGGAAGGCTGTCGTCGCCCGCGACGCGCACCGTCTCGAAGCCCCAGGTGTCGAGGGTGTCGCAGTACGCGGCCCACTGGGTCTCGGCCAGATCGACATCGACGGGCACCCGCTCGAGGTGGGTGAGCTGACCCTCATCGAGCCGGCGGGAGGTGGGGCGGACGAGGGCTCTCAATGGAAGAAGTGCCTTTCCTCGGTGACGTACATGGTGACGCCGGCGGACTCCGCGGCGGCGAAGACCTCCTCGTCGCGGATCGAGCCGCCCGGCTGAACGATGGCCCGCACCCCGGCATCGATGAGCAGCTGCGCACCGTCGGCGAACGGGAAGAAGGCGTCGGATGCGGCGACACTCCCCGCGGCACGGTCGCCCGCGCGATCGATGGCCAGCCTGCACGAGTCGACGCGGTTCACCTGCCCCATGCCGACGCCGACCGAGGCGCCGTCGCGGGCCAGCAGGATGCCGTTGGACTTCACCGCACGGCACGCGCGCCAGGCGAACTCGAGATCCGCGAGCGTCGCCTCGTCGGCCGCCGGGCCCGCGACGAGCTTCCACTGCCGGGCCGGAGCGAACTGCATGTCCGAGGTCTGCATGAGGAGACCGCCGGAGATCTGCCGCAGCTCCGTCCCGGAACGCCCGAAGTGTTCGGGCAGCTGCAGCAGCCGCAGGTTCTTCTTCGCCTGCAGGATCTCGAGCGCCTCCGGCTCGAACGCCGGAGCGACGACGACCTCGGTGAAGATCGGGGCGAACGACTCCGCCGCCTCGCGTGTGATCGGCCGGTTGGCGGCGATGACACCCCCGTAGGCGGAGACCGGATCGCAGGCGTGCGCCGCGGCGTGCGCGGCGGCGATGGTCTCGCCGACCGCGATCCCGCACGGGTTGGCGTGTTTGATGATCGCGACCGCGGGAGCCTCGTGGTCGTACGCCGAGCGGAGGGCCGCGTCGGCATCCACGTAGTTGTTGTACGACATCTCCTTGCCGCCGAGCTGCGTCGCCTGCGCGATGCCGCCGCTCTGGATGCTGCCGTACAGGGCGGCGCGCTGGTGTGCGTTCTCGCCGTAACGGAGCACGCTGCGCCGGGTCCAGGTCGCGCCGACCCAGCCGGGGAAGCCGGAGCCCTCGTCGTCGGGGGCGACGACGCTGCCGAGCCAGGATGCGACCGCGACGTCGTACGCCGCCGTATGGCGGAACGCCGCCAGCGCGAGCGCACGCCGCTGTACGAGGGTCGTGCCGCCCGCCTCGACGGCGGCGACCAGCTCGGCGTACTGCGACGGCGAGGTGACGATCGCGACGTTCGCGTGGTTCTTCGCGGCGCCCCGCACCATGCTGGGACCGCCGATGTCGATCTGCTCGATCACCGCATCCGGTTCGGCGCCCGACGCGACCGTCTCGGTGAACGGGTAGAGGTTCGAGACCACCAGCTCGAACGGCGCAATGCCGAGCTCCGCGAGCTGCTCGGCGTGGGCGTCGAGCCGCAGGTCGGCGAGCAGGCCGGCGTGCACCGCCGGGTGCAGGGTCTTCACGCGGCCGTCGAGCGACTCCGGGAACCCGGTCACGGCCGACACCTCGGTCACCGGGTGACCGGCGTCGGCGATCAGCTTCGCCGTCGACCCTGTCGACACGATCTCGACGCCCAGCCGCACCAGCACCTCGGCCAGTTCGAGCAGGCCGGTCTTGTCGTACACCGACACGAGCGCACGGCGGACGGGGATGAGGTCGCGGTCGGTCACGGCAGCTCCTGCAGATCGAGGGTGTGGTCGGCGATGTCGCGCACGGTCTGGATGAGCAGCTCGCGTTCCACGAGCTTGATGCGCTCGTGCAGGCGCGCCTCGGTGTCATCGGGCAGCACGGGCACACGGCGCTGCGCCACGATCGGCCCCGAGTCGACCCCGTCGTCGACCACGATCACGCTCGCCCCGGTCTCGGTCGCACCCGCCGAGAGCGCATCGCGCACCGCATGGGCGCCGGGGAATTCGGGCAGGTACGCCGGATGGGTGTTCAGCAGGTTCGGGGTGAACGCGGCGACGACGCGCGGGGGCAGCAGCCGCATCAGCCCCGACAGGACGACCAGGTCGGCATCCCACTGGTGCAGCTGGACGATCAGCTCGTCGCCCCACTCCTCGCGGGTCGCGAACGCCCCGTACGGCACGACGAAGCTCGGGATGCCGAACTCCTCCCCCAGCGCCAGCCCGTCCGCGTCGCGGTCGGCCCCGATCGCGACCACCCGCGCGGGGAAGCCCGCGTCTTCGCACGCCTCGAGCAGGGCCCGGAGGTTGGATCCGCCTCCCGAGATGAGGACGACGAGGCGCAGCACCCCCAAATCCTACCGGCGGCGGCGCAGCGCCCCACCCGACGCGATCCCGAGCGCGATCGCCGGAACCATCTCCGCGAGCGCGGCGAGAGCGACCGCCACCGGCGACGGGCCGACGTCGACGAGGCGGCCCGGCCCGGCGCTCCCGGACGCCGCCCAGGCGAGCAGTCCCATCAGAAGGGCGCCGAACAGCCCGCCGCCGACCGCCGTCACGGCAACGGTCGTCGGGCGCACCCCGTCGAGCGCGCGCTGCAGGGCCGGTCGCACGGCGACGCCCGCCAGGAAGCCGGCGACCACCGGCACCAGCAGGCCCGCGAACGCCAGGGGCACATCCTCCGTCGGGATCGCGCCGAAGAGCGGCAGCGCCGGAAGCGGCCCGAGGGCGGTGCCGAGCGGGGAGACCTGCGACCCGGTCCCGATCGCGAACCCCGGACCGGTGAACCACGCGGCTGCCCAGATCACCAGATCCGGGATCAGGGCGAGCTGCAGGGCGGTCACCGCGACGCCGCCCACCACCTCCGTGTGCAGGGCCTCGTAGAGGCGGATGATGTCGGCATACCCGAGCACCAGCCGCGCCGTGACCGCGACCGCGCTGACCGCCAGGACCATCGCGACCGCCGCGGCCCCGGCACGCAGGGCCGCAGCCGCCGTCGCACGGGTGTCGATCGACAGCGCGTCGATGCGACGGCGTAGCGGACCGCGCACGGAGGCGCCGTTCTCGCGGGCGGCGCGCAGCATCCCGAGCCCGAGCCCGATGCCGAAGGCGAGGGCGGGCAGCACCGCGGCCTGCCACAGGGACGGGCGTGCCAGCGGGTGCAGCACCGTGAACGTGAGACCGGTCGACAGCAGCGCGAACATGCCGAGGGCGCTCAGGCCGCCAAGGCGCGGGTGGCCGGCCTCCGCGATGCGCCCGCCCGCCCGCACGCCCAGCAGAGCGGTCAGCAGGGCGAACCCGAGGAGGGCGATGGTGATGCGCACCGGCTCTGCCGAGCCCGCGAGACCGAGCGACGCGGACAGCTCGGCGGGGAGGGTGAACGTCACGTCGACGCCGTGGCCGAGCAGCCACACATCGACCGCCCCGCGCCAGAAGATCAGCCAGTCCGGCGCGAAGCCGAGCTGAGCCGCCCAGATGACGGTGAGCGGGACGAGCGGGATGGCGACGCCGATCGCGACGGCCAGCACGGCCTCGAGAGCCGCGAAGAGCACAGTCAGCCGGCGGGTCATCGATGCGACCCTACCCGCGCTACGCCTAGGGGAATGGTGCCTCCTGCGGCGATTCGGCGCCGGCCGGCGCCTTGCGCGCCAGCGCCGGGCGCTCGATCAGGATGCAGCTCAAGAACGCCAGCGGCACCGTGATCGCCATCACGATCAGCAGGTCGAGCGGGATGAACAGATCGGGGCCTGCGACGAGGGTCACGAACTGCTGTACCGGCCACGCGTAGATGTACACGCCGTAGGAGATGTCGTAGCGTGACCCCACCTTCTGCAGCGGCAGCACCACCCCCAGCCAGAGCAGCAACAGGGCGAGCGGCAAGGTGCCGAGGCTCGGCCCCAGGCCCGCGACGATCGTCAGCGCCAGGAGCACGACGGCGGCGATGATCCACACCGGCGCGATCCGCACCCGGTCTCCGAAGAGCAGAAGCAGCGCCCCGGCGATGAACGCGAGGATCATCGGGATCGCCCGGCCGATCAGGTCGTTCATGTGCACGACGCCGAGAGTCAGGGCCAGGGATGCTGCCGTCAGCACCACGAACAGGCCGATCAGCACGCCCGGCACCGCCTTGCGCGGCAGCACGCTGACCAGCACCCCGATCGCGACGTAGCACAGCGCCTCCCAGAACAGCGTCCACAGCGGGCCGTCCCAGTCGACCGGGTAGGCGGCGTTGACCAGCGTGTGCTCGATGCCGGGCTGCCAGACGATCGGCGCGTAGAGCGGGAGGTTGCGGAGCACGTAGGTGAGGGAGCTGAACGGATTCCAGGACGCGCCCGGATCGACGAGCACGGACAGCGGGGCGAACACGAACGCGACCACGACCAGCGCGACCACGAACGCCGGCAGGATGCGGAGGGCCCGGGCGCGGTAGTAGTCGCGCGTGCGGCGGGCGCGGAGACGGCTGCGCGTGATCAGGAACCCGGAGATCGCGAAGAATCCGAACACCGCCCAGCTGCCGAGGTTGGCACCCCCGAACGCCGGCTCCGGCTCGACGCCCGTGAGCGGCCAGGCGTGGGAGACGACGACCAGCGCGGCGAGCACCAGACGCAATGCGTTGAGCGAGTTGTTGCGCGGCTGGAACCTCTCGGTCAGGGACATCGGCCGCTCAGCAGTTCGGATCCTTCGACGGCACCACGCCCTTGACGAAGTAGTCGTCGACGAGGTCGTCGATGCAACTGACGCCGTTGCCGTAGACCGTGTGGCCTTCGCCGTTGTACGTGATCAGAACGCCGCTCTCCAGCTCATCCGCCAGGGTCACGGACTGCTGATAGGGCGTCGCCGGGTCGTTCGTGGTGCCGATCACCAGGATCGGCGGCGCGCCCGCCGCATCGAACTCGGACGGGAAATCAGCCGGCCGCGGGTAGGGCCACTGGGAGCACGCCTCCTCGAGCAGGGCGTAGTCGTCGAGGGCGAGGATGCCGCCGACGATCGGGCCCTTCTCGTCCATGATGCCGAGACCCTCGACGAGGTCGACATCGTCCGTGCCGATCGTGCCCTCCGCGCAGGTCACCGCGAAGTACACGTCGAGCGAGCGGTCGGCATATGACCCGTCCTCGCGCCCGTTGTAGGAGTCGGCGAGCGAGAGCATGAAATCGGGGTTGCCATCCATCAGGTCGCTGAACGCCTGCGTCAGATAGAACCAGTACCCCTGGTTGTACAGGGTGAGGGCGATGCCGGTGCCGACCGTCGCCGAGTCGATCACCCGGCCGTCGCTGCTCGTCAGGTTCTCGCCGTCGACGCTCAGCGCCAGGGCGTGAGCTTCCGCGAGTGCGTTCGCCAGCGGCCCGTCGAACGGGCATCCGCCGGAGGCGAGGCAGTCCTTCATGTAGGCGGTGAACGCGCTGTCGAACCCGGCCATCTGCGTGGCCAGCTCGTCGAACGTGCCGAACGGAGGCTCCACCGCGCCGTCGAGCACCATGCGGCCGACCTTCTCGGGGAACAGCTCGGCGTACACGGTGCCGATGTAGGTGCCGAACGAGTAGCCCAGGTAGTTGAGCTTCTCGTCCCCCAGAACCGCCCGGATCATGTCCATGTCATGCGCGACGCTGACCGTGTCGACGTGGGCCAGCAGGTCGCCCGTGTTCTCTTGGCACGCTTCGACCCACCGCTTCTGGCGCGCGGCGAGCTCCGCCTGCCACCCCTCGGATCCGTACGGGTCGTCGTAGGTGCCGTAGATCATCTCGTCGCGGTCGGCGTCGTCGGTGAAGCACACGATCGGGGTGGAGCGTCCGACGCCCCGCGGGTCGAACCCGATGATGTCGTAGTTGGCGTAGACGCCCGACGACCCCACGAAGCCCTGCGCGAAGTCGAACCCGCTGCCGCCGGGACCGCCCGGGTTGATCAGCAGCGAGCCCATCGACGTGCCGACGGCCTTGTGCCGCGAGATCGCGAGGGTGATCTGCTCGCCGTCCGGCTCGTCCCAGTCGACGGGGGCGATGAGGTCGGTGCAGACGTTGCCTCCGCCGCAGTTCTTCCAGGTCACGTCCTGCTTGTAGAACTGCTCGAGCCCGGAGGCCACCTCCTCGTCGGTGTGGGTGGTGACCGTCGACGAGCCGCCGCCGAACAGCGGGGCCAGCAGGGTGCACCCGGTGAGGGCCATCGCCGTGGCGGCGACGATCGCCACCACAGCGCCCGCTCGACGCGGGCGCATCAGCACTTCGGGTCTTCGGCCGGCACGGTGCCGTCGATGAGGTACGCGTCCACGGTGTCGTCGACGCAGGTGACGCCCTGCGCGTAGATCGTGTGGCCTTCGCCCTCGTAGCTGATCAGCACGCCGCTCTCCAGCTGCTTCGCCAGCGACACGGCGTTCGCGTACGGGGTCGCCGGGTCGTTGCTGGTGCCGATGACCAGGATCGGGTCGGCGCCGGCGGCGTCGTATTCGGTCGGCAGGTCGGCGACCGGGTGCGGCCAGTTGGAGCACAGCGCCTCGAGCACGAACGTGTCGTCGTAGCCGAAGTAGTCGCCGATCGTCGGGGCCTTGGCCTTCAGGGCGTCGATGTCCCCCTGCATGTCGACGCTGTCGGTGCCGAGGTCGCCTTCGGCGCAGGTGACGGCCGCGTAGACGTCGGCGCCGTTGTCGGCGTAGGTCCCGTCGGAGTTGCGGCTGTTGTAGTCGTCGGCCGCCTGGAAGGCGGAGTCGGCGGAGCCGTCGTACAGGTCGTTGAACATCGCAGTCATGTCGGGCCAGAAGTCTTCGGCGAACAGCTCCCGTACCCGTCGCACCCGGCCCATGCCGAGAGGGTAGCGCCTAGAGCGACTGGATGATCTCGCGCATGAGGGCCGCTGTCTCGGAGGGCGTCTTGCCGACCTTGACGCCCGCGGCCTCCAGAGCCTCTTTCTTGGCCTGCGCAGTACCGGCCGAGCCGGACACGATCGCGCCGGCGTGGCCCATCGTCTTGCCTTCGGGCGCCGTGAAGCCGGCGACGTAGCCGACGACGGGCTTCGTGACGTTGGCCTTGATGAAGTCGGCCGCTCGCTCTTCCGCGTCGCCGCCGATCTCGCCGATCATGACGATCGCCTTCGTCTCGGGGTCGTCCTGGAACGCCTGCAGGGCGTCGATGTGCGTGGTGCCGACGATCGGGTCGCCGCCGATGCCGATGGCGGTGGAGAAGCCGAGGTCGCGCAGCTCGTACATCATCTGGTAGGTCAGGGTGCCGGACTTCGAGACCAGGCCGATCGGGCCCTTGCCGGTGATGTTGTTCGGGGTGATGCCGACCAGCGACTCGCCCGGTGTGATGATGCCGGGGCAGTTCGGGCCGATGATGCGGGTCGTGCCCTTCGCCTTCGCGTAGGCCCAGGCCTCGGCGGTGTCCTGCACCGGGATGCCCTCGGTGATCACGACGAGCAGCGGGATGCCGGCGTCGATCGCCTCGATCATCGCGTCCTTGGCGAAAGCCGGGGGCACGAAGATGATGGAGACATCCGCACCGGTCTTCTCCATGGCCTCGGCGACGGTGCCGAACACGGGGAGGACGACGCCGCCCTCGTGCTCCACCGTGGTGCCCGCCTTGCGGGCGTTGACGCCGCCCACGACCTGGGTTCCGGCCTTCAGCATCAGCGCGGTGTGCTTGGTGCCCTCGCCGCCGGTGATGCCCTGGACGATGACCTTGTTGTCCTTGTTGAGGAAGATCGACATGTTCTCTCTAGTTCCTGGGGTTCGATACGCGCTTCGCGCTGCTCAACCAGCGAATGCCAGTTCGGCGGCCTTGTCGGCGCCCTGGTCCATGTTGTCGGCGAGGGTGACGAGCGGGTTGTTCGCGGCGGCGAGGATCGCGCGCCCCTCGTCCACCTTGTTGCCGTCGAGCCGCACCACGAGCGGCTTGGTGGCGGCGTCGCCGAGGATCTCGAGCGCCTTCACGATGCCGTTCGCGACCGCGTCGCAGGCGGTGATGCCGCCGAACACGTTCACGAACACGCTCTTCACCTGCGCGTCGCCGAGGATCACGTCGAGCCCGGCCGCCATCACCTCGGCGGATGCGCCGCCGCCGATGTCGAGGAAGTTCGCCGGCTTCACGCCGCCGTGCTTCTCGCCGGCGTAGGCGACCACGTCGAGGGTGCTCATCACGAGCCCGGCACCGTTGCCGATGATGCCGACCTCGCCGTCGAGCTTCACGTAGTTGAGGTCGTTGGCTTTCGCCTTCGCCTCCAGCGGGTCGGTCGCCGACTTGTCTTCGAGCGCTTCGTGCTCGGGGTGCCGGAACTCGGCGTTGTCGTCGAAGCTGACCTTGCCATCCAGGGCGATGATGTCGCCCGAGCCGCTGAGGATCAGGGGGTTCACCTCGACGAGGGTGGCGTCTTCGCCGGTGTAGACCTCGTAGAGCTTCACGAACACGGCGGCGACCTTGTCGACGATCTCGGCCGGGAACTTGCCGGCGACCGCGATCTCCTTCGCCTTCTCGAGCGTGATGCCCGTGGCGGGGTCGACCTCGACCCGTGCGAGGGCTTCGGGCTTCTCGACGGCGAGCTGCTCGATCTCCATCCCGCCCTCGAAGCTCGCGAGCGACAGGTACGAGCGGTTGGCCCGGTCGAGCAGCACGGAGAAGTAGTACTCCTCCTTGATGTCGGCTCCCGCCGCCACCATGAGCCGCTTCACGATGTGGCCCTTGATGTCGAGGCCGAGGATCGCCTCGGCGGCCGCCTCTGCCTCGTCCGGCGTCTTCGCGACCTTCACGCCGCCGGCCTTGCCGCGGCCTCCGGTCTTCACCTGCGCCTTGACCACGGTGACGCCTCCGAGCTTCTCGGCGGCGGCGCGAGCCTCGGCGGGGGTGTCGGCGACGATGCCCGCGAGCACGGGGACGCCGTACTTCTCGAACAGATCGCGGGCCTGGTATTCGAAGAGATCCACGCTTGCTTCTTCCGTGTGTCTTGACGCCGAGATAACTCGATATCGAGAGATTTAGACCATCGGAAACTCTACCCCCGTCTCGCGCGCGCCCCGACCGCGGGGCGTTCTGGCAGCAAGTTCTGCGGATCTTTCGGGAGGATCGGTGCATGACCCGCAGCCCGGCGTTCGAGCGGTACACCCGCGACGGCGCGCTGGTGCTCGGCGGGGGCGCGGCGATCCTGCTGCAGATCGCCGACCCGGTGGTGGGTCGCGGGGTGGCTGCGCACAGCGCGTTCGCCGACGACCCGATGCGCCGGCTGCGGCACACGCTCGGGTACGTCTACGCCATCGGGCTCGGGGACCCCGAGCAGGTGCGCAGGGCGGCGGGTTTCGTCAACCGGGCGCATGCCGGCGTTCCCGGGGCGACCGACCCCGACCGTCAGCTCTGGGTCGCCGCGATCCTGTACCGCGTCGGCGTCGACACCTCCGAGCTGCTGCACGGCACGCTCGACGACGCCCTGGCCGACGATATCTACGCGGCGAGCGAGCTGCTCGGCACGGCGCTTCAGGTTCCGCCGGGACGCTGGCCCGCCGACCGGGTCGCCTTCGAGCGGTACTGGCGGGATGCCGTGGCAGCCCTCGAGGTCGGTGACGATGCGCGGTCGGTGGCCCGCGACCTCCTGCACCCGCGCAACGTCCCGTTCTGGGTGCGGGCCGGCATGCCGCTCGGCCGCACGCTCACCGCCGGCCTGCTCCCCGCACGGATCCGCGACGCGTACGGGTTGCCGCACGATCCCGCGCGATTCGCACGTTCTGTGCGCATCGCCCGCGCCACCTCCCGCATCACGCCCCGGCGGCTGCGCGAACTCCCCTCCCGGCGGATCTTCGCATCGCCCTAGGCTCGTGCCATGGCCGACATCCGCCGCTTCCCGTTCACCCGTCACCTGCGCGCCACGCCGACCAACTACATCGTGCACGCGCGCCGCGGCAAGGTCGTTCACAAAGGCCCGGGCATCGCCTTCTACTTCCGCCCCCTGAACGCCGCCATCAGCGAGGTCCCGGTCGCCGAAGCCGAGCTGTCGATGCTCTTCGGGGCGCGCACCACCGACTTCCAGGAGGTCTCGGTGCAGGCGACCGTCACCTACCGCTTCAGCGACCCGCAGGTGGCCGCGAGCCGCATCGACTTCTCCATCGACCCGTACGTCGGGCGCTGGTACGGCAAGCCGATGGAACAGGTGGGCACCCGGATCACCGAGCTCGCGCAGCAGTACGCGGTCGAGTACATCTCGACCGTGAAGCTCACCGACGTGCTCGGCAAAGGCATCCCGAAGGTGCGCGAGGTGACCGCGCAGGGCCTGGCGGGTGACGCCCGCCTCGCGGAGACCTCTGTCGTCGTGATCGGCGTGCGCATCGTCTCGATCCGCCCGCAGTCCGACGTCGAGAAGGCGCTCGAGACGCCGGTGCGCGAGAAGGTTCAGCAGGACGCCGACGCCGCCTCGTACGAGCGCCGCGCGATCGCGGTCGAGCGCGAGCGGGCGATCGCCGAGAACGAGCTGCAGTCCAAGATCGAGCTCGCGACACGGGAGCAGCAACTCGTGCAGCAGGAGGGCGCGAACGCGCAGCGCCGCGCCACGGAGGAGGCGGCGACCGCGCTGATCACCGTCAAGTCGAATGTCGAGCAGGAGAAGCTGCAGACCGATGTCCGCGCCGCGACCACGCGCACCCTCGGCGCCGCCAACGCCGAAGCGGAGACCGCGAAGCTGAAGGCGTACTCGGGTGTCGACCCGGCCGTGCTGACGGCGCTGGCGCTGCAGGACATCGCCCAGAACCTGCCGAACATCGGCACCGTGAACCTCACGCCCGACGTGCTCACCGAGGCCCTGACCGCCCTGTCGCAGAGGCCGGCCCGCCGCACGTCGAAGCCCGCCCAGTAGCGCATGACCCTGCCCGCCCGCGTGGTGCTGGTGCACCGGCGCTCCGAGTACGAGGAGCTGCTGGACCGCCACGCCACGTACGGGCAGGCCGAGTTCTTCCTCCGCTCGCGTGGGCGCGAGATCGCCGACGTGGTGGCACGCCACGAGGCGATCGAGGCCGCCATGCAGCTCGTCTCGTCGTCGCTGCCCGGCGACGTGCGGCAGGCGCTGGTCGAGCGCGACGACCTCGACCGGTACCTCTTCGCCCCCGAGGACATCATCGTGGTCGTCGGCCAAGACGGCCTGGTTGCGAACGTCGCGAAGTATCTCGATGGCCAGCCGGTGATCGGCGTCGACCCGGAGCCGGGCCGGAACGCGGGGGTGCTCGTCCCGCACTCACCGGATGCGGCGGCCGGCCTGGTCGGCCTGGTTCGGCAGGGGCACGCCCCGGTGCACGCTCGCGCGATGGTGCAGGCGACCCTCGACGACGGCCAGACGCTGATCGCGCTGAACGACATCTACCTCGGCGATCCTGGGCACCAGTCGTCCCGCTACACGATCACGGTGCCTGATCGGGGGACGGAGCGGCAGTCGTCGTCGGGGATCATCATCGGCACCGGAACCGGGTCGACCGGGTGGTCGGCGTCGATCGCCTCCGACCGCCGGCTGCCCGAGATCCTGCCCGAGGCGGAGAGCACCCTCATCTCCTGGTTCGTGCGCGAGGCCTGGCCGTCCCGGGCCACCGGCACCGAACTGAGCTTCGGCGACCTGCTCGAGGGGCAGGCGCTCGAGCTCGTGGCCGAGTCGGAGCTGCTGGTGGCGTTCGGCGACGGCATCGAGCGTGACCGCCTCTCGATCGGCTGGGGCCAGCAGGTGCACGTGGGCGCCAGTGCGCACCGGCTGAAGCTCGTGGTCGCGCCGGTCTAGAGCTTCTCGATCGGCGCGATCTTGATCAGCAGGCGCTTGCGCCCGGCGCCGTCGAACTGCACCTCGGCGATGCTCTTCGGTCCGACACCCGTCACCTCGGTCACCCTGCCGTCGCCGAAGTCGGCGTGCCGGATGCGGTCACCGGCGACGAGGGTGAGGTCGCCGTTGTCGCGCACCTTGTTGGTGACGGGCGAGGTCCATTCCGTCTTGACCCGCGGTGCTTGCGGCAGCGACTGCGAGTACGAGAACTTCTGCGTGCGGCTGCCGCTCTCGACCATGCCGCGGGGGGCGTTCAGCGAGCGCGGGCGCAGGCCTCCGCGCGAGGTGGCGTCGCCGGGCGACTGCCGCCAGTCGATGAGGTCTGCCGGGATCTCCTGCAGGTAGCGGCTCGGCATGGCGACGCTCGTGTCGCCGAACACCGAGCGGGTCATCGCCAGCGACAGGTACAGCCGTTTCTTGGCACGCGTGATGCCGACGTAGAACAGGCGCCGCTCTTCGGCGAGCCCGCCGGGCTCTCCCGACGACATGCGGTGCGGAAGGATGTCCTCTTCCACCCCGGTGAGGAACACCGCGTCGTACTCGAGCCCTTTCGCGGTGTGCAGGGTCATGATCGACACGGACCCGTCTTCGTCGTCGATCTCGTCGGCGGCGGCGAACAGCGCCACCCCGGTGAGGAAGTCGATGAGCGTGCCGTCGGGGGTGTTCCGCCGGAACTCCTTCGCCTGCGCGACCAGCTCTTCGAGGTTCTCGGCGCGCGCCTCGTCCTGGGCGTCGCCGGTCGCGCGCAGGCCTTTCAGGTATCCGGTCTTGTCGAGCAGTGAGATCAGGATGTCGCCGGGCGCCGCGGTCACGGACGTCGCCGACGCCTCGTCGAGCAGCTCGCTCAGCTCGAGGATCGAGGCGGTGAGCTTGGGGCCGAAGCCGAGCTCGCCGGCTTCGCGCATCGCGTCGCGCAGCGTGAAGCCCTGCCGGTCGGCGTGCGCCTGCAGCGTCGCCTCGGTCGCCGGGCCGATCCCGCGGCGGGGGACGTTCATGATGCGGCGGAGGGCGAGGTCGTCGTCGGGGTTGGCGACCTGGATGAGGTACGCCATCGCATCCTTGATCTCGGCGCGCTCATAGAACTTGGTGCCGCCGGGGATGCGGTACGGGATGCCGGAGCGGATGAAGATCTCTTCCAGCGGCCGGGTCTGGGCGTTGGTGCGCACGAAGACCGCGATGTCGTCGTAGGTCTCGCCCTGGCGTTTCAGTGCCTCGATCTCGTCGGCGACGAACTGCGCCTCGTCGTGGCCGGAGTACCCGGTGTAGCCGACGATCTTCTCGCCGGCGCCGACGGTGGTGAACAGGTTCTTGGCCACCCGGTCGAAGTTGTTGGCGATGACGGCGTTGGCGGCGTCGAGGATGTTCTGCGTCGACCGGTAGTTCTGCTCGAGCAGGATCACCTTTGCCTGCGGGAAGTCTTTCTCGAACTCGGTGATGTTGCGCATGTCGGCCCCGCGGAACGCGTAGATCGACTGGTCGGAGTCGCCCACCACGGTCAGCGACGCGCCGGGGATGCCGCCGCCGGCATCCAGTCTCATGCGGGTGTCGGCGGGCACGTGCTCGGGTCGCACCGGGTTCACGAGTTCGCGGATCAGCGCGTACTGGGCGTGGTTGGTGTCCTGGTACTCGTCGACGAGCACGTGGCGGAACCGGCGCTGGTAGAGCGCCGCGACCTCGGGGAACGCCCGGAACAGGTGCACGGTCTCGCCGATCAGGTCGTCGAAGTCGAGCGCGTTGGCCCGCCGCAGCCCGGCCGTGTACCGCCGGAAGATCTCGAGGAACGCCTCTTCTTTCGGGTCGGACAGGTTGGCCGTGCGCGCGAAGGTGTCGACATCTTGCAGCTCGTTCTTGAGATTCGACATGCGGTTCGAGACGCCGGCGACAGTGAATCCCCAGGTGTCGGCGTCCATCTCGCGCAGGATGCGTTTGATGAGTGCGCGCGAGTCGGCGGTGTCGTAGATGGTGAAGCCCTCTTTGAGCCCCATCACCTCGGCCTGACGACGCAGGATGCGGACGCACGCCGAGTGGAACGTCGACACCCACATGCCCTCGGCGGTGCCGACCAGCCCGGCGATGCGCTCGCGCATCTCGGCCGCCGCCTTGTTGGTGAACGTGATCGCGAGGATCTGGCTCGGCCATGCCTCGCGCGCCTGGATGAGTCCGGCGATGCGCCGGGTCAGCACGCTCGTCTTGCCGGAGCCGGCGCCCGCCACGATCAACAGGGCGGGCCCGCGGTAGAGCACCGCCTCGCGCTGACGGTCGTTCAGCCCGCGCAGCAGGTCGTCGTTGAGGTCGGGGCTGATCGCGAACCTGTCGCCGGTCGGCAGGCCCGGATCGGCGTCGAACCCGTCGAGAACGTAGGTCATGTCGGTGTCGATTGTAGGCGCGACGTCCGACCGCGGCCGGGGCTCAGAGCCCGTCGCGGGCGACGACCCCGAGGTCCGGATGATCGACGAAGACGCCGTCGATGCCGGTCGCGAGCACGAGTTCGAACTCCCGCCGCCAGTCTCCCCAGTCGCGCGGAACGGTGCCGCGCCGGTGGGCGGGGGCGAGGAACCGGTTCTCCGGCCGCAGGGTCCACGTGAACGCGGTCATGCCGCTGTCGTGGATGCGGGAGACCAGGTCGGTGACGCGCACCCGCCCGTCCGTGCCGGCATCCATCAGCAGGGTCTTGTCGACACTGACGCCGTCGACGTCCTGCGCGAGACGGGCGAGACCGGATGCGGTGAGCTGCGCCGAGTACGGCAGCGCCTTGCGCCCGAAGCGCGCCCGCAGATCGGGTGCGGATCCTTTCGCCTCGAGCAGGTAGACGTAGCGTCCGGCCACGCCGCGCTGCCGCAGCTCGGCCAGCACGCCCTGCTCGAAGCATTCGACGATCAGCTGGTCGGGGCGGTTCCAGCGCAGCAGCTCCTCCGCGATCAGCTGGTCGAGTGGCAGGCCGATCGACGCGAAATAGGTGGGATGCTTCACCTCCGCCACCAGCGCGATCTCGCGTCCGCTGCGCTCGCGTTCGCCGTCGAGCAGGTCGAGCAGTTCCCGGAACCGCAGGATCGGCTGCATGCCGTCGAAACTCGACGAACTCTGCCGCAACTGGGGCAGACGTTCCACCGCGCGCAGGGTCGACAATTCGGACCAGGTGAAATCCTCGGTGAACCACCCGGTTAAGGACACGCCGTCGATGCGCTTCGTGGTGCGGCGGGCGGCGAACTCCGGATGGGAGGCGACATCGGTCGTCCCGGAGATCTCGTTCTCGTGCCGGAGCACCAGAACCCCGTCTTTCGTGGCCACGATGTCGGGTTCCACGGCGTCGGCACCCAGCGCGAATGCGAGTTCGTACGATGCGCGGGTGTGCTCGGGCCGGTAGCCGCTGGCCCCGCGATGCCCGATGACCAGTGTTCTGGGGGGCGTCGCGCTCACCCTCACAGGGTAATCTCCCGAGCATGACTGCCTGCGTGAACTGTGCTCGCACGCTGCAGCCTGCCTGGAAGTACTGCATCTACTGCGGTACCCGCACCCCGGAGGCTGCGCCGGCGCCTCGCTCGCGCCCGCTGCCGAAGCGCACGCCGGTCCCCGGCTACGCCGCGGTCGCGACGGGGCAGACGCCGATCGTGCCGCCGCCGGCACCCGCCCCGCTCTCTGCCGCGCCCGTCGAGGCACCGGTGTCGTCGGAGTGGCCGGAGTCGATGGGCGAGCGCCCGTCGCTGCGGTCGGCTCTCGCGGCGACCGAGGTGCCCGCGCCCACGCCGCCGCGCGAGGACGCTCCGGCCCCGGAGGGCGAGGACCTGCCTCCCGCCGAGGAGCCGGAGGTGGCGGCCGAGGAGCCGGCGGTCGTCGACGAGCCCGAGGCCATCGAAGAGCCCGAGGCCGCCGAGCAGCAGGAGGCCACGGACGAGCCCGAGGGCGCTGACGAGCCCGAGGGCGCGGCCGAGCCGGAGGCCGCCGCCGAGCCGGAGGCCTTCCCCGAGTACGACCCGTCCGCGTTCACGCCGGCGGATCCCGAGCCCATCGCCGTTCCCGCCGCGCGGCCCCGCGGCCGCAGCCGCTTCTCGCGCCGCACGGCGACCGCCGCATCCGGGACCCTGCTCGAGGAGGCGCCCGAGGTCGAGTTCGACGACGACCCTGAGCCGCTCGACGACGACCTCTCCGACCGCCGGGGCGGGGTGAACACGCTGTCGATCCTCGCCCTGCTGATCGGCCTGCTCGCCTGCCCGTTCGCAGCGCTCTTCGGCCACATCGCCCTCGGTCAGCTGAAGGCCTCCGGCGAGCGCGGCGTGGTCCCGGCGTGGATCGCGATCGTGCTCGGCTACCTGTGGCTGGGCTTCTGGATCGTCTTCGCGATCACCTACTTCGCGACGAATGGCTGACGGCCCCGGGCGCTGGCGTGAACCGAGTTCGCTCGTGCCGCTGCGGTGGGGCACCTGGGCGGGACGCAGCTGGGGTGGCCTCTGGCTGATCGTCTCCGGTGGCGCGGCGATCGCCGGGTCGAGCGCGGCGAACGGCTTCACCCTGCTGCTTGCCGCCCTGGGCGGCGGAGCGCATCTGCTCGGGTGGGCGATCCTGCCCACCTCGGGCTGGCGCCGCATCCTGGTCATGCTGCCGTCGCTGCTGGCGATGCTGACGCTGCTGCCCGGCCCCGCCTACCTCAGCGTCATGGTGGTGCCGTTCCTGGCCTGGCTGCTGGTGCGCCAGCGGCCCCTGCGCGTGACGCCGATGGCCGCGTTCGTGGTCGCCGCCGGCATCGTGCTGGCCCGCATCTTCCCCGGCTACGACGGGATGCTGACCGCCGCGACCGTGTCCCTCGCCGTGACCGTGGGGGCGGCCTGGGCGGCGAGAGCGGTGCACGCCGCGAGTGCACGCCCGCGCCGGACCCGGCGTTTTCGCGGCGAACTTTCGTAGAATCGCACCACCAGCACCACCCGCCCCCGAGATTCGAGGACACCATGGCCAACCCGGTCTTCAACCGTTCACCCATCTTCAGCGAGAAGGCCGCCGCGCGCGCCGCCGCCGCACCGCCCGTCCCCACCGCCGGCCAGCTGCAGCAGCAGTACCAGGCGCCGTCGCCGTCGGCCGACGAGATGGGCCGCATGACCTATGAAGACACCCTGGTCAAGACCGGCGTGAGCTTCGCCATCCTGCTGGTCGGCGCGGTCATCGGCTGGATGCTGGGCAGCTACCTGATCGTCACGATCGGCGCCGCGATCATCGGCCTCGTGCTCGGCCTGGTCAACACCTTCAAGCGCGAGCCGTCGCCGGCACTGATCCTCGCCTACGCGTTCTTCGAAGGCGTCTTCGTCGGCGGCATCTCGATGGTGTACACGATCCTCTTCGGCTCGACGATCGTGCCGATGGCGGTGTTCGGCACCCTCGGCGTCGTCGGCGTCACCCTGGCGCTCTTCGCCAGCGGCAAGGTGCGGGCGTCGAAGCGCGCCACCCAGATCTTCATGGTGGCGATCTTCGGGTACGCCGCGTTCTCGCTGGTCAACCTCGGGCTGATGCTCACCGGCGTCACCGACTCCATGTTCGGCCTGCGCGATGTCGAGATCGGCAACACCGGCATTCCGCTGGGTGTGCCGCTCGGCATCCTGGTCGTGCTGCTGGCCGCCTACTCGCTGGTGCTCGACTTCGACGGCATCAAGCGCGGTGTCACGAACGGCGCCGCCCGCAAGTACGGCTGGACGGCCGCGTTCGGCCTGATGGTCACCGTGGTGTGGCTGTACCTCGAGATCCTGCGCCTCATCGCGCTGGTCATGGGGCGGCGCTAACCTCTGGATTCGCGCAAACGGGGCCGATTCGGACAACCGGGGCGACTACGGTCGCCCGGAACGTCCGAATCGGCCCCGTTTGGTTACGTCAGGTTCGGCTACATCACTCCCACTCGATGGTGCCCGGCGGCTTCGACGTGACGTCGAGCACGACCCGGTTGACCCCGGCGACCTCGTTGGTGATCCGGTTCGAGATGCGCGCCAGCACCTCGTAGGGCAGCCGTGTCCAGTCGGCGGTCATGGCATCCTCGGATGACACCGGACGCAGCACGATCGGGTGGCCATAGGTGCGGCCGTCGCCCTGCACCCCGACGGAGCGCACATCGGCGAGCAGCACCACCGGGCACTGCCAGATCTCGCCGTCGAGCCCGGCAGCGGTGAGCTCGGCGCGGGCGATCGCGTCGGCCTGCCGCAGCAGCTCGAGCCGGTCGCGTGTCACCTCGCCGACGATCCGGATGCCGAGGCCCGGCCCCGGGAACGGCTGGCGCCCCACGATGACCTCGGGCAGTCCCAGCTCGCGCCCGATGGCGCGCACCTCGTCTTTGAAGAGCGTGCGCAACGGCTCGACGAGTTCGAACTGCAGGTCCTCCGGCAGCCCGCCAACGTTGTGGTGGCTCTTGATGTTCGCGGTGCCGCTGCCGCCGCCGCTCTCCACGACATCCGGATAGAGCGTGCCCTGCACGAGGAACCGGATCGGGTCGCCCTCGGCCGCGAACTCGGCGACCAGCTCGGCCTGCGCAGCCTCGAAGGTGCGGATGAACTCGCGCCCGATGATCTTGCGCTTCGTCTCGGGGTCGCTGACCCCGGCGAGCGCGTCGAGGAACCGGTCGGCGGCGTCGACGGTGACGAGCCGGATGCCGGTCGCCGCCACGTAGTCCTTCTCGACCTGCTCGCGCTCGTTCGCGCGCAGCAGCCCGTGGTCGACGAACACGCACACCAGCTGGTCGCCGACCGCGCGGTGCACCAGCGCCGCCGCGACCGCCGAATCCACCCCACCCGAGAGCCCGCAGATCACCCGCCCCGAGCCGACCTGCGCGCGGATGCGCTCCACCTGCTCGGCGATCACGTTGCCGCTGTTCCAGTCCGCCGGGATCCCGGCCGCCTTGTGCAGGAAGTTCTCCAGCACCGCCTGCCCGTGCTGCGAGTGCTTCACCTCCGGATGCCACTGCACCCCGTAGAGCTTGCGCTCGTCGCTCGCGAACGCGGCGACCGGGGTCGCCTCGCTCGAGGCGAGCACCTCGAAGCCCTCCGGTGCACGCACGACCGAGTCCCCGTGCGACATCCACGCCGTCTGCTCGTCGGGCTGCCCGTCGAGGAAAACGCTGTCGGGACCGGTGCGATGGATCTGCGTCGAGCCGTACTCGCGCCCGCCCGTCTTCGCGACCTCGCCGCCGAGCTGCTGCGCCATGATCTGGAAGCCGTAGCAGATGCCCATCGTCGGGATGCCGAGCTCGAGCACCTGCGGGTCGAGGGTCGGCGACCCCTCCTCGTACACCGACGAGGGTCCGCCGCTCAGCACGATGCCGACCGGGTTGCGCGCCCGGATCTCCTCCGCCGTGACGGTGTGCGGCACGATCTCGCTGTAGACGCCGGCCTCGCGCACCCGGCGGGCGATGAGCTGCGCGTACTGCGCCCCGAAGTCGACGACGAGAACCGGACGTTCGTCAGTCACCCGTGACCTCTTTCACCCAGCGCGGAACCTGGAACTCGAAGAAGAACGACAGACCCGGGATGATGCCCCCGAGCGCGATGAACAGGAACCGCCCGAACGACCACCGGGTGAGGCGCCAGAGCGCGAAGTCGCAGAGCAGGTAGACGACATAGAGCCAGCCGTGCACGATCAGGATCGCCGTCGACAGGTTCACCGCCTGGATGAGATCACGCGGCTGCAGCGCGAGGAACCCGAACGGGCCGCCGAGCTCGATGTCGACGCCGAACCCGTAGCGGAACACCATCATCAGCACCAGCAGAAGCAGGAAGCTGCCGGTGACGATCGCCGAGACGCGATAGACCGCGAGAACCGTCCGGATCCGGGAGACATCGGCCGGGCGGATCGCGGGGGGCATGCCCCTATTCTACGGTCGGCTCCTCCGCCTCCTTCTCCACCACATCCTGCACGAGGCGGTACCAGAGGTAGATCGCGAAGCCCGCGAAGATCGCCCACTCGATCGCGTAGAACACGTTGAGCAGGTTGAGGCTGACCTCCTGCGACGGCGGGGGCGAGTAGATCGTCTCGAGCGGCTCGGGGGCATCATCGAGCACGAGGTAGCCGCCGTAGACCGGCACCGCGTCCGGCCACACGTTGATGAGGTCGGCGACGGAGATCGCGTTGCGCTCCCCCGCCTCGAAATCCGAGTCGCTGGCGACCTCGCTCGGGAGGTAGCGGCCCGTCAGGGTGACGGTCTCGTCGGTCAGCCCCGGCATCCCGTGCGTCGCCGTCCAGCCGAGGGCCACCACCAGCGAGACGCCCTCGTCCGTGATGAGCTGCGCCACCACGACCGAGCCCTGCTCCGCGCCGCCGTTGTTGCGGTCGGTGACCTCGAGCACCTGCGCATACCGGCCGGACACCGTCACCAGCCGCCCGAACTGCACGGGCGTCACCGCCGTCTGGGGCTCCGCGATCGTGTCGAGCGGCACCGCGGTCTCGGTGTCCGGCTTCTCGGGCGCCACCGCGCTCTCGACGCTGCGCGACAGCTGCCACTGCCCGAGCCCCGCGAAACCCGCCGCGATGCCGAGGCACAGCAGGAGTGCGGCGATCCAGCGCGGACGGCGGGCGACGGGCCAGAACCCTCGCCGATCGAGCCTGTCGAGATCCATGTCAGTACTCCGGGTCGCGTTCGCGGGACGGTCGGGTGGCTTCGGCATCGCTCTGGGCGCCCGCCTGCTCGGTCAGCCGGACGTCGAGGTCCTCATCGTCGTCGACACCGGCGACCGGCTCGGCGAACTCGACCGGGAACTCGTCGGCGGCCACCTCGAGCGCCGCGGTGTCGTCACCCTGCGCGCCCGCCATCGCCGCCTCGGCGAGAGCGAAATCACGGTCCCGCTCCCGATCGGCGACGAGCGCCGGCCTCGCCCGGGCACGGAAGATGCGGGCGCCTGCGGCCTCCGAGTTCACGGCCAGCACCGGCCCGACGATCGCCATGATCAGCACGTAGAGACCCGCGAACGGAACCAGCCGCGGGTCGAGCGGGTCGGAGGTCGCCGTCGTGGCGAGGGTCGCCAGAATCAGGACGAACTCGCCCCGCGTCTGCAGCATCCCGCTGACGTTGAAGCCCTCGGCGGGGGTGAGGCGGTTCAGCACGGCGATCAGCTGCCCGCCCGCCGTGTTCACCACGAGGGTCAGGATGACGGCGACGACCACCGGGACGACCACCGACCCGAACTCGGCGACGTTCAGCGACAGACCGAAGTTGAGGAAGAAGAACGCCGCGAACACGTCGCGCATCGGCAGAGCGAACTGCTCGATGCGGGCACGGAAGCGGGTCGCACCCAGCACCAGGCCGATCAGGAAGGCGCCGATCGCATCCGACACCCCCACGAGCTCGCCCACGCCGGCGAACGCGACGGCGAGGCCGAAGAACAGGATGGTGAAGAGCTCGTCGTCGCGGGTGCCGACCAGCCGCGAGACCACGCGACCTCCCCAGCGGGCGATCGCGAACATCACGACGAGGAAGAGGAACGACGCCCCGAGCTTCAGCGCGACCGCCCCGAAGTCGCTCTCACCGCTGATCACCACGGTGATGATGGCGAGGTAGATGGCGACGAAGATGTCCTCCA
>JBFWWZ010000015.1:0-55867 GCA_050245915.1 Microbacteriaceae bacterium
AGAACGCCACGACGCCCTCGCCCCCTGGCTCCACCACTACAACTACGCTCGACCCCACACCGCCTGCGGAGGCCAACCCCCAATCAGCCGACTGTCACCAACGATCTGACCGAGTACAACTAGCTCCCCACCCGTCGACCCCGTCCCAGTCGGCGCTCATCACCTGCCGAGCAGGGTGCACGTTCTCTTCCACCCACTCCTCGGCGGTGACCGTGACGTCATCCCAGTACACGGGTCCGCTGGTGGGTGTGGAGCTGTCGTTTCCGAAGTACCAGTCCTGGATGGTGTCGGTCGCGGTGAACGTGTAGCTGATCTGCTGCCACCCGGATGTCGTCGCGCTGGAGGACTGCCCGATGTCGGTCGCGCCGATGACGATGTTCGTCAGCCCGGTTGAGGAGGATGCATCTACCCATGCGGAGAGGGTGTAGTCGCGTCCGGGAGACAGGTCGGTGAGGACCTCGTTCATTCCGACCCAGTAGCCGTTCTTTGCGCTCGTCATCTTCAGCGACTTGGTACCGGAGTGATGCTTTGTGCTGGAGATAGAGACCACGGTCGCACCGTCGGCGGTGTACGGGGTGGTCGCGAATGGGTCACCCGATTCGTAGTCGTTCGCATCCGTCACCCGAGCGCCCTGCAGGACCTCCTGGTCGGGGAAAGACCAGGACAGACTGGTGGTGGCGCCGGCATCGTTGCGGCCGATCGACGACAGAGTTGTCCCGTTGCCGTAGGCGACCGATTCCAGCAACTGTGTCGACGCGTACGTCGGGTCGGCGACGACGGTTCCGTCGTAGGAGACGGTCTCGACTTTGCCGTCGAGGTCGTAGGTGAACGACTGGGTGTGCGCGGCACCCTCCGCGGGGTCGGTATCGACGGACAGCACTCGGCCGGTGAGCGGCTGGTATGCCGGGGTTGAGACGGTGCCCCAGACATCCGTGGTCGATACAACGCGGCCGAGCAGGTCGATGCGGGTCGTGACCGTGCCAGTGGGGTCGCTGACCGACCCGACGAGCGGGTTGCCGTCGACGGCGAAGTCGCTGGTCACAGTGCGGGCCGAGCTGGAGCCGAACGCCGAGTACACCGTTTGTGATGCGCGTCCGCGTGCGTCGTAGGTCGTGCAGGTCCACGTGGAGTCGCCGGACCGCTTGGTACCGGCGAGTCGGCCGAGGAGGTCGTAGACGTATTGGGTGACGACGGCACCGCCGGCGGCGGGGGTCGGGCTGGTGGTCGATTTCAGGAGGCCGAACTGGCGGGTGCCGGACGGGACCCCGCAGGTGGTGGCGCTGAGGGTTTCGGCGTCGGTGTAGTAGGCGGAGGTCGTGGTCGCGCTGGACCCGGAGGGCATCTGCCGGGTGAGGCGGCGCAGCCAGTTGTCTGCGGCGGTGGTCGGTGACTCGAACGTCATCGATGTGGTGAGGCCGAGCCCGGACGGATCGATGGTGGAACTCGTCGCGGCGCGCAGCCAGGGCGTGGATCCGTAGCTGGTGCTGGTGGTGATCGACGGCACCTGGGTGTTCGACAGCCCGGAACCGGACGGGACGGAATCGTCCATGGTGGAAGAGGTTGCAAGGCCGTAGTCCGGGGTCAGGTAGCTGCCCGACACGGTGGATGCGGCGCCGCCGGCGGGGGTGACCCATTGGAGCTTGAGCGAGGCGTTGCCGGTGTCTTCGAAGTACTCGATGCGGATGCGATGCTTCTCCCCCGCGGTGGCGATGGTGATCGGCACCGTGCCGGCGGCGGTCGCGGTGCCTTGCACGACCCAGTTGTCGACCCACAGCACGTCATCGATCCACACCCGGGTGCCGTCGCCGGCGAGTGTCTTGAGGGTGTAGTTGCCGGTGTCGGGGAAGGTGATCATGCCGGTGAGCCGGATCGAGAAGCCGTCGGAGGGCAGGGCTGTGTTCGGTGCGCCGGTGGTCCAGTCGCTGTCGACGGCACCACCGGTCGACCCGAGGAGGCCGAGGCTGAACAGCGTCGGCGCACCCGACAGGGTGCGGTTGGCATAGTAGGTCGCGTTCAGCCCGCTCATCGACTGGTCGTAACTGGTAGCTGTGTGGGCTGGTGTGATCGGGCACGACCCGACCGGAAGGCGGGCGCTGTCGAAGCAGCCGATCGGTGCAGGACCGTACGCGTCGGTGGGCAGATCGGTCTTCGGGTCATAGATCGTCGTCGACATCAGACCCTGCGGGTCGGTGGATGAGAGCACCTGATCCTTCGTGCCCCACACCTGCGAGGCGGTCTGGCCCATCGCGGACGTCGTGGAAGTTGCACGCCACGCCGAGTCGTACGTGACGGTCGACGCGTGACCACCCGGGACATCCAGACCCTCGATGTCCACCGTGGTGGACCCGGTGCCATACGTGTAGGTCTTGGTGGGACGGTTCGCGCTCGTGGTTCCGTCGGGCGCCGGCAGCGCGACCTCGATCAGGCGTCCGGCCGAGTCGTAGTCGAACGTGGTGGCGTTCGCGTCGGTAGCGGCACCGGAGGTTGCGACGAGCCAATCGTTGGCGAGCGAGTTGCGGATGGTGTCCATCCGGCCGCCACTGTCGTAAGCGAACGTGGACTGGGCGCCACCGGGATCGACAATCGACGCCAGCTGGCCGCTGGAGTTATACAGGATCAACGTTGTGTCATCGGCATTCATCGCATGACCCGGGTAGATGATCCGGCACAGCATCCCCGTCGGAGGCGCCGAGTACCCGCTGGGCACCGGGCATGCGGTTTCCAGGATGTTGAGTCCGACACTGGTCGCGCTGTCACCGCCGTACACGAACCGTACCTCACGCGCATAGGTGACCGGGGATCCAGAGTTCTTGGAGACCGGGTCGGAGAGCCGGTCGACCTGCCCGTTCGACCGATATTGCACGACCGGTGACGCGGGCTTCAGCGCGTCGCTGACCGGGGTCGCTGACACGAGCAGACCCGCGCCTGAGAAGGTGTACACGGTGCCGTCGACGTCGGTGAATACGGCTTGACCCGACTTGTCCAGTGACATCACGCCGTATTCGCCGGCGGGAGCGGTGTAGCCGCCATCGGATCGCTTCGTGTAGGTGTGCGCGGTTCCGGATGCGTCGGTGAGCACGATGGATGCCTCGGTGACCCGCACCGACGAATACGCCCCGCTCGCACCCGCGATCGGACCTGATGTCGACCACCCGGCCGGGAGCGACTCGACCTTGGTCGACAGCCACGACGCCGGGACGATGAAGGTGTTGTTGGAAGGGTCCTTGACCCACAACTGGATTCCCGCGTCGCCGGTGGACTCGAAGTACTCCAGCGACAACGCTTCGGCAGCGGTGGTCATACTGCGCGCGGACCCCCACTGCACGCCGGACGGTGCAGTGTCGGTCCATGTGTTGTAGATCGAGCTGCCACCGACAGTCAGTCGAGCGCCGCCATCGCGGACCACACCGAACGTGTAGGTGCCGGAACTGGGGACCCGGACGAAGCCGGTCCAGCGTGCCAGGAAGTAGTTGCTCGGAACGGCCGGGCCCGGTGACGTGCTCGACCAGGTGAACGGCACCGACGTGTCGGTGCGCACCAGCACGGGTGTGCGGCCGGTGAAGTCGTACGTCGTCGTAGACGACTGGCCCGTGTTGAGGGCGTTGTAATACGAGCCGGTGAGCCCGCGCACCAGATCAGGGGACTGCTGGGAGTTGTACGCGAACGACATCCCCATGGGCCCGCCGACGGTGTTCACGGTCGGCGAGGCGAACGACAACGACAGGTTCCCGTTCGCCAGATTCACCGTCGCCGGCCCGGCCGTGTCGAACGGTGACGGGCCCGAGGTGCCAAGACGAAGGTTGACCTTGAACTTCGACACCCATGGCGGGTTGATGTCCTGATCGATGCCGTCGCTGGTCATGGCGATCCAGGTGTAGGAGCCACCGTCCTGCAGCGTCCCTGCCGGGACCGTCCACTCCGGATCGTTCAACCAGCCGGAGGAGATGATCGCGCCGGTCTTGCCATCGGCGCCGGTCGCGATGCGGAACTGATACTGAACGGGATCGCCGTTGGCATCCTCGACCTCGTTCGTCGTGAACGACGGGGTCAACGTTGTCAGGACCGAGCCGTCCAGCGGAGTCGAGGTCGACTGCGTCGCCGGCGGTGCACTCGAGTTGGTGGTGAACGACTGCACCGATCCGCCGCGGACCGTGGAGGTACCCAGCCAACCGTCGGCCTTGTCCCGCACGTACGCCTTCCAGTAGTACGTCGTGCCAGCCGTCAGCGCATTGGTCTGAGGCACCTGCGTCGCGTAGCTGCCATCCGTCACCCACCCTGACCACGCGGAAGTCCACACCGTGCTCGCCTCGACGTTCGAGGTGGTGCCGATCTTGAACTGATACTGCAGACCTAGACCGTATGGGTCAGAGCCCGTGGCCTTGAGGATTGGCATCACCGGAGCCTGCGTTGCGCCGTTCGCCGGCGACGGGGTCGGGGTGCCGGTGACCGAGGGGTAGTACTTCCAGTTGAAGTACAGGGTGGTAGCCATCTTCTTGTAGGTATATGTGCCGCCCTCGACCCCGGTGATCAGCAGACCCCCGCCGAAGGAGTTCGCGTTGACCAAATCCGAATACATCTGGTCCATACCGGTGCCAGCACCGGTCGCGTTGCCCGCCGCAATCGAGTAGGACCCGACCCAACTCCCAGCGCAGCCGTAACAGAACCCGGTCGCCGCGTAGATATTGCCGCCGGTCGTGCCCGTGTAGCCCTCCCCCGCGTATGCCATCGACAGGGCCGTTCCCAGAATCTGCGTACCCGCCAACCCGCTGTACGGGTACACGACCACGGTTCGCCAGTACCGGTTGCCGTTGTTGCGCGCATTGCCAACCAGGACCCCATCGGTGCGGGTCGCGCCGTCGGACTTGTACGCGACGCGGGAGCCCTCCCCGAAACCGCTTTGTGGATCGACCATGACTGGGAAGACGCGTTCCGGCGCCGAGAGCCATGCGTAGTCCGGCTTCATCGTCAGCGACCATGTCGATCCGGAACCTTCCAGGGTCACGTCGAGATCGGCGAGGTCCTCGGTTCGCACGCCCTCGACGCCAGATGCATCCCACATGATCGGCTTCGGGATGATCAGTTGCACATCACCACGAATGTCGGTGAACTCGATGTCCCCGAACTCCCCCACCCGAGCTGTCAGACCGTCCGAGTCGATCGACCACGTCCACGTCGCATCCTCACGAGAGGGCAGCTTGTTCACGATGAGCGTCTCTTTCACCGTGCCCTGCTCCATGTCGTACCCGAGATCAACGCCGGGGAACACGTCGTCGTAGCGCAGCCGATCCGGCACATCACGGCGAGGGTTCTCAGCCAAGCGGTGCACCGGCGAACCTGCCGCGCCCACCAGAGAGAACACAACGTCGTACCCACCTCGCGAGATGGTCAGAAGCTCAGGATCATCCGCTGTCGCGGCGAACGCCGGATCAAACGGGTGCTCCTCCGTCGACCACGAGCCATCCGGCTGCTCGTCAAGGTCCGTGGACACCGCAACCCACTTGCCCTGCTCGTCACGAGCGTTCAGGGGCTCGGCACCGACCTGGGTCGTGAACGTGCCATCGGGATTCTCGTACACGTTCTGGAACTCGCGCCGCTGCACCAATTCGGACTCGCTCGGAAGCATCCGCGGGTCGATCGGCTCGGACTGCACCGGCGTGATCGCCGCCCGCGACGACACACGCCTCCCCAAAGTCACCACACCCGTGTCCAGCTGATCCAGACCCGAGAAATCCCCCGAGGGCGTCAGAGGCTTCGGCAGCTTGACGGGGTCGCTCGCGATCGGGGGCAGGATCTCGGGGTGGAACACCGCCTCACGTTCAGCCGCAGCGACAGGCGTCGCGAGCGAAGTGAGAAGGGCCGTCGACACAACGACAGCCAGAACATTGACGAGCTTGCGCGAACGCGACATGAAGCACTCATTCCCCAGACAACGAGTAATGCTCCGTAAGCTTCCGCGGTCCGCACGGGTTGTCTACCCCCGAGATCTGGGTCTTGTGAGCCGTGCTCGCATTCTGCTTGAATTCGAGACCGGCTCGCCTCGAGGGACACGAGAGGGCACCTGGGGGGCACGCCTCTTTACCGAAGCCAGGCGAGAGCAGAAACCACCTGGTCAACCGGTGGACCCTAGGGGATTCGAACCCCTGACCTTCTCATTGCGAACGCGTGGCCAGGCGCCGCAGGTTGCAGAAGTCGCTGAGTTTCCGGCTTGCCCGCGGTTGCTCGCCTTGCGCTGGTTGCCGCAGCGGACGAACTCGGGGGACACCGGGGTGGCACGCATTCCCGGCCAGCCGGTGGCCGATCTAGGCGGGAGCCAGCTCCAGCGGATGCACCCGTGCGAGGTCGAGGCGCTGACGCGCGACCCACAGGTCATGAGCGTCCTGCATCGCGAGCCAGCTCTCTGCACTGCGACCGATCGCCTTCGACAACCGCAGCGACATCTCCGGCGTGACCCGACTGGCTCCGCTGAGCACGCGGCTCAATGTAGACGCGGACACGTCGAGCTGCTTTGCCAGCTCACGACCGCTGACCCCGAACGGCTCGAGGTACACCTCGGAGATGAACTCGCCCGGGTGCGGCGGATTATGCATCGGCTTCAACTCGTCCATCAGTGGTAGTCCTCGTAGTCCAGGACGTAGGCGTTCCCGTCACGGAACTCGAACGTCACCCTCCAGTTGCCATTCACCGTGATCGACCACCGGCCGGCCATGCCGCCCTTCAGCGGATGCAACGGAAGCCCGGGATGTCCATGTCGTCGATCACCTGGGCCGAATCCAGCGCCGCGAGTTGCATCCGCAACCGCTTCGCGTGATTCGGCTGCACACCTGCCGCACTGCCCGACTCGAACAGCGTGCGCAAGCCCTTGTGTCGGAAGGACTTGATCACGCTCCGAGCGTAGCACGATGCGCATCACGCACCGATTACCCGACCACCCGGAGCCTTCGATGCCGTCGCTAGGCTCAGCACATGGATCGCGTCGCGGTGGACTCGACATCAATCGTCGTGCTTGCCGATGGCAAGTCTTCGGCAGATGTTTCCAACAACCGAGGGCACCTACTTGAGCAGTTCGTTGCGCAGCTATTAGCAGCCTTGGGCTACTCAAAACCGAGGACCGAGAACCTGAATGTGACTTCGGACGGCGTCGAGATCGACGTTGTAGCGAATCACCGCATTAGCGGTGACCGTGTCGTCTGCGAATGCAAAGCGTACGGTTCGAACGTGGCGATAGGGCACCTGACCTCCTTCCTCGGAAAGTATGCGCTGGAAAAAGCGGACGACGAACGCACGCTAGGTCTCTTCTTCGCCCTCCCTCGTCTGACAGCGGAAGGAATCGAGAAAGCGAAGGCAGCCGAGGAGAAGATCGCTGGATTCAAGTATTTCGGCGCAGGCGAACTTCTCGCGCTACTGACAGAGGCTGGTCTCGCGCCAGAAACTGCTCTCGGACCTCAGGACCGTTCCGATCTCACGATTGTGATTTCAGAGTTCGGTCTAGCGATGGCGGCTCAAGAACTAGATCGAACTACCCGTCGCGGGGCTCGCTGGGTGGTCTGGTCGCGCAATGGCGCCGTGGCCCCAGGCGTCTTGAAATTGATCGAACAAGAAATGGCAAGCGGGCTCCCGGTGGTCTCGCTCGAGGACGGCACAACACAGGTGCCTGTCAAGATCGCACCGGCCTCCACGATCATTGAGGTACGTGGCAGCACGTCAGATTTTGAGTATCAGCTGCCGGCAGCACCAGAGTTCTTCGTCGGGCGCAAACAACTCCTTCGGTCGATAGTTAGCGATGTCTTCAGTCGGACGTCTGCCGGCGCGCTGGTCATAAACGCAAAATCGGGATGGGGGAAGAGTTCGCTCGCCTTGCAGATTCAGCGCCAAGTCGAACGTGCCGGCGGAGTTTCACTCGTCGTCGATACGCGAACCGCGGAACGTGCCGACTTCGTGATGACCGCTATGGAGAAGCTCGTCCTTGCGGGTGCCAAGAAGAAGGTCCTCAAGCTGCCGCCGGCACCCGCCTACAGCAGTTTGAGAAGCATCATCGAGACTCTTGCTGCGAGCGAATGGTCCCCGCGCCGCAGACCTCTCTTTCTTGCCTTCGACCAGTTTGAGAATGTCTTCCGATACGAAGAACTAACTCGCGAGTTCCGAGACCTTGCTCTTTTGGTCCGAGAACTCAACATACCTCTCACACTAAGTTTCTCCTGGAAGACCGATCTGGTGGGCTGGACCGAGGGCCACCCGTATCGGCTGCGGGATGAGATTCGTGACGTCTCGATAGTGGAGATTTTGGATCCTCTCGGTGCACGAGAGATCGAGACGCTCCTGCGGAGACTCGAACGAGAACTCGAGACCAAACTAATCCGTGAGCTTAGGCAGCGGCTACGTGAGTACTCGCAGGGGCTCCCGTGGCTGTTCAAGAAGTTGGCTGGGCACGTCCTGACCGAAGTCAAGCGTGGCGTCACGCAGGAAGAGTTGATCCGGCAAGGGCTCAACGTGCAGACACTGTTTGAAACAGACCTCCAGCGGCTCAGCATCGCAGAACAAGAAGTGTTGCGCTCGATTGCCCAACAGGCCCCGGTGCTCGTGTCGGAGATCGACATGAATGTGGTTCCCGGGGAGATTCTCGACAGCCTCCTCCACCAGCGACTAATCATCCAGGTGGGCGATCGCCTGGACATCTATTGGGACACCTTCCGCGACTTCCTGAACACGGGCAAGGTTCTCGTTGAGGATTCCTACGTGGTCCGGTACGCGCCGCGCGGGCCCGGCAAGCTGCTTCGAGTGATCATCGACGCAAACGGGCGTATCAACGTGCAGGAGGCTGCCAACCAGCTGGGAACCACCGTTACCGTCATATTCAACTACTCACGTGAGTTGAGGAACTTTGGCGTCCTGACCGCCGAACCCAATCACCTGGTTCTCGAGCCCGACATACACTCCTCGGCTGATCCAGAAGAAGCCATACGGGCCCGCGTCAATCAGGCATTGAAGCGCCACAGAATGTACAGCCTGGCGATGGAACAGCTCGTGCAGCAAGAAGCGGTCACGTTGGCGGAATTCGCCGACCTCCTCCCGCGAGAGTTCCCAGCCGTGGAGGCCAAGGAGGACAGCTGGTTCACCTATGCGAGGTCATTTGCCCAATGGATGGAATACGCCGGCATGGCCTCGCTTGACCGTGACGGCTTCTCCAAACTTCCCGAAGACGCGAGCACATCAAACACCGCGCTGCTTAGCGGACCACTCCCAACCCGAGTCCGGAAGGTATTCCCTAGTTCAGTTCCGACAGTGACGCTCGCTCTTATCAATCACCTTCTGAACCCGCAACTGCACACACGACCCGCAGAGCGGGCGTTTAGTGCTGCGCTACGGGATGCGGAAGCGCTGGGCCTGGTCGAGCGTACGGTCGACGGCAACCTAGTTCTTACTGATTCATCCCTCCTGACCAATGGAAAGTTTGATCCCACGTCCCTTCGGGAACGAGTATCAAGCCAACGAGGACTAGAGGACGCAATCGCGAGGCTCCGAGCCGATCCATCCGCTCCCCCGAAGGAGATCGGCGAGATCGTTCGGCTGGCCGTGGGCGCTGAATGGGGAGAGGAAACCACTAAGAGCACCGGGAAGCATGTCCGCGCTTGGGCGCGAGCCTGCGGTGTACCAACCAGCCTGCGTCGAGGCCAAGGAGGCGTCGCGCGCAATCCACGTCGAGGCGAAGACAAGCCGACCGACGCGCCTCTTGAGCTCTGAGCGCTTGATGCGCGGGTAGCACCTTGGACAGCCGAGTCAGAAGAGAACGTCGGCCAGGCACAACGGCCAAGCTTAGGAATCCACGCGACTTGATCATTCCCAACAAGAAGGTAACCCTGCGCGACACGTGGGGCACCTGGGGGGCATGCTCGAAGCGCGGCAGAAGAGAAATCCAAGGAAATACCTGGTCAGACCGGTGGACCCTAGGGGATTCGAACCCCTGACCTTCTCATTGCGAACGAGACGCGCTACCAACTGCGCCAAGGGCCCGGAAACCTCAAAAGCCTACCAGGCGCTCAGCGCCTGAATGGGCACAGTTCAGGGTTGCAGGCGGGTCACGTTCCAGCCGCCATCGGCGCGCGTGTACAGCAGACGGTCGTGCAGCCGCGACGGGCGCCCCTGCCAGAACTCGATGGATGCCGGGGTCACCAGATACCCGCCCCAGAACGGCGGGCGCGGGATCGGTTCGACCCCATCGAAGCGCGCCTCCGTCGCGGCTTCCCGCGCATCGAGGTCGGCCCGGCTCGCGATCGGCTCGGACTGGGCGCTCGCCCACGCCCCGACCTGCGACCCGCGCGGCCGCGTCGCCCAGTAGGCGTCGCTCACCGCATCCGGTGCCAGCTCGGCGACACCCTCGACGCGCACCTGCCGGTGCAGGCGGTACCAGGGGAAGAGCAGCGAGACCCGGCGCTCGTGCGCGAGCGCCGCGCCCTTGTGCGACGACCGGTTCGTGAAGAACGCGAACTGCCCGCCGTCGAGGCCCTTCAGCAGCACGGTGCGGGAGCTGGGGCGTCCATCCGGCTCGATGGTGCCGACCACCATCGCGTTCGGATCGGGCAGCCCCGCCTCCTCCGCATCCTGCAGCCAGACCGCGAACTGCGCGATCGGGTCGGCGTCGAGGTCGCCGTCGTCGATGCCGGGCACCTCATACTGCTGGTGCTCCTCGAGCGAGCTCATCCGGCGGACCGCCGGCGGCGCAGCACCTCGTCGAGGTCGGGGGCGACCGTGTCACGCGGGTCGACGATGCCCATCGCCGCGAACCCGCTCGTCGCGCGCGCGGCGGCCGGAGGGTCGGCCCGCAATGGGGTGACCGGTGCGGCCGGTCGCATGTCCTGCAGCACGGGGACCGCGGGCGCGAGACGCTGCGGCGCCGGCTTCGACCGGTAGAGCGGCGGCGGCACCGCGACCGGGGTCCACGGGGCGGGCGCGACCGGGCGCGCGGGCACGCCCTCGAGAAGCTCGGCCGGGATGCCGGAACGGGCCGGGCGGCGCACCTCACCGGCTCGCGGCATGGCCTGCTGGTCGAGGCGGCGCTGCACGGCGATCGCGACGCCGCCGGCCGCGAGCGTGCCGGCGAGCACGAACCAGGCGCCGAGGCTCACCCCGGTGGTGGCCATCAGCCAGATCTGCAGAAGCCCGAGCAGCGTGGCACCCACCATCAGCAGGCTCGCCAGACGGCGCGTGAGGCGCATGCGACGGCGCCGCAGAGATTCGGCGGAGGCGACCACGGCATCCACCCGCTTCTGCTGCGCGCGCAGGGCGCGCCGCGCTTTCGCCACATCGCGCGTGGTCGCGGCGACGCGCACCGTCTCGGGGACCTCCGCCGTCTCGGCCAGCACCCGCATGGTCTGCTGCAGCCGTGCCGCGGTGCGTTCGGTGGCGAGATACTCACGACGCCGCACCCAGGTCGGGACGAGGTAGAGGAACCACAGCCCGGCGGCGATCGCGAGCATGATCGCGGTGCCGCCGCCGGTGAGATCCATGCTGCGAGGGTACGAGCCGCGGGGCGCGAAGCCGGTGCGGCCACGCCGGTTCGCGGTCCACTAGCATCCAGTCATGTCCTCACCCGAGAAGACCGACCGTCCCGTCTGGCTGTTCGGCCGCACCGAGCTGATCATCGTCATCCTGCTGGGCCTGGTGTCGCTCGGCACCGCCTTCGTGTCGTTCGAGGCGTCGCTGTACGGGGGCATCCAGCAGGCGTCGTACACCAAAGGCAACAACCTGCAGACCGAGGCCGAGTCGCTGTACCTGGAGGGCAACCAGCAGTTCCAGAAAGACGCGCAGACGATCGCCGACCTGCGGCAGCTGCAGGCGGCCATCGACGCCGGCGACCCCTACGCGCAGGCGCGCTACGACGAGCTCTACTTCATCTCGGTGACCGGCACCGACCTCGAGCCCGCCTTCGAGGCGGCCCTCGCGCAGGACGAGGCCGACCCGGAGTTCTGGCACGACCCGCAGGCCGACGAGGACTACCAGAACGCCCTGTTCGGCGCCTACGCCGAGAAGGCCGACGAAGGCCAGGCGCAGATCGCCGTCGGCGACGAGGCCAACGGGTTCGGCGACCGCCTCACCCTCAGCACCGTGATGATGGCGATCACGCTGTTCCTGCTCGGCGTCGCGGCGGTCATCCGTCGCCCGCGCACGCAGATCGTGATCGCGATCATCGGCATGGTCATCTTCACCGGTGCGGCGATCTTCGCCTCGACGGTGCCGTTCGTCTGGCTCTAGTGCGGAACCGGCTCTAATACCGCAACGGCTTCGCGGCGGCCGCACGGTCGCTCGCCGGCACGGAGCCGACGGCGGGTACCTTGCCGTCCTTCCACCGGCGCAGCACGCCCTGCGGCAGCTCTTCGACGGTGAGCGCGAAGCAGAAGTGGTCGCGCCAGTCCCCGTTGATGTGGATGAACCGCCGCCGCAGACCCTCGTAGCGGAAACCGAGCTTCTCGACCACACGCAGGCTCGGCTCGTTCTCCGGCCGGATGCAGATCTCCATCCGGTGCAGGCCCACCGTGAAGAAGCAGTGATCGGTGGCCAGGGCGACCGCGGTCGGGGTGACGTTGCGTCCCGCGAAACGCTCGGCGACCCAGTAGCCGATCGTCGCGGACGACAGCGAGCCGTACGCGATCGACGAGACGTTCAGCTGACCGGCGAACTCGCCATCCACCTCGATCGCGAACGCGATGCCCGCACCGCTTCGGGTGTTCGACTGCAGCGACCGGATGCTGGCCCGGGTGTCGAAACTGACCGGGCCGTGCGGGTTGGTCGCCTCCCACTGCCGCAGCCAGGAGCGATTCATGGCGAGCTCCCGCTCGAGCACGCGCGCATCCCGGAGCCGGATCGGACGGATCGTCACCGAGCCGTCGCGCAGCGTCGCCCCGCTCATCGGTGATCCAGACTCACTCTCCGAGCGTACCGACGAAATCTCGCAGCCACGGGCGGAACTCCGGCCCGAGGTCGTCGCGGTCGCTGGCGAGCTGCACGATCGCCTTCAGATAATCCAGCCGGTCGCCGGTGTCGTACCGCCGCCCGCGGAACACCACGCCGTGCACGCCGCCGGTCCAGACCGGCCCGGTCGCCAGCTCCTGCAGCGCATCGGTGAGCTGGATCTCGCCGCCCTTGCCCGGTTCGGTGCGCTCCAGCACCTCGAAGATCTCGGGGCGCAGCACATACCGCCCGATGATGGCGTAGCTGCTCGGCGCCTCCCCCTGCGGGGGCTTCTCGACGAGCCCGGTGATGCGCACCACGTCGTCGGTGTCGGTCGGCTCGACCGTGGCGATGCCGTAGAGGTGCGTCTGCGACGGGTCGACCTCGAGCAGCGCCACCACCGTGGTGTTCAGGCCCTGCTGCACCTCGAGCATGCGGGTCAGCAGCGCGTCCCGCTCGTCGATGATGTCGTCACCGAGCAGCACCGCGAACGGCTCCTGCCCGACGTGCATCTTGGCGCGGAGCACCGCGTGCCCGAGACCGCGCGGATCCCCCTGCCGCACGTAGTGCACATCGGCGAGGTCGGTGGAGTAGCGCACCTTCTCGAGCTTCTCGTGGTCGCCCTTGCTGCGCAGGATCGCCTCGAGCTCGCCCACCTTGTCGAAGTGGTTCTCGACCGCCGTCTTGTTGCGGCCGGTGATCATCAGCACGTCGTGCAGCCCGGCCGCGACCGCCTCTTCGACGACGTACTGGATCGCCGGCTTGTCGACGACGGGGAGCATCTCTTTGGGCATCGCCTTGGTGGCGGGGAGGAACCGCGTCCCCATACCGGCGACAGGGATGACCGCCTTGGAGATCGTGTAGGGCATGCAACAAACCTAGACTCTGAAGGTGGCCGACCCCGCCGAGACGCAGAAACGTGCACTGCGCGCACAGATACGCGAGCGCCGGCGCACCCGGACCTCGAAACAGCGTGACGAGGCCGCAGCCGCGATCACGCAGCACCTCGTCGATCTGGCCAGCGACCTGAACGTGCGGTCGCTCTCGGCGTACCTGTCTCTTCCCGACGAGCCGGGAACCCGGGACTTCCTGTCCTGGGCCTGCGACCAGGACATCCGGGTGCTGCTGCCGGTGTCCCGCGAGGACGGCCTGCTCGACTGGGCGCCCTACGACGGCGAAGGCGAAGACGTCGACTTCCTCGGGCTGCCGGCACCGACGAGCGAACTGCTCGGACCCATCGCGATCAACGACGTCGACCTGATCATCATCCCGGCGGCGGCTGTCGACCGCACCGGCATGCGGATGGGGTGGGGCCGCGGCTACTTCGACAAGACCCTCGGATCGATGGAAGGCTGCCCGCCCGTCTATGCTGTGATCTTCGACGACGAGCTCGTCGACACCGTGCCGCGCGAACGGCACGACCAGCCGGTGAACGGCGTCGTGACCCCCGGCGGCATCATCAGCTTCTGACCGGGCCGAGCCCAAGGACCCATGCCTACCTACTCCTACCGCTGCACCGAGTGCGGCACCGCGTTCGACATCCAGCAGGCCTTCACCGACGACTCGCTCACCGAGTGCCCCACCTGCGGCGGCCGGCTGCGCAAGCTCTTCAACACCGTGGGCGTCACGTTCAACGGCTCCGGCTTCTACCGCACCGACTCGCGACCCGCGGAGAAAGCCGCGAGTTCCGAGTCGGCGCCCGCAGCATCCACACCCGCCCCCGCATCCACCCCCGCTGCCCCCGCCTCCCCGGCTTCCAAGGAGTAACCGTGCTGAAGGGTTTCCGCGAGTTCATCTTGCGCGGCAACGTGATCGATCTCGCCGTGGCCGTCGTCATCGGGTCGGCGTTCACGGCGATCGTGAACGGGCTCGTCGACGGCATCTTCAATCCGCTCATCGCGCTGCTGTTCAATGCGAAAGACCTCGAGAGCGCCGGGATCGTGATCCGGGGCGGCGACGACCCCATCATCCTGGCCTGGGGTCTCGTGATCTCGGCGCTGATCAAGTTCGTGCTGATCGCGGCCGTGGTGTACTTCGCGCTCATCGTGCCGATGAACTATCTGAAGAAGATCACGCTCCGCAAGAAGCAGGAGGAGAAGCCGGCGGAGACCCCGCTCAGCGAGACCGACCTGCTGGTGCAGATCCGCGACCTGCTGAAGGAGCAGAGCAAACCCGCTCAGTAGTGCGGCGGCTTCTCGGCGTTCAGGCGATCGTCGTTCTCGTCGAGGCGATGCCGCGGAGGCTCCGAGCTCGGTGTCGGATCGCTGCCATCCGGCGGCGGTGTCGTCACGCGGCGGTGCTTCGGCCCGGTCTCGACGCTCTCGGGGCTCTCGGGGCTCTCGACAGGCTCGACCACGCGGTCGTCATCGTCACGGGGCAACGACCGGGATCTCCTGCGTCATCGCCGCGGTCGCCGACAGTCCGGCGAGGCGCGCGATGCGGTCGGCGACCGCCTCCGGGTCGGCGAACAGCTCGAACGCGTGCACCCGCGCGTAGTGCCAGCCGAGGCGGCGCAGCACCTCGGGACGAAGCCGCAGCGACTCCCGCAGCGACCGGCTCATGAGCACCGCGTCGGTCTCGACGACGACGCAGGTGCCGCCGTTCGCGGCGACCAGGCCCAGCTTGCCGCGGTGGCCGAGGGCGACCCGCAGTCCGCGCGACTCGAGCCGGCGCGACAGGTCGACGAGCATCGGATCGCTGTCGTCGGGAAGCGGAGGCTCCGCGCGGCGGGCGGCCACCTCATCCAGGATCTCGGCGAGCGCGATCGCGCCATGCTGAAGCCGGCCGTCCTCGACGTCTGCCGAGGTGAAGCACGACACGATCACGAGCGACCGGCGGGCACGGGTCATCGCGACCGCGAGCAGCCGCTCCCCGCCGGGCTGCCCGAGAGGACCGAAGTCGCTGAGCACCCGGCCGTGCGGGGTGCGGCCGTAGCCGAGCGAGAACACGACCCGGTCGCGGCTCTGAGCGACGGCGCGGGCGATCGGCAGCACGTCGAACGGCTCGGCACGGTCGCCGACCACGAACTCGGCCAGCTCGGGATGCGATGGCATCGCGTCGAGAACCGCCTGCATCACGCGCAGGGCGTGCTTGTCGCTCGCGGTGACCACCATCAGCGACTCGTGGGAACGCTGGACCGCGTGCTCGATCACCAGTTCGACGACGCGGTCGACCTCGGCGTCGACGCTCTCGACCGCACCCGAGGCGGGGTCCGGCATCCCGGTGCCGTCGGTGACGTAGTCCAGCACCAGGCTGCCGTGGCCGAGGAAGGTGCCCGCCCAGGGGAGGGACTCGATCGCGCCGCCGTAGAAGCGGCGGTTGACGAGCTCGGCGAGGTCTTCGCCGCCGGCCCGGTACGACCGGGTGAGTGCGAGAGTGGGCAGCAGCCCGGAGAGCTGGGCGAGCGCCGAGCGGGCGTGCAGCTCGTCGACGGCGCGGGCGTCGGGGGCGACCGGCTCGCGGGCCGGGTCCGGTTCGTCGAGGGCGAGTTCGAACGCGGCGGGCGTCTGGGTGACCGAGTCGCCGAACGCCACCACCTGCTTGCCGCGGCGGATCGCCCCGACCGACTCGGCGACGGTGACCGCGCCGGCGTCGACCAGCATCACGGTGTCGAACGCCATGCTGTCGGTGATCTCGCTCATCTCGTACGGCGAGGCCATCCAGATGGGCGCGATCGCGCGGGAGAGGTGCGGGGCGGCATTCTGCAGCTCGGCCGAGCTCACGCTCTCGTTCTTGAGCAGCCGCTTCAGCGAGGTGGCCTCGTCGGGCCAGTCGACGAGCCCGATCTTCCAGTTCTCGGCGAGCTGCCACCCGAGCAGCTGGCTGCTGCCGGCGGCGTGGGCTTCATCGACGAGGCGGAAGTCGGCCTCGAGCCGCTCGAGCACGTCCGTCTTGGCGCCGAGCAGCGCGCGGTCGGCGGCGAGCAGACTGTCGAGGGCGGAGCGCCACCAGGCCAGCTCGAGCTCCGCCGCGACGCGGTCGTCGGGCACGTGGCGGCGGGCGAGATCGGTGATGAGGTCGTCGAGCTGCAGCTGCCGAAGCCGCCCGACGATGCCGCTGCGCTCGTGCAGGTTCTGCAGCACATCGGAGTCCGCGGCGAGCCCGGTGAGCAGCTCCCCGAGCCGGTGCAGCGGCAGGTTCGCGAACTGCTGCTCGCGCGTGGTGTGACCGAGCGGGGCGTCGAGCACGGCGAGGTCGTGGGCGACCTGCTGCCACGCGACGTTCACGTCGGAGATGCCGGTCGGGACCTCCGGGTTCACCCCGGTCGCCACGAACCGCTGCCAGAGGATGCGCTGCTGCTGGATTGCGCTGAGCGCCTCGTGCAGGTCGCCGACGTGCATGCCGGGGCGCACGTACTCCTTCGCGAGCTTCTTCAGCCGGCGGCGGTTGGCCTGCGACATCTCCGGGTTCTCGCGCCGCGGTGCGGTCGCGATGATCAGTTCGCTCAGCGACCGGTCGAAGACGGCGGGAAGGAACCGGTCGAGGGTGTCGCGGATGTCGGTGAGCAGCCGCAGGTAGACGCCGAGTTCGGCGATCGTCTCGAACGGCCGCATGCGGGTCGCGCCGATCACCTGCTGCGCGCGCACCAGCAGCCGCGGCAGGGTCTCGCCGTGCAGGCGTTTCGCGATCTCGTGGGCGCGCCCGGCCTCCTCGCTGCTGCTGAACTGGGCGCCGTACCAGGGCGAGTCGCCGGGGCCGTACCGGAACTCGCCGAGCTTCGCCGCCTCCAGCATCGTCGCCGCGATGCTCGCCCGGTCGGTGGCGAGGCGCTCGACGGTGGCGCGATCGAGCCGCGCGGTGGTGGCGGGCGGATTCGGCAGCAGGGCCAGGCGGGAGAGCTCGGTCACGCAGTCGAAGACGGAGACGCCGAGCACGGGGTCCGCCTTGCTGAGGGCGGTGCGGTAGTCGAGCAGCACGCTGCGCAGGCGTACCAGCGCCTCGTCGACCTCGCCGAGGTTCGGCTGCCGCGCCTTCTCGTTGCGGCCGATGCCGCGGACGATGTCGCGGCGGAGGCCGCGCGGTGTGACGGAGATGCCGGGGAGCCCGATGTCGGTGAACCGTTCGCTGATGGCACGCAGCGATGCGCGGCGGGGGCTCACCACCAGGACGCGCTTGTTCTGGCCGACGAGGGCGCCGAGCGCGTTGACGATGGTCTGCGTCGCACCGGTGCCCGGCATCGTCTTGACGACCACCGAGTTGCCGGCGGCGATCTGGGCGACCACGTTCTCCTGCTCAGAGTCGGCGTCGAGCAGCAGCACGTCGGTCGACGGCTCACGCCGATCGGAGTCGATCGGGTGGACGGCGGTGAAGCCCTCTTCGATCGCCCAGCGCGCCGTCGCGTTGCCGGCCAGCGCATCCAGCACCGGGTGCTCGAGCAGTCGCGCGTCGGCGACCATGTCACCGGCCACCTCGGCGAACGACGACACGATGAGCCGCGGCTGCACGGTGAAGTCGGGGATGTGGCGCGTCAGCGCGCGCAGCTGGTCGATGACCGCGTTGGGCTTGAAGGTGCCGTCGGCGTCGCTGAGCGCGACGAACGCGGCGGCGTCGAGCACGATGCCGAACTGGGCCTCGAGGGCCTCCGCGAGGGCGGGATTCAGCTCGGGCCCGCCACGCAGCTTCAGCTCGGCGTCTTTGCCGTAGCGGCGCAGGGCGAGCGGACGCAGCAGGATCGGGGCGCAGTACGAGTCGTCGCCGAAGCCCCAGGTGGCGACCCCGATGCCGAGTCTGATCGAGTCGATGCCGCGGGTGGTCGCCAGCTCGAGGCCTTTGGCGGCGATCCGGTCGGCCGCCAGTCGGGCGCCGCGCAGCGCCATGTCGTCGCGGATCAGCTGCGACAGCAGCGTCGTGGTGCCGGTGATGAAGCGGGCGAGGCCTCCGGGGTGGGTCGTGCTGAGCTCGATCCGGGTGGTCGGGCCGTCCTCGAAGTGGAGGAGCGGCGAGCGCCCGCCGACGCCCGCGAGCTCGGCACGCCAGACGGCGCGCACCGGCTCGGTGACGTCGTTGGCGAAGCGACCCGCGGTGCCGTCGGTCATCGGAACGACGTCCGCCACCGGCTCGTCGGCAGCCGCAGCCTCGAGCTCGAGGTCCTCGAGCTCGGGTTCACGTCGACCGGCATGCCACACACGGCCACGATAGGACCGAGGTCCCCGTATTCTCGGGACCTCGGGCGGGTTTCGCGAACTAGGATTCGAGCATGATGCCCGACCTCGGCACCGTCCTCGGGCTCGTCGTCGGCATCGTCGTGGTCGCCTTCGTCGTGCTGACCGTCGGCGGCGTCGTGCTGCTCTCGCGGCGCGCCCGTCGCGACGCGCTCGCACCGCCTCCCGGTCGCACGGATGCCGGGGTCGCCCTGGTGCGGGCAGACACCGCTCTGCGCGACGGGCTCGACGAACTCGGGTACGCGGTGGCGCAGTTCGGCGAGGACCGCACGCGCGACTTCCGGGCGGCCCTGGATGCGGCGAAAGCCGACCTGGACCGCGCGTTCCGCTACCAGCAGCGGCTCGACGACGCAGAACCGGACAGCGATCGGCAGCGCCGCGAGTGGACGCGCGAGATCCAGACGCTGGCCACCCGGGTCTCGACGACGGTGCAGGCCGAGTCGGCGCGTTTTCAGCAGCTGCGGCGTTCGGAGGCGGACGCACCGCAGACGATCGCAGTGACGCGCCGCAACATCGCTGCGGCGCGCGACCGGCGGGTGGGGAGCGAGGCGACGTTCGCCGACCTGAAGAAGCGCTACCCCGACGAGACGATCGCCGTGATCGCCGGCAACCTCGACGGCGCCGCCTCTGCGCTGGACCGGGCGGAGAAGGCCGTCGATGACGCCGAGGCCGCGCTGACGGCGACGACCGTGAGCGCGGTGACCGATCAGCTCGCTGCGGCGGAGGCTGCCGTCCGCGAGGCGGCCCAGCTGCTGGATGCCATCGACCGCAGACGCGACGAGCTCGCGAAGGCGGTGGCCGGCATCCAGGCCATCGAGGCGGAGGAGAAGCTGTCCCTGGAGGCAGCCCGCGACCTGCGCGATGCCCCACCCGACCCGGATTCCGGTGCGGAGGTCAACACAGCGATCGCCGCCCTCGAGGCGGAGCTGGTCACCGTGAAGGCGAAAGGTCGCCGTGACCCGGTCGCGGATCTCGACCGGCTCGTGGATGCCAGCGACAAGCTGGATATCGCGGTGGCCGCCGCCCGCAACCAGCAGCGCCGGCTCGACGGGGCACGCTCGGCCCTGGAGGGCGCGCTGGTGTCGGCGCGCACGCAACTCGCCGCCGTCAGCGACTACATCGGCGCCCACGGCGGCGGCGCGGGCGCTCGGACCCGCCTCGCCGAGGGGCAGCGCGAGTTGCTGGTCGCCGAGAACGAGTCCGACCCGGTCGCGGCGCTCGACGCCGCCCGCCGCGCGCAGACCCATGCGCGCGATGCGGACGCGCTGGCGCGGTACTGAGCGTCGACGCGGGTCAGGCCCGCGTCCCCCGCACCGTGAAGGAGGGCATGATCCCGGCCTTCGCGGTTCCCGAGATCGTGTCGCCGTCGGCCGTCAGCGTGATCTTCAGGTCGGTCTTCACGGGCGCCCCGAGACTGACCTCGAACACGACCCGGTCGTCGCGGTAGCGTCCGCCGTCGAACGGGAACGTGCCGGCCGGGTGCTTCGCGACCCCGCTGACCTTCTCGCCGTCCACGCGGAGGTCGATCGTCAGGTCCTGGTCGCCGAACGGGGTGGCGACCGTGACATTCCAGGTGCCCGCGGGATTCGACATGTGTCCAGCGTAGGCGCGCGTAGCCTGACGCCATGGCCGAGCCGAAGGAACCGCCCGTCGAGTTGCAGGTGGGCGAGCACACCGTCCGCATCACGAACCCGTCGCGCGTGTACTTCTCGGCGCGCGGCGAGACGAAGCTCGACCTGGTCGAGTACTACCTCTCGGTCGGCGACGGGATCGTCAACGCGCTGCGCGAGCGGCCGTGCATGATGCACCGGTTCCCCACCGGCGTCGACGGTGAGAAGGTGCATCAGAAGCGGCTGCCGCAGGGCGCGCCGCCGTGGATGGAGACCGTGAAGGTCTTCTTCCCGCGCTACCAGCGCACCGCCGATGAGCTGTGCGTCACCGAACTGGCGCACGTCGCGTGGGCGGTGCAGATGTCGACCGTCGAGTTCCACCCCTGGAACTCCCGCCGCGCCGACACCGAGAAACCCGACGAGTGGAGGATCGACCTCGACCCGGGCGATTCCTGCGATTTCGCGACCGTGAAGCGCGTGGCCGGGGTGGCGCACGAGGTGCTGGACGAGCTCGGCGCGGTCGGCTGGCCGAAGACCTCCGGCGGATCGGGCCTGCACGTGTACGTGCGCATCTCGCCCGAGCACGGGTTCGCGGACGTGCGCCGGGCCGCCCTGGCCTTCGCCCGCGAGGTCGAGCGCCGGGCGCCTCAGGATGTCACCACGACCTGGTGGCGTAGAGACCGCGACCCGGCGGCGGTCTTCGTCGACTACAACCAGAACGCCCGCGACCACACGATCGCGTCCGCGTACTCGGTGCGCGGCACCCCGCTCGGCATCGTCTCGACCCCGATCACGTGGGACGAGGTCGCCGATGTCGTGCCGCAGGACTTCACGATCGCCACCGTGCCGGCGCGATACGCGAGGCTCGGCGACCTGCATGCCGGAATCGACGACGCCGTATTCGACATCGCTCCGCTGCTCGAGTGGGCGGACCGCGATGAACGCGACGGCGCGGAGCTGCCGCCCGAGCCGGACGACGACTGACCACCGTCCGCGCCTCACGCTGCACGCCGGCCGGGCCGCGCGATGGGGCGCGGCGTCCGGGCGTGATCGACCCAGGCGGGCGGGATCAGGTACCTGCGCCCCGCCGTCGACACGAGCTGCCAGTCGTCGTGGTCGAAGCATCGATGGTGAAACCCGCACAGCAGCACGAGATTGTCGAGATCGGTCAATCCGCCGTCTGCCCACGGGGTGACGTGCGCCACCTCGCACCAGCCAGGTGGCGCCTCGCATCTCGGCCAGATGCAGCCGCCGTCGCGGATCGCGAGGGCGCTGCGCTGAGAGAGGCGGTGGCCAGCCGTGCCGAACGCCCGAGGTCGTGCGGCTCGCTGTCGCCGCCCATCACGACCGGGATGATCTGCGCCGACGCCGCGAGCCTGCGAGCCGCGGAGGCGGGAAGCCGGCGATCCACGCCCGCGATGGTCGCCGACCCCGGCCCGCCCCGCAGGACGGCGAGGTCGACGGTGACGTGCATCGTCACCGATGTGCCCGCGACGGTGCCGTGGTCGTTTCCGAGCGACTCGCGCATGATCGCGACCATCGCATCGAGCCGCTTCTGGCGGAGGGTGCGGCGGTCGGGCTCTACGGAGTCGAGGTCCGCGAGGTCCGGGTCTGCGAGGTCGGCGAACGACGGCTGACGCCGGGGTGCCGTGCGCGCATCGAGCGCGGCGCGGATGAAGCCCTCGGCCTCGGCATGAAGGTCGACCACCAGCTGCATGCCGCCGTGGCGGGCGCGCCGGAAGTCGACGCCTGCGCGGCGACGCTCCATGGCATCCCGGTCTTCGAGGCGATCGGGCACGAACCGGGCGGGGATCTCTGCACACAGCCGGGCGAAGCCGCGGTCGCTGAGGTTCGGCGCCGCGCCGATCAGGAACTCCTCCACCTCCGCACGCTCGCCGACCGAGGAGTACGGCGCGATCTCGTCGAGCACGGCCAGCACGCGCGACGCGTTGCCGACACGGATGCCCCCGTCGGCGAGGGCCTTGCTCAACGGCTCGTGATGCGGCGGCAGCGTCTCGCCGAGCAGCGTCTCGCGCGGCCCGGTGGCGACGCCGAGAGAGCACCAGGCCATCGCCTCCGCCGGATCGAGACCCGCATACGCCTGCAGCACCGCCTCGGGTGAGCGCTCACCGAGCGACGTCGCGAGCGGGCGCTCGAGCGCCGGATCGGAGAGCGTCACCAACTGCCCCGCGAGCGAGATGCCCACGCCGTCGGCCAGCCGGGTGAGCCTGCCGAGGATCGTCAGCGCCTCGACCAGCGCGGGGCCAGTGGAGGACGGGGCGGCAAGTACGTCGGCGAGCTCGCGGGCGGCAGCGACCAGCGCGTCGACCCTGACATCGACCGTCACGTGCCCACCTCGATCCCTCGCGATGCGTCGCAATCACTTGCGATAACAGGACGGGGGCACGATCCCGATACGGATCAGTCTACACCAAGATTCGAAGATATGTTCGATGAAGTCGCAGAATCAGCACTCGACGACGTTCACCGCGAGCCCGCCCTCGCTCGTCTCCTTGTACTTCGTCGACATGTCGATGCCGGTCTGGCGCATCGTCTCGACGACGGTGTCGAGCGACACATAGTGGGAGCCGTCGCCGCGCATCGCGAGCCGGGCGGCAGTGACCGCGGTGGATGCCGCAATCGCGTTCCGCTCGATGCACGGGATCTGCACGAGGCCGCCCACCGGGTCGCAGGTGAGGCCGAGGTGATGCTCCATCGCGATCTCGGCGGCGTTCTCCACCTGCTCCGGGGTGCCGTGCATCACCGCGGTGAGCCCGCCCGCCGCCATCGCGCAGGCCGAACCGACCTCCGCCTGGCAGCCGCCCTCGGCTCCCGAGATCGAGGCGTTCGCCTTGAACAGCGACCCCAGCGCGGTCGCCGTGAGCAGGAACGCCCGCGTCCCCGGCAGCGGGTCGCCGCCCTCGTGCACGAACTCCACCCAGTACTTCAGCACGGCGGGCAGGATGCCGGCGGCACCGTTCGTGGGCGCGGTCACCACGCGCCCACCCGAGGCATTCTCTTCGTTGACGGCGAGGGCGTACGTGCCGAGCCAGTCTCCGGGGAGCGCGGTCTGGCCGACCCCGGCATCCAGTTGCTCGCGGATCGCGCCGGCCCGGCGCTTCACCTGCAGGATGCCGGGAAGCATCCCGTCGGCGTGCAGTCCCGCCTCGATGCAACCGTCCATGGCGTGCCAGATGGCGTCGAGGCCGGCGTCCACGTCCTCCCGGCTGCGGCGGGATTCCTCGTTGCGGCGGGCGAGACCGGCGATGGTGAGGTCGTGCTCGGCGCAGAGTGCGAGCAGCGTGTCGGCGCTGGCGAACCGGAAGGGGTAGTCGTGCGCCGACGCATCCACCGGCTCGCCGTCCCGGCGGATGAAGCCGCCGCCGATCGAGTAGTACGTCTCCTCCGAGACGACGGCGCCGGCGCCGTCGGTGGCGATGAGGGTCATCGCGTTCGGGTGCGCCTCTTTGCGCGTGAAGGGATGGAACGAGATGTCCTCGCGCGCGAACGGGACGGGCCGGCTGCCGGCGAGCATCAGCGGGGTGCCGTCGACCCAGTCCGACCACGCCTGACGCACGGCGGCGGGGTCGACCGTCTCGGGGGCCGCGCCGGCGAGCCCGACGACGATCGCATCCGGGGTGCCGTGCCCGATGCCGGTGGCGCCGAGCGAGCCGAACAGCTGGCAGTGCAGGTGCGCGACGCGGGCGAGGTCACCGGATGCCGCGAGACGGTCGGCGAAATCGCGGGCGGCGCGCATGGGTCCGACGGTGTGCGAACTCGAGGGCCCGACCCCGATGGAGAAGAGCTCGAAAGCCGAGACGTACGCTGTCACAGATCCCACGTTACGCGGGATCTGGTGCAAAAAACCTGCGTCTCAGGCGTCCAATCGCAGCATCCAGCCGTGTCGGTCGTCGATGCGGCCGTACTGGATGCCGGTCAGTTCCTGACGCAGCGACAGGGCGATCCGCTCGTCGTCGGACCGCTGCGGCATCCGGATCTCGACCTCGTCATTGCGCACCACCGAGATCGGCGTGACCACCGCCGCGGTGCCGCAGGCGAAGGCCTCGACGATCTCGCCGGACTCCACCCCGGAACGCCACTCCTCGAGCGAGACCCGGCGCTGCGCCACCGTGTAGCCGCGGTCGACGGCCAGCTGCAGGATCGAGTCGAGCGTGATCCCTTCGAGGATCGAGTCGCTGTCGGGGGTGATGAGGTGGTTGTCCTTGGTGACGAGCACGATGTTCATGCCGCCGAGCTCCTCCAGGTACGTGCCCTCCTGCGCGTCGAGGAACAGCACCTGCTGGCAGCCGTTCTCGTACGCCTCGGCCTGGGCGACGAGGGAGGACGCGTAATTGCCCCCGGTCTTCGCCTGGCCCATGCCGCCGTGGCCGGCGCGCGTGTAGCGCGACGACAGCCAGATCTCGAGCGGGGTTATGCCGCCGGAGAAGTAGGCGCCGGCGGGCGACGCGATCAGGTAGTAGTTGACCTTCGCCGCGGGACGCACCCCGAGGAACGCCTCTTTCGCGAACATGAACGGCCGCAGGTAGAGGCTGGTCTCGTCGGCGGTCGGCACCCAGTCGCCGTCGACGGCGATCAGCTGCTTCAGCGAGTCGATGAAGTACTCGGCCGGCAGTTCGGGCAGAGCCAGCCGGCGGGCGGAGCGCTGCATGCGCGCGGCGTTCTGGTCGGCGCGGAAGGTCCAGATCGACCCGTCGGCGTGCCGGTACGCCTTCAGCCCCTCGAACACCTCTTGCGCGTAGTGCAGCACGGCGGCCGCGGGGTCGAGGGCGATGGGGCCGTAGGGCTGCACGCGCGGGCGGTGCCAGCCGCCTTTCTCGCTCCAGCAGATGTCGACCATGTGGTCGGTGAAGACCTTGCCGAAGCCGGGGTCTTTCAGCAGCTCGGCGCGCTCGGCGTCGGTCTTGGCCTCGGGGTTGCGGGTGACCTGCCAGAGCAGGTCCTGCTGGGCCATGGGGAGGAGGTTGACGGTGCTCATGGTGCTCCTAGTGTGCGTCCAATCGGGCTGCAATGGCAGACCCGATCTCGGATGTCGTGCGGGTGGCGGTTCCTCGTTCGGCGAGGTCGGCGATCACCGCCGCCTCGACCCGGGCCGCCGCCTCCGCCAGACCGAGGTGGTCGAGCAGCAGCGCGGTGGAGAGGATCGCGGCGGTGGGGTCCGCCTTCTGCTGACCCGCGATGTCGGGAGCCGAACCGTGCACGGGCTCGAACATCGAGGGGAAGGTGCCGTCGGGGTTGATGTTGCCCGAGGCCGCCAGTCCGATGCCGCCGCTGATAGCGCCGGCCAGATCGGTGAGGATGTCGCCGAAGAGGTTGTCTGTGACGATCACGTCGAACCTAGCAGGATCGGTGACGAAGAAGATGGTCGCGGCGTCGACGTGCAGGTAGTCCCAGTCGACATCCGGATGCTGCGCCGCCACCCGCTTCGTCGTCTCGCTCCAGAGCTGGCCGGCGTTGGTGAGCACGTTGGTCTTGTGCACGAGGGTGAGCTTCTTGCGGCGCTTCTGCGCGAGCGCGAACGCGTACCGCACGACCCGCTCCACCCCGTGGGCGGTGTTGATGGAGAGCTCGTTGGCGATCTCGTGCGGCGTGCCGGCGCGCAGCCGGCCGCCGTTGCCGACGTACGGACCCTCGGTGCCTTCGCGCACGACGACGAAGTCGACGTCGCCCGGGGATGTCAGCGGCGACGCCACGCTCGGGAAGAGACGCGTCGGCCGCAGGTTGACGTAGTGATCGAAAGCGAACCGGAGCTTCAGCAGGATGCCGCGCTCGATGATCCCGCCGGCCAGTCGCGGTTCGCGCGGGTCGCCCCCGACGGCGCCGAGGATGATCGCCTCGTGCCGGGCGAGGGCGGCGAGGTCGTCGTCGGTCAGCACCTCGCCGGTCTCGAGGTAGTGGGCGGCGCTGAACGGGTACTCGGTGGTGCGCACGTCCGCGACGGTCTTCAGCACCTTGATCGCCTCGGCGGTGACCTCGGGGCCGATGCCGTCGCCGCCGATGACGGCGAGGTCGAGAGTGCGGGTCACGGTGCTCCTTTGGGCGACGGTCAGCGGAGTATCAGGCGGTTTCCAGGATGCGGCTCCGGCCTGGTATTCCGGGCCTCTCCGGATGCCCTCAGCCTAGCCGCCCGGCCTAATCCGGCCCGTGGAGGATTGCTCGGCGAATCCGGACGTACCGTCGGTGCCATGAGTATCGGACTCGGAATCTTCTTGTTCGTCGTCGGCGCGATCCTGACCTTCGCGGTCAACGTGTCCGTCGACTGGGTCAACCTGGATCTCGTCGGCTACCTGCTGATGGGCGCCGGCGTGGTGGTGACGATCATCGGTCTCGCACTGCTGATGCGCCGTCGCAGCGCCGTCACGACGGAGCGCACGGTCACCCCGGCCGGGGAGCGCGTCGCCGAGCGCAGCACCACCATCTCGGGCGACGAGCCGGTTTAAGCCAAAAGTCGGCGTGGTCGCCGTTCAGCCGGCGACCACGTCGATCTCGCGCAGCAGGGTCGCATCGATCGCGGTACCGACCCGTTCCAGCAGTTCCGACGGCACCGGCGAGTCGACGGTGAGCACGCTCAGCGCCTGCCCGCCCTTCTTCTGACGCGCCACCTGCATCCCGGCGATGTTGATCTCGGCGTCGCCCAGCTCGCGTCCGAACACGGCGATGATGCCGGGCCGGTCGGTGTACAGCATGACGATCAGGTGCTCCGCCATCGGGACCTCGACGTCGTAGCCGTTGATCTCGGTGATCTTCTCCGCCTGCTTCGGCCCGGTGAGCGTGCCGCTCACCGAGAACCGGGCGCCGTCGCCGGTCGCTCCCCGGATGGTGAGCACGTTGCGGTACTCCTCGCTCACCGGATCCTGCACCAGCCGCACCGCGATCCCGCGCTGCTCGGCCAGGAGCGGCGCGTTGACGTAGGAGACCTGCTCGGTGACCGCGTTCGAGAAGATGCCTTTCAGAGCGGCGAGCTTCAGCACGCTGACATCCAGCGCCGCGATCTCTCCGCGCACCTCCACGTCGATGGAGGCGAGAGCGCCGTCGGCGAGGCCGGCGAAGATCTGACCGAGCTTCTCCATCAGCGGGATGCCGGGCCGCACCATCGTGTCGATCACTCCCCCGGCGACGTTGACGGCATCCGGCACCAGTTCGCCGCCGAGCGCCAGCCGCACCGAGCGGGCCACCGAGACGCCCGCCTTCTCCTGCGCCTCGTCGGTCGAGGCGCCGAGGTGCGGGGTGACCAGGATGTTGGGGAGACTCGTCAGCGCATCGTCCGCCGGCGGCTCCGCGGTGAACACGTCGATGCCGGCGCCGGCGATCTCGCCGGCTTTCAACGCGGCCGCGAGAGCCTTCTCGTCGATCAGACCGCCGCGCGCGACGTTGATCACGTAGGCGGTCTTCTTCATGGACTTCAGCTGCGTCGCGCCGATCATGCCGGTGGTCTCGGGCGTCTTCGGCATGTGGATGGTGACGAAGTCGCTGGTGGCGAGCAGCTCGTCGAGCGGCAGCAGGGTCACACCGAGCTGCTGCGCGCGCGCCTCGGTGACGTAGGGGTCGTAGGCGACGATCTCGACGCCGAACGCCTGCAGGCGTGAGGCGATGAGGGCTCCGATGCGCCCGAGCCCGATGATGCCGATGCGCTTCTCGTAGAGCTCGATGCCGGTGTATTTCGACCGCTTCCACTCCCCCGCCGCGAGCGACGCGTGCGCGGCCGGGATGTGGCGGGCGAGCGACAGGATGTGGCCGATGGTCAGCTCGGCGGCGCTGATGATGTTGGAGGTGGGGGCGTTCACCACCATGACGCCGGCGTTGGTGGCGGCCGGCAGGTCGACGTTGTCGAGGCCGACGCCGGCGCGGGCCACCACCTTCAGCTGCGGTGCGGCGGCGATGGCCTCCGCGTCGATCTGGGTGGCGGAGCGGATCAGCACGGCGCTGGCGTCGGCGAGCGCGGAGAGCAGCGCGGGCCGGTCGGTGCCGTCGACCTCCCGGATGTCGAAGTCGGGCCCGAGGGCTTCGACGGTGGCGGGTGAGAGCTGTTCGGCGATCAGGACGACCGGCTTGGCCACGGAGTTCCTTCGGGATCGTTGTCGGGGCGGCGGCGGAAGCGCCAGTTTAGTGCAGCCCCGGGACGCCCCCCGACCGTGTGACGCCCCGCGGCTACCCCGCCTGGAACGCCAGCAGGATCGGCCCGAGCGCTCCGGCGGAGAGGACGAACGCGTTGGCCGTGGCGAGGGACACCAGCAGCAGCGCCACGCGGTGCGACAGCAGGCGACCGCGTCCCAGCAGGATCGCCGCGACGAAGCCGGCGACCGGGACGATGACCCCGAGCACGAGCAGCCACCAGGGGATGTACTGCCCCAGGCCGGTCTGCGTGTAGAAACCGGGGACGGCGATCAGGTTCGACACGCCCTGGAACAACGCCCACACGTGCAGCAGCCCGAAGAGGAGCGTCAGCGTGATCACCCCGCCCCTCACGATCCCACCGCCAGCAGTGGGAGGACCGGCCACGGCAAGAGCACCCCGAGCCCGAGCATCAGGAACCCGGCGCGGACGCCGGGCTTCGACGCGGTCAGCAGCACCGTCGTGCCGAACCACATGGGGGCCGCGATGATCGCGGTGAACTCGCCGAACTGCCACAGCACCTGCGGCAGCAGCTGACCGGTTCCGGCGGAGGTGTACTGGGTGCCGAGGATCCAGCCGACCGTGAGCGTGAGGTAGAGCAGCGCGAAGATCCCCGTGAGCAGCGCCATGCCGGCGCGCGCAGGGGGGCCCGCCGGGGCACGCTCGTCGTCCGCGGGAGCCTCTGCGGCATCCCGAGCCGTCTGCTGCACGGGGAGGTGCGAGCCCTCACGGCCGCCGACCTCGTCACCGGCCCAGTGGAACGCCTCCTCGTCGTCGTCGCGCAGGTCGTCGTCGCGGGGATCGCTCACCGGTCGAGCCGCAACTGCACGACCTCGACGACGTGCGGGAAGAGGGGGTGGGAGGGTTCGAGGCCGGTGACGGTCTCGGCGATGTGCTCCGCGCTCGCGCCGCTGGCGAGCAGCGCCTGCAGCTCGACGCTCTCCGCGTCCTCCGGTACGTCGAAGCGCAGGGCGGCGCCGACGGCGTTCAGCAGATCCCACGCGGTGTGCCCGCGCTCGACCAGCTCGGCGGCCGGACCGATGAACCGCTCGTGCCGCGACAGCTTGCGCAGCGGTCCGCGGCCGACCCGCTCGCAGGTATCGGGCAGGTCGGGGTTCGAGATGCGCTTCAGGGTCTTCTCGATGTACGCCTGCTGCTCGTCGGGCGTGAAGCCGTGCTTCTCGACCAGCAGGGTCTTCGTCTCGTCGAGCACCGCGCGCACCTCGGCCTGCAGCTCGGGGGTGGCGAGCGCCTCGCGGATCGACACCCAGCCGCGGTCGCGCCCGTGATACGCCGCGGCGGCATGCGCGGTGTTCACGGTGAACAGCTTGCGCTCGATGAACGGGGTGAGGTCGTCGACCCAGGTGACGCCCGAGATCTCCGGTTCCGCGCCCGCGAACGGCGTGCGATCGACCACCCACTCGAAGAACGACTCGATCGTGACGTCGAGCCCGCCCTCCTGCTCGGGGACGATGCGGTCGATCGCGCAGTTCGCGAACAGCACCCCCTCCGCGGCGGTGTGCTTCCTCACCTCCGCAGCCAGGATGTCGGTGCCGCCGATCGCGTTCTCGCACGCGATCACCGCGAGCGGGCGGGCACCGGCGGCGCGGGCGTCGATCCCTTTCGCGATGACGGGGGCGACGAACGCCAGGATGCGGGCGCCGACCGCCGTGGTGACCAGGTCGGCGGAGGCGATCGCCTCCACCACGTCTGCTTCGTGCGTTCGGCTGTTGATCGCGCGGTAGCCGTCGACCACGTGATCTTGCGCCCCGTCGCCGATCTCGTGCACCAGGTAGCTGGGCTGCTTCTGCAGCGCGCCGATCAGCTCGTCGCTGACGTCGGCGAAGACGACCTCGTACCCGCTCTCGTGCAGGAACTGGGCGACGAACCCCCTGCCGATGTTGCCGGCTCCGAAGTGCACCGCGATCCTCTTCACCGTGTCATCCTCTCAACTGCCGAAGAGACGCGCCACGTACGGGGTGGCGGGCCGGGCAGTCAGCTGCTCGAGGCTGCCGCGCTGGGTGACCCGGCCCTCCTGCAGCACCACGATGTCGTCGGCGAGCGCGGCCACATCGTCCGCGTCGTGGGTGACGAGCACGGTGGGGCGCCCGAACTCGCGGAGGTGCCGTGCCAGGTCGGCGCGCACGTCATCCCGGATCTCGACGTCGAGCGACGCGAGCGGTTCATCGAGAACCAGCACCTGCGGGTCGGAGGCGAGCGCCCGTGCCAGCGCCACCCGCTGCGCCTGACCTCCCGACAGCTGCGCGGGTCGGCGGTCGGCGAGGTGGTCGAGCTCGAACCGCTCGAGCCACGGCTGGGCGCCGGACCGGGCGTCGCCGCGGGCGGTGCCGCGCACCCGCAGCGCGAACGCCACGTTGTCGCGCACGCTCAGGTGCGGGAACAGCAGAAAGTCCTGGAACACCACCCCGACCCGGCGCAACTCGGGCGCGACGACGGCGGCGGCATTGCTGACCACGAGGCCGTCGATCTCGATGGTCCCGGATGCCAGAGGCAGCAGACCGGCGATCGCGGTCACCAGCGTGGACTTCCCCGCACCGTTCGGACCGACCAGGGCGAGCGGGCGTCCGGGCAGCGCATCGAACGCCGCCGTCACCGTGAAGCCGTCGCGTTCGACCGCGACGTCGACCGCGAGCGACTCGGTCATGCCCGCACCCCCGGCAGCCAGCGGGCGCGCAGGCTCACCAGCACTACGATCGACACCACGAGCAGCAGCAGAGCGAGGGCGATCGCCGCCTCCGGGTCTGACTGCAGCGCGAGGTAGCTCGCGATCGGCAGGGTGCGCGTGACGCCCGGCAGCGACCCGGCGAAGGTGATCGTCGCGCCGAACTCGCCGAGCGCGCGGGTGAAGCACAGCACCGCGCCGGCCGCGATGCCGGGCGCGACGAGCGGCACCGTCACCAACCGGAACACCTGCCAGCGGCTCGCCCCGAGGGTCGCCGCCGCGGCTTCGGTGCGACGGTCGGCGGCGCCGAGCGCACCCTCCACCGCGAACACCAGGAACGGCATCGCCACGAACGTCTGCGCGATCACGACGGCGCCCGTCGTGTACGGGATGCCGAGACCGGCCTCCGCGAGGAACTGCCCGAGCAGGCCCCGGCGACCGAGAAGCAGGAGCAGCGCGATGCCGCCCACCACCGGCGGCAGGACGAGCGGGATCGTCACCGCGGCGCGCAGCAGGCGCTGTGCGATGCCGGTGCTGTGGGCGAGCAGCGCCGCGAGCGGGATGCCGAGCACGAGGCAGGCGAGGGTCGAGAGGGCGCCGGTGAGCAGCGACAGGCCGAGCGCCTGCATCACCGGCTCGCTCGTCAGCAGCCGCGGGAGGTCGGCCCATGGCGCCCGGATCGCGAGCGCCGCGAGCGGCAGCACGAGGAACGCGAGCGCGACGATCGCGACGGCGACGATCAGCGGGCTCGGTCGCGCGCCACGGCTCATGCGATCAGGGTGCCAGGAAACCGGCGTCGGAGAGAACCGCCTGCCCCTCATCCGACAGGACGAACTCGACCCAGGCGCGTGCGGCATCCGGGTTCGGGGCGCCCGTCAGCACGGCGATCGGGTAGCGGTTGATCACCTGCTGGGCCTCGGGGACGTCGACGATCTCGACCGTCGACCCCGTCGCGTGCGCGTCCGTGACGTACACGAGGCCCGCGTCCGCCTCCCCCAGCTCGACCTTCGTGAGGACCGCCTTGACGTCATCCTCGAGCGTGTCGGGAACCGCCGTGACCCCCGCGTTCGTGAGCAGCGTCTGCGCTGCCGACCCGCACGGGACGACGGGGTCGCACAGGGCGATCGCCAGATCGGGGTCGGCGAGGTCGGCGAGACCGGTGACGCCAGCGGGGTTGCCGGGGGGCGTGACGAGCACGAGAGTGTTCGTCGCGAAGATGGGGGCGTCGCTCGCGTCGCCGGCGTCGACGACCATCTGCATCGTCGACTCGTTCGCCGCGGCGAACACGTCGGCCGGGGCGCCCTGCCTGATCTGCGTCGCCAGGCTCGAACTGCCGCCATAGTTGAGCACGACCTCCACCTGGGGATGTTCGGCCTCGAACTCGGCGGCGAGCGCGTCGAACGTCTCGGTGAGCGAGGCTGCCGCGAACACCGTGAGGGTGCCGTGCATCTGCGCGTCGTCGACGGGTGCCTCCTCCGCGCACCCGGTGAGCGCCACAGCGGCGGTGAGCAGGATGACGGCGCGCCTCATCCGGGCAATCTATCCCGCATCCACAGCGGCCCCCGCGGCGTCGATGCCAGAATCGCAGCATGGCCGTCGACCCGGATGCTCCCCGGTTCGCGCGGCAGCGCATCCTGACCGGGTTCGGACGCGAGGCGCAGCGGCGGCTCGCCGACGCGCACGTCGTCGTCATCGGTGCCGGCGGACTCGGCAGCGCCGTGCTGCCCGCACTCGCGGCCGCGGGCGTCGGCACCATCGGGATCGTCGACGACGACGTGGTCGACGCCAGCAACCTGCACCGGCAGACGCTCTTCACGCCCGCCGACGTCGGGCGCCCCAAGGTCGATGGCGCCGCGGATGCCCTGGCGCGGCTGGCACCGGATGTCACGATCGAACGCCACGGCATCCGGTTCGCGGCGGGGAACACGTTCGACCTGCTGCTCGACGCTGACCTGCTGATCGACGGCAGCGACAACCTTGCCACGCGCTACCTCGCCAACGACGCCGCCGCGATCCGCGCCATCCCGCTGGTCTGGGGGTCGGCGCTGCGCTACTCCGGCCAGGTCGGGGTCGCCTGGGACGAACGCGGCATCGACTACCGCGACCTGTTCCCCGAAGAACCGGATGCCGCGGCCGACGACACCTGCGAGGTCGCCGGGGTGCTCCCCACGGTCTGCGCCGTCACGGGGGCGATGATGGCGACGGAAGCGCTGAAGCTGCTCACCGGCATCGGCGACCCGCTGCTCGGACGCGTCGCCGTCTACGACGCCCTCACCGGAACCACCCGCGAGATCTCGTACAGCCGGGACCCCGCCGCGCCGCGCCCCGGATCGCTGGAGGAGCGCACCGCGATCCGCGAACCCGACCCCGCACGCTCGGTCACCGCGCCCCAGCTGGCGAAGCTGCTCGCCGGTCCCACCACCGAGGGCGTGCACGAGAACCCTCCCCTGCTGCTCGATGTGCGCGAGCGCCCCGAGGCGTCGTTCGCGTCGCTTCCCGGCTCGGTGCTGATCCCGCTCGGCGAGCTGCCCGACCGGGTCGGCGAACTCGATCGCGCGGCGTCGATCGTCGTGTACTGCCACCACGGCGTGCGGTCGGCGCGTGCGCTCGAGGTGCTCGAGAAGGCGGGCTTCACCCGCGCCCGGCACCTGACCGGCGGCATCGACGCCTGGTCGGTGCAGGTCGACCCCGAGCTGCCGAGGTATTGATGGCGCGCACCCCCGTCGCGGATCATGTCGCGCGCGTCGAGATCCTGCTCGCACCGCTGCGGTCACGCGAGACCGAGACGCTGCCGCTGCTCGCGGCACTGGATCGGGTGACCGCCGCCGAGATCGTGTCGCCCATCGCGCTTCCCCCGTTCCGCAACTCGCAGATGGACGGCTTCGCGGTGCGGGCGGCCGACGTCGCCGAGGTGCCCGTCACACTCCCTGTCGTCCGCGAGGTCGCGGCGGCGGCCGGAGACGCGGGCGCACTCGAACCGGGCACCGCGATCCGGATCATGACGGGGGCGCCGATCCCCGCGGGAGCCGATGCCGTGGTTCCGGTGGAGGACACGACCTCGGCGGTCGAGCCTGTCGAGACCACCACGGTCACCATCACCCGCTCCCGCCAGGCAGGCGAGTACGTGCGCGAGCCCGGCAGCGACCTGGCCGCCGGCGCCATGCTGCTGCCCGCAGGGCGGCGTCTCGCCTCGCGCCATCTCGCCGCGCTCGCAGCCGCCGGGCTCGACACGGTCGACGTGCTGAGCCGGGTGCGCGTCGCCGTCATCAGCACCGGCAGCGAACTCGTCGCGCCCGGCGCACCGCTCGGACCGGGCCAGATCCCCGACGCGAACGGCGTCGCACTCGCCGCCGCCGCCCGGGCCGCCGGCGCGTACCTCGTGGCACAGGGACGCGTGTCCGATGAACCCGCCATGCTCTCCGCCGTGTTCGACGAGGCCATCGGCGCCGGAGCCGAGCTGCTGCTCACGAGCGGCGGCATCTCCATGGGCGAGCACGAGGTCGTGCGCGACCTGCTCGAGCCGCTCGGCGCGCACGTCGACGTGCTCGCCATGCAGCCCGGCGGCCCCCAGGCGCTCGCGACATACGACGGCGTGCCCGTCGTGTGCTTCCCCGGCAACCCGGTGAGCAGTCAGCTGAGCTTCGAGCTGTTCGTCGCGCCGCTGCTGCGCGAGCTGTCCGGGATGCCGCCCCGCCGCACCGAGACCCGTCGCCTCGCGCATGCGGTCACCTCGGCCGCCGGACGCCGGCAGTTCCTGCGCGGCACCCGGCTCGACCCGGATCGCGTGGCGACCGTCTCGGGGCCGGGGTCGCATCTGGTGGCCGCGCTCGCCGCATCCGACGTGATCATCGACATCCCGGCCGACGTCGTGGACCTGGCGGAGGGCGATCCGGTGGAGACTTGGGAGCTATGAGCCTCAGCCACCTCGACGACCAGGGCCGCGCCCGCATGATCGACGTCGGCGCGAAGGCGGTGACCCGCCGCGAGGCGGTCGCGTCGGGTCGCCTCGAGACGACCACCGAGGTGGTCGCCCTGGTGCTCGCCGACGGGCTGCCGAAAGCCGACGTGCTCGCCACCGCGCGCATCGCCGGGATCGCCGGCGCGAAGCGCACGAGCGAGCTGATCCCGCTGGCGCATCTGCTGCCTCTCGAGAAGGTGACGATCGAGTTCGAGCCGGGTGAGGCATCCATCGGCATCACGGCGACGGTCGGGGTCACCGCGAAGACCGGGGTCGAGATGGAGGCGCTCACCGCCGTCGCGATCGCCGGGCTGACCCTGCACGACATGATCAAGGCGGTCGACCCGGGCGCGACGCTGACCGACGTGCACCTGGTGTCGAAGACCGGAGGCAAATCGTCGACCTGGCCGGTGGTCGAGGCTGCCGAGGCCCGCGGGCGCGCGATCGTGATCGTCTCGTCCACCCGCGTCGCCGCCGGCACCGCCGAGGACCGCACCGGCCCGCTGCTGGTCGAGTGGCTGCGGTCGCGCGGGTACGACATCACAGCTCCGGTGATCTGCCCCGACGCCGACATCGCGGCGGCGATCCAGGATGCGGTGGCCGAGTCGCCCGCGCTGATCCTGACGACGGGGGGCACCGGCATCCACCCCGGTGACCGCACCCCCGAGGCGACGCGTGCGGTGCTCGACCGCGAGCTGCCCGGGGTCGCCGAGGCGTTGCGCGCCGCGGGTTCCGCCGCCATGCCGACCGCGGCGCTCACCCGCGCAGTCGCCGGTGTCGCCGGATCGACCGTGATCGTCAACCTGCCGGGGTCGCCCGGCGGGGTGCGCGACGGTCTCGCCGTGCTCGACCCGCTGCTGCCGCACCTGCACGATCAGCTCGCGGGCGGCGACCACGCGGTGAGCGGACATGACGGAGCCTGAGGCGTTCTACGCCTCGATCGAGGACGGCCCCCTCGACCGGCAGGCGCTGGAGACGTTCGTGCTGTCGTCGTCCGATGGGGCGCTGGTCGTGTTCGAGGGCGTGATCCGGGACCACGACCACGGCTCCGCGGTCACCGCCCTGGAGTACAGCGCCCACCCGGATGCCGAGACCTTTCTCGCGGAGGTGTGCCGTGACGTCGCCGAGTCGTCGGGGCTGTTCGTCGCGGCCGCGCACCGGATCGGGTCGCTCGTGGTCGGGGATGTCGCGCTGGTGGCCGCCGTCGCCGCCCCGCATCGGGCTGAGGCGTTCGCCGGGTGCGCGCTGCTGGTCGACCGGATCAAGGCCGAGGTGCCCATCTGGAAGCGTCAGCACCTCGCCGACGGCGCGACCGAGTGGGTGGGGCTTCTAGCCGCCGGCGAACGGCGGCAGCACGTCGACGCGCGCACCGAGGGCGCGCGCGCGGTCGCGGGTGACGACGCCGTCGACCAGGAACGAGCCGTTCCGCAGCACGCGGGCCATCGCATCCCCGTATCGGGCGACGAGGTCGTCCTGCAATTCGCCGACGGTCGCGAGCGACGTCTGCGACGCATCCCGTCCGGCGGCCTCGGCCGCCGCGGCGAAGAACCGGACCTCAGCCACCGATCGCCCCCATCGTCCGCACCGGCGGGGTGAAGCTCGCGGCGTCGATGCCGTGGCCGGCCTGCTTGTTCCACATCGCGGCACGCCAGCGGTCGGCGACCTCGGCGTCGGAGGCCCCGGCGCGCAGCATCCCGCGCAGGTCGGTCTCGTCGTCGCCGAACAGGCACGAGCGCACGGTGCCCTCCGCGGTGATGCGGGTGCGGTCGCAGGCGCCGCAGAACGAGCGCGTGACCGAGGCGATGATGCCCACCGTGGCGGGGCCGTCATCCACCCGCCACTCCTCGGACGGCGACGACGGGTCGTCGACGCGGCCGATCGAGGTGAGCGTGAACCGGGAGCCGAGCACCTCGAGCAACTCCGCCGCCGGGACCATGTGGTCGCGCCTCCACGCGGCGTCGGCGTCGAGCGGCATCTGCTCGATGAAGCGCAAGCGCAGGTCGTGCTCGAGAGCGAACGCGAGCAGGTCGGGGGCGTCGCCGAGCGTCTCGCGCATCAGCACCGCGTTGACCTTGATCGGCCCGAGCCCCGCGGCGGATGCGGCGGCCAGCCCGGCGAGCACACGCGGGAGGCGGTCGCGCCGGGTCAGCCGTGCGAAGTGCTCGCGGTCGATCGTGTCGAGAGAGACGTTGATGCGGCTGAGGCCTGCCGCCCTGAGCGCCGCGGCGCGGGTGTCGAGGCCGATGCCGTTCGTCGTGAGCGCGATCGGGATGCCGGGGGCGGCCTCCGCGGAGAGCCGCACGATGTCGACGAGGTCGGCGCGCGTCAGCGGCTCGCCCCCGGTGAACCGGACCTCGTGAATGCCCAGGTCGCGCGCACCGATCCCCACGAGTCGGGCGACCTCGGCAGCGGTCAGCAGATCTTCGCGCGGGATCGCGGGAAGCCCCTCCACAGGCATGCAGTAGGTGCAGCGCAGGGAGCACTTCTCGGTGATCGAGATGCGCAGGTCGCGGGCGACGCGGCCGAAGCGGTCGACGAGTGCGTCGGTGTCGGGGCGCCCCTCGGTGCCGGGCTCTGCGCGCCGCAGCGACGGCATCCCGAGCATGAGGGTCATAGCCCCACCCTAGGTGGCCGCAGTACGGTGAACCATGTCGTTCATCACGCGCGGATTCTCGGGACGCAACCGCGAGCGCGACGACCGGCTTCCGCCCGGTCAGACGCTCGTCGAAGACTGGCCGGTGCTGAGCGCCGGCGTCACCCCGCAGATCGATCCGGAGGACTGGTCGTTCGAGATCAAGGACGAGACCGGCACCGAGCACAGGTGGAACTGGGCCGAGATGCAGGCCCTCGGCCTGGAGGACATCACGGTCGACATCCACTGCGTGACCCACTGGTCGAAGCTCGGGATGTCGTGGCGCGGCGTCTCGCTCGACAAGGTGTTCGAGAACGTCGAGAGCCAGTACGACTACGTGATGGCGCACAGTTACGGCGGGTACACCACGAACGTTCCGCTCGAAGACCTGCTCGACGGCAAGGCGTGGATCGCGTTCGAGGCGGACGGCGAGCCGCTCGACCCGGAGCACGGTGGCCCGGTGCGTCTGCTGGTTCCGCACCTGTACTTCTGGAAGAGCGCCAAGTGGCTGCGCGGCATGACGATGATGCCGACCGACGACCCCGGCTTCTGGGAGCAGTCGGGGTACCACATCCACGGTGACCCGTGGCTGGAGGAGCGCTACTGGTGATCGGCCGGCGACCCGCCGCCTGGCACACGGGCACGGTGACCGAGGTGGCTCCCGAGACGCCGACCGCGCGCCGCATCACGGTGGAGGTGCCCACCTGGCCGGGCAACGACGCCGGGTCGCACCTCGACGTGCGGCTGACCGCGCCGGACGGATACCAGGCGCAGCGGTCGTACTCGATCGCCTCCGCCGGCGAGGGCACCCGCGTGGTGCTCGCCGTCGACGAGGTGCCCGACGGCGAGGTGTCGCCGTTCCTGGTGCTCGAGCTCGCCGTCGGCGACCAGATCGAACTGCATGGCCCGCTCGGCGCGTTCTTCGTGTGGCGCGCACCCGACGCCGGTGACCTGATGCCCTCGCCGGTGCAGCTGATCGCCGGCGGCTCCGGGGTGGTGCCGCTCTACGCGATGCTCTCCGCCCACGACGCCGCGGGCGACGCGACCGACTTCCGGCTGCTGTACTCGGTGCGGACCGCCGCCGACGTGTTCTTCCGCCCGGAGCTCGAGGCGCTGATGGGCGTCGACTTCATCTACACGCGCGAGGCGCCCGACGGCTGGCCGACCGCCGCGGGCCGGATCACGAAAGCGGCCCTCGAGGAGCGCATCCACCCACCCGACCGGGCGCCGCGCATCTTCGTCTGCGGCCCCACCCCGTTCGTCGAGACCGTGGCGAACTGGCTCGTCGAGCTCGGCCACCCGACGACGAGCATCCGCACCGAGCGTTTCGGAGGTTCCTGATGCAGCACCTCGACGGCAACGTGCTGGCGGGCCCGCTCGCCGAATGGTTCACGTTCGACGTGACCATGGCATCCGGTCGCTGTGCCGGCTGCGGTGACCTGGCGATGCTCGCCCAGTCGATGGTCTACGCGGATGCGATGGGGTACGTCGCGCACTGCCGGGCCTGCGACGCGGTGCTCGCCACCGTGGTCGTCGAGGCTGAGCGCACGTGGATCAGCCTCCACGGGCTGAGCGCCCTCGAGCTGCCGCGGCCGGCGTAGCCCTCAGCCGTAGATGCGGTCCCCGTACGACGGCCCGTAGTACTCCTCGAGCAGCTCGATCGGGTCGTCCTGTCGCTCCACCTGCTTCGCGATGACGGCGCGGCGCGGGGCGCGTTCCGCGTCCCAGGTCGCCGGCTCCCATGTCTTCGACCGCAGGAACGCCTTCGAGCAGTGGAAGAACACCTCATCGATGTCGACGACGAGCGCGACCGCCGGCCGATGTCCCCGCACCACCATGTCGTCCATGAACGGGGCGTCGCGCACGGGGGTGGCGCGCCCGTTGATGCGCAGGGTGTCGCCGCGGCCGGGGATCACGGAGATCAGCCCGACATGCGGGTTTCCGAGCAGGTTGTGGAACCCGTCGGCCCGCCGGTTGCCGGGGCGTTCCGGGATGGCGATGGTGCGGTCGTCGAGCACGCGCACGAACCCGGCCGGGTCGCCCTTCGGTGACACGTCGAGCGCCCCCGACGGGTCGGAGGTGGCGATGAACAGCAGCGGACTGGCGGCCAGCCACTGCCGGTCCACCGCGTGCAAGACCGCGCGGGCCTTGTTCGCCGTGCGCGGCTCGGGCGTGCCGATCAGCGCTTCGAGTTCGTCGACGGTGGTGACAGGGGTTCCGCGGTCCACGGAACCATCCTGCCCGTGTCGTCGGCGTCCTGATGCGTCGAACGCGAAACCGGGCGGGTCGGGACGGAACGGGCGTCCGGAGACGCCCCTCTCGCCCGGACTCGCCCGGTGGACGGAACTCAGCGCGCGGCCGAACCCTCCGTGTAGTCGGCGTCCTGCTGCTTCCAGGCGAAGAGCGCCCGCAGGTCGCGTCCGGTGGTCTCGATGGGGTGCTGCGCGCCCTTCTCACGCAACGCGAGGAACTCGGGGGCCCCGGCATCCTGGTCGGCGATGAAGCGCTTCGCGAACGCACCCGACTGGATGTCGGCGAGAACGGCCTTCATGTTCTCTTTCACATGCGGGTCGATGACGCGCGGTCCGGAGACGTAGTCACCGTACTCGGCGGTGTCCGACACGCTCCAGCGCTGCTTGGCGATGCCGCCCTCCCACATGAGGTCGACGATGAGCTTCAGCTCGTGCAGCACCTCGAAGTAGGCGATCTCCGGCTGGTAGCCGGCCTCGACGAGGGTCTCGAACCCGTACATGACGAGCTGCGAGGTGCCGCCGCAGAGCACGCTCTGCTCGCCGAACAGGTCGGTCTCGGTCTCCTCGGTGAACGTGGTCTTGATGACGCCGGCGCGGGTGCCGCCGATCGCCTTCGCGTACGACAGGGCGACGTCCCAGGCGTGGCCGGAGGCGTCGCGCTCGACGGCGATGATGTCCGGGATGCCGCGGCCGGCCACGAATTCGCGTCGCACCGTGTGGCCGGGGGCCTTCGGGGCGATCAGGATGACATCCACGCCCTCGGGCGCGTCGATGTAGCCGAAGCGGATGTTGAACCCGTGCGCGAAGGCGAGGGTCTTGCCGGGCTTCAGGTTGTCTTTGATCGACTCGCTGTAGATGCCGCGCTGGTGCTGGTCGGGCGCCAGGATCATGATCAGGTCGGCCCATTCGGTGGCGTCGGCGACGTTCATCACCGTGAAGCCCTCCTCCTCGGCCTTCTGGGTCGACTTCGAGCCGTCTTTCAGCGCGATGCGCACGTCGACGCCCGAGTCGCGCAGGTTCTGCGCGTGCGCGTGGCCCTGCGAGCCGTAGCCGACGATCGCGACCTTCTTGCCCTGGATGATCGAGAGGTCGGCGTCTTTGTCGTAGAAGAGTTCAGCCATGTTCGTCTTTCTCTAGGAGCGCAGCACGCGCTCGGTGATGGATTTTCCGCCGCGGCCGATCGCCAGCAGACCGCTCTGTGCGAGCTCTTTGATGCCGTAGGGCTCGAGCACGCGCAGGAACGCCTGCACCTTGCCGCTGTCGCCGGTGACCTCGATCACCAGCGCGTCCGGCGCGACGTCGACGACGCGCGCCCGGAACAGGTTCACCGCCTCGAGCACGCCGGAGCGGGTGGCGTTGTCGACCTTCACCTTGATCAGCATGTGCTCACGCTGCACCGACTGGTTCGGGTCGAGTTCGACGATCTTGATGACGTTGACCAGCTTGTTGAGCTGTTTGGTGACCTGCTCGAGCGGCAGGTCCTCGACATCCACCACCGCGGTGATCCGCGACAGACCCTCCACCTCGGAGAGCCCCACGGCGAGGGATTCGATGTTGAACCCGCGGCGGGCGAACAGCCCGGCGACGCGGGTGAGCAGACCCGGCTTGTTCTCGACGAGCAATGAGAGCACGTGACGCGACATCGGCTACTCCTCCTCCCAGGCCGGGGCGTGGTCGCGGGCGTACTGCACCTGCGAGTTCCCCACCCCCTGCGGAACCATCGGCCACACCATCGCGTCGCGGCTCACCACGAAGTCGATGACGACGGGCCGGTCGTTGGTCTCGATCGCCAGCTTGATCGCGGGATCCACCTCTTCGGGCTTGGTGACCCGGATGCCGAGGGCGCCGTACGCTTCGGCCAGCTTCACGAAGTCGGGCACCATGCGGGTCTGCTCGGTGGAGCTCTTGTGCCCCGTGTTGAGGTCGGTGAACGAGTGCCTGCCGTCGTAGAACAGCGTCTGCCACTGCCGCACCATGCCGAGCGAGGAGTTGTTGATGATCGCGACCTTGATCGGGATGTCGTTGATCGTGCAGGTCGCCAGCTCCTGGTTGGTCATCTGGAAGCAGCCGTCACCGTCGATCGCCCACACGAGACGGTCGGGCTGGGAGACCTTCGCACCCATCGCGGCGGGGACCGCGTAGCCCATCGTGCCGGCGCCGCCGGAGTTCAGCCAGGCGTGCGGGCGCTCGTATTTGATGAACTGGGCGGCCCACATCTGGTGCTGTCCGACGCCGGCGGCGTAGATCGCCTCCGGCCCGCTGAGCTCGCCGATCCGCTGGATGACGGCCTGCGGCGCGAGCAGCCCGTCGTCGGGGTCGTCGACGAAGCCGAGGGGGTAGTCGGCCTTCAGCTTGTTGAGCCGGGTCCACCAGTCGGCGATGTCGGGCTTCTGCTTCTTCGACGCGTCGGTGAACGCGGCGATGAGGTCGACGATCACGTCTTTCGCGTCACCCACGATCGGCACGTCGGCGTGACGGATCTTGCCGATCTCGGCCGGGTCGATGTCGACGTGCACGACCTTGGCGTGCGGGGCGAAGTCGGCGACCTTGCCGGTGACGCGGTCGTCGAACCGGGCGCCGAGGGCGACGATCAGGTCGCTCTCCTGCAGCGACAGCACCGCGGGCACGGAGCCGTGCATGCCGGGCATGCCGAGGTGCTGCGGGTGCGAGTCGGGGAACGCGCCGCGCGCCATCAGCGTGGTGATGACGGGCGCCCCGGTCTTCTCCGCCAGCTTCTTCAGCTCGGCCTCCGCGCCGGAGCGGATCACGCCGCCGCCGACGTAGAGCACCGGGCGCTTCGACTCGACGAGCAGCTCGGCGGCGGCGACGATCTGCTTGCCGTGGGCCTTCGTCACGGGACGGTAGCCGGGCAGGTCGACCTTGGGGGGCCAGATGAAGGGCGCCTTGTTCTGCTGGGCGTCTTTGGTGACATCCACCAGCACCGGGCCGGGACGGCCGGTGGTCGCGATCTGGTACGCGGCCGCCAGGGTGGCGGGCACGTCGGCCGGGTCGGTGACCAGGAACGAGTGCTTCGTGATCGGCATGGTGATGCCGACGATGTCGACCTCCTGGAACGCATCCGTTCCCATCGAGGTGGAGAACACTTGCCCGGTGATCGCGATCATCGGCACCGAGTCCATGTGCGCGTCGGCGATCGCGGTGACGAGGTTGGTGGCGCCGGGTCCGGAGGTGGCGATCGCGACGCCGACCTTGCCGGATGCTGCGGCGTAGCCTTCGGCGGCGTGCCCCGCACCCTGCTCATGACGAACCAGGATGTGGCGGATCGAGGTCGAGGCCATCAGCTCGTCGTAGAAGGGCATGATGGCGCCGCCGGGGATGCCGAAGATGTCGGTGATGCCCAGCTTCTCGAGCGAGGCGAGGATCGCCCCGGAGCCGGTGAGGATCAGTGGTTCCTTGGTGGCGGGCTTGGCAGGCGCAGGTGCTTGCGCGTTCATGTCGGTCCTTTGGGAGAGATCTGTCAGCCCGTGACGGCACCCTCGGATGCCGAGTGCACGAGCTTGGTGTACTTCGCGAGAACGCCACGGGTATAGCGAGGAGGAAGGGGAGCCCAGCCGTCACGGCGGGCTTCCAGCTCGGCCGGATCGACGAGTAGGTCGATCGACCGGGCGGCTATGTCGACCCGTATCAGATCACCATCCCGCAGGAATGCGATGGGACCTTCGTCCACCGCCTCCGGCGCGATGTGGCCGATGCACAGGCCGGTTGTGCCGCCTGAGAATCGTCCGTCGGTCAATAGTAGGACATCTTTTCCGAGCCCCGCGCCCTTGATGGCGGCGGTGATCGCGAGCATCTCGCGCATGCCGGGGCCGCCCTTCGGGCCCTCGTAGCGGATGACGACGACATCGCCGTGCTGGATCTGCCCGGCGGCGAGCGCATCCATCGCGGCGCGCTCCCGCTCGAACACGCGCGCGGGGCCCTCGAACACGGCGGCGTCGAAGCCGGCGGTCTTCACGACGGCGCCCTCCGGTGCGAGCGAGCCCTTCAGGATGGTGAGGCCGCCGGTCGCGTGGATCGGGTTGTCGAGGGTCTTCAGCACCTCGCCGTCGAGCGCGGGCGGGTTGATGTCGGCCAGGTTCTCGGCCATCGTCTTGCCGGTGACGGTGAGCACGTCGCCGTGCAGCAGGCCCGCATCCAGCAGCGCCTTCATCAGCACCGGGATGCCGCCGCGCCGGTCGACATCGTTCATCACGTACTTGCCGAACGGCTTCAGGTCGCCGATGTGCGGAACCTTGGAGCCGATGCGGTTGAAGTCGTCGAGGTCGAGCTCGACGCCCGCCTCGTGCGCGATGGCGAGCAGGTGCAGCACGATGTTGGTCGAGCCGCCGAGGGCCATCCCGACGGCGATGGCGTTCTCGAACGCCTCCTTCGTCAGGATCTGCCGCGTCGTGATGCCCTTGTTGAGCAGGTTCACGACCGCCTCCCCCGAGCGATGCGCGTACATGTCGCGCCGTCCGTCCGCGGCGGCGGGGGATGCCGACCCCGGCAACGACAGCCCGAGGGCCTCCGCGACGCTCGCCATCGTGTTCGCGGTGTACATGCCGCCGCAGGCGCCCATACCGGGGGCGAAGGCGCACTCGATGCGGTGCGCATCCTCGAGACTCATGGTGCCGGCGAGCACGCCGCCGACCGCCTCGAACGAGTCGATGATCGTGATGTCCTTCTCGGTCCCGTCGCTGAGGCGCACCCAGCCGGGCGCGATCGACCCGGCGTAGAGGAACACGGATGCCAGGTCGAGCCGCGCGGCGGCCATCAGCATGCCGGGGATCGACTTGTCGCATCCGGCCAGCAGCACGGAGCCGTCGAGTCGTTCGGCCTGCATCACCGTCTCGACGGAGTCGGCGATCACCTCACGGCTGACCAGGGAGAAGTGCATGCCCTCGTGACCCATCGAGATGCCGTCGGAGACGCTGACCGTGCCGAACTGCAGCGGGTAGCCGCCGCCGGCATGCACGCCCTCTTTCGCCGCCTGCGCGAGCCGCGCGAGGGAGAGGTTGCACGGGGTGATCTCGTTCCACGAGCTGGCGATGCCGATCTGGGCCTTGTCCCAGTCGGCGTCGCCCATGCCGACCGCGCGCAGCATCCCGCGGCTGGTGGTGGCTTCGATGCCGTCGGTGACCGTGCGAGAGCGGGGCTTGTGGTCGGGCTGTGCCATGGAAAAGAGGCTACCGCCGCGCGGAACGGGGCGCTGACGCGCGGCTACCGCCGGTTGAGGTCACTGCTCGTGCACGTCGCCCTCGCGGAAGGTGGCGAGCGCGCTGAGCACGGCGGCGATCTGCTCCGGACCGTCGACGCGGTAGGCCGCCTCCGTCGGGCCGGACCCGCTCTTCACGCCGACGTCGTGCGGCAGCAGCGCCGCGAACGCGTCCTCGTCGGTGACATCGTCTCCGGCGTAGAACACCGCGTCGGCCGCCGTGTAGCGGCGCAGGTGCTCGACGGCTTCCCCTTTGGTGGTGGCGCGCACCGAGAACTCGAGCACGTTCTTGCCTTCCCGCACGGTGACGTTCTCGACCTCCGCCTGCGCCTCGCTGAGCGCGACGAGGTGGGCGACGCGCGAGTTGTGCTCCGTCGCGAGGCGGGTGTGCAGTGCGAAGCCGGCGGGCTTCGCCTCGAGCCACACCTGATCGATCGAATCCGCCACCTCGCCGAGCACCTCGTGCAGCACGTCGACCTGCTCCAGCTCCGCCGTGTTGAGCGACAGCTTGTCGTCGGGGTCGTCGAGCCGGATCTCGATGCCGTGCGACCCGACGAGCAGCACGTTGTCGGGCAGGTCGGCGACCTCGATCAGGCTGGCGAGCGAGCGCCCGCTGACCAGGGCGACCCGGGTGCCGGGCAGGCGCAGCAGCCGCAGCACGGCATCCCGAGCCTCGGGCAGCGCACGCGCCTGCTCGGGCGAGTCGACCTCGGGGGCGAGGGTGCCGTCGAAGTCGAGCGCGACGAGCAGCTTGCGGGTGCGCGCGAGCTCGCGGAGCGCGCCGGTGAGCGCACCGGGGATCTGCGCCATCATCGCCTCCGGCGGCGGAGGGGACGGTCGACCGTCCACTCGAGTGCGCCCAGCGGATCCTCTTCGGAGGCGTCGGCGGCATGCAGGGCGGAGATGAACGAGTCGGCCCAGTGGTTCACGTCGTTCTCGCGGACGCGTTTGCGCAGCGAGCGCATGCGCTTGCGCCGTTCCGGCCGCGGCATCTCGACCGCACGCAGGATCGCGTCTTTCAGCCCGTCGATGTCGTGCGGGTTGATGAGCAGCGCCGCCCGCAGCTCGTCGGCGGAGCCGGTGAACTCGCTCAGCACCAGCACGCCGTCCTCGTCGAAGCGCGCGGCGACGTACTCCTTGGCGACCAGGTTCATCCCGTCGCGCAGCGCCGTCACCAGCATCACGTCGGAGGCGAGGTAGAGCGCCGCCATCTCCTCGCGCGGGAACCCGTGGTGCAGGTAGCTGACGGCCTGGTGGCTGATAGTGCCGTAGTCGCCGTTGATGCGTCCGACGGTCAGCTCGATCTCGTCGCGCAGCTGCTGGTACGCCTCGACCCTCTCGCGGCTGGGACTGGCGACCTGCACCAGCGTGACGTCTTCGACATCCAGTCGCCCCTCGGCGAGCAGCTCGCCGAACGCCTTCAGGCGGTGGCCGATGCCTTTCGTGTAATCGAGGCGGTCGACGCCGAGCATCACGATCTTCGGGTCGCCGAGGTCGTGGCGGATCTGCGCGGCCCGCGCCTGCACCTCGGGGCTCGCGGCCAGGGCTTCGAACGACTCCACGTCGATCGAGATCGGGAACGGCTTCGCCATCACCCGTCGCGCGGGCCCCTCCGGGCCGGCAGGGACCTCGATGAACGGGCTCTTCGTCGAGAACCCCAGCAGCCGGCGCACTGCCCGCGAGAAGTTGCCCGCGTCCGCGACCCGCTGGAACCCGACGACATCGGCGCCGAGCAGCCCCTCGATGATCTGGGTGCGCCACGGCAGCTGCGAGTAGATGCCGTATGCCGGGAACGGGATGTGGTTGAAGAACCCGATGGTGAGGTCCGGCCGGGCGAGGCGCAGCATGCGCGGCACCAGCTGCAGCTGGTAGTCCTGCACCCAGACGATCGCGCCCTCCGCGGCGACCGCGGCGGTCGCGTCGGCGAAGCGCTGGTTGACGGCGACGTAACTGTCCCACCAGACGCGGTGGTATCCCGGCTGGGCGATGACATCGTGGTACAGCGGCCAGAGGGTGTCGTTGCTGAAGCCCTCGTAGTAGTTCTCGAGGTCCTCCGGGCTGAGCGGCACCGGCACGATCCGGATGCCGTCGTGGTCGAATGCGTCGAGCACCAGATCGGGTTGCCCGGCCCAGCCGACCCAGGCGCCGTCGGACGCGCGCATCACCGGTTCGAGCGCCGTGACCAGCCCGCCCGGCGAAGCCCGCCAGCCTGCGGTGCCGTCCTCGTCGACGACGTGATCGACGGGGAGGCGGTTGGAGACGACGACGAAGGAGTACGTCTCGTCGGCCATGCCCGCCACGGTATCAGCGAAGCAAACGACCCACCTGAGGGTTGCGAACCACTCGGACAGGTGTCACACGCGCGACACATCTCCCCAGTAGGTTGGTCGGAATGATCTCCATCGGCATGAGCACCTCGTGCGCGTTCCCCCTCGGTCTCGAAGCCGGTTTCCGTCTCGGGCGCAACGCGGGATACGACGGCATCGAGGTCATGGTGACCAGCGACTCGGCGACCCAGAACGCGGCCTCCCTGCTGGCGCTGAGCGACAGGTACGAGATGCCGATCATGGCGATCCACGCGCCGGTGCTGCTGCTGACCACCAACGTGTGGGGGCGCGACCCGGGCGTGAAGCTGCTGCGTTCGGCCGAGCTCGCGGCGGAGGTCGGCGCCCGGTCCGTGGTGGTGCACCCGCCGTTCCGCTGGCAGGCCAGCTACGCCACCGACTTCGAGCGCCTCGTGCGCGAGGTGGGGGCGAAGACGGGCGTCGAGATCTGCGTGGAGAACATGTTCCCGTGGAAGATCGCGGGCAAGCAGCTGAAGGCGTACGCCCCCAGCCCCGACCCGCTCGACCTCGACGTCGACCGCATGACGCTCGACTTCTCGCACGCCTCGCTGTCCGGTCGCGACTCTCTCGAGATGGCGATGGCGATGGGCGACAAGCTGCGCCACATCCACCTCTGCGACGGCACCAGGTCGGCCGACGAAGGCAACATGTTCGACGAGCACCTCGCCCCCGGCCGCGGCACCCAGCCGGTCGCCGAGACCCTGCAGTACCTGGCGAACAGTGGATGGGATGGCCAGATCGTCGCGGAGGTCGTCACCCACAAGGTGCGCGACACCCGCAAGAAGATGGCGCTGCTCGTCGAGACCGTCGCTTTCGCGCGCGAGCACCTGTCGCAGGACCACGCGGTGCGCGAGCCGCTGCCGGTTCCGGCCGGCGCCACCGGCCGCGACGCACGCCGGGCACGCCGCGAAGAGCGCCGCGCCTAAGAGCCGCCTGGGAGCCTCGCCTGCGCCAGCCGTGCCGCGGTAGCGTGAGGGAATGCGCAAGTACCTCTTCAGCATCCCGGTGCTCAGTGCTGTGTTCTCCTTCATCGGGCTTGCGAAGACGACCGCGACCGGTCCGCGGGACTGGCGCCTCATCCTGATGTGGGTCAGCGCACTCGCCGCCCTCGGCATCGCCGTCGGCACCGTCATCGAGAAGAACAAGGAAGCAGAGGACTACTGATGTGGGGTTGGGGACCGGGCAACTGGAACTTCTTCGAGATCTGGGGCATGGTCGCCTCGTGGGTGGCGGGATTCTTCCTGTTCCTGATCTGGCTCGCGGTGATCGTGCTGTTCGTGCGGTTCCTGCTGATCGGCACTCGCGCCGCGAAGCTGTACCTGCGTAACCACGGCGCGCACGACGGCGTGCTGCCGAACCGGCCCGCGGCGTCGGCTGCTGCGGCCCCTGCTGCCGCCGCGCCGACCACCGCGACGAAGCCCGCCCCGCGCGCGCCGAAGCCGCCCAAGCCGTCGGTCTGAGCTACCCCAGGAACCCGCGCAGCAGGGTCGCCGACCCCTCGAGGTGCTCCCGCACCGCCTCGGCCGCGCCGTCTTCGTTGCCCGACAGGATCGCCAGCACGATCGCCTCGTGCTGACGGTTGGAGTGCTCGATGTTGCGCGGCAGCAGCGGGAAGCTGTCGAGCAGCTCGTTGATCCGGCTGCGGTTGTCAGCCATCGCGGTCACCAGCGACGGCACTCCCGCCATCTCGGCGAACGTGAGGTGCAGGCGCGAGTCGAGCCGGCGGTAATCGGCAGTGGATGCCGCACCCACCTCCCCGAGGCGGGTCCAGAGGGTGGCGCGGGCTTCGCCGTCGAGGGTGCGCCGCGCCGCCGCGCGGGCGGCCCCCGTCTCCAGGATCTCGCGCAGCCCGAGCAGATCGTCGAGCTCGTCGGCCGTCACCGGCACGAGCGGGGCGACCGGGGGGTCCGGCAGTGGGTCGCTGACGAACGTTCCGCCGTAGCGGCCGCGTCGCGAACTCAGGTAGCCGGTGTCGCTGAGCTCGCGGATCGCCTCCCGCACGGTGTCGCGGCTGACCGAGAACCGCATCGCGAGCTCCCGCTCGCTCGGCAGCGTCTCCCCCGGCCCGACGACGCCGAGGCGGATGGTCTGCATCAGACGCGCGACCGTGTCTTCGAGCGAGTTGCCCGAACGCACCGGCCGGAAGACCGCGTCGTCGATCGTCATGGTTTCGATACGCGCTTCGCGCTACTCAACCAGCGGGGTCACGTACGCGGCGCTGATGCCCCCGTCGACGAGGAACGTCGATGCGGTGATGAACGAGGCGTCGTCGCTGGCGAGGAACGCGACCGCGGCCGCCAGCTCCTCCGGCTCCGCGAAACGACCGACCGGCACATGTACGAGCCGGCGCTGCGCGCGCTCCGGATCTTTCGCGAACAACTCCTTCAGCAGCGGGGTGTTCACCGGTCCCGGGCAGAGGGCGTTCACGCGGATCCCCTGCCGGGCGAACTGCACCCCGAGTTCCCGCGTCATCGCTAGCACGCCGCCCTTCGACGCGGTGTACGAGATCTGGGAGGTCGCCGAGCCCAGCACGGCGACGAACGACGCGGTGTTGATGATCGAGCCCGTGCCCGCCGGCACCATGTGGCGCAGCGCCGCACGCGAGCAGAGGTACACGCTCGTCAGGTTCACCTTCTGCACGCGGTCCCAGGCGTCGAGCTCGGTGGTCTCGATGGAGTCGTCGTCGGGCGGCGAGATGCCGGCGTTGTTGAACGCGATGTCGACGGAGCCGTAGGTGGCGGCCGCCTGATCGAACAGGTTGTCGACCTGCTCTTTGTCGGTGACGTCGACCTCGACGAACAGGCCGTCGAGCTCCGCCGCCTTCTCGGCGCCGGGCGAGCCCGCGAGGTCGCCGATGACGATCCGGGCGCCCTCCGCGTGCATGCGTTTCGCGGTGGCGAGCCCGATGCCGCTGGCACCGCCGGTGATGACGGCGACCTTGCCGGCGAGACGTTGTGTGAGGTCCATGGGGTTCCTAACTGGCGAAGAAGACGTTCTTGGTGTCGGTGAAATGGAAGGGCGCGTCCGGGCCGAGTTCACGGCCGAGGCCGCTCTGCTTCATGCCGCCGAACGGGGTCGTGTACCGCACACTGGAGTGCGAGTTGACGCTGAGGTTGCCGGACTGCACACCGCGCGCCACGCGGATCGCGCGACCGAGGTCGTTGGTCCAGATGGAGCCCGAGAGCCCGTAGATCGAGTCGTTGGCGAGCGCGATCGCGTCGGCCTCGTCGTCGAACGGCAGCACGCTGACCACCGGTCCGAAGATCTCCTCCGTCGCGACGCGGTCGGTGCGGGATGCCGGCAGCAGCACGGTCGGCGCCATCCAGAACCCGGGACCCTCCGGCGCCGATCCGGTGAACGCGACGTTCGCGCCTTCGAGGAACCCCTGCACCGACTCGCGGTGCGACTTCGACACCAGGGGCCCCATCTCGGTGGCTTCGTCGGAGGGCTGCCCCACCTTGAACGCCTTGACGGCCGGCTCCAGCAGCTCCAGGAACCGGTCGAGCACCGACCGCTCCACCAGGATGCGGCTGCGGGCACAGCAGTCCTGGCCGGCATTGTCGAACACCGACCCCGGCGCCGTCGCGGCCGCCCGTTCCAGGTCCGAGTCGGCGAACACCACGTTCGCGCTCTTCCCGCCGAGCTCCAGGGTGACCGGCTTGACCAGCGCGGCGGCACCGGCGGCGACCTGCTTGCCGACCTCGGTGGAGCCGGTGAACACGATCTTGTGCACCTGCGGGTGGGTGACGAACCGCTCGCCCACGACCGATCCGCGCCCCGGCAGCACCTGGAACAGGCCTTCCGGCAACCCCGATTCGAGCCCCAGCTCCCCGATCCGGATCGCCGTCAGCGGCGTCCAGTCGGCCGGCTTCAGCAGCACCGCGTTGCCTGCGGCGAGCGCCGGCGCGAACCCCCACGAGGCGATCGTCATCGGGAAGTTCCACGGCACGATGACGCCGATCACGCCGAGCGGCTCGTGGAAGGTGACATCGATGCCGCCGGCGACCGGGATCTGCTGCCCGATCATCCGCTCGGGTGCCCCGGCGTAGTAGTTGAGCACGTCGCGGACGTGCCCGGCCTCCCAGCGGGCGGAGCCGATCGGGTGGCCGGAGTTGCGCACCTCGAGCTGCGCCAGCTCCTCCACGTGCGCGTCGACGACGGCGGCGAAGCGCCGGAGCGCGGCGGCGCGGTCGGCGGGTGCGAGGGCGACCCACGACCGCTGCGCGCCGACCGCACGGGCGACCGCCTCATCCACCTGCTCGAGGGAGGTGTGCGTCACCTCCTGCAGCACCGTCTCGTCGGACGGGTTGATCAGAACGGTGGTCGAGCTCATGCGTGGGCCTTCCGGTGCTCACGGGCGGCGTCGACGAGGCCGGCGAACAGGCGCGCGTCCTCGGCCGCGTCCTCCTCCGGATGCCACTGCACGGCGACACCGAACGGCACGCTTTCCAGCTCGACCGCCTGGATGGTGCCGTCGTCGGAACGCGCGGTGACCCGCAGTCCGGCGCCCACGGCATCCACTGCCTGGTGGTGGTAACTCTTCACCGGCAGCGTCTCGCCGACGAGCGCGCCGACGGTGGAGTCGGCGTCGATCTCGACCTCGTTCACGGTGAAGACGCCGTTGCCCGCGTTGTACCGCGTGCTGCCGACGACGTCGGGAAGATGCTGCACCAGCGAGCCGCCGCGGTTGACGTTCAGCACCTGCATGCCCCGGCAGATCCCGAGGAAGGGCAGCTCGCGCTCGATGGCGCGGGTGAGCAGTGCGTCCTCCCAGTCGTCGCGGTACGGGGTCGGGGCGTCGGTCTCCGGGTGGCGCTCCTGCCCGTAGCGCTCGGGCTGCACATCGCGGCCGCCCGTGACGATGAGCCCGTCGATCCGGTCGAGCACCGCATCGACCGCGTCCTCGTCGGCCGGCTGCGGCGGCAGCAGCACCGCGATGCCCCCGGCGGCCGTGACCGCATCCAGGTACACCGCAGGCAGGAAGGACGCCTCGACATCCCACACGCCCGTCTGCGCCTGCTGCCGGTACGACGTCAACCCGATGATCGGCTTAGAAGCGTTCAAAGCCCCGCACTCTCTCCCAGTCGGTGACGGCCGCGTCGTAGGCCGCCAGCTCGACGCGCGCGTTGTTCAGGTAGTGCGCCACGACATCCTCACCGAATGCGCTCTTCGCCACCTGGGAGCCGGCGAACAACTCCATCGCCTGGCGCAGCGTCGACGGCACACGCGGCTTGTCGCTGGTGTAGCCGTTGCCGGTGAGCATCGGCTCCAGCTCCAGTTCGTTCTCGATGCCGTGCAGCCCGCCCGCGATGATCGCCGCGACCGCCAGATACGGGTTGACGTCGCCGCCGGGGACCCGGTTCTCGACGCGCAGCGACGGGCCGTGCCCGACGACGCGCAGCGCGCAGGTGCGGTTGTCGAGGCCCCAGGCGACGGCGGTCGGCGCGAAGCTGCCTTCGACGTAGCGCTTGTACGAGTTGATGTTCGGCGCGAAGAACAAGGTCAGCTCGCGCATCGTGGCAAGGAGGCCCGCCGTCCAGTGCTCCATGAGCTTGGAGAACCCGTACTCGCCGTCGCCCGCCATGACGGCCTCGCCTTTCAGCGAGCGCACCGACAGGTGGATGTGGCAGCTGTTGCCTTCGCGCTCGTTGAACTTCGCCATGAAGGTCAGCGACTTGCCGTGCTGGTCGGCGATCTCTTTCGCGCCGTTCTTGTAGATCGTGTGGTTGTCGCAGGTGGCGAGCGCGTCGGCGTACTTGAACGCGATCTCCTGCTGGCCGAGGTTGCACTCGCCCTTGACGCCCTCGCAGTACATGCCGGCGCCCTCCATGCCGAGCCGGATGTCGCGCAGCAGCGGCTCCATGCGGGTGGATGCCAGCACGGCGTAGTCGATGTTGTAGTCGCTGGCGGGGGTCAGCCCCGTGTATCCCTTCGCCCACGCCTCGCGGAAACTGTCGTCGAAGACGATGAACTCGAGCTCTGTGCCGACGAATGCGGTCAGGCCCGCTTTCTCGAGCCGGGCGAGCTGGGTGCGCAGCACCTCGCGCGGGCTCTGCACGAGCGGCTCGTCCTTCGTGGATGTCAGGTCGGCCATCAGCATCGCCGTCCCGGGAAGCCACGGGATGAGGCGCAGACTGTCGAAGTCGGGCTTCAGCACCATGTCGCCGTACCCAGTCTCCCAGCTGGAGAGCGTGTAGCCGCCGACGGTGTTCATCTCGACGTCGACGGCGATCAGGTAGTTGCAGGCCTCGGCGCCGTGAGCCGCCACCTCATCCTGGAACAGCCGGGCCGACACCCGTTTGCCGACCAGCCGGCCCTGCATGTCGGGGAACGCGAGCAGCACCGTGTCGATCTCGCGTTTGTCGATGAGCGTGTTCAGCTCGTCGAGAGTGAGGTTGCCGGAACGCACGCCCATGTGGTCTCCCTACCTTTACGCGCGCCGCGCGCTCGTCTCGTGCACAGCATATGTAACAGGTCGTTTACATCCAAAGGTAGACACGAAGTACCAATAGCCGCCATTCTCTCTTTCAAGCGTGGACACCGTCGTTCCTGGCTGGTGTTCCACCCTCCCCCTGTGAAAGGACTGGAATGACAGACACCAGGAAGGTCGCGGGCGCCACCTACAAGACCGCCGGCGCCGAGTACTTCGAGAAACGGCGGCTGAAGCGCAGTGCCGGCGTGTGGGGCCTCTGGGGCCTCGCCGTCGCGGCGGTCATCTCCGGCGACTTCTCGGGCTGGAACTTCGGCATCGCCACCGCCGGCTTCGGCGGCATGGTGATCGCCTTCATCATCCTCGTGGCCATGTACTACGGCCTCATCTTCTCGATCGGAGAGATGGCGGCCGCCATGCCGCACACCGGCGGCGCGTACTCGTTCGCGCGGTCGGCGATGGGTCCATGGGGCGGTCTCATCACCGGTCTCGCCGAGACGATCGAGTACGTCGCGACGACGGCGGTGATCGTCTTCTTCTCGGCGCAGTACCTCAACGGCATCACGACCGAGCTGCTGAACTTCGACCTCAGCGGCACCATGTGGATCTGGTGGATCGTGCTCTACGTGGTGTTCATCGCGCTGAACTCGGCGGGTGCGAGCATCTCGTTCAAGTTCGCGATCGTGGTGTCGATCATCTCGATCGCCATCCTCGTGGTGTTCTCGGTGATGGCGCTCGTGTCGGGCAAGTTCGACTGGAACAGCCTGTTCAACATCGCGCCGACCGACGCACCGCTCGCCTCGACGTTCCTGCCGGGCGGCCTGCTGCCGATCCTGTTCGTGCTGCCGTTCGCCATGTGGTTCTTCCTCGGCATCGAGGAACTGCCGCTCGCGGCGGAGGAGTCGCACACGCCGGCGAAGGACATCCCGCGCGCGGGCATCATCGCGCGCGGCACGCTGATCGTCACCGGCGTGCTGGTGCTCGTGCTCAACACGGGTGTCCTGGGCGCCGAGGCGACGGGTGCCTCGCTCGAGCCGCTGCTCGACGGGTTCCGCGCCATCGTCGGCGACCAGCTCGCGGCGCTGCTCGCGATCTTCGCGCTGATCGGCCTGCTCGCCTCGCTGCAGGGCATCATGTTCGCCTACGGGCGCAACATGTACTCGCTGTCGCGTGCCGGCTACTACCCGAAGTTCTTCTCGCTGACCGGCAAGCGCCAGACCCCGTGGGTCGCGCTCGTCGTCGGTGCGGTGATCGGGTTCGTCGCCCTGGTGGTCGTCGACGTCCTGTCGAAGACCAACGAGGGCGCCGGCGGCGTCGCGGGTGCGATCGTGCTGAACATCGCGGTCTGGGGCGCGGTGTTCGCGTACTTCCTGCAGATGGTGTCGTTCATAATCCTGCGCCGTAAGTTCCCGAACGCGAACCGCCCGTACAGGAGCCGCTGGGGTGTTCCCGGTGCGGCGATCGCCGCCGTGATCGCGCTGTCGATCTTCGTCGGCCTGCTCGTGCAGGAGC
>JBFWWZ010000016.1:0-50337 GCA_050245915.1 Microbacteriaceae bacterium
GGCAGCGAGGTGCGCCCCGAGCAGGTGTGCATCGTCGAGGGCCGGCCGTCAGGGCTCGGCTTCATGCCGGACGGCGAGCTGCGCATCTCATCCATGCTCGACAAGCGGCTGCTGGCCTGGGACGGCGCCCGGACCGAGGTCGTGGCCGACCTGTCGGAATGGGTCACCGGACCGATGAACGACATGGCGATCGACTCCTCCGGCACCACCCTCATCGGCAACTTCGGCCTCGACCCCTCCGATGACGAGACGGCGCTGCCGACGAGGCTGATGCGGGTCACGGCGGGGGGCGACGTGTCGGTCGCCGCGGACGACGTGGTGTTCCCGAACGGCATGGTCATCGACGAGGGATCGGGCGTGCTGTATGCGGTCGAGACCTTCCGCGCTCGCATCAGCGCCTGGGATTACGCCGATGGGCAGCTGACGAACCGCCGGGTCTGGGTCGCGTTCGGCGACGACGCCGGGGGGCCCTATGACATCCCGGCACTGACCGCGAGCTACCCGCTCGTGCCCGACGGCATCGCCATCGACGCCGAGGGGATGATCTGGGTCGCCGACGCGAAGGGGCACGGCGCCAGCCGGATCGCTCCGGACGGCAGCGTCGCGGAGTTCGTCGAAACCGGACTCAGCGTCTACGCCGTCGTGCTCGGCGGCGAGGATCGGCGAGAGCTGTTCCTGTGCTGCGCTCCCCCGGCCGAGAGCTGGAACCGGCTCGGGGCTGCGCGCTCGGTGCTGATGCGCTGCCCGGTCGACGTGCCCGGGATCTGACCACCACATCCACACACCGACAAGGAATCACATGTCATTGACGCACAAGCTGCTGCCGAGCCACGGCAGCACCACCCCCACGCTCCCCAAGCCGGACGTGCCGCCGGACTCGTACGTGCTGACCGTGCAGGACGGCCTCCCGATCTACTACGACGAGGACACCTCGCCGGTGTCGGCGATCCGCGTCGTGCACCCCACGAACCCGAAGACCCCGGGCGTCGGGCACAGCATCGTGATGCTCTACGTGCCGCCGCACGCCGAGATGGCCGTGCATTCGCACGAGACCGAAGAGACTTACGTCATCATCCAGGGGACGGGGACCATGCCCCTCAACGGCGGCGAGATCGAGGTCGGTCCTGGCCACTTCATCCACATGCCGCCGTGGAGCGAGCACGGCATCCGCAACACCGGTACGGAGATGCTGACGGTCCTGCTGGCCACCTCGCCGCCCAACCCCTAACGGGGTCCGTCCACGGCGGCTGCGGGTCTTGCGCCTATCCGGCTTCCCACCTATGTTTGTCCTGACATTATTGTCTTGACATAGTTGAGAGAGTCGCCGTGGACTCCACCCCCCAGGAACGCGCCCGATCGCGCACCCGCCCCCTCGACATCACGCTGCGCGTGCTCGGGGCCGGCCCGATCGTCATCCTGGTCCTGCTGTGCATCGTGGTCGCGGTCGCCCGGCCCGTCTTCCTCTCCCCCATCAACCTGCAGAACGTCCTCCTGCAGAGCTCGGCGGTCGCGATCCTCGCCATCGGGTCGCTGATCGTCATCGTCACCGGCGGCATCGACCTCTCGATCGGCTCGACCATGGCGCTGGCCACCGTGATGGGCTGGCTCGTCTTCCAGCAGGTCGGCGACGGCGGCGGCATCCTCGTCGTGCTCGCGATGATCGCGCTCGGACTCGCGGTCGGGCTGGTCAACGGGCTCGCCTACGTCGTGGGCCGGATCCCCCACCCGTTCATCGTGACACTCGCCATGCTCTCCATCGCGCAGAGCATCGGCACCGTGATCACCCACGGCCAGCCGCTGCCCGGCATGCCGCCCCTCGTGAACGAGCTGGGCCGCGGGTTCCTCGGGCCCATCCCGACGTCGGCGGTCCTGGTCACGGTCGTCGCCGTCCTCGCGCACCTCTTCCTCAAGCGCAGCCAGTGGGGCCGGTGGATCTTCGCCGTCGGCGGCGACGTCGAGGCCGCGAAGCGCATGAGCATCCCCGTGCCACGGGTGCTGGTCTCCACCTACGTCCTGTGCGGAGGGCTCGCGGGGCTCGCCGGCGTCCTCCTCGCCGGCAACATCGGCGGCGCCAGCGCCACCGTCGGCCAGTCCGCCGGCGGGCTGCTGGACGCGATCGCCGCCGTCATCATCGGAGGCGCCAGCATCCTCGGCGGACGCGGCAGCGTCTGGAACTGCCTCATCGGCGCCCTGCTGCTCGGGGTGATCCGCAACGGCCTCGCGCTCGTCGGAGCGTCGCCGTTCCTGCAGGGGCTGCTCGTCGGCGCGACCATTCTCGTCGCCGTGCAGCTGGATGTGGTGCGCACCATGGTCGAGAAGCGCATCCGCACGATCCAGGCGAACGTGGGTGCGCTGTGACCACTGATCCGGCAGAGGTGATCCTCGAGGTCGACGGCCTCTACAAGAGCTTCGGTGCCGTGCGCGCCCTCGCGGGCGTCAGCTTCACCCTCGGCCGGAGCGAGGTGCTGGCGGTGCTCGGCGACAACGGCGCCGGCAAGTCCACCCTGGTCAAGTGCATCGCCGGGACGCATGTGCCCGACGGCGGGCGGATGCTGGTCGACGGCCGCGAGGTCGCCTTCCGCACACCGCGCGACGCCCGCGATCAGGGCATCGAGATGGTGTACCAGGACCTCGCGCTCTTCGGCAACCTGTCCGCCGCGCAGAACTTCTACGCCGGCCGGGAATTGGTCTGGCCGCGCTGGGCCGGGCGCCTCGGGTTCCTGCGCGAACGGAAGATGGCGGCCGAGACGCGCGCGACCCTCGACCGTCTCGGTGTCGGGATCCCCGACATACGCACCGACATCGCGCAGATGTCCGGCGGTCAGCGTCAGGCCATCGCCGTCGCACGGGCCGTCGCGTTCGTCTCGAAGATCGTGATCCTCGACGAGCCGACCGCCGCGCTCGGCCTGCGCGAGGGCGCCCGCGTCCACGACCTCGTGCGTCTGCTCGTCGAGAACGGCGTCTCCGTGATCCTCATCTCCCACAACATGCAGGAGGTCACCGAGCTGGCCGACCGCGCCATCGTGATGCGGCGCGGACAGGTGGTCGGCGAAGAGATCCCCACCCCCGAGAACCACTCGAAGCTGGTGTCGCTCATCGTCGGCGCCATCCCCGAGAACCCGGCCACCACATCCCGGAGCACCACCTCACAGAAGGAGAAACGATGAAGTTTCGCATGACAGCGGTCGCCGCGCTCGCGGTGGCCGGACTCGCCCTCACCGGCTGCACGACCGCAAGCGGAGGCGACGACGACGAGCTCACGATCGGCTTCTCGGTCCCCGCGGTCGACGACTACTACGGCGTCGTGCGCGACTCGTTCGTCGCCGCCGCCGAGGAACAGGGCATCAACTACCTGGAAGGCAACGGCGACGGCGCCGGCGATCCGACCCAGCAGATCGCCAAGATCGAGACGATGCTCGCCCAGGGCATCGACGTGCTCGCGGTCGCCCCTCCCGGAGACGCGTTCATCCCGGTCCTCGACCGGGCGATCGACCTCGGCGTCAAGGTGATCTTCATCGACCAGCAGGTTCCTGACTGGGGCAAGCAGTCGACGTTCATCGCGACCGACAACCCCGCGGCCAGCCAGGCCATGGGCGACTACCTCGCCGGCAAGCTGCAGGCCGGAGACCAGGTCGGCATCATGATCGGCATCCCCGGCATCCCGTTGCTGCTGGATCGCTACGAGAACTTCCAGAAGACTCTGGAGGCGAAGGGCATCACCGTGACGCTGTCGTCGGAAGCCGACGGCTGCCAGCTCGACACCGCCGTCAACGTGGTCCGCAACTTCATCGTCGCGAACCCCGACCTGGACGCCATCTACTCGACGTGCGGACCGACCGGCCTCGCCGCGAACCAGGTGCTCGAGGAGCAGGGCAACGACGCGCTGAGCGTGACATTCGACGTGCCGGTGCAGGAGATCAACGACATCCTCGACGGCAAGTCGGATGCGGCCGTCGCTCAGTTCCCGGCGAAGCTCGCCGAGAACGCCATCGCGTACGCGATCAAGGTGCACAACGGCGAGGACGTGCCCGCGTACGTCGACAACGGCACCGAGATCGTCACCATCGACAACGCCGAGGAGTTCTTCCACGACGGCTCGACCGGCTACTCGTACAAGATCTGAGACAGCGCATGACCCAGGACTCCGTCCCCGCCCACCGCGTCGCCCTCGTCACCGGGGCCAGCTCCGGGCTGGGGGCGGAGTCCGCCCGCGTGCTCGGCCGGCACGGCATGAGCGTGGTCGCCACGGCGCGCTCGACCGACCTGCTCGCCGAGCTCGCGGCAGACTGGCCGGGCGCGCCGGGCTCTCTGCTCACCATCACCGCCGACGTCACCGACGAGGATGCGGTGCGCTCCGTCGTCGCGCGCGCCCTCAGCACGTACGGGCGCATCGACGCGCTGATCAACAGCGCCGGCATCAGCGACGGCACCTCCCCGTTCAGCGAGGTCGCGTCGGCCGAGAAGTTCCGGCAGGTGCTGGAGACCAACGTGACCGGCACCTTCCTGTTCTCCCGCGAGGTCGGCGCGCACATGCTCGAGCGACGCTCCGGATCGATCGTCAACATCTCCTCCATGTCGGCCGACGGCGGCATGGAGTGGGGACCGCTGTCGTACACCGCGTCGAAGGCGGCGGTGGAAGGGATGACGAAGCAGCTGGCGATCGAATGGGCCGACCGGAACGTCCGGGTCAACGCGATCGCGCCGAACCACTTCGTGACGCGGATCACCGAGTCCTTCCTCGCCGACCCCGGGTTCCGGAGCTGGGTCGAGAGCCGCACGCCGATGCGGCGCATCGGCGACATCGACAAGGACTGGGCCGGTGCCGTGCTGTTCCTCGCGACGGACGCCTCGTCCTATGTGACGGGCGAGATCCTCCACGTCGACGGCGGCTTCACGGCCGCGCGCGGCACCTACCAGACGACGCCCAGCTGGCTGCGGCGCGAGGCATGAACTCCCGGCGCTCCATCGTCGTCCTGGGCAGTGCGACCGGGGACTTGATCGTGCGGCAGCCGCGGCTGCCGACGGCCGGCGAGACGATGTTCGGAGTATCGTTCACGACCGTCTCCGGGGGGAAGGGTCTCAACCAGGCGGTCGCCGCCGCGCGCGCCGGGGGGCGGGTCGGCTTCCTCGGAGCGGTCGGCGACGACGAGCACGGCGACCGTGCACGAGCCGTTCTCGACGAGGCGGGCGTCGACACCGCCGGCCTCGTGCGAGTGGATGCCCCGACCGGCACCGCTCACATCTCGGTCCTCGACGGCGGCGACAACGCCATCGTGATCGTGCCGGCTGCGAACTCCGCGGTCACCGCGCTCGACGACACGGCGCGCGGAATCGTGCGTCCCGCCGGCTTCCTGCTCGCCCAATTCGAGCGGCCGATGCCTCTGATCGCGGAGGCGTTCCGGTTCGCCCGCGCTGCGGGAGTGCGCACCGTGCTCACCCCCGCCCCCGTCGCCGAGATCCCGGCGGACCTCCTGGCGAACACCGACATCCTGGTGCCGAACGCCGGCGAGGCGTGCGAGCTCGCCGCGGAGGACGACCCGGTCGCCGCGGCGTGCGCGCTCAGCCGGCGGGTCGGCATGGTCGTCATGACCCGCGGCGAGCAGGGCGCGATCGTGGCCAGGGACGGGGAGGTGATGACGAGTGTCGCCGCGCACCCGGTGACGCCCGTCGACACCACCGGCGCCGGCGACACCTTCGTCGGGGTGCTGGTGGCGTGGCTCGCCGACGGCGCGGAGCTGGGTGCCGCGCTGGCGGCGGCGTCCGCGGCCGCCGCGATCTGCGTGACCCGCCCCGGAGCGAGCCCCTCGATCCCCACGCGCGACGAGATACTCGCGCGCCTGCTCGACCCCGCATGATCCGGGCCGGCGTGGTGGGATAGGACCATGCGAGCGGTGCGGTACGACCAGGTGGAGACCCCGGTGCTGCGCGAGATGCCCGACATGCCGCTCGCGCCGGGTGAGGTGCGGCTGCGTGTGCTCGCCTCGGGCATCTGCCCGGAGGACCTGCAGATCCATCACGGCGGATTCGGCGCCGAGTTCCCGCTGACCCCCGGCCACGAGATGGTCGGCGAGGTCATCGAGGTCGCCAGCGGTGTGGGCCGCCTGTCCCTCGGCGACCGGGTCGTCGTCGACACCGCCGTCCCGTGCGGGTGGTGCTCCCTCTGCCAGTCGGGGCAGCCGACCCAGTGCGTGCGGCTACGCGGCTACGGGCTCTGGCTTCCCGGGAGCGCCGCCGAGCACATCGTCGTGGAGGCGGCGCGCGCCGTCCCGATCGGCGACATGGACATCGACACCGCGGTGCTCGCCGAGCCGCTCGCCTGCGCGGTCCACGCCCTCGACGTCCTCGCGATGCGCACCGGATCGAGCGTGCTGATCCGCGGCGGGGGACCGAATGCGCAGATCCTCTCCCAGCTGCTGTCGCGCGGCGGCGCCTCGTCGGTCACCGTCGCCTCCTCCTCGCCGCACAATCTCGATGTGGCGGTGCGCAACGGGGCGACGCACGCAGTCATCACCGACCCGGTGGACTTCGGCGCGAGCTTCCCCGACCTCCTCATGCACGAACCCGAGGGCTTCGACGTCGTCATCGACACGACCGGGGCGACCTCGACCGCCGTGAACTGCCTCCCCCTGGTCCGCAGCGGCGGCACGTTCTTCATCTACGGAATGCCGGTCGAGGACGCCCTGATCTCGATCCGGCCGTACGACGTGATGCGCCGCGAACTCCGCGTCACCGGGTCGTTCTCGCAGACCAACTGCGTGGCCCGTGCGGTCGACCTGCTGGCGGCCGGACGGGTGGTCGCGGACGGGATCATCACCCACCGCTTCACGCTCGACCAGTACACGGAGGCGATCGCAGCCGTGCAGGATCCGATGTGCCTGAAGGCCGTCCTCTACCCCTGAGCCAGATCCCGCGTGACCGGTCCCGCCGTCCAGGTGAGACCGCCGTCGACCACCAGGTTGTGGCCGGTGACCCAGGTCGCCTCGTCACCGCCGAGGTAGAGGATCGCCGAGGCGATGTCGTCGGGCGTGCCGACCCGCCCGAGCGGCGTGTGCTCCATCCAGCGGGCGATGTGCTGGGGCGTCATGTTGCCGGTGCGTGCCGCCATCGGGGTGTCCACCAGTCCGGGCGACACGCAGGTGACCCGGATGCCGTACTCGGCCAGCTCGTAGGCGGAGGTGCGCGTCAGCATCTCGACCCCCGACTTCGCCGCGGAGTACGCGCCCGAGCCCCAGGTGGGGATGTTCGAGTTGATCGACGCGACGTTGACGATGGCGCCGCCCTGCCCGATCCGGATCAGCTCGCGGGCCTCGTGCTTGACGGCCAGGAAGACGCCGGTCAGCACGACGCCCAGCACCTTGTTCCAGGTCTCCAGATCCTGATCGACGATCTGGGTGCCCTCGCCGATGCCTGCGGCGTTGACGGCGAGCTTCAGGCCCCCGAGGTCGCGCGCGACCGCCACCATCCGCTCGATGTCCCCCTCCTCGCGCACGTCGATGCGCACCGGGTGGATGCGATCGCCGAGTTGCGCGATCGCGTCCAGCGAGTCCGGGTTCCAGTCTCCGACGACGACATGCGCCCCGGCCTCGTGGAGGCGCTCTGTCACCCGCCCGCCGATGCCGGACGCGCCGCCCGTCACGATCGCAGTCGCTCCCTCGAAGCCCACGGTGGTCCCTTTCGTCACACGACCGCGACGGGCGAGACCATCGCCCCGGTCGATCCGGTGCCCTTGATGGGCGTCATGATGAAGAGGAACGCGGTGTGGCCGCCCGCGATCAGATCCTCGGTCTTGATGTTCTCGATGATGTAGGTGCCGGTCTCGGCGAGCAGGTGCTGATGCACCACGAACGCCCGCTCCGGCGTCTCGAACGGGATGACCTCGAACGCCCAGTTGTCGGCGCCGACGACCGACACGCACCGCTCGGTGAGCCAGTGGGCGACGTCCCAGCCGGCCCCGGGCTCGCCCGCGAGGAACCGGTCGTTGTCGACCTGCCACAGCGACATCCACCCGGTGTGCAGCAGGACGGCGTCGCCAGGACCCACGTCGACGCCCTGGCGCGCGCACGCCGCCTCGACGTCCGCGACCGTGATCATGTCACCGGGGCCGAGCATGTCGACACCGCGCACCGCGGCGATGTCGAGGCAGACCCCGCGGGTGACCCACGGACGCATGTTCTCGGCACCGAGCCGTTTCAGCCCGTCGCGAGCGAGGAACTCGGAGTAGTGGATGCCGTTGTACCCGCGACCGGCGATGCCGTTGTGCGCGAGCCCGTCCACGTGGCAGCCCACGTGCGCGGAGCTCATCATGTACTCCTCGAACCCGGTCCACTCGCTCGGGTCGTCGGTGTGGCCGGGCAGCGCGCTCTCGGCGAGGATGATCTGACGCCAGTCGCGTTTCGCCGGGCCGGGCATGTCGTGCTCGAGCGGCGGCGCCAGCTCGATGATGCGACCCGTCGTCGGCAGCGCGAGGGCGGCCATCGTGCGCTCGGGGGTGATCTCGTTGAGCGCGCCCGCCTCGTCGTCCGCGCCGTACCGGGACGGCCACCACTGCGGGCTGCGGCTGCCGGTCCCGTCGTAGGCGGCGGTGCTCACTTCTTCGCCCTCGGCTTCGGCTTCGGCTTCGCGGTCGCGATCGCCTCGGTGCTCTTCGCCGTCGCGGCCCCCGCGGATGTCTGCTCGGCCTCCGCGGAGGTCGTCGCCGTGATCGTCGCCTCGGTGGCGCCGGTGATGTGCGCCACCACCTCGGCCGGGGTCACATCCGCCTTCGCCAGGTCGGCGACCAGCCGTCCGCGGCGCAGCACCAGGATGCGGTCGCAGACGTGCCAGAGGTGGTCGATGTTGTGGGTGACCAGCACCATCGTGAGGCCCTGCATCTTGAGGCCGTCGAGCAGGCGGAGCACCTCGGCGGACTCGCGCACCCCGAGAGCCGCGGTCGGTTCGTCGAGCAGCAGCATGCTGCGTCCCCAGTACGCACCGCGGGCGATCGCAACCGCCTGGCGCTGACCGCCCGACATCTTCGACACCTTGCGGTTGTGGAAGGGCACCCGCACGTCGAGGCGGGCGAGGGCGTCGTCGGTCTCGCGCTGCATCGCGCGCTTGCGCAAGAAGCCGAACCGCCGCAGCTCGCGGCCGAGGAAGAAGTTCTCCCAGATGTTGAACCGCCCGATCAGCGCGAGATCCTGGTAGACGGTCTCGATGCCGTGCTTGCGCGCGACCTGCGGACTGTCGAGCGTGACCTGCTTGCCCTGGAGCGCGATGGTGCCCTCGGAGGGCTCGTGGACCCCGGAGATCGTCTTCAGCAGCGTGGACTTGCCCGCGCCGTTGTCGCCGACGAGGCCGACCGCCTCGCCCTGACGGATCGTGAACGAGATGCCGTCGAGGGCGTGCAGGCCGCCGAACCACTTGTGGACGCCGTCGACCTGGAGCATGTCGGCTCCGGTGTTGGCGGGGATGATCTTCATGTCGGCGTTCACAGGTCGGACACGTACTTCCTGCTCAGGGTGCTCAAGGCGACGGCGACCACCAGCAGGCCGCCGGCGAAGAGGTACTGGGTGTAGGCCGGCGCGCTGAAGATCGCGAGGCCGTTGAACCCGACCGCGACCGTCAGGCAGCCGAGGATGGTGCCGATGATGTGGAACTCGCCGTCGCGCAGGGCGGCGGAGCCGAGGAACGCGGCAGCGAACGCCTGCAGGAGGTAGACGTCGCCGGCGTTCGCGTCGCCCGAGCCGAGCGAGGCGGCGAGCATGATCCCGCCCGCGGTACCGCAGAATCCGGTGATGATGAAGGCGTAGATGCGCGTGCGCGAGACGTTGATGCCGAGCCGTCGCGCCGCCTCGGAGTCGTCGCCGACCGCCTTGATGTGCTGACCGAGGGGGGTCATGTTCAGCAGCAGCCAGCTGGCGACGACGAAGACGACGAGCACCACGATCGGGATCGGGATGATGCCGAAGACCTTGCCGAGGTAGATCTGCAGGAAGCTGCCGTCGTCGCGCACCGCGTAGGTCACGCCGTTGCCGTAGAGCAGGTTGACCGCGAAGATGATCGTCCCGGTGCCGAGGGTCGCGATCAGCGCGTTGACCCCGAGCTTGGTGACGACGAGCCCGTTGATGAGCCCGAACAGGCATCCGACGGCGAGGACGATCGGGATCGCCATCCAGAGCGGCAGCCCGCCGGACCCGTCGACGCTCACGTTGCCGGCGACGCCCATGACGCCGAGGCCGCTCAGCAGGCCGACGACGAACACGCCGGCGATGCTGGCCTGGTAGCCGACGCTGAGGTCGAAGTCGCCGGCGACGAGGCAGATCGTCAGTCCGATGGCGACGATCGCACCGGGGGCGAGGTTGGTCAGCACGGCGAGGATGTTGCCGCTGCTGCCGAAGGTGGTGGGGGCCGCGATGAGGAACGCGATCGTCATGCCGACGAGGACGACGACGGTGCCGTACTTGCCGCCGAACGAGAGCGCCTGCAGGTGGAACGGCCAGGACTTCTTGATGATGTCCGCATCATCGGGAGCGGTGCTGATGGTCATCTCGCGCTTTCTTGCTCAGGGTGAGGGCGGTGCCCGGGTCGTCCGACCCGGGCACCGCCGTTCGGGGAGATCCCTTAGACGCCTTCCTCCGTGAAGGCGGCCGGGAAGTCCTCTTCGTACTGCTCGACATTCTCGGTGGTGACGATGAAGTACGCCGCGGGCACGAGCTCCGGGTCGTCGATCGTCAGCTCACCGGAGACCACGCGCTGCGCCGCCTCGATGGCCTGCGTCGCCTGCGCCGCTCGTCCGTTCTGGATGTCGGCCACGATGTAGCCCTCCTTCACCAACGCGAGGCCGGCTGGGGTGGCGTCGTAGCTGTAGATGCGCACGTCGTCGCGTCCGGCCTGCTTGAGGGCCGCGACCGCGCCCTCGGCGGGCTGGTCGAACACCGCGTAGATCATCAGGTCGACGCCCTCGGTCGGCGGGTGGGCCGACAGCCAGGCCGCGGTGAAGTCACGGCCGCCCTGGACCGCGCCGGGGATCGGCACCTCTTTATCGGTGAGCGTGAACTTCGGGTCGTCCTTCGCGACGTCCTGCATGAGCTGGTTGCGACCCTGGCCGGGGGTGGCCAGCAGGTAGGTCAGGTTGAGCACCTCGACCTTCTCGGAGTCCTTGAAGTCCTCCTTGATCTTGTCGCCCATCTCGGGCACGTAGCCGACGTTGCTGGCCCAGACGACGCCGTCGCTGAGCTTGCCTGCGCTCATCGCGAGCACGGGCACGTCGGCGGCCTGCGCCGCGGCGATGCCGGCCGCGAGCGTGTCGGTGTCGAACGCGAGCGTCATGATCATGGTCGCGCCCTTCTGGATCATGACCTGCATGATCGAGTTGGCGCTGGAGGAGTCTCCCGCCGGGTTGGCGGCCTGGTAGTCGGTCTCCCAGCCCAGCTCCTCGGCCTGGCGCTGGACCTCTTCGGCCGTCTTGTTCAGGGTGGCATCTGCGGCGCTGAAGCCGATGATGCCGAGTACGACCTTGTCGTCGGCCGGTGCGTCACCGTCGCCTGCCGCCGGGCTGGAGCACGCGGCGAGCAGGCTCGCCCCGAGGACCAGAGCGGCGATCGACAGGAGCCGGCTGCGCTTGCGGATGCCCCGCACGGCGCTGGTGCCTCTGTTCATTGACCTATCTCCTTTGATGGGCGGGGCCGGTGTTTCGGGTGCCGGACCCGTGGGGTGCACATATCGTTGCATATGTACTTACATTCTGTCGAGAGTTGTCACTGTCGGCGCGCCGATCCGCGTCGGGGCGGTCGTGTCGCCGGGCGATGTCGCCGGGCGCTGCGACACTTGTCGGCATGGATCCGATCCTCGCCCTTCTCCTGGGACTCGTTGTCGGCGTCGCCATCGGCGGCGTCATCGGCCTCCTCGTCGCGCGCACGCGCCGGGCCGGCCAGGCGGTCGACCTCGACCCCGCCGTGCTGCAGGCGCGGCACGACGTCGCCGTCGCCGAACTTCGATCGGCAGAGGGCGCGGCACGGGCCGAGATCGCGATGCAGCTCGCCGCGGCTCAGGCCTCGCTCGCCGGGCTGCGCGAGCAGCTCGAGGCGGCCCACGAGCAGTATCGCGAACTGGACGACCGGGTGCGCCGCGACGCCGCCGAGCGGGCCGCCGCTGCGCAGTCCGAGAGCAAGGTGCTGCAGGCGCTCACCCCGGTCCAGGAGTCGCTGCGCACGATGCAGGCCACGGTCACCGAGCTCGAGGCCCAGCGCAGCCAGCAGCACGGTGAACTGGCCCAGCAGCTGAAGACGTCCGCGGAGTCCGAGGAGCGGCTGCGGGCGACCGCCGAGTCCCTGGCATCCGCTCTCAAGAACAACTCGACGCGCGGCGTCTGGGGCGAGACCCAGCTGCGCGCCGTCGTCGAGTCAGCGGGCATGCTCGAGCACGTCAACTTCGATGTGCAGTCCGGAATCAGGGTCGAGAGCCGCTCGGCACGTCCCGACATGATCGTCCATCTGCCGGGCGGCAAGAGCATCGCGGTCGACGCGAAAGTGCCTTTCACCTCGTATCTCGAGGCGAATTCGATCCTGCCCACGGCATCCGACGCCGAACTGGCCCGGCGCGACGCGCTGCTCAAGCAGCACGTGAAGGCCGTGCGCGACCACATCGTCACGCTCGGCGGCCGCAGCTACTGGGAGGGTCTCGACTCCAGCCCCGAGATGGTGGTCGCGTTCATCCCGAGCGAATCGCTGCTGTCGGCCGCACTCGAGGCCGACCCGTCGATCATGGAGTTCGCGTTCTCGAAGCACGTCGCGCTCGCCTCCCCGGTCACCCTGTTTTCTGTTCTCAAGGCGGTGGCGGTCAGCTGGCGTCACGAGGTCGTGACGCAGGAGGCCAAGGCGCTCTTCGACGTGAGCCGCGAGCTGTACGGGCGACTCACCACGCTCGCGTCCCACGTCGACAAGCTGGGCCGGTCGATCGAGCGCAGCGTGAAGGACTACAACACGTTTGTCGGATCGCTCGAGCGGCAGGTGCTGCCGTCCGCACGCCGGCTGAGCCAGCTCGACGAATCGAAGGTGCTTCCCGCGCTCTCCGAGATCGACGAAGACACCCGGGAGGTGTCCTCCTCCGACCTCACCGGGGTGATCGAGGCGGAGCTCGCGGCACTCGACCAGCTGCAGACCGGGCGCGCCGAGCTCGACCTCGGTCTCGCGACGCCTCCCGAGCGGTCGCGGCGGAAGCGGGATATCGCGGGCTGACCGCCTCTCCCGATGAGGGCGTCGCGGCCCCATCCCGGAGTTGACAGTTTGTAAGGACATTTCCTACGCTGAGGGAACCTTCGACGACGAGGAACCCATGCCCGACCGCGACACGACCGCCCGCTACGACGCCATCGCCCGACCGGGCGGGGGGTTCGCGATGGTGGCGCTCGATGCCCGCGAGTCCATGCGCGGCATCTTCCGTGATGAGGGCCGACCGCACGAGGACGACGATCTCGCGGCGTTCAAAGAACTCGCGGCGCACCAGGTCGCCCCCGTGGCCTCCGCCGTGCTCTGCGACCCGGTGCTCGGGGCGCGCTCCATCGAGGCCATGCGCCGCGACCATCCCCGGACCGGGCTGATCGTCGCCGTCGACGACTTCGAGGAGCCGCGCTACGGCCCCCTGAAAGAAACCCGGCTCGACGTCGCCGTGATGGACCGCGTCGTCGCAGGCGGCGGCGTCACCGCGCTGAAGCTCTACCTGTTCTGGCGCCCGGACGGCACACCGCACTTCCGCGCCGACGACGCGCGGCGCTTCGTCGAGCACTCGCACGAGCTCGGCGTGCTCGCGCTGCTCGAGGGCGTCGTCACCGCGACCGCCGGTGATCCCGGCTTCGACGACGCACTGGTGCGGGCCGCCGAGGACTTCGGGCGCTTCGCCCCCGACGTGTATAAGACCCAGCTCCCAACCTTCGGGCGCGGCGACGACGACACCGTCGAGCGGGAGGCCCGGCGGGTCAGCGACGCCGTCGGGGTCCCCTGGGTGGTGCTCTCCAACGGGGTGGAGTCGTCGCGCTTCCCGTCGGCCGTCGCGGCGTCCTGCCGCGGGGGCGCATCGGGCCTCCTCGCGGGGCGCGGCGTCTGGCGTGCGGCGCTCGCCACCGACGATCCCGGGGCCGAGCTCGCCACGGGCGGGCAGGAACGCCTGCGCGCACTCGTCGAGGTCGTCGATGCCGAAGCGCGTCCCTGGCGCGATGCCGTGCGCGCCTGACCGGCGATGAGCCGCATCCTGGTCGCCGGCGTCGACGTCGGCACCCGCTCGACGAAGGGCGTGCTGGTGGATGCGGCCGACGGGTCCGTGGTCACTGAGACGGCGATCGCGCACGATCTGGCGCTCGGCGAGGGGGGACGCGCCGAACACGATGCCGAGGTCGTCTGGTGGGGCGGCGTCCGCGATGTGCTCGCGCATCTCACGCGCCACGGCGCGGTGGGAGCGGTCGGGCTGAGCTCGTGCGGTCCCTGCCTGGTCCCCGTCGGAGTCGACGGCGAACCCCTCCGGCCGGGGATCCTGTACGGGATCGACACCCGCGCAGCCGCGCTCGCCGAGCAGCACGGTCTGCCGTACAGCAGCCAGTCGGCGTGGGCGAAGCTGCTCTGGCTGGAGGCCGCCGAGCCGCAGGTGACCGGTGCCGCCGCGGCATGGCTGACCGCGAACGGGTTCGCCGCCTACCGCCTCACCGGCGCGCGGGTGATGGACCACCATCAGGCCGCGTACTTCTCCCCCGGCTACGTCGACGGGGAATGGCGCGCCGGCGAGCGCCCGATGCCCGCGCTCGCCTGGAGCAGCGAGATCGCCGGCACCGTCATGCCCGCCGCCGCATCCGTCACCGGCCTCGTCGCCGGCACCCCGGTCGTGATCGGCAGCAGCGACGGCGCGACCGACCCGCTCGGGGCGGGCGTCGGCGCCGGCTCCACCGCGCTGGTGCGCTTCGGGAGCACCCTCGGGGTGACGATCATCAGCGCCGGCGACACCGGCGATGTCGAGGGCCTCTGGCGCACCCCCGGCAACCGACGCGGGGAGGTCATGCTGGTCGGCGGTCTCTCGACCGGTGGCAGCATCACCGCCTGGATGCGCGAGCAGTTCGCGCGTGAGCTGCCGCAGTCGGACGCCGGCGAGATCCGTGCGGCGCACGCCGCCCTGGTCGCGGAGGCGGCCGCCGCGCCGGCGGGCAGTGGCGGGGTGCTCACGCTGCCGTACTTCGCCGGCGAGCGGACGCCGTTCCACGATCCGGGCGCCCGCGGCATCATCGCCGGAATCGGGCTGGGGACCACCCGCGGCGAGTTGTACCGTTCGGCGCTCGAGGGGACGGTCTACGGCCTCCGGCAGCTGCTCGAGGCGGCGACGGCCGGGGGTGTCCGGGTCGACCGGCTGCGCGCGGTAGGCGGCGGCGTCGCCGGCGACCTGTGGGTGCAGCTCGCGGCGGACGCCACCGGACTCCCGGTGGATGTCGTCGAGCCCGAGCTCGGTGCGCCCTACGGCGCGGCGCGGCTCGCTGCGGAAGCGATCGGGGCCGCGACGGCAGACGCGCCGTCGTGGGCCGTGGTGGCCCGCACCCTCGAGCCGCGGCCCGCCGAGCGTCCCCTCCACGATGCGCGGTACGCGGCGATGCGTCGCCTCTACCACGATTCCCGCAGTGTCATCGGAGACCTCTGATGCGCGTCGTGATGCTGCACGGCCCCGGTGACCTCCGGGTCGAGAATCACCCCGCCCCCGTCCTGCCGGCCGGCGGCCTCGTCGTCCGGACCGCGTACACCGGGGTGTGCGGTTCCGACGTGCGCAACCGCATCCACGGGTCCGCCCGCCTGACCGGGCCGCAGGTGCCCGGCCATGAGATGGTCGGCGTGATCGCGGAGTCCGACGATGCACGCTTCCCGGCGGGGACGGACGTCGCCGTCTGCCCCGGGGCGCCGTGCGGCACCTGCGCGGACTGCCGCGCCGGTCGCGCGAACCTCTGTGCGGACCGCGTCGTGCTCGGCTACGACGTGCCCGGCGGCATGGCCGAGGCGTTCGCGGTCCCGCGTGGCTCCCTCTCCGCGGGATGCGTGGTACCGCTCCCCGAGGGGCTGGCGCTGCGCCCCGCCGTGCTGAGCGAGCCGCTGCACACCGTCATCAACGGGCAGGACCTGGCGCGTGTCGCAGCCGGCGACACCGTGCTGGTGCTCGGGCTCGGCACCATCGGCACCCTCCACGCCGCGCATGCCCTGTCGCTCGGCGCCGCCCGCGTGCTCGCGCTCGATCCTCGTCCGGAGCGGGTGGCGGCCGCCGCGTCGGTGCTCGGCACCGGCACAGTCGCCGAGCTGGCCCCGGATGACGTGGCCCACCTGCGCGCACAGGCCGGCGCCGCCGGCTGGTCGGTCGTCATCGTCGCGGCCGGAGCCGTCGCCGCCGTGGAGCTGGCCATGGAGGTCGTCGCACGCAGCGGACGGGTGCTCGCGTTCGCGGGCCTGCCGCCCGGCGACGCGACGGTCCGGATCGATGCCAACCGCATCCACTACCAGCAGCTGGAACTGATCGGCGCGTTCGGCGGAACCCCCGCCACGTATGCTCGCGCGGTCGCCTGGCTGGCTGCCAGCGAACTCCACCTCGGTGCGCTCGTCACCCACGAGTTCGCGATCGACGACGCACGCGCCGCCTACCGCAACGTCGAGGACGGCAACGGCCTGAAGACGGTGCTGCGCGGACCCGCGGCGGACTAGCTCATTCCGCGAGCGGGTCGTCCGTCAGCTCGGCCTGAATCGCCTCCCGCTGCATCGCCGCCGCCGACGCCAGCGCCAGCCGCGGATCGACCGCAGGCTCCTCGTCCTCCGCCGTCGGCGCCGCGAACTGCGCCTCGTAGAGCCGGGCGTACGCGCCCTTCTTCTTCAGCAGCTGATCGTGCGTGCCCTGCTCGACGATCGAGCCCGCCTCCATCACCAGGATGAGGTCGGCATCCCGGATCGTGGAGAGCCGGTGCGCGATCACGAACGAGGTGCGGTCCTTGCGGAGCGCGCTCATCGCCCGCTGCACCAGCAACTCGGTGCGGGTGTCGACCGACGAGGTCGCCTCATCCAGGATGAGCACGCTCGGCCGTGCGAGGAACGCCCGCGCGATCGTGATCAGCTGCTTCTCGCCGGCGCTGACGTTGCCGCCCTCGTCGTCGAGCCGGGTGTCGTACCCGTCGGGAAGGGAGTGCACGAAACGGTCCACATACGCGGCCTCCGCCGCGGCGTGGATCTCCTCCTCCGTCGCGTCGGGCCGGCCGTAGGCGATGTTGTCGCGGATGGTGCCCTCGAACAGCCAGGTGTCCTGGAGCACCATGTCGGTGCGGGAGCGCAGGTCGTCGCGCGTCATCGTGGCGATGTCGACGCCGTCGAGGGTGATCCGGCCGCCATCCAGCTCGTAGAAGCGCATCACTAGGTTGACCAGCGTGGTCTTGCCGGCGCCCGTGGGACCGACGATGGCGACGGTGCTGCCCGGTCTGGCCTCGAGCGACAGGTCCTCGATGAGCGGAGCCTCCGGGTCGTAGCTGAACGACACGTGCTCGAAGGCCAGCCGCCCGGTCGCGTCCTTCGGGCTGGTGGCCGGGTCGGCATCCGGGGTCTGCTCGTCGGCGTCGAGCAGCTCGAACACGCGCTCGGCACTGGCGACCCCCGACTGCAGCAGGTTCGCCATCGAGCCCAGCTGCGACAGCGGCTGGGTGAACTGCCTCGAGTACTGGATGAACGCCTGCACGTCGCCGAGCGAGAGCGAGCCGCTCGTCACCATCACGCCGCCGACGACCGCGATCAGCACGTACACCAGGTTGCCGACGAACATCGTCGCGGGCATGATCAGGCCGCTGATGAACTGGGCGCCGAAGCTCGCCTTGTAGAGCTCCTCGTTCTTCTCGCCGAAGCGGGCCTCGACCTCGCGGTGGCGTCCGAAGACCTTCACCAGGGCGTGACCGGTGTACCCCTCCTCGATCTGAGCGTTCAGCGCGCCGGTGTGGGTCCACTGTGCGACGAACAGCTTCTGCGAGCGCTTCGCGATGAACATCACGATGCCGAGCGTGAGCGGGATGGCGACCAGGGCCACCAGCGCCAGCAGCGGCGAGATCACGAACATGATCACCAGCACGCCGACGACGGTCAGCAGCGAGATCAGCAGCTGGGAGAGCGTCTGCTGCAGGCTCTGCGAGATGTTGTCGATGTCGTTGGTGACCCGGCTGAGCAGCTCGCCGCGCTGCATCTTGTCGAAGTAACTCAGCGGCAGCCGGTGCAGTTTCGCCTCGACCTCACGGCGCAGCCGCTGCACGGTGCGCTGCGTGATGCCGTTCAGCACGTAGCTCTGCAACCAGCTGAACACCGACGAGAACACGTAGAGCAGCAGCACGATGCCGAGCACCATGGCGAGGGCGTCGAAGTCGATGCCCTGGCCGGGGGTCAGCGTGAGGCCGGAGATGAAGTCCGCCTGCTGCTGGTCGCCGCTCGCCTCCAGCTGATCGATCACCTGCTGTTGTGTCACGCCCGCCGGGATCGTGCTGGAGATGGCGCCCTCGAAGATGATGTTCGTCGCCTCGCCGAGGATCTTCGGCCCCAGCACCGCGAGCACCACGCTCAGCACGCCGAGCAGGATGACGAACACCATTCCGGCGCGCTCCGGCTTCAGCCGGCCGACCAGCCGGCGGGCGGACGGGCCGAAGTTCAGGGACTTCTCGGCGGGCATGCCCATGCCGCCGAAGGGGCCGCCCCCGCCGCCGGGACCGCGGCGCGGCGGCTGGAACGCGGGACGCTCGGGAGCCTTCCGGGTCGTGTCGCTCATCAGGCCACCTCCTCCACGCTCAGCTGGCTGGAGACGATCTCGGCGTACTCCTCCGAGCTCTGCAGCAGTTCGTCGTGGGTGCCGATGCCGACGACGGCACCGTCCTCCATGACGACGATCTGGTCGGCGTCGATGATGGTGGACACGCGCTGCGCGACCACGATCACGGTGGCGTCGCGCACCTCGCGGGCGAGCGCCGCACGCAGCCGCTGATCGGTCGCTGTGTCGAGGGCCGAGAAGGAGTCGTCGAAGACGTAGATCTCCGGCCGCTTCACCAGGGCTCTCGCGATCGCCAGACGCTGCCGTTGCCCGCCCGAGACGTTCGTGCCGCCCTGGGCGATCGGCGCCTCCAGCTTCTCCGGCATCCGCTCGACGAAGTCGCGGCCCTGCGCGATCTCGAGCGCGGCCCACAGCTCCTCGTCGGTGGCGTCGGGGTTGCCGTAGCGCAGGTTGCTCGCCACGGTCCCCGAGAACAGGTAGGCGCGCTGCGGCACCAGGCCGATCTTCGACCAGAGCACATCGGGGTCGAGCTCGCGCACGTCGACACCGTCGACCAGCACCGCTCCCCCGGTGACGTCGAACAGGCGCGGCAGCAGGTTCACCAGGGTGGTCTTGCCCGAGCCGGTGCTGCCGATGATCGCCGTCGTCTTGCCGCGTTCTGCCGTGAAGCTGAGGTCGCGCAGCACCGGCTGCTCGGCACCGGGGTATGAGAAGGTGGCGCCGCGCAACTCCACCTGGCCGACGCGCGGCAGGTCGGTGATCCCGTGCTCCGGCATCACCACCGACGGCTCGGTCCGCAGCACCTCGCCGATGCGGTCGGCCGACACGGCGGCGCGCGGCAGCAGCACCGCGATGAAGGTCGCCATCATCACGGCCATCAAGATCTGGATGAGGTAGCTGAGGAACGCGATCAGGGACCCGATCTGCAGATCCCCCGCTTCCACGCGGAAGGCGCCGAACCAGAGCACTGCCACGCTCGACACGTTGAGCACCAGCATCACCATCGGGAACATCAGCGCGAACAGCCGGCCGGTGCGGAGTGCCGTCTCGGTCAGCTCGTCGTTGGCGACGCCGAACCGCTCGCGCTCCATCGGCTCGCGCACGAACGCGCGCACCACGCGCATGCCGGTGAGCTGCTCGCGCAGCACCCGGTTGACCGTGTCGATGCGGGTCTGCATCACCCGGAAGAGCGGCACCATCCGCACGATGATGAAGCTCATCCCGAGGAGGAGCACCGGGACCGCGACGACGAGGATCAGCGACAGTTGCACGTCTTCCCGGAGCGCGAACACGACGCCGCCGACGGCCTGGATCGGGGTGGCGATCAGCATGGTGCAGGTCATCAGCACGAGCATCTGCACCTGCTGCACGTCGTTCGTGGTCCGCGTGATGAGCGAGGGGGCGCCGAACTTCGAGACCTCCCGCTCGCTGAACTGCCCGACGCGGTGGAAGATCGCGCCGCGAAGGTCGCGGCCGAGTCCCATCGCGGTGCGGGCGCCGAAGTAGACGGCGGCGATGGCGCAGCCGATCTGCACCAGCGTGATGCCGAGCATGAGCGCGCCGGTGCGCAGGATGAAGCCGGTGTCGCCGGTCACCACGCCGTCGTCGATGATGTCGGCGTTGAGGTTCGGGAGGGAGAGGGCGGCGATGGACTGCGCCGCCTGGAACACGACGACGGCGATCAGCAGCGGCCAGAACGGCTTGAGGTATCGCACGAGGATCTTGCCGAGCATGGGGTTAGGAGATTCCCTTCATGACGAACCTGGTGAGTTCGTCGGTGGTGAACTGGTGCGGGTCGTTGAAGACCGGGATGGAGCTGCCGAACGAGACGAGGCGGATGTAGAACGAGAGCGAGTCGATGTCGACGCCGAGCTCGTCGTCGCGGAACAGCTGGTGCATGATCTGGATCCACTGCTGGTCGCCGCCCGGCTTGCTCCCCGGCGGTGGGCCCTGGATGCCGACAGCGGCCATGAAGCCGATGAACCCGGTGAGGCGGTCGCGCAGCAGCTGGATGACCTGCCGCACCTTCTCCTCTGTGGGCTCGTCGGGGTCGATGCCGCGGAGCTTGTTCCGCAGCGGCTCGGGGTCCATGAACCGGTCGATGGCGGCCTGGATGATGCTGTCCTTGTCGCCGAAGGCGCGGAAGATGGTGCCCTCGGCGACGCCGGCCGCTTCCGCGATCTGGCGGGTGGTGATGTCGCGGCCCTTCTCGCGGATGAGCGGGATGACGGCGTCGACGATCGCGGCCCGGCGCTCGTCGGGCGAGAGCGGCTTGGCCCGCTCGCGGGAGAACCGCTGGGGGTCGGTGAACGCCTCGGTCGCTTTCATGACCGGGCGAGTCTAAGTGAGTGAGCGCTCACTCCGCAAGGTCTCGACAGGCTCGACCACCATCAGTCGAGCCACTTCTCCTGCAGGTGATCCGCCTGGATCCGGCGGATCGTCCCCGAACGCGCGCGCAGCACGATCGACTCCGTCCGGATGATCGGCCCGAGCCTGCGCACCCCCGCGACCAGGTTTCCGTCGGTGACGCCGGTGGCGACGAAGAACGTGTTGTCGCCCTTCACCAGCTCGTCCGCCTCGTACACGTGGTCGAACTTCAGCCCCGCGGCCGTGCCTCGCGCCACCTCGTCGTCGCTTCCCGGGGCCAGCCGGGTCTGGATGAACCCGCCGAGCGCCTTGATCGCGCAGGCCGTCGCCACGCCCTCCGGGCTGCCCCCGATCCCCATGCACATGTCGATGCGCCCGGAGTAGCTGGCGGCGTCGATGCCCCCCGCCACATCGCCGTCGAGCAGCAGCCGCGTGCCGGCCCCGGCATCCCGGATCTCCGCGATCAGCTGCTCATGCCGCGGCCGGTCGAGCACCCCGATCGACATGGCCGAGACGTCTTTGCCCTTCGCCTTCGCGAGCGCCCGGATGTTCTCCGCCACGCTCTGCCGGATGTCGACGACGCCGATGCCCTCGTGGCCGGTGACGATCTTGTCCATGTAGTACACGCTGGAGGCATCCAGCATCGAGCCGCGGTCGGCGGCGGCGATCATCGAGATCGCGTTGCGGCGCCCGGCGGCGGTGAGCGACGTGCCGTCGATCGGGTCGACCGCGATGTCGCAGTGCGGGCCGTCGCCGTTGCCGACCACCTCGCCGTTGTAGAGCATCGGCGCCTTGTCCTTCTCGCCCTCGCCGATGACGACGGTGCCGGCGAAGTTGACCGTGCCGAGGAACTTGCGCATCGCATCCACGGCGGCACCGTCGGCGCCGTTCTTGTCGCCTTTGCCGATGAACGGTACCGCGCGGATCGCGGCGGCCTCGGTCGCCCTCACCAGCTCGAGGGCGAGGTTGCGGTCGGGGTGGGAGAAGTTCTGGGTCGTCACCACAGCATCCAGGGTCGTCGGAGGAACGGGACGCGTTGGTGGCGGAACGCTCTGCCAGACTAGCGGTATGCCTATTGCGACCCCGGACCAGTACGCCGAGATGCTCGACACCGCCAAGAAGAACGGGTTCGCGTTCCCCGCGATCAACGTGTCGTCGTCCTCCACCATCAACTCGGTGCTGCAGGGCCTGACCGAGGCCGGGTCGGACGGGATCATCCAGGTCACCACGGGCGGCGCCGACTACTTCGCGGGGCAGAGCGTCAAGGCACGCGCGTCCGGTGCGCTCGCCTTCGCCGCCTTCGCGACCGAGGTCGCCAAGAACTACCCGGTCACCGTCGCTCTGCACACCGACCACTGCCCGAAAGACGCGCTCGACGGCTTCGTGATGCCGCTGATCGAGGCCTCCGAAGCCGAGGTGAAGGCGGGGCGTCACCCGATCTTCCAGTCGCACATGTGGGACGGCTCGGCCGTGCCGCTCGCCGAGAACCTCGAGATCGCGAAAGAGCTGCTGCCGCGCATGAAGGCGATCGAGGCGATCCTCGAGGTCGAGATCGGCGTCGTCGGCGGCGAAGAGGACGGCGTGACGCACGAGGGCACCAACGAGGCGCTCTACACCACGCTCGGCGACGTCGAGCAGGCCGTCGAGGCTCTCGGGCTCGGCGAGAACGGGCGGTACATCGCGGCGCTGACCTTCGGCAACGTGCACGGCGTCTACGCACCGGGCAACGTGAAGCTCAAGCCCGAGCTGCTGAAAGAGATCCAGGATGGCATCCAGGCGAAGTACAAGACCGGCGCCCTGCCGCTCGACCTGGTCTTCCACGGCGGGTCGGGATCGACCGATGAGGAGATCGCGACCGCGGTGCGCAACGGCGTCATCAAGATGAATATCGACACCGACACGCAGTACGCCTTCAGCCGCTCGATCGCCGACACCGTGCTGAAGAACTACGACGGCTTCCTGAAGGTGGATGGCGGGGTCGGCAACAAGAAGATCTACGACCCGCGCGCGTGGGGCAAGCTCGCCGAGACCGCCATGGCGGCCCGTGTCGTCGAGGCGACCGAGCAGCTCGGGTCGAAGGGGCACTCGATCTCTGCTGGTTGAGTGGTTTCGACACGCGGCTTCGCCGCTACTCACCCAGCGATTCAATCCGGCAGGTTGAAGCTCAGCTTCACGAACCGATCTCGGCTCCACTGCAGGTCTTTCACGGCGGTGCCGAGCGTCAGATAGTACGGCGCCAGGTGCATGATGCGCCGGCCCTCCGGCAGCTCCATGTCGAGGCTGACCCCGACCGCGGTGCTGCCGTCGTCGGCGCCGCGCAGCTCGACGAGCAGTGATCCGGCATCCGTCCCGGGGGTGTCGAGGATCGCCTGCAGCAACGCGCGGAGCGCCGTGCGCTGGGGTGCGCGCATCTTCACGGCACGGCGCTCGGGGTCGATCACCACGAGCCGCGAGCCGTCGGCGACCGATTCGAGCCAGCTCAGGTTCGATTGGGTGACGAGGTCGTCGCGCAGCCGACGGGCCAGCTGACCGGCGAGAGCGCGGTCGCCCGGCATCACCTTCCCGCTGGCGATGACCCCCTCGAGGAACGGCACCGCCCGCGCGGTGAGCTCGGCGAGCCGCACCCGCTCAGCGGTGACCACCTCGTCGTCGCGGGCGACCTCCGGCGACACCAGACTCTGGGAGCGCTTCTCGATGAGGGGCTGCATCCGCGTCACGACGATGTGCGAGAACACCGCGGTCGCCACGATGCCGGTCACGATCGGCGAGGTGATGACCAGCACCGTCGACACCGGTCCCCAGTTGGGCGCGTCATTGCGCACCACCAGGTACGCGAACGGCGCGGTGACGACGATCGACCCCACCCCCAGCAGCACCAGCGTGCGGGCCGGCAGGTAGGGCGCGAGACTCGCCAGGGTCAGGGCGACCCCGAACGGCGCCCACCACAGCTCCACCGAGAACACGATGTTGGTGTAGCCGAGCGCGGACACCAGGAACCCGGCGCTGGAGATCGCCATCGCGACCGCTCCGGTGCCCCACCCGATCCTGCCCCGCAGCGGACGCGTCATCAGGTGCACGTACAGGCAGCCGACGGTGGTGAGGATCACGCCGCTGAACTGCAACCGCGGGTTGCCGATCTGGATCCAGGTGAGCACCGCCTGCGTCGCGCCGTACAACAGGTTGATGGCCGCGAACACCAGCGGGACGAGGGGTCCGGTGAACCAGCTGAGCGGGTCGACCTCGTACGGCGACACCGACGACAGCCGCCTGGTCAGGATGCGGCCGCTCACCGGTGCGTCTCCCGGTGCGTCGACTGCGGATGCGGAGCCACGATCCTCTCGAACGGGATGGTCAGCACCACCGAGGTGCCACCACCGGGTGTCGACCAGATCTGGGCCGAGCCGCCCACCGACTCGATCCGGTCGACGATCGACCCCCGCACCCCCAGCCGGTCCGGGGGGATCGCCGACATGTCGAACCCGGCACCCTGATCGGTGATCATCACGGTGATGTCGTCGGTGTAGATCAGCTCCAGCTCCGCCACCGATGCACCCGAATGCCGCAGGACGTTCTCGAACGCGGCCCGCACGGCGCCGACGAGGGCACGCGCGACATCCGGTGCCAGCTTGTAGACACCGCTGCCCGACCCGGTGACGTGGATGCTGAGACCGCGCCACTGGAACTCGCTCACCATGCGCATGATCTCGTTGCGCAGCGACGCATCCTCTTCATCGGCGGTGGGGATCTCGGTGATCTGCGAGATCCATTCGGCGCCGCGCAGCTGCTCCAGGTCTTCGCGCAGCCGTGCGATGGTGCGCTCGTCGAGGGTGTCCGTCGTGTTCAGCACGATGGAGAGATCGTTCAGCACCGTGTCGTGCACGGCGGCGGTGGTGCGTTTCGCGAGATCCTCCCCGCTCGCCAGCCGCAGGGTCTCCGCCTCGAGCTCGTCGAAGTTCGGCAGCTTGCGCCGCTGAGCGTTCTGGATCGCGGCGAACGTCAGGTATCCGACGCTGGCGATCAGGAACACCATCAGCGGCCCGAGGCCGGGCCGGAACGGCACGCCGGCGATCAGCGAGGCGACGAGGGACGCGGAGGTCGCGACCACCAGCCCGAACAGCGACCACAGGATGCCGCTCAGCGCCGTCGCGGCGGTCACCCCGACGGCGACGAGAGCGAGCGCCGGCCGGTTGATCAGGTACAGGTTGTCCTCGATCAGCCGGGGGTCGCCGTGCAGCAGCGCCAGCTGGTAGCCGACCGTGATCACCGCGCCGACCGCCAGGTAGACGAGCACCACCTCGGTGCGGCGCCAGCGCGCGACCGCGGCGATACCGAGCAGCATGAGCACGAGGAGGATCAGCGGAAGCGGGATGTCGCCCGCCCGGTCGCGGAGCGCGAGGGTCTCGATCAGCACGGGGATGGTCGCGAGCACCATGACGGCGCCGACCGCCCAGCCCATCGTGGCGACGGTGCCGTTGATGATGCGGCCGGCGAGGTCTCTCGGGAGGACCCTGACCCTCATAGGAGGAAGGTTAGCCCCGCCCGCGGCCTCCGAGCGCGCGATCGTCGGCGTTGCCCGACGCGTCGGTGCGCAGCTCTTTCGGCAGGGAGAACATCAGATCCTCGTGCGCGGTGGTGATCTCCTCCACCGAGCCGTAGCCGGCGTCGGCCAGGTCGGCGAGCACCTCCTGCACGAGCACCTCCGGCACGCTCGCCCCCGACGTCACGCCGACGGACCGGACGCCGTCGAGCCACTCCTGCTGGATCTCGCTCGCGTAATCCACCCGGTGCGCCGCCTTCGCCCCGTACTCCAGCGCGACCTCGACGAGACGGACGCTGTTGGAGCTGTTGGCCGAGCCGACCACGATGACCAGGTCGGCATCCGGTGCCACCTTCTTGATCGCGACCTGCCGGTTCTGCGTCGCGTAGCAGATGTCGTCGGAGGGCGGGTCCTGCAGGTGGGGGAAACGCTCGCGCAGGCGCCGCACGGTATCCATCGTCTCGTCGACGCTCAGGGTGGTCTGCGAGATCCAGACCAGGTTGTCGGTGACGGGCACCACGATGCTGTCCACGTCCTCCGGACTGTTGACCAGGATGGTGCGCTCGGGCGCCTGCCCCATCGTGCCCTCCACCTCCTCGTGGCCGGCGTGGCCGATGAGCAGGATGGTGGCGTCCTGCTTCGCGAAGCGCTGCGCCTCCCGATGCACCTTCGTCACCAGCGGGCAGGTCGCGTCGATCGCGTCCAGACCGCGGTCGGCGGAACCCTGCACGACCGCCGGGCTGACGCCGTGGGCGCTGAAGACGATGTGGGATCCGGCGGGCACCTCGTCGACGTCGTCGACGAAGATCGCGCCCCGCTTCTCGAGCTCGGACACGACATGCACGTTGTGCACGATCTGCTTGCGCACGTACACCGGGCTGCCGAACCGGTCGAGCGCCTTCTCGACGGCGATCACGGCCCGGTCGACCCCGGCGCAGTATCCGCGGGGGGCGGCGAGCAGCACGCGCTTGCCGCCGGCGACGGGAAGGTCTTTGAGCCGGCCGCGAGGGCCCGGGAGGTGCGGGGTCGCGAGCGGGACCTGCCCGTTGGTGATCACCCACCGATTCTACGGATCGCGGGCTGGGCGTCGCCGGGGTCGCGTAGCCTGACCGCGTGACCGACGCTGCAGCCACCTCCCGCGCCACCGGCGACGAGGCCTCGACCTCCGATCAGCCGTGGCCGGTCGCGGTCGTCGCGCAGAAGATCAAGGGCTACATCGAGCGGCTCGGCACGGTGTGGGTCGAGGGCGAGCTCGCGCAGTGGAACGAACGCAACGGCGCCGTGTTCGGCAAGCTGAAAGACCTCGACGGCGATGTCACGCTGTCGTTCCAGCTGTGGTCGTCGACGCGGGCGAAGCTCTCCGAGGAGTTCCAGCAGGGCGACCACGTGGTCGCGCTGGCGAAGACCGAGTTCTGGGTCAAGGGCGGCACGCTCTCGATGCAGGTGCTGAACATGCGGCACGTCGGGCTCGGCGATCTGCTCGAGCGCATCGAGCGCCTGCGTCGCCAGCTCGCCGACGAGGGGCTGTTCGACCCGGCCCGCAAGCAGCGGCTCCCGTTCCTGCCCGGCTGCATCGGCCTCATCACCGGCAAAGACAGCGACGCCGAGAAAGACGTGCTGCGCAACGCCCAGCTGCGCTGGCCGAGCGTCAACTTCCGGGTGCGGCACGCGGCGGTGCAGGGCGACCGGGCGGCGGCGGATGTCGCGGCCGCGATCCGCGAGCTCGACGCCGACCCCGAGGTCGAGGTGATCATCGTCGCGCGCGGCGGCGGCGACTTCCAGAACCTGCTCGCGTTCAGCGACGAGCAGCTGCTGCGCACGGCGGCGGCCTGCCGCACGCCGCTGGTCAGCGCGATCGGGCACGAGGCCGACCGGCCGCTGCTCGACGAGGTCGCCGACCTGCGCGCCTCCACCCCGACCGACGCCGCCAAGCGCGTCGTGCCGGATGTCGCCGAAGAGCTCTCGCGCGTGCAGCAGGCCCGCTCCCGCATCCTGCTGCGCACCACCAGCCTCGTCACGCACGAGATCGAGCGGGTCGGGGCGCTGCGCTCCCGTCCGGTGCTCGCCGACCCCGGCACGATGCTCGCCGGGCGCTCCGACGAGATCGTGCGCTGGGTGGCGCGCGGCTCCGAGCTCATCGACTTCTGCATCGAGCGCGCCGACCGCTCGCTGGCGGAGCTGACCGGGCAGCTTCGGGCGCTGTCGCCGAAGCGCACCCTGGAGCGCGGGTACGCCATCGCGCAGCGGCCCGACGGACACGTGGTGCGCGGGGTCCAGGATGCGGCGGCCGGCACCCGCCTCCTCCTCACCCTCTCCGACGGGTCGGTCTCCACCACCGTCGACCCGGCCTCCTCCGGGTCCGAGCCCCGCGGCTAGAGTGGAAGGCGTGTCCGACGCACCCGATGTCTCCTCGCTGTCGTACGAAGAGGCGCGCGACGAACTCGTCCGCGTGGTGACCGAGCTCGAGACGGGCGCGGCGACGCTGGAGCAATCGCTGGCCCTCTGGGAGCGTGGCGAGGCGCTCGCCACCCGCTGCGAGGAATGGCTGCTCGGCGCGAAGGCGAGATTGGACGCGGCGCGGGCCGCGGCCGCAGACTCGTGAGCCCCACCCCGTCCACCGACGAGTCCGGGCGCCCGATCGTGGCCGAACTCGGCCGGGCCGAGACCCCGCAAGAGATCGCGGACCGCAAAGCCGAGGCGAGCGCACGCCGCCGGTCGAACCAGACGACCTTCAACCTGGTCCTCGCCCTGATCGCCTCGCTCGGCGTCGTCGCCCTGATCTTCCTCGTCGTCGTACGGCCCCAGTCGGTCGAGCGTGAGCCGGTCGATTGGACGGCGGGGGCGCGCGACGCGCAGCCGCAGTTCGACGTGCCGCTCGTCGCGCCCGCCCTCCCCGAGGGCTGGAGCGCGAATCGCGCGAATCCGGGCGACGTCGCCTCGGACGGCGTGCAGACCTGGCAGATCGGGTTCCTCACCCCCTCGGGGCAGTACATCGGGCTGGTGCAGGGCGTCGACGCCAACCCGTCGTGGGTGGCGGAGCAGACCATGCGCGCCCAGCCCGCCGGCACCGTCACGATCGACGGCACCACGTGGGACGCCTACGACCGGCGCGACGTCGACGACCCCGGCAACCTCGCGTACGCCCTCGTCGCGACATTCGACAGATCGACGGTGGTACTCGGCGGAACCGCGACCGACGACGAGTTCCGCACCCTCGCCGCGGCGGTCGCACAGGAGCTGACACCATGATCGATCGCACCCCCGCCGAGGTCTGGCGCGAGATGGTGAGAGGCAACGAGCGCTTCGTCGCCGGCGAACCCCGGCACCCGCGGCAAGACGTCGACCGCCGCGCAGAGCTGGCGAGCGGTCAGGCCCCGCACGCCGCCCTCTTCGGGTGCAGCGACTCCCGGCTCGCGGCGGAGATCATCTTCGACAAAGGCCTCGGCGACCTGTTCGTGGTCCGCAACGCCGGGCAGATCATCTCCGACTCGGTGGTCGGGTCGCTCGAGTACGCGGTCGCCGTGCTCGGGGTGCCGCTGATCCTGGTCCTCGGACACGACGCCTGCGGCGCGGTGCAGGCCGCCATCGACCAGTCGCAACCCGGCGCACCCGCGTTGCCCGCCCACATCCTGTCTCTGATCGCCCCGATCGCGCCCGCCGTCGAGCGCGTCCCCACGCACGACCCCTCGGAGGTCGGGCGCGAGCATCTGCGCGACACCGTCGCCGAGCTGCTGGAGCGCTCCGAGCTGGTCAGCGATGCCGTCGCCGCCGGTACGCTGGCAGTGGTGGGCGCCAACTACCGGCTCAGCGAGGGCCGTGTGGTGCCCGACGTCATCGTCGGCCAGGTCTGAACCCACCCCTCCACTCTCCGAAAGGTCACGCCGCCGTGAGCGACACAGAGTTCCGCATCGAGCACGACACGATGGGCGAGGTGCGGGTCCCGGCATCCGCGCTCTACGGCGCGCAGACCCAGCGGGCGGTCGAGAACTTCCCCATCTCCGGTGAGGGGCTCGAGCCGGCCCAGATCGTCGCCCTCGCCCGCATCAAGCGCGCGGCGGCGCTCGTGAACAAAGAGCTCGGCATCGTCGACGGCGCCATCGCCGACGCCATCGTCGCGGCCGCGGACGAGCTGATCGACGGCAGACACCACGACCAGTTCCCGATCGACACCTACCAGACCGGGTCGGGCACCAGCTCGAACATGAACGCGAACGAGGTGCTCGCCACCCTCGCCGGGCAGAAGCTCGGGGCGCCGGTGCACCCCAACGACCACGTCAACGCATCGCAGTCGTCGAACGACGTGTTCCCGACGTCGGTGCACGTCGCCGTCACCGGGGCGCTGCTCGATGACCTCGTCCCCGCGCTCGACCACCTCGCCGTCTCGCTCGAGGCGAAGGCGAAGCTGTGGGCCGGGGCGGTCAAGTCGGGTCGCACCCACCTGATGGATGCCACCCCGGTGACCCTCGGACAGGAGTTCGGCGGGTACGCACGGCAGGTCCGGCTCGGCATCGAGCGGGTGCAGGCGACCATCCCGCGGGTCGCCGAGGTCCCCCTCGGCGGCACCGCCGTCGGCACCGGCATCAACACGCCGAAGGGCTTCTCGCAGAAGGTCATCCAGATCCTCGCCGAGACCTCGCAGCTGCCGATCACCGAGGCGGTCGACCACTTCGAGGCCCAGGGCGCCCGCGACGGTCTCGTCGAGGCGTCCGGCGCCCTGCGCACCATCGCGGTGTCGCTCACCAAGATCTGCAACGACCTGCGCTGGATGGGCTCCGGCCCGAACACCGGGCTCGGCGAGCTGCACATCCCCGACCTGCAGCCCGGATCCTCGATCATGCCCGGCAAGGTGAACCCGGTCATCCCCGAGGCCGTCATCATGGTCGGCGCCCGCGTCATCGGCAACGACGCCACCATCGCCTGGGCCGGCGCCACAGGCGCCTTCGAGCTCAACGTCGCGATCCCCGTCATGGGCACCGCGCTCCTCGAGTCGATCCGGCTGCTCGCGTCGTCGTCCCGACTGCTCGCCGACAAGACCGTCGACGGCCTCGAAGCCAACCTCGAACGCGCCCGCAAATTCGCCGAGGCGTCGCCGTCGATCGTCACCCCGCTCAACAAGCTGATCGGCTACGAGAACGCCGCCAAGATCGCGAAGCACTCCGTCGCCAACGGCATGACCGTGCGCGAGGCCGTCATCGACCTCGGCTTCGTGGAGCGCGGCGAGATCACCGAAGAGCAACTCGACAAGGCGCTGGACGTTCTCAGCATGACCCACCCGGGCTGAGCGTTCCGTCGTAGCGTTGGCGCGTGAAGGTCCTCAGCTACAACCTCGAGAAGAACAAAGCCGTCGGCGAACTGCTCGCCCTCATCGAGCGCCACGATCTCGATCTGCTGTGCCTGCAAGAGGTGGACGCCGCCGCCCTCCCCTCCGAGCTCGGCGGGATGCACCTCGTCGACAGGACCCTCGCCAACCGGCTCGGCCTCGCCATCTACCACCGCAGCGACCGGTACACGGCGCTCCGCACCGAGGCGTTCGCGCTCAAGAAGTCGCTGCACGATCGCATCGCGAAACCCGCGCACGAGAGGCTGCTCGCCGCGCGGCTCGTCGACCGAGCCACCGACCACGAGCTCGTCGTCGCCTCGTTCCACGCCGCCCCCCTCACCGCGCTGAACTCGCTCCGCCGCGCGCAGATCGCCGCCGCGCACGAACGGCTCGCCGAACTCGGACCCGGCCTGCCGCACCTCATGGTCGGGGACTACAACTACCCGCTGTTCCGCCGCGGGCTCGGGCGCTCCGTCGGCAGGACCGGTCACGACCTCACGTTCAGCGACGGCCGCACCTACACCCGCTACAAGTTCCTGCGCGGGCATTTCGACTTCGCCACCTCGGTCGGCATGGTGATCAGCAGCGTCCAGACCCTCCCCAAGGGAGGATCCGATCACCTCCCGATCCTCGTCTCGGCGACCTACGGCGAGATCCCCGCGATCGACTCCGCGGTCAGCGCCACCCAGTAGCCGGCGAGCAGCCACGGCCCGAACGGGATGCGCGCGCCGCGGCCCCGCCTGAGCAGGGCGATGGATGCGGCGACGCCACCCAGCAGGAACGCGGCGACCGCAGCATCCAGGGTCGCGGTGCCCGCCGCGAGACCGATCAGGGTCGCGAGCTTCACATCGCCCATGCCGATGCCTCCCGCGAGGCTCATCAGGTAGAGGGCGCCGCCGTAGGCGAGCCCGGCCACGAGCGGGACCCACGACCACTGCAGGGCGACAGCTACCAGGCCCACCCCGATACCCGGCACCACCATGCGGTTAGGGAGGCGGTGGCTGCGCAGATCGGCGAGCACCAGCGCCGGGGTCACCGCCGCGAGGTACACGACCGGGATGAGCGCGGAGGCGGCGGCGAGCGAGGCAGGCACCGCGGAACGCTACCGGGCGGCGGTCGGGCGCCGCCCGGCGCGTCCACAGGTTTCGACACGCGGCCTGCGGCCGCTACTCAACCAGCGCTACGCCAGCTCGTTGCCCTCCAGCAGCTCGGTGACGAGGGCGGCGATCGCCGAGCGCTCCGACCGGGTGAGGGTGATGTGGGCGAACAGCGGGTGGCCTTTCAGCGTCTCGATGACCGACGCGACGCCGTCATGCCGGCCGACCCGGAGGTTGTCCCGCTGCGCCACATCGTGGGTCAGCACCACGCGGGAGTTCTGGCCGATCCGGGACAGCACCGTGAGCAGCACGTTGCGCTCCAGCGACTGGGCCTCGTCGACGATCACGAACGCATCGTGCAGAGAGCGCCCGCGGATGTGCGTCAGGGGCAGCACCTCGAGCAGCCCGCGCTCCACGACCTCCTCGAGAACGTTCTCGCTCACCAGGGCGCCGAGGGTGTCGAACACCGCCTGGCCCCACGGGTTCATCTTCTCGTCCTTGTCGCCCGGCAGGTATCCGAGCTCCTGACCGCCGACCGCGTAGAGCGGGCGGAAGACCATGATCTTGCGGTGCTGCTGCTTCTCGAGCACCGCCTCCAGGCCCGCGCAGAGCGCGAGCGCGCTCTTGCCGGTGCCGGCGCGCCCGCCGAGCGACACGATCCCGATCTCTGGGTCGAGCAGCAGATCGATCGCGAGACGCTGCTCGGCGCTGCGTCCGTGCAACCCGAACACGTCGCGGTCACCGCGGACCACCCGCAGCTCTCCCTTCGACACCACGCGACCGAGAGCCGAACCCCGGTCCGACTTGATGACGAGGGAGGTGTTGACCGGCAGATCCTGCACCAGACGGCTCGAGATCACGGCGTCGTCGTAGAGGTCGGTCATCTGCTCGCTCGAGACCTCGATCTCGGCCAGCCCCGTGTATCCGGAGTCGACGGCGAGCTCGGCGCGGTACTCCTCCGCCGCGAGGCCGACGGATGCCGCCTTCACGCGGAGGGGCAGGTCTTTGCTCACCACCACGACATCCAGGCCGTCGTTGGCGAGGTTCATCGCCACGGCGAGGATGCGGGAGTCGTTGTCGTTCAGCTGCAGGCCCGACGGCAGCACCGCCATGCTGGAGTGGTTCAGCTCCACGCGCAGCGAGCCGCCGTTCTCGCCGACCGAGATCGGGAAGTCGAGGCGCTCGTGCTGCAGCCGCAGGTCGTCCAGGTTTCGCAGGGCCTTGCGCGCGAAGAACCCGATCTCGGGATCGTTGCGCTTGGCTTCGAGCTCGGACACGACCACGACGGGCAGGACAACCGCGTGCTCCGCGAAGCGGAAGATCGATCCCGGATCGCTCACCAGGACGGAGGTGTCGAGGACGTAGGTCCGCTCCCCCTGCCTCCGCTGAGTGTCCGAGCTGACTGACGACCTGGGCTGAGGCAAATTGCCGCTCCATCCATATGGCGGAACGGCCGGGTGGTGTCGCGAAACGAACTTACGTGGCCGCTCCGATCAGACGCCGTGTCTGATGACTGCAACGTAACCCGGCGGTCCCGGGCGGCCCGGGCGCGACACGCCCACTCGGTGATCGAGCCTGTCGAGATTCAGGATGCCGCGGTCGCGTACGACACGAACGCCGCGCGCAGCATCGCCAGGGTCTCGTCGGCGGTCGATGCGTGCGCGCTCAGCCGGGCGTGCCCGGCACGGACGGTGGCGGTGATGCCGTGATTGTGCAGCGCCGCCGCCAGCACCGTGAGCCGGTCGGGCTCGGGTTCGACGACCACGATCCCCGCCCGTTCCGCCGGAGCCCGGGGCGAGGTGACGGGGAGCGCGAACTCGTCGGCGAGGTCGATGATGCGGCTGACCCGGTCGGCGATGCGCTCGTTGATCGCACCGACACCGGTCGCGGACAGATCTTCGAGCGCGGCGGCGAACCGCGACTCCGCCACCGGGTCCGGGTTGCTCACCTGGAACTTGCCGGGCCCGCGCGTCGGATCCGGGACCGCGTCCATCGGGGTGCCCTCGACATCCGTCGCGTTGAACCCCGACCAGACCGGGGTGAGGTGATCGAGCGCCCGGTCGCTGAGCGCCAGGAACCCGGTGCCCCATCCCGCTCTCGGCCACTTCTGGCCACCCGCCACCAGGATGTCGGCCAGCTGATATGGGGCGTCGACGACGCCGAAACCCTGCGTGGCATCCACCACCAGCAGCCGGTCGCCGATGACCTGGGCGATGCCCTCCAGGTCGGCGAGGTACCCGGTGCGGAAGTCGACGAGGCTGACGGCGACTGCTACCACCGACGACGGCAGCTCCTGGGACTGAATGCCGCCGGGCGTGAGACGGCCCGGCTCCGTCGCCATCCAGAACGGCTGGAGCACGCCGAGGGCCTGGTTGGCGCGCGTCGCCGCGAAGGTGAGGCTCGGGAACTCGGCGGCGGACAGCGCGACGCCCCCGGTGATGCCGAACATGGCGTGCATCAGGCCCTGGCTGGTGTTCGGCTGGAACACGATCTGGTCGGGGCGGAACCCGGTGAGCGCGGCGACGGCCGCCTGCACCCGCTCGTGCGGGCTGCGATCGAGCACATGGTCGAGGGAGCCGAAGCGGGCTCGCGCGAGGAGGGGCAGCAGCGCCGCCTCCTCTTCGACCACGGCCGCGCCGATCGGCCCGAAGCGCGCGAAGTCGAGGTAGCCCGGCTCCTCGTCGAACCGGGAGAGGTAGTCGTCTAGCGTCCCCACCGGCGCTCCCTCGAGGCGAAGTCGCGCAGCGCCCGCAGGAAGTCGACCTCGCGCAGATCGGGCCCGAGGGCTTCGACGAAGTAGAACTCGCTGTGCGCGCTCTGCCAGAGCATGAAGTCGCTCAGCCGCTGCTCCCCCGAGGTGCGGATGATCAGGTCGGGGTCGGGCTGCCCCTGTGTGTAGAGGTGATCGCCGATCAGCTCGGGCGTCAGGATCTCGGCGAGATCGTCGATCGAGCCACCGCCCTTGCCGTGGTCGCGCACGATGCTGCGCATGGCATCCGCGATCTCGCGCCTGCCGCCGTAGCCGATCGCGAGGTTCACGTGCAGCCCCGTGTTCTGCGCGGTGCGCGCCTCGGCCGCCTTCAGGGTCGCGGTCAGCTCAGGCGGCAGCGCGTCACTCGTGCCCACGTGCTGGATGTGCCAGTCCGCGTTGCGTGACAGGTCGTCGGCGAGGTCGGCGATGATCTCGAACAACTGCGCGAGCTCCTCGGGAGACCGGCCGGTGAGGTTGTCGGCCGACAGCAGGTAGATGGTGACCACCTTGATGCCGAGCTCGTCGCACCAGCGCAGGAACTCGCGCATCTTCTCGGCGCCGGCACGGTGCCCGTGCGCCTCCGTCTCGAGGGCGCGGTCGCGGGCCCAGCGGCGATTGCCGTCGATGATCATCGCCACGTGATGCGGTCGCGGGGCGTCCGCGAGCGCCCGCCGGAGCCGCGCGGAGTAGAGACCATACAGAAGGCCCGACCCCCGGGACCCTCCGCGTTCACGCACGCGACAACGTTACCCGCCTCACAGGGGACCCCCTGGATGCGAGCCGTACTGTGGCTGCATGACCGCTGCGCGCCGCACGAAGGCGGAAGCCGAGATCGTGGACACCGACTCCGACCACATCCCCCTTCTCGATGACGCCATCGATCACGCGCCCGAGCTGGAGAAGAAGCCCAAATGGCGCGGCTGGATCCACGCCGGCACGTTCCCGCTCGCGATCGCCGCCGGAATCGTGCTGATCGTCCTGTCGGACGGCGCCCCCGCCAAGATCGCGTCGGCCGTGTTCATGGCGAGCTCGCTGCTGCTGTTCGGCATCTCGGCCGTCTACCACCGCTTCAACTGGAGCCCGAAGGTCAAGGCGGTGTTCCGCCGACTCGACCACTCCAACATCTTCCTGCTGATCGCCGGCACCTACACCCCGCTCGCGATCGACGCGCTCGAGTACCCGAAGAACGTCATCCTGCTGTCGATCATCTGGACCGGCGCGGTGCTCGGCATCCTGTCACGGATCTTCTGGCTGCGGGCCCCCCGCTGGTCGTATGTGGTGCTCTACGTCGCCCTCGGCTGGGCGGCCGTCATCTACATGGGCGACCTGTTCGCGGCCAACCCGGTGACGATGATCCTGGTGATCGTCGGCGGACTGTCGTACACGACGGGCGCCCTGTTCTACGCGTTCAAGCGACCGAACCCGGTGCCGGGGGTGTTCGGGTTCCACGAGCTGTTCCACGCGTGCACGGTGATCGCGTTCATGTGCCACTGGGTGGGCATCCTGCTGATCGCGATGAACCCGATCGCCGGCTAGTCCTTCTTCTCCGCCTCCTCGGCGGCCAGCTGCTCCTGCACCTGCGCGCGGTAGGTGACGCGGCGGATGCGCCGCACCATGTCGACGATCAGCAGCACCACGGCCAGGATCACGGCGATGGTCAGCACGAACCCCCAGATGCCCGGCGTGACGAGATCCTCGTCGAAACCGGGGGGCGGGGTGGGCGACGCGGTCAGAGCGAACCAGAGCACGATGTCAGACTATCTGTGGACATGAGCACACTCGATTCGCGCTACGGGCGCACCCCGGAACGGCAGCGGCGCATCCGGCTGATCGCGATCCTCGCGGGGGCCGGCGTGCTGGTCGTGGTCACGGCGTGGGTGCTGTGGGTGGGGCTGCTCGGACCGTCTGCGTCGCTCGGGTCGCGCGACCTCGCCTACCAGCTCGACGGCGACAGCGCCATCGAGGTGCGGTACGAGGTGACGATGGATGCCGGGCAGACCGCATCCTGCGCCCTCGAGGCCCTGAACAGCGACTTCGGCATCGTCGGCTGGAAGGTGGTCGACATCCCGGCCTCGCAGACGACGACCCGGCAGTTCCGGGAGACCCTGGTGACCTCCGAGCCCGCTGTCACCGGCTTGATCTACCGTTGCTGGCTGACCTAGAGTTTGGAACCTTATGTCTGATGCGATCCCCGCCACCACGTGGCTGACCCAGGAGTCCTACGACCGGCTGAGCGCCGAGCTCGAGGAGCTCAGCGGTCCCGCGCGTGCCGACATCGCGAAGAAGATCGAGGCGGCCCGCGAAGAGGGCGATCTCAAAGAGAACGGCGGATACCACGCCGCCAAAGACGAGCAGGGCAAGATCGAGGCCCGCATCCGCCAGCTGACCGAGCTGCTGCGCACCGCCACCGTCGGCGAGGCGCCGGAGAGCCACGGCGTGGTCGAAGTCGGCACCGTCGTGACGGCGAAGATCGCCGGCGACACGAGCGTGTTCCTGCTCGGCAGCCGCGAGATCGCCGACGACGCGAGCGACATCGACGTCTACCCGGCGACCAGCCCGCTCGGCCAGGCGATCCTCGGTCTGAAGATCGGCGAGAAGGCCAGCTACACGGCGCCGTCGGGCAAAGACATCGCGGTCGAGATCACCAAGGTCGAGACCTACCGGGGCTGATCTCGACAGGCTCGATCGCCCGCGGCTGGGCTCAGAAGTCCACGCGGGGCCGATAGCCGGCGTCGCGGAGCTTCGCCAGCACCAGCTCGGCGTGCTCGGGACCGCGCGTCTCGATGTGCAACTCGAGCTCGACCTCGCTGATCTGCAGCCCGCCGCCGTGCCGGGTGTGCAGCACCTCGACGACGTTCGCGTTCGCCTCCGCCACCAGCTCGGCGGTGCGCGCCAGCTGACCGGGGCGGTCGGGCAGCGGGATGCGGAGGCGCAGGTAGCGCTCCGACGCGGTGAGACCGCGGCTGATCACCCGCTCCATCACCATCGGGTCGATGTTGCCGCCCGAGATCAGCACGACGGTGGGACCGTCGACCGCGATCGCGCCGGTGATCGCGGCGGCGACACCGACCGCTCCCGCCGGCTCGACCACGAGCTTCGCGCGCTCCAGCAGCATGACCAGCGCGCGGGCGGTGTCGTCGTCGGCCACGGTGACGATCTCGTCGACCGTCTCGCGGATGATCTCGAAGTTCAGCGCGCCCGGCCGGCCGACCAGGATGCCGTCGGCGATCGTCGGCGAGGTGGTGATCGCGATCGGCTCCCCCGCCGCGAGCGACGGCGGGTAGGCGGCGGCGTTCTCGGCCTGCACGCCGATGATCCGCACCCGGCGGCCGATCTCGGGGGCGAGCTGGGCGAACGCGCTCGCGATGCCGGAGATCAGGCCCCCGCCCCCGATCGGCACGATGATGTTCTCGACGTCGGGCACCTGCTCCAGGATCTCGAACGCGAGGGTCCCCTGGCCGGCCACCACATCCGGATGATCGAACGGCGGGATCAGGATGGCGCCGGTGCGCTCCGCGAACTCCGCCGCCGCACGCAGCGTCTCGTCGACCACGTGCCCGTGCAGCACCACCTCGGCCCCGTAGTTGCGGGTGGCCTGCAGCTTCGGCAGCGCGACGCCGAGCGGCATGAAGATGGTGGCGGCGATCCCGAGCTCGCGTGCGGCGAGGGCGACACCCTGCGCGTGGTTGCCGGCCGACGCGGCGACGACGCCGAGCGCCCGCTCCTCCTCGGTGAGCTGCGACAGGCGGTTGTAGGCACCGCGGATCTTGTACGAGCCGGTGCGCTGCAGGCTCTCCGCCTTGAGGTACACATCCTGACCGAGCAGCTCGCGCAGGTAGCGGGACTTCTCCATCGGGGTGACATCGACCACGGCGGCGACGCGCTCCCGCGCCGCACGGAAGTCGGCGAGGGTGGGGCCGGGGACGACGACCGCCGCCTTCTCGTCAGTCGGCACGGGCGACTCCCCTCGTCGGCCCCACGACGTCGGCGACGCTCGGGTGCGGGGTGGTGCGCCACTCCCCCCGCGCGACGTAGCCGACCGCAGCGTTGAGCACGGCGACGAACGGCACCGCGAACAGCGCTCCCGGGATGCCGGCGAGATACCCGCCGGTCGCGACCGCCAGGACGACGGCCACGGGGTGCACCTTGACGGCGTTGCCCATGAAGAACGGCTGCAGCACGTGGCCCTCGAGCTGCTGCACCAGGATGACGATGCCGAGCATGATGAGGGCGGGGATGGGACCGAGATAGACGAGGGCGACGAAGACCGCGAACACCCCGGTCGCGACGGCGCCCACCACCGGGATGAACGACGCGAGGAACACCGCGATCGCGATCGGGATCACCAGCGGGAACCCGCCGTAGAAGAGGCCCAGGATGAAGGCGCCGAGACCGATGCCGATGGCGTCGATCGCGGCCACGAAGATCTGCACCTTCACGAACTGGGTGAGGGTGATCCACGCCGCCTCGCCACCGCCGACGATGGCCGCGCGGGAGCGCTGGGGGAAGAGCCGCACGATCCAGTTCCACATGCCGCGGCCGTCGATCAGGATGAACAGCGTCGTGAACAGGGCGATGAGCGCTCCGGCCAGCACGTGGCCCGCCGTCGAGCCGACCGACAGCGCCCCGGAGAGCAGGCCGCCGCCGTCGCTCTGGATCGCGGCGACCAGCTGATCGACGTAGGCGTTGATGTCTTTCGTGCTCAGGGTGAACGGCTCGCCGGCGAGCCACGTCACGAACTCCTCGTACTTGGCGGTCGTCTGCTGCTGCAGCTCGGGGAACCCGCGGCGCACGAAGATGACGATCACCGTGATGAGGCCCGCGATGACGATCAGCAGGCCCACCTCGCAGAGCGCGACGGCCAGGCCTTTCGGCCATCTGTGCGCGACGAGCCAGTTCTTCAGCGGCACCAGCAGCGCAGCCAGCAGCAGGGCGATGAAGACGGGGACGGCGACATCCCGCAGCAGCACCACGATCAGACCGACCAGCGCGATGACCGCGGCGACCGCCAGGATGCGCCAGGACCAGGCGGCCGCGACCCGCATGCCCGGGGCGACCTTCTCATCCACCTCGGCGGCGGTCATCGGCGTGATCTTCTTCGCGCGCAGGGCCATGCACGCAAGTCTAGGGAGCGGCGGGACTCGCACTCACCGGGCTGCCGCGGAATCCGATCTTCACCCGATCGCCCGGCTGAGGCTGCAGCGCGACCTCGTGCTGCACGTTGATCAGCGTGCCGTCGTCGAGCCGCACGGCCGTCCGGCGCAGGGACCCGAGGAAGCTCGACGCGACCACGGTCGCGGCGATGCCGCTGCGCCCGATCATCACATCCTCCGGCCGGATGTACGCGAGCACCGGGCCATCCTCCTGCAATGCTCCGAGAAGGGGGAACGTCGTGCCGTACGCGGTGACCCGGCCCTCCGCCAGCTGCCCGGGTATCCGGTTGCTGAGTCCGACGAAGTCGGCGACGAACGGGGTCTCGGGAGACGTGTACAGCTGCTCAGGGGTGCCGATCTGCTCGATGCGCCCCTCGCGCATCACCGCGACCCGGTCGGCGACGGCGAGCGCCTCCTCCTGGTCGTGCGTCACGAACAGGGTGGTGATGCCGAGCTCGGTCTGGATGCGGCGGATCTGCTCGCGCAACGACACCCGCACCTTCGCGTCCAGCGCCGACAACGGCTCGTCGAGCAGCAGCACGCGCGGGCGGGTGACGAGCGCACGGGCGAGCGCCACGCGCTGCTGCTGGCCACCCGAGAGCTGGTGCGCGAAACGGCTCCCCCGCTCGCCCAGGCCGACGAGATCGAGGGCCTCGAGCGCGCGGGTACGACGCTGTGCTGCGGGCACCCGCCGCATCCGGAGGCCGAACTCGACATTCTCGAGCGCGGTCATGTGCGGGAACAGGGAGTAGCTCTGGAACACCATCCCGAGGTCGCGCCGGTTGGTGGGCAGCGCGGCGACGTCGTCGCCGTCGATCAGGATGCGGCCCTCATCGATCTGCTCGAGGCCCGACAGCGCGCGCAGTGCCGTCGTCTTGCCGCAGCCGGAGGGTCCGAGCAGGGCGACCAGCTCACCGGGGCGCACCTGCAGGTCGATCGCGTCGAGCGCGCGGTGGCCGCCGAAATCCTTGACGACGCCGACCAGGTCGACGGTGGCGCCGGTCAGTTCCAGGTTCATGACTGCTGCTTTCTGCCGACCGAGCCCAGCCGGCCGATGAGGAGGAGGAGGACGAACGCGAAGGCCAGCGACAGCAGCGCCAGGATGACCGCGACCCACGGATCGGACTGGCCGATCTGCAGCAGGGCGGTCTGCAGGTTGCGCCGGTTCAGCAGACTCGCGATGGTGAACTCGCCGAGCACCACCGCGACCGAGATGAACGCGGCCGCGAGCACCCCGCGCCGCAGGTTCGGCAGCAGCACGCGGCCGAGCACCGTGAACCAGTCCGCCCCGAGCGTGCGCGCGGCCTCGCTGAGCGTCACCACCGGGACGGCGTCGAGGTTCGCCTGGATCGCACGGTACGCGTACGGCAGCACCGTGATGCCGTAGGCGAACGCGAGAGTCCAGACGTTGCCGCCGAGCAGCTTCACCACCACCGAGTAGACGGGGGCGAGACCCACCACGAGCACGATCGCGGGCACCGTGATCGGGATGATGCAGATGAACTCCAGCACCCGGCGCAGCCGCGGGAACTGCAGCGTCACCAGCACCATGGTCGGCAGCAGGATGACGAGGACGATCGCGACGGTCACCGCGGCCAACAGGAACGAATTGCCGATCGCCTGGAACAGCTGCCGGTAGGTGCGCGCGTTCTCGGGGTCGAACAGCCCCGTCCAGTGGTCGAGGGTGTAGCCGCCCTGCAGGCCGGCGTTGAACGAGAAGTTCAGCATCGCGATGATCGGCACCGCGAACAGGGCGCCGACGACGCCGAGGATCACCCAGCGGGTGACCGGGGACGGCGCCGTGCCTCGGAAACCGCTCATGCCATCCACCTCGACGTGCGGCGCTGCAGGGCGGCGTAGAGGGTCATGACGACCACCATCACCACGATCATGCCGAGCGCGAGCGCGCCGGCCATGTTCTCGCGGCCGAGCACGGTCTCGCTGACGAGCGCGGCGCGGATCTGCAAGGGGACGAGCGGCGACCCCTGGCTGACCAGGGCGGCCGCGGTCGCGTACGACGAGAACGCGTTCGCGAAGAGCAGCAGCAGGCTCGCCAGGAACGACGGCGCGAGCACCGGGAACGCGATCCGGGTCCAGTACGTGAAACGCGTGCCGCCGAGCGTGGCGTTGGCCTCCGCCCACTGCGGCTTCAGGCCGCCGAGCGCTGGCATGAACGTGATGATCATCAGCGGCACCTGGAAGTAGATGTACGGCAGCAGCAGACCCGGCACCGTGTAGAGGAACGGGCCGTTGCCGTTGATGTTGAGGCCGAGCGTCTCGATCAGCGCCTTCGTGATCAGACCCTGGGTGCCGATCGTGGCGATGAACGCGAATGCGAGCATCACGCCGCCGAACTGGGCGAGCACACTGGATGCCGACTCGACCACGGTGCGCAGGGTGCCCTCCGCGCGGGTGCCCAGCATGGCGTAGCAGACCAGGGCGCCGACGACGGCGCCGACGATCGCGGTCACCGCGGACAGCCAGAACGAGCTGCCGAAAGTCGGGAGCACGGCGGGGTCGAAGATCCCCGCGACGTTCGCCAGGGTGAACCGCCCGTCCTCGGTGAAGAACCCGGTACCGACCGCCAGCACCGTCGGGATCGCGAGGAAGAGGATGACGTAGGCCGAGAACGGGAGCAGCCCGAGGACCGCTCCCGCTCCCGTGCGCGACCTAGGAGACAGCGCCCGCCCACTTCTCGGCGAGCAGCGCGGCGGCCGCCTCGGCCTGCTTCGTGGTCGGGGTGACGAGGTCACCCTCCAGCGCGCCGAGCGTGTCGAGGGCGTCCTGGTCGACCGTTCCGGCATCCTGCAGCGTCTGGATGGTCACCGGGTACGCGCCGCCGACGATGAACAGGTTCTGCGCCTCGGCGCTGAACAGGAACTCCTGCCACAGGCGGGCGGCCGCCGGGTGCGGGGCGTCCTTGTTGATCGCCTGGTTGTAGAAGCTGGTGTACACCGCGCCCGGGAGCGTGGTCACCTCCCAGCCGTCGACCGTGGCGGCCGCGGCGAGGTTGTTGTAGCTCCAGTCGAAGACGACCTTGGTCTCGCCCGAGGCGATCGTGGCGCCGGTCGCGTTCACCGGGATGAAGTTGCCGGCATCGTTCAGCTTCTCGAAGAAGTCGATGCCGTCCTGGAAGTCGTCCAGCGTGCCGCCCGCCTGCACCGTGGCGAGGCCGACGGCGGCGAACGCCGCGCCCGCCTGGGTCGGGTCGCCGTTGAGGGCGACCGCGCCGCGGTAGTCGTCACCGAGCAGGTCGTCGAGGCTCTCCGGCTTCGGGACCGAGTTCGAGTCGTAGCCGATCGACATCGAGCCGGTGTAGTCGTTCACCCACAGGCCCGTCGACTCTTTGTTCGAGTCGGGGATCTCGTCCCAGTTCGCGACCTGGTAGGGCGCGAAGTAGTCGAGGCTGTCGAGCGTCACGGCGGTGCCGAGGTCGAACACGTCGGGCGCGGTGTCCTGACCCTTCAGGTTGTCGGCGGCGGCGATCTCCTCCGCCGACGAGATGTCGGGGTCGGCGTCATTGAGGACGATGTCGTACTTCTCCTCGAAGGCCGCCTTGATCTCGCCGTAGTTCGCCCAGTTGTCCGGGAGCGCGATGACGTTCAGCTCGCCCTCCGCCTGAGCCGCGGCGACGAGCGCGTCGAGTCCGCCGAAGTCCTCGGCGCTGGTGGCGGTTGCGGCGTCGACATCGCCCGCGGGGGCGTCGGAGCCGGCGCAGCCGGTGAGGCCGAGCGCGATGAGCGCGGCGGCGCTGACGCCGATGATGGCGTGCTTGGTGAACACTGTGGGGGTCCTCTTTCTTCGGTGGGGGTGGTGCATTCGCGAAGTTAAGGACGGCCGGTGAACGGCAGGCGACGGGGCGGTGTCTGCGGGGGTCATTACGCTCGAACGGTGGATTCCCTGTCACCCGCGGCGGCACGACGTGTGGCGCTGGCCGCACAGGGGTTCGGGCGCACGACCCCGGATGCCGTGGGCACCCGCCAGCTGAACCTCGCGCTGCAGCGGCTGGCCGTCCTGCAGCTCGACTCGGTGAACGTGCTCGAACGCAGCCACTACCTGCCGCTGTTCGCCCGGCTCGGGGCCTACGACAAGGCCCTGCTCGACCGGCTGACGTTCGCGACCAAGGGTCCGTACCGCGAGTACTGGGCGCACGAGGCCGCGCTGATTCCCGTCGACGACGTGCCGCTGTTCCGGTTCCGCATGCAGTACTACCGCGACTGGTACGCCTCCCACCCCGATCACCCGTGGCATCGGGTCGACACCCAGGTCGTCGCACGGCTGCGCGCCGAGCTCGCGGCGAACGGGCCGATGCCGGCGAGCGCCTTCGAACGCGAGGCGCAGCGCGCCCGCGGTCCGTGGTGGGACTGGGACCACGTGAAGCGGGGGCTGGAGAGCATGTTCCGGCTCGGGGAGGCCGTCTCCGCGGGACGCAAGAACTTCGAGCGCATCTACGCGCTGCCCGAGCAGGTGCTCCCGGCCGAGGTGCTCGAGCGCGAGGTGCCGGCCGACGAGGCGAAGTACCAGCTCATGAAGCGGGCGGCGATCGCCCACGGCATCGGCACCCTGGGCGATCTCGCCGACTACTTCCGCATCAAGCCGACCCAGGCGAAAGACGCGCTGCAGCGCCTCGTCAACGAGGGCGAGGTGCTGCCGGTGACGGTGCCGGGATGGAACAAGCCGGCGTACCTGCACAAAGACGCCCGCATCCCGAGGCGCATCGAGGCGGCCGCCCTGCTGTCGCCGTTCGACCCGGTCGTGTGGGAACGCGATCGCGCGCTGCGGATGTTCGGGTTCCACTACCGGATCGAGATCTACACGCCCGCCCCGAAACGGGTGTACGGCTATTACACGCTGCCGCTGCTCATCGACGATGCGCTCGTCGGGCGCATCGACCTGAAGAACGACCGGCAGGCGAAGGTGCTGCGTGTGCAGTCCGCGTGGCGCGAAGACGGTGCAGACGTGGATGTCGAGCGCACCGCCGGCGTGCTGCGCGAGCTGGCGGCGTGGCAGGGCTGCGACACGATCGAGGTCGTCGATCGCGGAGACCTGGCACCCGCGCTGGCGGCCGTCCTCTAGGCTCGGCATCGGAGGTCGACATGGCAGACAGCATCCTCGGACGACTGAGCGGCGGACCGCTCGACGGCCAGATCGTGCCCCTCGGCACGGACACCCCCGACGACGAGATCACGATCCCCTGGGACACCGGGCACGTCGTGTACCACCGCGCCGGCGAACCCGAGAACACGGGCGAGCACGACGGGCCGACCACCGTCCCGTACCGGTTCGACTCCGCGATCTGACGCGGCGTCCGGCTAATCCCGGCGGCGCCGCAGCGAGACGAGGGTGACGACGAACACCACGATCGACGCGAGCACGAGCACCGCCGGGACGACGTAGCCCCACAGCTCGAACTCGGGCGGTAGCAGCGCGCCGGCGAACAGGATCACCGCCGCGGCGACGAGGAGCGCGATCGACGCGGCGAGCGCGGTCCCCACGCGCTTCTCGCGGCGGGTCGGGTCGGTCACCGCTACATCCGGGTCGCGTTGTCGCGCAGGCGCGCGATGCGGTCCGCGAGCGGCGGGTGGGTGCTGAACAGCCGGGACAGGAAGCCGGGGCGGTTCGGGTCGGCGATCCACAGGTGCGACATCGAGGTGTTCGTGCGCGCCACCGGGCGGCCGTACTGGCCGAGCTTCTCGAGGGCGCTCGCCAGCCCCTCGGGGTTGCGGGTGGTGAGGGATGAGGTGGCGTCGGCCAGGTACTCGCGCTGGCGGGACACCGCGGCCTGCACCACGGCGGCGACGATCGGGGCGAGGATCGCGGCGACCAGCCCGATCGCGATCACCACCAGGAACGCCGGCCCGCCCAGGTTGCTGTTGCGGCTGCGGCCGCCCCAGAAGATCATGCGGAAGATGATGTCGGCGATCAGCCCGATCGCGATCACCAGGCCGAACACGATCAGCGACACCCGGATGTCGTAGTTCTTGACGTGCCCCATCTCGTGGGCCATCACGCCCTCGAGCTCCTGGTCGTTCATGATCTCGAGCAGGCCGGTCGTCGCGGCGACGACCGCGTGCTCCGGATCACGGCCGGTGGCGAACGCGTTCGGGGCCGGGTCGTTGATGATGTAGACCTTCGGGGTCGGCAGACCCTCGGTGATCGCCAGGTTCTCGACCACCCGGTAGAGCCGCGGGTTGTCGGCCTTCTGGATCTCGTGCGCCCCCGACAGCGCCAGCGTCTCACGCGTGGCCATGAAGTACTGGAAGACGGCGTACAGGGCGGCGATCACCAGCGTGATGATCGCGATCGACCAATCGTTGAAGTACCAGGCGACGAGCGCGGACAGGCCGCCGATGATCACCAGGAACAGCAGGATGATGAAGACGGTGTTGCGCTTGTTCGCCGCGATCGCCGAATACATGGGGACATTCTCCTGGATAGACGGAAAGAGCCCGCTGTGAAGGGCGGGCTCTTTCTCGAGAGGTTTCGACACGCGCCGCCGCGGCGGCGCTACTCAACCAGCGCTGGCGTCAGAACTGCACGCGCGGCGGCTCGGCGATCGCGGCCGGCTCGTCGACCTCGAAGAACTCGCGCTCCTTGAAGCCGAGGCTGCGCACGAACAGGGTGTTCGGGAACACCTTGATCTTGGTGTTCAGCTCGCGCACACCGCCGTTGTAGAAGCGGCGCGACGCCTGGATCTTGTCTTCGGTGTCGACCAGCTCGCCCTGCAGCTGCAGGAAGTTCTGGTTCGCCTGGAGCTGCGGGTACGCCTCGGCGACCGCGAAGATGCTCTTCAGCGCCGACTGCATCATGTTCTCGGCCTTGCCCGCCTCGGCGGGGGTGCTGGCGTTGACCGTCGCGGCACGCGCGGCGGTGACGTTCTCGAACACCTGCTTCTCGTGTGCGGCGTAGCCCTTCACCGCCTCGATGAGGTTCGGGATGAGGTCGGCACGACGCTTCATCTGAACGGTGATGTCGCTCCACGCCTCGTCCACGCGCACGTTGAGCTTGACCAGCCCGTTGTACGTCGACCAGAGGTAGATGCCGATGATGACAACCAGCGCGACGATGACGAGGATGACGATCAGGAATTCCATGCGCTCATCATAGGGGGAGGCCGGGCAAACGGCACCCGCGCTGTCGGTCCCGGACCAGCACCTCTAGTGCTGTGGGCTAGCACCGCTGCCGGGGTGCAGACGGGAGGGCGAGTCCGGTGGACCTGCCATACCGTCGAAGCTGGGTGTCGAGGCTCATCGAGCTCGTCGACAGGCTTCCGGGGCCGCCATGGGCGACCTACCTGGTGGGCGCCGTCTTCTTCATCGCCATGGGAACCGTTCTCGGGTGGCTCGACGGCTCCCAGCCCGTCACTACCTCACCGTGGCGGCGGGGCGCGCCCTGGATCGCTTTCGCCCCTCGCTGGGCGACCTGGAGGCGGAGTTCGACACGTACCGGTACCGGCTGACCACGCCGCCGCGCTCCCTGGTCTGGGTCGCGGTGGCGGTCGGTCCCGCGTACGCGGTTGCGAGCTATCTGTCGGATCCGTCGCTGTTCGGCATGAACGCATCGGCTGCGTGGTACACGAACGTGTGGCTGGTCGGGTCGACCGGCATCTCGACGGTGTTGTTCGGCGTCTTCCTCGCGGTCGTCCTGCGCCAGCTCATCATCGTCGTGCGCATCCACCGGCTCGCAACGGCTGTCAGCCTGTTCGACGCCGAGTCGCACAACGCGTTCTCTCGGCTGACCTTGCGCAGCTCGATCCTGTTGTCCCTCCCCGTCTACCTCTTCGCGTTCGTGGCGTTCATCTCCGGCCGCGAGTGGGATCAGATCTCCATCCCGGACCTCGCCTCGGTGGTGCTGATGGTGACGGGTGGCATCCTGCTCTTCTTCCTGCCGTTGCTGGGCATGCGCCGTCGCCTGGTGGAGGAGAAGGCCCGGCTGACCGCTCAGGTCGGGCGGTACCTGGAGTCGACGATCCGGTCGCTGCACGACGATGTCGAGTCCGGGGCCGGGGCCGGGGATCGGATGGACGACGTCGGCAAGACGCTCGCCAACCTTCTAGCCGCTCCGCCGGCGTTCCAGAACCCGCTGAAGCCAGCTGAACGACGCCTTCGGGGTGCGCACCAGGGTCGCGAAGTCGACTTGGACGAGCCCGAACCGCTGGGTGTAGCCGGCGGCCCACTCGAAATTATCGAGCAGCGTCCAGACGATGTAGCCCTGCACGCGCGGGTCGGCGGCCGCGACGGCCATGTGGTCGCGCAGGTAGTCGATGCGCGCCGCGTCGGGCACGCCCACCTCGTCCGGGAAGCTCGCGCCGCCCTCGGTGACGATGATCGGGGGCAGGCGGTGGCCATAGCGCTCCGCCAGGTTCTCGATCACCGTGCCCAGGTACTCCGGCGCGATCGGCCAGCCGAATCCGGTCTGCGGGAACTCCGGCCAGTCCGCCAGATAGAACGGTGCCGAGTCCATCGCCTCGGAGACCCCGTCCGGGTTCCCCGATCCGGGCGGCGGCGACCCGGCCGCGATCCGCGACGGGAAGTAGTAGTTCAGCCCGTAGAAATCCAGCGGCTGCGACATCAGCGCGCGATCGCGTTTCGAGGCACGGGACAGGATGCCGAGGGCGGCCCCCAGCGGACCGACGCCGCGCGGCGGGGTCGGGTTCGTCCCCCGCAGCACCGGATCCGCGTAGAGCCGGTTGTGCAGGAAGTCGAACAGGTCCGCGTAGGCGGCGTCCTTCGGGGAGTCGGTGGCGGGCACGCTGACGGTGTGCACGTTCGTGATGCCGACGCGCTCCGCGCCGTGCCGCCGCAGCGCCTGCACGGCGAGCCCGTGCCCGAGCAGCAGATTCCGGGCGACGACCGGGATCGCCAGCGAGGAGGCGAGACCGGGCGCGTGGACGTCGAGCCCGTGGCCCTCGAGGGTGACCGTGCACGCCTCGTTGATCGTGATCCAGGAATGAACACGGTCGACGAATAATCCGGCGGCGATGTCGGCGAACCGGCCGAAGGCCTCGGCGGTGGCACGGCGACGCCAGCCGCCGCGCCGCTCCAGCTCGAGCGGGGTGTCCCAGTGGAACAGGGTCACCATCGGCTTGATCCCCGCGGCGATCAGCTCGTCGAGCAGCTCGCTGTAGAAGGCGGCACCCTCGGGGTTGACGGTCCCGTCGGGACGCAGCAGCCGGGTCCACGAGATCGAGAACCGGTACACGTCGAGCCCCAGGCTCTTCATCAGCGCCACGTCGTCACGGAACCGGTGGTAGTGATCCGTGGCGACGGTGCCGTCCGACCCGTCGACGATCGTGCCGGGGCGGGAGGTGAACTCGTCCCAGGTGGACGGGGTGCGCCCGCCCTCCGCCGCGGCACCCTCGATCTGATACGCGGCCGTCGCGGCTCCGATCAGGAAGCCGGGCGGAAGCTCGAGCTCAGGCACCCAGCACCCGATCGAGGTACGCGTTGGTGAATACCCGGTCGGGGTCGAGGCGGTCGCGCAGGGCGCGGAAGTCGGCGAACCGGGGGTAGCGCGTGGAGAGCTCCGCGGCATCCTGGAAGTGGATCTTGCCCCAGTGCGGCCGGCCGTCGTACGAGCGCAGCAGCTGGTCGACGGCGCGGAAGTACGGCAGGTGGTCTTCGCGGAAGTACTTGTGCACCGCGATGTACGCCGACTCGCGCTGGTAGGCGGTCGACATCCAGTTGTCGTCGGGGGCGGCCACCCGCACCTCGACGGGGAACGAGATGTCCCAGCCCTGGCGCTCGACGAGCCCGCAGATGTCGCGCAGCGCCTGCGCGAGCGAGGAGCGCGGGATCGCGTACTCCATCTCGCGGAACCGCACGTTGCGTGGAGCGGTGAACACCTCGTACGAGCGGTCCACGTACTCGCGGTCGCCGTACACCCGGGTGGCGAGCCGGTTCAGCGGCTGGATGGTGCGCGGGAGCGCCGTGCCGAGACCCGACTTCAGCGCGAGCACCCAGTTCGACATCAGGGTCTCCTCGACCCAGTTCGACACCGGGCCGACCTTCTTGCCGGGGGCATCGAGCGGCAGCCGGGTGTTGTTCTTCGTCATCACCGCGTCGGTGTGCGGCCACCAGTAGAACTCGAAGTGGTCCGACTCGACGGCGCGCTGCTCGAACGTGTCGAGCACCTCGTCGAACGGCTCGGGATGCTCCACCGCGCGGAGCAGGAACGCGGGCACGCACTGCAGCGTCACCTCGACGACGATGCCGAGGGCGCCGAGACCGAGCCGGGCGGCGGGCAGCAGCTCCGCATTCTGGTCGTCGTCGACGGCCAGCAGCTCGCCGCTCGCGGTCACCAGCTTCAGGCCCGCGATCTGGGCGGCGAGGCCTCGG
>JBFWWZ010000017.1:0-46655 GCA_050245915.1 Microbacteriaceae bacterium
CCGCACGGCGGGTTCGGCATGGGCCTGTCGCGGGTGATCATGCTGATGCTGCACCAGGCGTCGATCCGTGAGGTGACCTACCTCTTCCGCGGCCCGAACCGGCTCACCCCGTAACTCTCCCGGAGAGTACCCTCGGCGCCATGCAATTCGACGAGTTCGTGGTGTCGCTGCTGGTGCTGCGCGCCGACGCCCCCGTCTGGGATGAGGCCACCGCCTCCGCGATGCAGGACGCGCACCTTCACCACCTCGCGATGCTCCACGAGCAGGGGCACCTGCTCGCGGCCGGCCCGCTCGATCACGACGGCTACCGCGGGCTGTCGATCCTGCGCGGCGACCTGGATGCGGTGCGCGCCCTCAAAGAGGCGGACCCGACCGTGCAGGCGGGCCGCTTCGATGTCGTCGTGATGCCGTGGCAGGTTCCCGCGGGCGCGGTGCATTTCACGCCGACGCGCTTCCCGCACTCGATCGCCGACGTGATGGGCGACTAGGCGAGCGCGGCCAGGCCGCGCTGGCGGCGCAACGTGAAACATGCGATCATGGTGCTGTTGTCAGCATTAGCTGGCAAAAGTGAACCCGGCAGCTCTCCGGACGGTGAGTCGGCCGGGTTTCGCGCTGTCTAGGCGACTTCAAGATGCCGTGCGAGCAGCGGCGCCACGAGCTTCCGATGCTCGCCACCCTTCCCATGGGACCAGGCCACGATGTCGGGCAGCCACAGGAGAGGCTCCAAAGAGGGTCGCATGTGGTGGTAGCCGGCGGGAAAGCTGCGCCCGTTGAGTGCGTTGGCGACAACCACTCGGTCCTGCCGATCCTGATCGCAGGATTCGATCGAGAGCCGCTCAACGGGGCGTTCAGCGATGAGACCGATCAGCTCTGCAAGAACGCGGTCGCGGTTCTCGCGCTCGCTCGCGAGATGGTGCGCTCGCGAGACGATCAGCACTTCGATCCCGAGACCAGACACAGCACGTGCCAGGTGACGCTGCCGACTGGCGCTCTCCTTCGCCATGTGAAGCCGAGACTGACCGGGAAGCAGCAGGCCCCGCACTGACTTGCGCATCTCGGCAAGCGCGGCTGACGGAACGAGGGCAACAGCCATGGAGTAGCGGCCACGACCCATACTCTCGTCCGCGAAGCCGTGGCACGTGTCGGCCTTCACGTCGATTCGTCCCGCCGACGTGCCGTGACGATGACCCCGGGGTCCCGAAGGCTGACAGTGAGGACGCCGTCGTCGAGCACCGCATCGCGTCGGATCGACTCATCGAAGCTGAGCTTGTAGTGATTGAGGAACGCATTGCCGGAGAGGCTGTACGAGGTCCGATACTTGCTGCCCTGCGGCTGCAACTGATAGTGGTGGGGCTCGCTGCCATCGACCGGGCGAATTCCGATGACCTGCTCAGCCGGGTCGAAGAGTAGTTCGACGAATCGCGGCCCACCAAGCTGCTCGAAAGCGATCTGGTTCATAGAGATGCCACCTCGACGCTGAATGGTCAGCGTCGGGCCTTCCGCCGCGCCCGCACGCTTTTGCGTAAAGACCTCGAAGTTTGGCATCAACCCACCTCATGTTGTTTCTACTATCCTGCCCAGGGTACACGGGATGGGTCTTCTTATGTGCTCGATTATGTGCGAGAGGGAACGGCGGAGCGCTTCAGCACCGTGGGGGCTTTCGAACGCTTCCGCCGCTACGCGTCAGCGCGAACACTCGCGGACGTCTCGCGCATCGCGCCCTGCATCTGCTCGACCGCGATCTCGAGGCGCAGGTCCAGACCGACCTCGGTGACCGTACCGTCCGACTGGATGCGGGTCGCAGCGTGAGAGACGCTCACCGGGTCGACGAGCTGGGCATCCAGCGCCAGCAGGGTCGGGATGAGACCGGCCAGTCCGCGCAGACCACCGGTCTGCCCGGGGCTGGCACTGAGCAGCAGCACGGGTTTGCCGTAGAGCCCTGTCGATCCGGCCAGCCAGTCGAGCGCGTTCTTCGTCACGCCGGAGGGCGCGTGCACGTACTCCGGCGACGCGATCACGGCGCCGGCGCACGCCTCGGCGAGAAGCCGGAACTCCCGCACGACGGCCGGCAGCGAGTCCGGCCGGTCGAGCGAGGGGTCCATGAGCGGAAGCTCTCGTACGAGATCGAGACCGACGAACCGGAACCGCGGAGCACGATCCCGAACGGCCGCAAGCAACGCACGGTGCAGGGACTCCTCGCGCAGCGAACCGCAGATCGCCAACACTGAGAGTTGCTCCATGACGGGAGCTTAGACCCCGAGCGCGGCCCGCAGACGGTCTTCGTCGACCCGCCAGATCGTATGCACCCGCCCGTCGATCAGCACCACGGGGATCTCCTCGGCGTAGGCGTCGAACAGCTCCGGGTCGTCGAGGATCGACTTCTCCTCGAACGGGACGTCAGGACGCTGCGCAAGCACCCCCAGGACGACCGCTCGCGCCTCGTCGCAGAGATGGCATCCCGGCTTGCCGAGGAGGGTCACGGAGGGCACGCGTTTAGACTAGGCCGATGCCCGAGGATCCGCCGACGACTCCGAGTGAGCGCCCGATCCTCGCGTTCTTCGATGTCGACAACACCCTGATGCGGGGCACCAGCCTGTTCCAGCTCGGCAGGGAGGCATGGAACAAGAAGGTCATCACGATGCGCGACATCGCCCCGTTCGTGTGGCATCAGATGCGGTTCATCCGCAAGGGCGAGAACATGGGGCACCTCAAGACGGCGCGCGAGAAGGCGCTCGAGTTGTCGAGCGGCAAACAGCGCTCCGAGATCATCGAACTCGCCGAGGGCATCTGGCAGGAACGCATCCAGCGCCGCCTCTACCCCGGCACCGTCGAACTCACCCAGGAGCACATCAGCAAAGGCCACGAGGTGTGGCTGGTGTCGGCGACTCCGTGGGAGATCGGCGACCTCATCGCGCGCAAACTCGGCCTGACCGGGGCGATCGGCACGCGCATCCGGCACGAAGACGGGGTGTACACCGGCGAGCTCGACGGCGAGGTCATGCACCACGAGCACAAGGCGGCTGCCGCGAAAGCGCTCGCCATCAAGGCGGGAGCCGATCTCAGCCAGAGCTGGGCCTACAGCGACAGCCGCAACGACATCCCGCTGCTCGAGCTGGTGGGCAACCCGGTGGTCGTGAACCCCGACCCTATCCTCGCCCACCACGCGCACCAGAACGAGTGGCCGATTCTGCGGTTCACCCCGAAGAGCATCCGCGAGGCGCGGCGCCGGGTGCGGCGCGAGGCGCGTGCGGTGCGAAAGGAGAAGCGCCGGACCTGATGGTCCGGCGCTCGGCTCACTTCTTGTTGCGACGCTGGTGACGCGTCTTGCGAAGCAGCTTGCGGTGCTTCTTCTTCGCCATGCGCTTGCGGCGCTTCTTGATGACGGAACCCATGTTCACCTCATTCGAACGGATCGGACGGACCGCCGTCCTCATCCGAACCGCGGAAACCCTTGGGTTGAGTAGCGCTGCGCAGGCAGCGCGTGTCGAAACCTACCGCAGGAGTCTACGCGATGCCCTGGTCGCGCTGCGACTCGGGGATCGCGATGGCCGCCTCGAGCGCCGACTCCGGGATGCGGTACGAGCGTCCGAAGCGGACGGCCGGCAGCCGCCCGGACTCCACCATGCGGTAGACCGTCATGTTCGACACGCGCATGAGCTCAGCGACCTCGGCGACCGTCAGGAAGCGCACGTCGGACAGATCGCCCATCCCCGCCTCCTGTGGTTGCTGTGACTCCTGTGGCTGAAGTCAACGTCTCAGGGTACGGGGTGCGGCGAGCCGGGGACAATCCCCTCATCGACCCCACTTGGGGAGCTTGTCGCTGACGCGCTTCTGAGCGCCGACCAGCTTCTCCTGCGCGGCCTCCAGCGCGACGCGCGCCGAATGCGCCGTATCCGCCGCCGCCCGGCCGACGCGATCGGCGACGTCCGCCCCCGCCCAGGCGGCGAAGACTGTGGGGCCCGCCTCGGCATCCTGACCCGTCACGTCGGACGACCCGCCCTCGGCGAGGAACGGCGCGAGCCACAGCTCGATGTCGGCGAACGGCGCCCGGTCGAGGCGGTAGTAGCGGTGCTGGCCCTCTTCGCGGACGGTGACGAGCCCCGCCTCACGCAGCACCTTCAGGTGCTTGGAGACCGTGGGCTGGCTGATCCCCAGCTCGGACACCAGTTCGCTGACGCTCACCTCGCCCTCGCGGCGCTCCAGACGGGTGAGCAGCTCGCGCCGGGTTCCGTCGGCGAGCACGTCGAAGATATCGGCCATACCCCAGGGTAACTATGCTTCCCCAGGTCGGGACATAAAGGGATGTGAGATGGGTTCGAAGCCCGTACTGCGCGAGACGCTTCCCGCGCGAGTACTCGACGCCATCGGCGACTTCGCCTTCCGCACGCCGGCACGGTTCGCGATCCTGGTGTTCGCCAGCCTCATCGGGCTGTTCACCATCCTGTTCTCGTTGCCCATCGCCAGCGCCTCCGAGGGGTCCGCGCCGTTCGTGGACGCCCTGTTCACCGCCGTCTCGGTGATCTGCGTGACCGGGCTGTCCACGGTGGACATGGCCACCTTCTGGTCGCCGATCGGGCACGTGTTCGTCTTCGTCGGCGTCGAGATCGGCGGCATCGGCGTGCTGACCCTGGCATCGATCCTCGGCCTCGTCATCAGCCGCCGACTCGGGCTGCGGCAGAAGCTGCTGGCCGCCGGGGACGCGAACCCGATGCGGATCCGCAAAGGACCCATCAGCGAGAACCAGGGCGTGCGGCTCAGCGAGACCGGCAGCCTGCTCGCCACCGTCGCGGTCAGCGTGCTCGTGATCGAGGCGGTCGTCGCGGCGCTGCTGTTCCCGCGCATGCTCATCGAGGGGGTCCCGCCGCTCGACGCGGCGTGGCAGTCGATCTACACCTCGGCGATGGCGTTCACGAACACCGGGTTCCTGCCGACCAGCGACGGGCTCGAGCCCTACGCCCACGACATCTGGTACCTGGTGGTGCTGATGATCGCGGTCACATTCGGCGCGATCGGCTTCCCGGTGATCTACGTGCTGCGCAAGCGCCTGCTGCGCCCCCGCCGCTGGTCGCTGCACGTGAAGCTCACCCTCGTCACGTTCGCCCTGCTGCTGGTCGGCGGGGCGATCGCCTACCTCATCCTCGAGGCCGGCAACCCGCGGACCATGGCCGATCTCGACCCCGGCCAGCGCATCCTGCAGAGCTTCTTCATCTCGTCGATGGCGCGCTCCGGCGGTTTCGCCACGCTCGACATCGGCTCGCTCGACGGCTCGAGCCTCCTCGTCACCGACATGCTGATGTTCATCGGCGGCGGCTCCGCCTCGACGGCCGGTGGCATCAAGGTGACCACGCTCGCGATCCTGTTCCTGGCCGCATTCGCCGAAGCCCGCGGCAACGAGGAGATGGAGGCGTACGAGCGTCGGATCCCGTCCGACGTGCTGCGCCTCGCGGTGAGCGTCGTGCTGTGGGGTGCGACAACGGTCGCGGCGGCGTGCATCGCGCTGATGCTGATCAACGACGAGCCGCTCGATTACGTCCTGTTCGATGTCATCAGCGCGTTCGCGACCTGCGGGCTGTCGACAGGGTTCACCCAGAACGCCGGGGACGCATCCCAGTATGTGCTGGCGGCCACCATGTTCCTCGGCCGCATCGGTACTGTGACTCTCGCCGCGGCACTCGCGGCGAGCACACGGCGGCAGCTGTTCCGCCGAGCGGAAGAAAGGCCGATCGTTGGTTGACAAGATCGCACATGACGCGCCGGTCCTGGTGATCGGATTGGGGCGCTTCGGCGCCGCCACCGCGGGCCAGCTCGCCCGGCTCGACCGTGACGTGCTCGCCGTCGACGAAGACCAGGGCCTCGTGCAGAAGTGGTCGGAGCGCGTCACCCACGCCGTGCAGGCCGACGCCCGCAGCATCGACGCGCTGCGGCAGATCGGTGCACAGGACTTCGCCATCGCCGTCGTCGCCGTCGGCTCCTCCATCGAAGCCTCGGTGCTGATCACCGCCAACCTCGTCGACCTGAAGGTCCCGCAGATCTGGGCGAAGGCGATCAGCCAATCGCACGGCAAGATCCTGAGCCGCATCGGCGCGAACCATGTGATCTACCCGGAGGCGGAGGCCGGCGAACGCGTCGCCCACCTGGTGTCGGGTCGCATGATCGACTTCATCGAGTTCGACGACGACTTCGCCATCGTGAAGATGTACCCGCCGAAGCCGATCCGGGGCATCTCGCTCGCCGAGTCGCAGGTGCGCCGCAAGTACGGCATCACCGTCGTCGGCGTGAAGAGCCCCGGAAAGGACTTCACCTACGCGACGCCCGAGACCGTGATCTCGAACCACGACCTCATCATCGCGTCGGGCAACACGAGCGATCTGGATCGGTTCGCGGCGCTCAACAGCTGACGGTTTCGACACGCGCCTCCGGCGCTACTCAACCACCCTGAGCCATCTCCTCCGCGCGGGCGATGGCGGATGCCGCGGCCCGGTCGAACATGGACGTCAGGTCCGCCTGCTCCATGACCTCGATCGCCCGCTGCGTCGTGCCGTTCGGAGACGTCACCCGCCGGCGCAGCTCCTCGGGCCCGACGTCCGACTGCTCGAGCAGCAGAGACGCTCCGAGGAATGTCTCCTCCACCATGAGCTTCGCCTGCGCCTCGTCGAAGCCGAGATTCCGTGCCGCCTCGGTGAGCCGCTCGATCAGGAAGAACACGTACGCCGGCCCCGAACCGGAGATCGTGGACAGCGCGTTCATCTGCTGCTCGGGAACCTCTACGACCGCGCCGACCGTCTCGAACAGCGCCCGCACCAGGGCGGTGTGCTGTGCCGACGCGCGAGAGCCGGAGGCGAGCCCGGTGACGCCGCGCCGGACCACCGACGGGGTGTTCGGCATCGACCGGAACACCGCGTTCGGCACGATCGACTCCATCGTCTCGATCGTCACCCCCGCGGCCACCGAGACGACGAGAGCCTCCGGCTCCAGTGCGTCAGCGATCTCGCGCAGGAGGTCGGGCACCATCGCCGGTTTCACCCCCACCAGCACCAGCCGGGCGTCGCGCAGGGCGGCCCGGTTCGCATCCGGGGTCGTCTCGTGCGACAGCGAGGTCACGCCGGGCAGCGAGCGCAACGGCTCGGCCTTCGCCTCGGTGCGGTTCGTGACCACGACGCCGCCGCCGGCGGCGCCGCTGTCGACCAGGCCGGCGAGGATCGCGCCGCCCATCGACCCTGCCCCGAGGATGGCGATGCGCGGGAAAAGGCTGCTCATGGTGCGAGTGTAGTTTTGGAGGCATGAGCGCATCGGGCGGAACCAGGGCGATCATCGCGGCCTTCGCCGCGAACCTGGGGATCGCGATCACCAAGTTCATCGCATTCGTCTTCTCCGGCTCGAGCTCGATGCTCGCCGAATCCGTCCACTCCGTCGCCGACTCCGGCAACCAGCTGCTCCTGCTGCTCGGCGGGCGGCGGTCGCGCAAGGCCGCCGACGCCACGCACCCGTTCGGCTACGGCCGCGAGCGCTACGTGTTCGCGTTCGTGGTCTCGATCATCCTGTTCAGCATCGGCGGCGTCTTCTCGCTCTACGAGGGTGTCGACAAGCTCACCCACCCGCACGAGCTCGAGGTGCCGTGGCTGCCGATCGTCGTGCTCGTCGTCGCGATCGCCCTCGAGAGCTTCTCGCTGCGCACCGCGGTCAAAGAGAGCAACCACGTGCGCGGCGATCAGGGCTGGATCGCATTCATCCGGCACGCGAAGCAGCCCGAACTGCCCGTGGTGCTGCTCGAAGACATCGCCGCCCTGACCGGCCTGGTGTTCGCGTTCGCCGGCGTCGGGCTCACCATCGTCACCCACGATCCGACGTGGGATGCGATCGGCACCATCGCGATCGGCGTGCTGCTCGTGGCGGTCGCGGTGATCCTCGGCATCGAGACGAAGAGCCTGCTGGTCGGCGAGGGCGCATCACGGGCCGACGTGGAGAAGATCCGCGAAGCGTTCAACGCCAGCCAGCGCGTCGAGGCGCTCATCCACATGAAGACCCTCTACCTCGGACCGGACGAGCTGCTCGTCGCCGCGAAAGTGGCGTTCCCGAAGGCCACCAAGGTGACCGAGGTGGCGCGCGCCATCGACGAGGTGGAGGCGGAGATCCGCGCGGCCGTGCCGGTCGCCCGGGTGATCTACATCGAGCCCGACATCTACGCCCCGAAGAGCGCGACGCCGTCGACGGACGCGATCGTCATCAAGGGCGCCGACTAGGCGCGCCCTCCAGCAACCGCTCAGACGTCGCAGATACCGTTCCCCCCGTGAGCATCCCGGCGCGCCATGGACGTCTGCCCCGTCGTGGACCGGTCAAGCCCGTCGTGGCTCTCCTCGCGGGCATCCTCGGTGTGGTGCTCGCGAGCACCGCATCGGTCGCCGCGATCGCCGCGTGGCAGATCACGAACTCCTTCGACGACAGCGTCGACATCCAGGGTGAGGGTGAGGCACCGCCGACGATCGGCCCCATCAGCGGTGCGGTCAACATCCTGCTGGTCGGCAGCGACAGCGGCCAAGGCAACCCCGCCTATGGGGACCGAGGCGAGACTCTGAACGACGTCACGATCCTTCTCCACCTCTCACCGTTGAGCCACAGCGCCACCGTCGTGAGCCTGCAGCGCGACATGTTCGTGCCGATCGTCGGCTGCGAGAACGGCAACCCGGGCACCCGCAAGATCAACGAGGCCCTCTACTACGGTGGGCTCGCGTGCGCCGTCACCACCGTCGAGGCGCTCACCGGACTCGAGATCGGCTACGCCGCCAAGATCGAGTTCGACGGCGTGATCGCGATGTCGAATGCGCTCGGCGGCGTCGAGGTCTGCGTGGCCGACGCGATACACGACCTGCAGATCGGCTTCGACCTCGACGCGGGCACCCACACGCTCCAGGGCTGGGATGCGCTGCAGTTCCTCCGCAGCCGCCACGGCGTCGGCGACGGAAGCGACACGACGCGGGTCAGCAACCAGCAGCTCTTCCTCTCGGCGATGATGCGCAAGATCAAGTCGGAGGGCACGCTCACCAACCCGCTGACGGTCTACGCCCTCGCCAAGGCTGCGGCCTCGAACATGCAGCTGAGCACCTCGCTCAGCTCGCTCGACACGATGGCCTCGATGGCGCTGGCGGTGAAAGACATTCCGCTCGCCAACATGGTGTTCGTCAGCTACCCCGCCGGCGCGACCCAGGTGAACGGGGTGGGGGGTGTCGCTCCCCGCAAGGCCGATGCCAAAGTGCTGATGGACGCCATCGCGGCCGACCTGCCCGTGATCGTCACCGGCGACCCGGGCGGCGGCGTCGTCCCGGGTGACGACATCGTGGAGACGGCCCCCACCCCGACGAGCAGCGCCGCTCCCACCATCGCACCGGAGGGACCGACCGCCGTGGAGCTGCCGTCGAGCATCCAGGGTCAGGCGGCCACGCAGCAGACCTGCACGGCGGGTCAGACCTTCTAGCGGCGGCTCTCGAAGAACGCCGCCAGCATCGTCGCGGCGTCCTCCGCGAGCACGCCTCCCGTCACCTCGACACGGTGCGGCAGACGACGGTCGCGCAGCAGATCATGGACGCTGCCCGCGGCTCCCGCCTTCTCATCCCACGCCCCGAACACGACGCGCGGGATGCGCGCGGCGAGGATCGCCCCCGCGCACATGACACAGGGCTCCAGGGTGACGACGAGGGTCGTTCCGTCGAGACGCCAGGACTCGCGCACCTCCGCCGCCCGGCGGATCGCCAGCACCTCGGCGTGGGCGGTCGGGTCGTGCGACGCCTCCCGTTCGTTGTGCGCGTGGGCGAGGACGGTGCCGTCCGTGTCGAGCAGCACGGCGCCGACGGGCACGTCGCCGGTGGCGAGAGCGAACTCCGCCTCGGTGAGCGCCGTACGCATCGCGTCGACGTGGTCCGCTGCCATAGTCTCGAGCGTATGCGAGTGCACGTGGCCGACCACCCCCTGATCACCCACAAGCTCACGGTGCTGCGCGACGAGAACACCCCGTCGCCCACGTTCCGGGCGCTCGCCGAAGAACTGGTGACCCTGCTCGCCTACGAGGCGACGCGCAACGTGCGCACCACGCCGGTGACGGTGCAGACGCCGGTCGCCGCGGCGCAGGGACTCGCTCTCGCCGAGCCGCGTCCGCTGGTGGTCCCGATCCTGCGCGCGGGGCTCGGGATGCTGGAGGGCATGGTCAAGCTGGTCCCGACCGCAGAGGTCGGATTCCTCGGCATGGTCCGCAATGAGGAGACTCTCCAGCCGGACATCTACGCGGAGCGTCTGCCCGATGATCTGGCGAACCGGCAGTGCTTCGTGCTCGACCCGATGCTGGCGACCGGCGGCTCGCTTCTCGCCGCGATCAACTATCTCTTCGACCGGGGTGCTGTCGATGTGACGGCGGTGTGCCTCATCGGTGCACCCGAGGGCCTCGAGGCCGTAAAGCGGGGCACCGAGGGGCGCGAGGTGACGATCGTGCTGGGTTCGCTCGACGAGAAGCTGAACGAGGTCGGCTACATCGTGCCGGGCCTGGGCGACGCGGGCGACCGGCTCTACGGCACGGTTTAGGTTTCGGCACGCCGCTTCGCGGCTGCTCAACCCAACCCGGACGGGCCAAGTTGCATTTCTTGCGTTTGCGCAACATACTTGCGGGCATGACCGTTCACGCGCATGCCCTGATCTCCTCTGAGGCCTTCGGGACTGCCGGCATGATGATGCCGGCGCGCTCGGTCATGTGCTGTCGAATGTGCGCGTAGAGATTCCTCACGCCGGGCCGATCTGCTTCTGAGAAGCAGGTTCAGGCTCCCCCGCACCCGCGCCGCGCGGTGATGCGATCACCCACATCTCCGACCAACCTGCGAGGTGACGCCGTGACCGATTCCGGCACCCTCGTGACAGCACAAGGATTCGACACCATGTCTCTTGCCACCCTCGACACCTACCGTCCCGCCACCGTTCCCGCCCCCGCGCCCGTCGTGACGCCCACGCCCGAGCCCGCCGCGGCATCCGGGGCCTCGCGCCTGCGCGCCGTGCCGGAGGGCACCGAGGCCCGCGGCTTCGCCCTCTATGTCGGCATCGACGAGCTGAAGGCCCTGGATGCGGGCACCGACCTGAGCGCGGTCGTCAGCGCCCTGAAGCAGCTGGTCGCCGACCTCGTGCCCGGCTCGGAGAGCTACGCGGCCGTCGCTCTCGCCCCGGTGGGCGCCGGCGGTCGCGATGTCGATGTCGTGCGTCTCGCGCTGCAGGACCCGGCCGCGCTGGCGAAGCACCGCGCCGCCGCCGCCCCGGTCGAGCCGCCGGAGCCGAAGGGCGGCGTCGTCATCGACATCTCGCGCAAGCGCGTGCAGCTGGACGGGGAGACCGCCCCGCTGACGTTCAAGGAGTTCGAGCTGCTGCAGTTCCTCGTGCTGCGCGAGGGCCGCACCATCGACCGGGCCGAGATCATCGCGACGCTCTGGGCGGATGGCAGCGAGGACGACATCCCGAACGAGCGCACCATCGACGTTCACGTGCGCCGGCTGCGCTCGAAGCTCGGTGCCTACGAGGACATCGTGCGCACGGTCCGCGGCGCCGGCTACCGGTTCGACCGGCACGCCGACGTGGCGATCCGCTGGGCGAGCACCCCGTCGCCCGACGTGTTCTGACGCTGCTGGTCGAGTAGCTGCGCAGCGGCGTATCGAGGCCGGGATCTCGATACGCGCCTGCGGCGCTACTCGATCGGCACCCTGTGTCAAGAATTCTTGACACGGTGTGAAACATGCTTTACCTTAGCCATGTCAAAGATTCTTTACAGGAGACGACATGGCTGCAGAAGAGAAGAGCGCGTGGATCATGCTGGTCGTCGCGATCGCCGCGTACACGACCTATGTGATCTGGGTGCTGAACAGCACGGGCGGCGGTGCGCTGACCGACGCGCCCTACGTCGTGCCGATGCTCGGCACCATCGGCGGGTCGATCGTGCTGTCGATCCTGCTGCACATCTTCTTCGCGCCGCGGATCGGCAAGAAGGATCAGCGCGACCGCGAGATCTACCGCTTCGGCGAATACAACGGCTACGCCTTCATCACCATCGGCGCGCTCGGCGCCCTGGTGCTGACGATGTTCGAGGTCGACTACTTCTGGATCGCCAACGCCATCTACCTGGGCTTCGTCCTCTCGGCGATCATCGGCTCGCTCGCCAAGATCGCCGCCTACCGCGAGGGTCTGCCGCGGTGGTGAAGCCGACCGCGGTCACCAACTCCATCCGCGCCCTGCGCTTCGCCCACGGCGAGATGACGCAGGCGGAGCTCGGCGAGCGCATCGGCGTGACCCGTCAGACCGTCCTCGCGATCGAGCAGGGGAAGTACTCCCCCTCCCTCGAACTCGCCTTCCAGATCGCCCGCGTCTTCGGCGTCCCGCTCGACGACGTGTTCCAGTACCCCCAAGATTCACACTCAGAGGAGTCCGAATGAAAGCCGTCGTCCGCACCGAGTACGGGTCGCCCGACGTGATCCGTGTCATCGATGCACCCGTCCCCGACCCGGGCCCGGGCGAGGTGCGCGTCCGTGTCGAGGCCGCCGGTGTCGACATCGGGGTCTGGCACATGCTGACCGGGCTGCCGACCATGATGCGGCCCGCCGTCGGCCTGCCGCGTCCGCGCAGAACCGGACTCGGCAGCGAGCTGGCAGGGGTGGTGGATGCCGTGGGCACCGGGGTCACCCGCTTCCGTCCCGGCGACGCGGTCTTCGGCGTCGGCACCGCCACCTTCGCGGAGTACGCCGTCGCACAAGAGAAGCAGCTCGTGCAGCGGGACCCGGACGTGCCGGCCGTCCTCGCCGCGGCATCCGCCATCTCTGCGGTGACCGCCTACCAGGCGCTCGAACCCGAGCGGCGCCCGCTGGAGCGCGTGCTCGTGCTCGGCGCATCCGGTGGCGTGGGATCGTTCGCCGTGCAGATCGCGAAGCGCTTCGGCGCCCACGTGACCGGCGTGGCGAGCGGCGCGAAGCTGGAGTTCGTCCGCTCGCTCGGCGCCGACGCCGTCGTCGACTACACGACCTCGGACCCGACCGACGGCTCGCACAGCTACGACCTGATCCTCGAGATGGGCGGGCGCCGCAGCCTCCCGATGCTGCGCCGGGCCCTCACTCCGCACGGCCGGGTCGTGGTGGTGGGCGGCGAGGGCGGTGGCAGGGTCACCGGCGGGTTCCTCGGCAACCTGACCCTGGGCGCGCGGACGGCGTTCAGCGCGCAGAAGGCGGTCGGCCTGGTCTCGACGACGACGGTCGCCGATCTGACCCGCGTCGGCGAGCTGCTCGCGTCGGGGGATGTGGTGCCCGCGATCGACGAGGTGCTGCCGCTGGCGGCGGCATCCGACGCGCTGTGGCGCGTGGAGCGCGGTCAGGTGCGCGGCAAGCTCGTGCTCGACCCCACTCTGTAGGAGCCCGGCCGCTAGGAGCGCAGGGCCGCCACGGCATCCTGAAGCACCTCGACGTGCCGCTGCACGTCGGACGCCGTGGTCGCCGGGCTCATCAGCGCCATGTTGTGGAACGGGGTGAGGAACACCCCGCGGTTGAGCAGCGCGAGGTGCAGATAGTCCTCGAGCTCGACGTCGGTGGCCTCGTACGACTCCGTCCCGTTGCGCGGGGCGGGGTCGGCGAAGCGGTACTCGGCGCGCGCGCCGAGCTGCGCGATCGTCCACGGCAGCTCGTGGCTGTCGATGATCTGCTGCACCGCGGCGGTGTACCCGGTGGAGAGCCCGATCATGCCCGCGAAGGCGTCCGGCGTCAGCACCTGTTCGAGCGTCGCCCGCGCCGCCGCGAGCGACAGGGCGTTGCCGGCCAGGGTTCCTCCCACCCCGCCCGTGTCGACCAGGTCGAGTTCGGGGTCGCCCCAGATGCGGTCGGCGAGCTGGGCGCTGAGACCGTAGGCGCCGATCGGGATGCCGCCTGCGATCGCCTTGCCGAGCGTCACGATGTCGGGTTGCAGCTCCCACGCCGCGGTGCATCCACCCGGCCCGGCGGAGAGGGTGTGGGTCTCGTCGTTGATGAGCAGCGTGCCGGCGGCGCGGGTCAGCGCGCGCACGCTCTCGAGGTATCCCGGCTCGGGGAGCACGATGCCCATGTTGGTGAGCGCGGGCTCCATCAGCACGGCCGCCACGTCGCCGTGGGCGAGCTCGCGCTCGAGCGCGTCGAGGTCGTTGTACTCGACAACGCGGCTGGTCTCGGTGACGTCGTAGGCAGGCCCGACGTTGCCGCCGCGCGAGCGGGGTCCGTCGGGCGAGGTGACGATGAATGATTCGTCGACCGAGCCGTGATAGCTGTAGCTGTTGACCAGGATGCGGCGGCGGCCGCTGACCTGACGCGCCAGGCGCAGCACCCAGCGGTTCGCATCCGTCGCCGTCAGCGAGAAACTCCACGTCGGAAGCCCGAAACGGGCGCTCAGCTCGGCCGCCACGACCTCGGCGTCCTCGGTGGGCATCATCGTGGTCGCGCCGCCGAGTTCGACGTAGCGGCGCTGCACGGCCGCGGCGGTGGCCTCCGGGGAGTGGCCCGCCATCGCGCCGGTGTCGCCGAGACAGAAGTCGATCAGCTCGTGCCCGTCGAGGTCGGTGACGCGCGCGCCGCGGGCGCGGTCGAGGTACAGCGGGAACGGACCGGCGCTCTTAGCCATCCAGGTCATCGGCACGCCGCCGAGCAGGTGGCCGGTGCGCGAGAAGGCGTCGGCCGACCGCGGGTTGCGGTCCCGGTAGGTGCAGAGCTCGGTCTCGAGCAGGGTGGAGAGGCGGGCGCGATCGATCGGGGTCCGGGTCACGCACCCAGAATCGCAGGCTCAGGTGACTCGCAGGAAAAATAACGGAAAGGTAACTAGACAGCGTTACCGTTCCGTTATACATTTCAAGAGCGTTAGTTGTTTGCTGTGGCAGCTACCGCGGAATGTGATTGCAGGACACTCTTGGTGCAAGGGAGAAGGCCGGCCGCTCGCCTCTGCGGCCGGCCTTCAATCATTTAAGCTCGGCAGGTGAGCCGGGCCGAAGCCGTCGATGCGTGGGAGAACCTCTACCGCGCGCAGGTCACCGTCTTCCGGCAGTTGCGAGCCGATTTCCCCACCGACGAGGTCACCCTCACCGAGTACGACGTGCTGTTCAACCTCTACCGGCAGCCCGACCGCCGCGCCCGCATCCGCGACCTCACACCGCAGCTGCTGCTCAGTCAGCCGAGCGTCAGCCGGCTCATCGAACGGCTCGAGCTGCGCGGCCTGGTGAGCCGGTCGGGGGACCCCTCCGACGCGCGCGGAACCCTCGTCGCGCTCACCCCGCAGGGCGTCGACGTCTTCCGTCGCGTCGGTGCGCAGCACAGCGCCTGGATCGCCGAGCGCATGAGCGTGCTGACCCCCGGCGAGCTCGCGGAGCTGACCCGCATCACACGCAAGCTGCGGTCGTGACAGAGGCACCCGCGATCGTCTGGTTCCGCGACGACCTGCGCCTCGCGGACAACCCGGCGCTGCGGGCGGCGGCGGATCGCGGCGGACCCGTGGTGCTCGTGTACATCCTCGACGAGGTGTCACCCGGAATGCGCCCGTTGGGCGGCGCCAGCCGGTGGTGGCTGCACGGAAGCCTGCGGGAGCTCGGCGACGAGCTCCGTGCGCGCGGCGGGCGGCTGACGCTGCGGCGCGGTGCGGCAGAGGAGGTGCTTCCCGACGTCGTCCGGGAAGCCGGTGCGGCAGCCGTGTACTGGAACCGGCGCTACGGGGCGAGCCGGGAGGTCGACGCGCGGCTGAAGGCCCGGATGCGCGACGACGGCCTCGAGGTTCAGAGCTTCTCCGCGAACCTGCTCACCGAGCCGTGGGAGGTGACCACCGAACAGGGCTCGCCGTACCGGGTGTTCACGCCGTTCTGGCGCGCCGTGCAGCAGCGCCCGGCCCGCGAGCCGGTCCCCTCCCCGCACGAGCTGCCCAGCCCGGCCCGCGTGCGTTCCGACGACCTCGACGACTGGGGGCTGCTGCCCACCCGCCCCGACTGGGCGGCGGGCCTGCGCGCGGCCTGGGAACCCGGCGAGCGCGCCGCGTCGAAACGCCTCGGCGCGTTCGTGCGCGACACCCTCGCCCGCTACGACCAGCGCGACCGGCCGGCCCAGGATGTCACCTCGCGACTCAGCCCCTCCCTGCGCTTCGGAGAGCTCAGCCCCGTGCAGGTCTGGCATCGCCTGCACGGCGAGCTCTCCCCCGCCGCCCGGCGCAACGCGCCCAAGTTCCTCAGCGAGCTGGGCTGGCGCGAGTTCCACCACCACCTGCTCTTCGCCGAGCCCGACCTGGCGACGCGCAACCACCGGCCCGCCTTCGATGCGTTCCCGTGGACGGAGCCGCGGCCCGCGGAACTGGAGGCATGGCAGCGCGGCCGCACCGGTATCCCGCTGGTGGATGCCGGGATGCGCGAGCTGTGGTCGACCGGCTACATGCACAACCGGGTGCGCATGGTGGTCGCGAGCCTCCTGGTGAAGAACCTGCTCGTCGACTGGCGCCTCGGCGAGCGCTGGTTCTGGGACACGCTGGTGGATGCCGACGAGGCCAGCAACCCTGGCAACTGGCAGTGGGTGGCGGGCAGCGGGGCGGATGCGGCGCCGTATTTCAGGGTGTTCAACCCGCAGCTGCAGGCCGAGAAGTTCGATCCGGACGGCGAGTACATCCGGCGCTGGGTGCCCGAGTACGGCACGGACGCATACCCGCAGCCGATCGTCGACCTCGCCCAGACCCGGCGCGACGCGCTGGCGGCCTACGAGCAGGTCAGATCGGGGGGCGTCCGCCGATCAGCATGATCGCGCGGGCCGCGATCAGCACGCCCGCCTCGGCGGATTGCACGGCGTCGCGGGTGGTGCGCCAGCGGTCGAGGAACCCGGCGGCGAGTGCGTCGCCCGCGCCGGTCGGGTCGACGATGTGCTGGATCTTCGGTGCGGGCACCGGCGTGCTCGTCTTGCCCTCGAAGACGATGAGGCCCTCGGCTCCCATCGTGAGCACGACCACCTCGAACCGTTCGCGCAGGGCGCGGCCGATCCGCTCCGGATCGGTCTGCCCGCTCAGCAGTGCGCCTTCGGCGAGGTTCGGGAACACCACGGTCGTGCCGGCGATCGCATCGAGGAACGGCCCGACGCCGAAGTCGGTGATGTAGCCCGAGGAGCCGGGGGTGACCGAGACGGGAACGCCCGCCGCGGTGGTACGGTCGATCAGGTCGCGCGCGCCGGGGATCCCGAACCCGTCCAGGATGCTGTACCCGCTGATGTGCAGCACCGCGGCATTCGACAGCAGCTCGTCGGTGACCGATGCGCTGCTGAGCGCGGAGTTCGCCCCGCGCTCGGTGAGCATGGTGCGCCGCTCCCCGTCGACCAGGATGACGATGGTGCCGGTGGGCAGGTCCGCCGCGATCTGCAGGTGGGGCGTCACGCCGGCCCGCTGGAACACCAGCTCGTGGTTCTCGAGGTCCTCGAGGCCGACCGCGCCGACGAAGTCGACGGGTGCGCCGAGGGAGCCGAGCCAGACGGCGGTGTTCGCGGCCGACCCGCCCGGGCGGGGACGGATCGTCGACGCCGTATCGGTGTCGGGGCGGATCTCACCCCGTGGCACCACGACGATGTCGTTGATGACGTCGCCGACGACGACGATGCGATCGCCGCTCACGACCCGGACCGCCGCGACCAGGCGGTCGCGATGTCCGCTGCGACGCGCACGTTATTGCGCGCGAGGTCGAGGTTGATCTCGAGGCTGCGTCCCTCGGAGGCGTCGACGATGTAGGAGAGCAGGAACGGCGTCACGGCCTTGCCGCGCACCCCCGCTGCCTCGGCGGCCTCGAATGCCTGGGCGAGCACGCGGTCGTGCTCCGCCGGATCCCACTGCTGATCGGCGGGGATCGGGTTGGCGACGATGATGCCCGCACGCGACCCGAGCTCGTCGCGCGCGACCATGATCGCGGCGACGTCATCGGGGCCGTCGACGCTCCAGTCGAGCTCGTGGCCGGACTCCCGCAGCCAGAACGCGGGAAACGCCCGGGTGCCGTACCCGACGACCGCGACGCTCAGAGTCTCGAGCCGCTCGAGGGTGGCGGCGATGTCGAGCACGCTCTTCACCCCGGCGCTGACCACCGTGATCGGGGTCTGGGCGAGCGTGGGCAGGTCGGCGGACTCGTCGAACGTCGCCGCCCCCTCGGAGGACCCGGCCGCGCCGCGGTGCACGCCGCCCAGCCCGCCGGTCGCGAACACCCGGATGCCCGCCAGCGACGCGAGGTGAGCCGTTGCGGCGACGGTCGTCGCCCCGCTTCCGCCGCGTGCCGCGAGGATCGGCAGGTCGCGCACGCTCGCCTTCGCCAGCTCCTCCTCGGCGATGCGACGAACCCCGTCGTCGTCGAGTCCGATGTGCGGCACGCCGTCGAGCACCGCGATGGTGGCGGGGGTGACCCCGCGGTCGCGCAGGATCCCCTCGAACTCGCGTGCGGCATCCAGGTTGCGGGGACGCGGCAGGCCGTGGGAGATGATCGTCGACTCGAGCGCGACGACAGGACGGGCGGCGGCGAGGGCGTCGGAGACCTCCGCCGAGAGGTGCAAAGGCGACATAACACCTTCACGCTACCCGCCCCGGGCACCACCCCGGAACGGCCCTCCGCGGCGTTTCACACTCGTGGAACGCGTTCCATCCCGGACTCCCCTCGAACGGGGCATCCGGGATGCTGCGCTCAGCTCGCCGAGACCTTGGTCTTCTTCTGCGCGGCGACCCGCGCCGCGGGAGTCGACACCGGCTTCGCGGAACCGGTCTTCTTGGTGGTGCCGGGGCCGCTCGTGGCCTTGGTGGCATCCGGGATGATCTTGCGCGGGTTCAGGTTCGAGCCCGGATCGGTGACCGAGAACAGCCCGCTCATCACCTTGACGCCCTCGGTCGAGATGTCCTGCTCGAGCCAGGGCGCGTGCTCCAGCCCGACGCCGTGGTGGTGCGAGATCGAGGATCCGTTGTCGACAAACGCCTGCTGGATCGCGCTCTTCACGTGGTCGTACTCGCCCAGCGGGTCTTTGTCGAACACGAAGGCGAAGGTGAAGTAGAGGCACGCGCCCGAGTGGTACGAGTGCGACATGTGGCTCATGATCCAGCCCTTGATGCCGAGCTCGTCGTAGGCCTTGTGCGCCGCCGCGATCGCGGCGTCGTGCACCTGGTTGACCTTCGACCACGGCATCGCCGTCTCGGAGACGTCGCCCGCGGCCCCCCGGTCGAGCAGGAAGTCGCGCAGGTAGGGGGTGTCGAACTTCTTCTGGTCGTAGAGCACGCCGGGGCCGGTGCCGACACCGAGGCCGTTGTGCTTGGCGATGATCTTGTCGACCAGCTTCTTCTGGCGCTTGGCGTGCCCCTCGGAGCCCTCGAAGCCGATGAAGGAGAGGCAGATGTTGCCCTCCATGTCCTTCCAGCCCTTGGACTTCATCAGGGTGGGGAGCACGGTGCCGGCGGCGAACTTGTCGAAGCCCTTGCGCTCCTTGCTCGTGGCGAGCGAGAAGCCGGTCTCGGGGCCGTCGGAGATGCGGGTGATCGAGGGCGCCGCGTCCGACTCCGCGATCTCCTGCATGGCGGCGATGCCCGCCTCCCAGTTCGGGAAGAAGTAGGCGTACACGTCGCGCTTCTCGGGCACCCGGTGCACCTGCGCGGTGACCTCGGTGATCACGCCGAGGCGGCCCTCGCTGCCGAGGATCATCTCGCGGACGCTCGGCCCGTTCGAGACCGACGGGTTCGGCTTGATGACGAGCGTGCCACCGGGGCGCACCACCCGCAGGCCCTTGGCGATGTCGGAGATGTCGCCGTACTTGTCCGACTGCATGCCGGAGGAACGGGTGGCGACCCAGCCGCCGAGCGTGGAGTGGGTGAACGAGTCGGGGAAGTGCCCGATGGTCCAGCCCTTGGCGTTCAGCTGCGCCTCGAGGTCGGGGCCCTGAGCTCCCGCCTGGATGACGGCGGTCTGCGACTGCTCGTCGATGGAGACCACCTTGTTCAGCCTGCCCATGTCGAGCGACAGGATGACGCGCTTCTCGTCCGCGCGGGGCTCCAGGCTTCCGGCGATGTTGCTGCCGCCGCCGAACGGGATGATGACGACATCCGCGGCGACCGCGGCATCCACCACCTTCTGCACCTCTGCCTCGTCGGCCGGGTAGACGACCACATCGGGGTAGCGCTGCACCTGGTTGGCCCGGATGCGGACCAGGTCGCGCAGGCTCTTTCCGTAGACGTGGACCACGCGCTCCATGTCGTCGGTGGTGACGTGTCCCTCGCCGACGATGGTGGCGAGCGCGGACAGCAGCGGCTTGCCGGCCAGCGACTTCGGGATCGACATCTTCGCGAAGTCGGGCTTCTCGACCGGGGTCGCGGTGTGCAGGTCGAGACCGACCGCGTACTGCACGAACGGCGCGAAGCCCGGCTTGTCCTCCCAGTGGAACCCGACGCCTTCGTCTCCCCAGCCCCACCACTTCATGTGCTTGACGTCGGTCACTTCTTCTCCTTCGAGGACTTCGGGTTCGTACCGAGGATATGGGGTGAGTGCTCGTCATGCATCGCGACCACCTGGGCCTTCACGCGGGCCATGAACTCGGCGGGGTTCTCGTCCGGCCTGGCCGTCATCGGGGCGCCGAACACCACGGCGACCGGGAGTCCGGCCTTCGGCCACTTCGACCCGCGGGGATGGGACTGGTGGGCTCCGACGATCGCGACCGGCAGGATCGGAGCGCCCGTCGAGGCTGACAGCGCCGCGGCGCCCGGCTTGAAGTGGCCGGGGATCCCGTCCTTCGACCGGGTTCCCTCCGGGAACACCAGCACCGGCACGTCGTGCTCGAGCAGGGTCTTCGCGCTCACATTGCGCGGGTTCTTGCCGCTGCGGTCGACCGGGAACGCGTTGAAGAACAGGGCGGTCAGGCCGCGCCGCCACCACACGTCGAAGAAGTAGTCCCCCGCCGCGCCGGCGGCGAGGTACCGCGCCAGGGGCCGGGGCAGCGCACCCATGATGAGCGGCGCATCCAGGTGACTGGAGTGATTCGCCACCACCACGAACGGCCGCTTCACCCCTTTCAGCCGGTCGCGGCCGATGACCGAGACCTTCAGCATCCCCCACACGACGCCCTTCAGCAGTCCGCGCTGGGCGACGAAGCGGGCGTTCGCCTGGGAGGGCGAGGTGAAGCGGTCACGCATCGGGGGGGCCATCCGCGTTCCTTCCATCCGTCCGGGCGAACCGGTCGGCGTCATTCCGAGGCGGCTCTGCTCCGACTCAGGCTAATCCTGCGCGAGATGGCGCGCACCGTGCCGCGGGGCAGGTGGCGGAGCAACCAGGAGAGCGGACGGTACCGAACACTCGGCATGGAGATCGCCCGGCCCCTGTCGACATCTTTCAGGCACTCGCGTACCAGGTATTCGGAGTCGAGCCACAGGGCGTCGGGGATGCTGCTGCCGCGGATCGAGGCGCGCTGATGGAATTCGGTTCGCACCCATCCCGGCATCAGGGCCGTGACCGTCACACCGGAACCGTGCAGTTCGTTGGCGAGGCTCTCGCTGTAGGTCTGCACCCAGGCCTTCATCGCGGAGTAGGCGCCCATGTTCAGCTGGCTCGCGATGCTGCTGACGTTGACGATCGCACCGTGGCCGCGTTCCTTCATGCCGGCGGCCGCCGCCGCCCCGAGCACCCAGACGGCCCGCACCATGACCGCGTACGCCGCGTCGTGTTCGGCGATGTCCGGGGCGAGCAGCTTCGTCTTGAGACCGTAGCCCGCGTTGTTGATCAGGATGTCGACCGGCTTCGAGCGGTCGGCCAGCCGCTTCGCGACCCGCTCCGTGTCTTTCACCGTGGAGAGATCGGCGGTGAGCACCTCGACGGTGCGACCGCCTTTGCGGAGCTCGGCGGCCATCGCCTCCAGCCGTGCCGTGTCGCGGGCGACCAGCACCAGATCATGACCGCGTGCTGCGAGCTGCCGCGCGAACTCCGCCCCGATGCCGGACGAGCCCCCCGTCACCAGAGCGATACCCATATTGCTTACGATAAGGTGCTAGACAGCACCTCCGAGAAGGGTCCGCTCCCATGACTCCGCGAAACAGCGCCGCGCATGCCGGGGCAGAGGTTTCCCTGGAATCCGGCAGCTTCGACATCCGCGAGTTCACCCGCACCGCACGGGGCAACCACCGGGCCGAACTCCAGCTCGACGAGGTCACGAGGTCGGGCCTCGGCGCCGACGCGATCCGGCTGCTCCGCCTGCTGCGCGACCTCGAGCGCAGCACGATGCAGCGCATGCGCAACCTGCTGGTGACGGCCACCCACAAGGACGCGCGGGTGACCGCGTTCCTCACCACCTGGGCGTACGAGAAGTTCTGGATCGCCGACGCCCTCGACGCCGTCCTCGAGGCGACCGGCGACGACCTCCACTCCTCCGACAAGGCGGGCGGCCTGCGCCGCATCGTGAAAGAGCGCGCCGAGCGTCGCGGCCCCATCCGCCGGGCGCTCCGCGCCAACTTCGACGGTCCGCAGATCGTCGCCGCGCATGTCACCACCGGCCTCACCGATGAATGGATCACCCAGGCGGCGTACCGGAAGCTCGGCGAGCTCGCCAGCGGCCTCCAGTCCGTGGTCGAGCTGGTGCTCTCGGTCAAGGACCGCCACATCCGCTTCCTGTCAGAGGAGGCGCAGCGTCGCCTGGCCGCATCGCCGCGCGCCAGCAAGCTCACCCGCCGCGAGATCCGTCAGGCGGTCTGGCCGATCGGGGCGGTGGAGCGCAGCGACGACGACCGCAGCTTCTTCGAGCGCATCGTCTTCGGGTCGCCGGAGGGCGAGCGCGAGGCACGCCACATCTCGGAGATGCTCGGGGCCCTTCCCGGCCTCGGGTCCGTGGCATCCACTGTTTCTGCGAGACTTGTGCCGTGACCCCGAAGCGAGCCTCGACCGATCTCGGTCGCTCGCACGTCTTTCTCACCGGAGCCACGGGTTTCGTCGGGCAGGCCGTGCTGGAGCGTCTGCTCTCCGACCACCCCGAGACCACGATCTCGATCCTCGTCCGCGGCAAGGCGGGCGCCGACACCGCGGGCCGCGTGCGCGTGCTGCTGAAGAAGCCGGTCTTCGACACCTGGCGTGAGAAGGTCGGCGACGCCGGCGTCGAGAAGGCGGTGACAGAGCGCATCAAGGTCGTCGACGGCGCCATGGGCTCGATCCCGCAGCTGCCGAAAGACCTCGACGTCGTCATCCACAGCGCATCCGTCGTCTCGTTCGACCCGCCGATCGATGAGGCCTTCGACACCAACGTCAACGGCGCGCTGCAGCTCTACGAGAACCTGCTGGCCTCGAAGGGCGACCCGCGGGTGGTGCACGTGTCCACCTGCTACGTGGGCGGGCTGCGCAAGGGCGTCGTCCCCGAGGCGAAACTGGTGCACGACGTCGACTGGCGGGGCGAGTACGCGGCCGCCAAGGCCGCACGCGACCGGGCCGAGCTGCTGTCGCGCGAGCCCGACAAGCTCCGCGAGTTCCTGGATGCCGCACGGGCCAAGCACGAGAAAGAGGGGCCGCTGGCGGTCGCCGCCGCCGCCGAGGCCGCCCGGGTCGCCTGGGTCAAGGACGAGCTGGTCGACGCCGGGCGCACGCGCGCCCAGTCCCTCGGCTGGACCGACGTGTACACGCTCACCAAGGCCTTCTCCGAACGCGCCGCCGAGGAGCTGTGGGGCGAGAACGGGCACCGCCTGTCGATCGTGCGACCCGCGATCATCGAGAGCGCGATCCGCCACCCGTACCCCGGCTGGATCGACGGCTTCAAGGTCGCCGACCCGCTGATCATGGCGTACGGCCGCGGTCTGCTGCCGGAGTTCCCCGGACTCCCCGACTCGATCCTCGACGTGATCCCGGTCGACTACGTCGTGAACGCGATCATCGCGGCCGCGGCGAACCCTGCCGAGAAGAACACGCCGGAGTACTACCAGGTCGCCTCCGGCTCCTCGAACCCGCTCCCGTTCCACGAGATCTACTCCTTCGTGAAGGAGTACTTCACCGCGAACCCGCTCACCGACAAGCAAGGCAAGCCGATCAAGGTGCCGACATGGGAGTTCCCCGGCGGCAACAAGGTGGAGAAGTCGGTGCTGCGCAAAGAGCGGCTCGCCAATCGCGCGGAATGGTGGCTCGACCACCTGCCCGACACCGACCGCGTGCGCGCCTGGCACACCCAGATGCTCAAGAACATCACCGACCTCGGCACGCTGCGCAACTTCGTGCAGCTGTACCGGGTGTATGTGCGCACCGAAATCATCTTCGACGACCGCAACCTCCGGGCGCTGCACGAGGCGATCCCGGCGAAGCTGCGCGAAGACCGCGGCTTCGACATCGAGGCGATCAACTGGCGCGACTACATGCTCGGGGTTCACATCCCGGCGATCACGGCGCTGACGAAGGCGTTCTCGCGCGACCGCGCGGCATCGCGCGCCGCCGAGCTGGAGGCGAAGAAGCCCCCGAAAGAGCTGCCCCACAACCCGAAGGCGATGGCGGTCTTCGATCTGGAGGGCACCGTCGTCGACTCCAACATCGTGCAGCAGTACCTGTGGGTGCGCACCGCGGGAGTGCGCAAGGCGGCGTGGCCGGCGGAGGTCCTCCGCATCCTGGCCGGGCTGCGCGGTCTGCTCCGCACCGAGGCCCGCGACCGCGGCGAGTTCATCCGCACCTTCCTGCGGCGCTACGAGGGCATGCCGGCGAAGCGGCTGGAGAGCATCGTGCACGGCGCATACGCCGACACCTTCTACCGGCACACCAGCCCGCAGGCGGTCGAGGCGATCAAAGCCCACCGCGCCGCAGGACACCGCACCGTGCTCGTCACCGGGTCGATCGAGACCCTGGCCGCACCGCTGGTGGGACTGTTCGACGATGTCGTCGGCGGTCACATGCACGAGCGTGACGGCATCCTGACCGGGTATCTCGCCAAGCCGCCGCTGGTCGACGAGGCGCGCGCCGCCTGGGTGCGCCGCTACGCCGACGAGCACGGTCTCGACCTCTCCGAGTCGTACGGATACGGCGACAGCCACGCCGACCTGGTGTGGCTCGACCTGCTCGGCCACCCGCACGCGGTGAACCCCGACACCCAACTCCAGCGCGAGGCGCAACGAAGACACTGGAAGATCGACAAATGGAAGCGGGGCAATCGCTCACCGAAACGTGATGTGATAGCCGCCAAGATCTCCGAAACCGTGTGAGGACGCATCATGGCCTTCGACATCGACAAGTACACCGCCAACTCGCAGGCGGTCGGCTGGGGCGACCTCGATTTCGACGAGTTCGACCGCAATCCGCTGCCGGCGTCGACGCTGCGCACGCTGCGCTACATGTGCGATGTCGAGTACCACACCGTCTGCTACCTGCGTGATCTGCTGACCACGCCGTCGCACAAGGAGCCGGAGATCGGCGCCTTCATGACGATGTGGAACCGCGAGGAGTTCTGGCACGGCGAGGCGCTCTCCGCGGTGCTGGCCAAGCACGGGATGGGCGTCGACTTCGACGAGCTGAAGGCCACGCGCATCAAGCTCGGCTGGAAGGACCGGCTCGACCCGATCAAGCAGTCGCTCATGGGTGGACTCGTCGGACACGACTTCGTCGCGGTGCACATGGCGTGGGGTGCGGCCAATGAGTGGTCCGCGAACGCCGCGTACATCCGGCTGGCGAAGCAGGAGGGCCACCCGGTGCTCGCGGAGCTGCTGAAGCGCATCGCCGCTCAGGAGACCAAGCACGTCGCGTTCTACGCCTCGCAGGCGCGCGATCGGCTCGCGGGTTCGAAGAAGGCGCAGGTGATCGCCCGGTTCGCCCTCAACAAGTTCTGGCGCCCCGTCGGTTCGGGCATCTCCTCGGACGAGGAGGTCGGCCACGTGATGAACGAGCTGTTCGCCGGCACGGAGGGCCGCAAGCTGGTGCGCGACATCGACTCGCACATCGCGAAGCTGCCCGGCATGGCAGGACTCACCATCGTCGAGAACGCCCTCGACGGTTTCGGGATCCCGGCCGAGGGGCCGGGCGCCGAAGAGCTGCGGCGCGCCGCGTAGCCGCTGGTTGAGTAGCGGCCGAAGGCCGCGTGTCGAAACCCTCGGGTTGAGTAGCGCGAAGCGCGTGTCGAAACCTACCGGGGCGGCGGGTAGAGGTAGATCGCGTCCCCGACGCCGATGATGCGCTGGGCGTACCCGTGCTTCACCATGCCGTTGTACTCCTCGATCGCGACATTGCTGCCGTCGACGATGCCGCTCACGTAGGCGACGTGATTGGCGCCGGGGAACCACGCCACCGCACCGGGAACAGGCACCGTGCTGACCGTCCAGCCGTGCCGCTCCCACTCGCGCTTCCAGGCGTAGGCGGACCCCTGGGCCAGGTTCGACCAGGTGTATTTGAACGGAGCGGAGGTGGAGCCGGCGTCGCGGTTCAGGCGCCAGGCCACGAAGTCCACGCACTCGCGGTAGTAGTAGTTGAGGGGCGAGAGCCCGCCGCCCTGGGGGCGGGTGAGGTTCGCGGGCCACGGGTAGTCGTCGCCGAGCTGACGTGCCCCCGAGGCGAGGTAGGCGGCGAGGTTCTGCTGCATGATCGCCTCGGCGTACAGCTTGCGCATGTCGGCCGCGCTGGTGGTCGTGTAGGTGTCGGCCTCGCGATGGGCGATCCCGCTGGACGACGCGGCGACCTCGTAGCTCTGCCCGGCGACCTCGCCGTTGCTTTCACGCGTGTAGCTCTGCTGCTCGGCGAAGGCGGGGAGGGTGAGAGACAGGAACAGCCCCGCGACGACGGTCATGACGCCCGCGCTGCTCAGCGAACGACGGATGTTCTTCTTCGTCGGGGACGCGGCGGTCCGCCGACGGGCGAGCTCTTTCCGCGCGCGAGCGAGCTCTTTGCCCTGCGATCGCGATCCGCGGTATCCACCCGCCTCGCGCATGGCGCGACGCGTTGAGTATTCCGAGGGGTCCACAGGTGAAATGCCTTCCGGGGTCAGACCACTCAACCGTACGGAAAACTTCCTGTGAAGTCACGCCGAATTCCCGTGACCCGGCACCCCAGATCAGGTGGTGCCCAGCAGACGCTCAGGAGACGGGCCGGGTGGACTGCCGAACCTGCAGTGTCGTCGCGAGCGGAGTGCTCTCGCTGGCCGTGTCGGGCTCCTCCACGGCGATCAGCACCTTCTGCATGAGGAGGCCGCCGAGGGCGACGAAATCCTGCCGCACAGTCGTCAGCGGCGGGTACAGGTAGGCGGCCTCGGGCACATCGTCGAACCCGACCACGCTGACGTCCTCCGGCACGCGGAGACCTCGCTCGCGCAGCGCGGAGAGCAGCCCGATCGCCATGTGGTCGTTCGCGACGAAGACCGACATGCCGGCCTCGATCCCGAGGCGTCCGGCGAGCTCGAAGCCGCTCCGCGCCGACCAGTCCCCGGCCGGCGGCTCCACGATCTCGAGCCGGTGCGCGGACAATTCGTCGCGCCAGCCGCGCACGCGCTCGATCGCGTCGGGGGACTCCGGGGGCCCCGCGAGATGCAGCACCGTCGAGTGCCCCTGCTCGATGAGATGCAGCACGGCGGAGCGTGCGCCGCGGTACTGGTCGATCGACACGATCGACGGGCCCCGGCGCGCGGTCGCGGCGACCGCGATGAGCGGGATGCCGATCTCCATGCCGCGCACCACCTCGAGCACCGCGACATCGACCACGATCAGCACGATCGCGTCGACCCGCTGGCGCAGGAGCGACTGGACGACGGCACGCACGCCGGCGGGGTCCGGATCGACGGAGGTGACCGTGTCGACGCTGTAGCGGGCCGCGCGGGCCGCGATGTTGAAGTGCGTCATCAGCGAGGTGGGTCCGTAGTCCGGGCCACCGGGGGCGATCAGGCCGATCGTCCGGGTGCGCCGGGTGACGAGCGCACGTGCCGCCGGCGACGGGCTGTAGCGCAGCTGCGAGATCGCGCTCTCGACTCGCGCCCGCGTCGCGGGCCGCACGTTCGGCAGGTCGTTGAGCACGCGCGACACGGTCTGGTGTGACACGCCGGCCAGCCGCGCCACGTCGAAGATGTTGGCCGTGCGCGGCGAGGCATCGTCTCCGCGCCGGGGGTCGTCAGCCGACGTCATCGGGCTGGGTCACCATCGCGAGCAGCGACTGACTGGCGAGTTCGTCGACCGGGAGATCCGCCACCAGGTGTCCGTCACGCAGCACGGCGATACGCGATGCCACCCGCAGGACCTCCTCCAGCTCAGAAGAGATGAAGATGACCGACATCCCGTTGTCGGCCAGCTCGCCGACAAGATTCTGGACTTCGACCTTAGCGCCGACGTCGATGCCCCGCGTCGGCTCGTCGAGCAGCAGCACGCGGGGCGAGAGCGCGAGCAGACGCGCGAGCAGCACCTTCTGCTGGTTGCCGCCGGAGAGGGTGCCCGCGGGCGCCTCCGGCGACGCGGGACGGATCCCGAGCGCCTCGATCCAGCTCGCCGTCAGTTCCCGCTGGCGGCGCAGGCTGAGTCGCCGCCACATCCCGCGCTGCGCCTGCAGGGCGATCGTGATGTTCTCGCGCACCGTGAGCGCGTCGATGATCCCCTCCGCCTTGCGGTTCTCGGACGAGTACACGATGCCGATGCCGATGGCGTGCCGCGGGCTGTGCAGCGCGACGGGGGCGCCCCGGTACGCGATCGTCCCGTGGCCGGGACTGTCGACGCCGGAGAGCGCTCGGGCGAGCTCGGTGCGTCCCGATCCGAGGAGGCCGGCGAATCCGAGCACCTCGCCCTCGGCCAGCCGCAGGGACGCGTCCTGCACGACGCCGTTGACGATCCCCTCGGCCTCGAAGACCGCGGTGTCGCTGTGCAGCTCCGCGGCATCCCGGCTGCGCACGGTGAGGGACTCGGCGTCCCGTCCGAGCATCTTCTGCACGAGGTCGATGCGCAGCAGTTCACCGGTGAGGTACTCGCCGACGAGAGCTCCGTCGCGCAGCACCGTGACGCGGTCGCAGATCTCGTAGACCTGGTCGAGGAAGTGCGACACGAATAGAACGGCGACGCCGCGGTCCTTGAGGTCGCGGATCACCCGGAACAGCTCGGCCACCTCGTCCGCGTCGAGACTGGAGGTCGGCTCGTCCAGCACGAGCACCCGCACGTCGGCGGAGGTGGCCCGCGCGATCGCGACCAGCTGCTGCACGGCGAGCGAGTGGGCGGCCAGGGGCGACGCCGGGTCGATCACCACCCCGAGCTCCGCGAGCACCCGCGCCGCCTCGCTGCGCATGGTGCGCCAATCGATCCTCCCCCGGCGCCGCGGCTCCCTCCCCAGCATGATGTTCTCGGCGACCGACAGGTTCGGCAGCAGGTCGAGCTCCTGGTAGACGGTGCGGATGCCGAGACGCTGCGCCTCCACGGGCGACCCGATGCGCACCTCGTCACCGTCGAGCAGGATCACGCCCTCGTCGAGCGGACGAGCTCCGGTGAGCGCTTTGATGAGCGTGGACTTGCCCGCCCCGTTCTCCCCCATCAGCGAATGCACCTCGCCGGGGAACATCCGGAAGTCGACGGCGTCGAGCGCGGTCTCCCTGCCGAAGCGCACGGTGGCGCCACGCATCTCCACCACGGGAGCCGTCGTCGCGTCCACGGTCACATTCTGCCGGTGCCCGCCGGTCTCAGCGACGGCTGGATCGGCTGACGATCACCCGCTGCACCACGACGAAGACGAGCAGCAGAGCGCCGATCGTGATGCGGGTCCACGACTGCTCCGCTCCCATGAACGAGATCGCGGTCTTGATGGTGCCGTACACGAACACGCCGATCATCGAGCCGAGCACGTACCCGCTGCCTCCGCTCAGCAGCGTTCCGCCGATCACGACCGCGGCGATCGTGTCCAGCTCGGTGCCGATGCCGTTGAGCGGGTATCCGGCGCCCTGATAGGCGCTGAACACGACGCCGGCGAGCCCCGCGCAGGTGCCCGAGATGACGTAGGCGAGCAGTTTCGTGCGCACCACGGGCAGGCCCATGAGCCGCGCCGACTGCTCGTTGCCGCCGATCGCGTAGATGGTGCGGCCGAACCGGGTCCAGTTGAGCACCACGGCGGCGATCGCCACGACCGCCAGCGCGATCACGCCGGTCGGCGCGAGGAACCAGCCGTCGATGTAGAACAGCTTCGTCTGCAGCCAGAGGATCGCCGGGTCCTCGATCTTGATCGACGACAGGCTCACCAGGAACGCGAGCCCGCGGGCGGCGAACATCCCGGCGAGGGATGCGATGAACGGCTGCACGTCGAAGAACTGGATCAGGACGCCGATGAGGAGGCCGATCGCGGCGCCGCCGAGCAGCATCACCGGGATCACCAGCCCGGCAGGCACCCCCTCGCTCAGCATCCGTGCGCCGAGGATGCAGGTGAACGCCAGCACGGCTCCGACCGACAGGTCGATGCCGCCGGTGAGGATCACGAACGTCATCCCCACCGCCAGGATGAGCAGATAGGCGTTGTCGAGCAGGAGCGAGGAGAGCACCCGCGGGGTGAGGAAGTTGCCGAGGTACAGCTCGCCGGCGACGAGCAGCGCGACGAGGATCGCGAGCGCGGCGAGCGCCGGCACCCAGGACGCACGCCGCACCGAGACGGCACGCAGGCGCTGACCGACCGTCATCGTGCTCACGAGGCCACCTCCGCTCCATCGCTCGCGGGCGTTCGGCGCACGGCGGCCCAGCCGCGCGCGGCCCACCCGCGGATCCGACGGGACTGCGTGAGCACCACGATGACCACGACGATGGCCAGGAACAGCGGGCTGACCGCCGGGGGCACGCCGAGGAAGGTGATCGTGGACTTCAGGGTCTGGATGGTGAAGACGCCGATCACGGTGCCTGCCAGGCTGAACTTGCCGCCCATCAGCGAGGTGCCGCCGAGAACGACGGCCAGGATGGCATCCAGTTCGATGTACTGACCGGCGGCGTTCGCGTCGGCCGCCATGATGTTCGAGCTGTACAGGATGCCGGCGAGACCCGCCAGCAGACCGCTCGCCGCGTAGGCGCCCCACACGATCCCGCGGGACCGCACGCCGGCCAGCCGGCTCGCCTCGGGGTTGATGCCGACCGACTCGGTCAGCATCCCGAGCGCCGTGCGACGCTCGACGAGCACCATGGCGACGATCGCGATCACCGACACGAAGAACGCGAAGGGGAGGCCGAGCACGTACCCCTGGGCCATGAAGCGGTACGGGGCGCTCGTCACGGTGGTGATGAAGCCGCCGGTGATGAGCAGCGCGATGCCGCGCCCAGCGAGCATCAGCACGAGGGTCGCGATGATCGGCTGGATTCCCAGTACGGAGACGAGGAAGCCGTTCCAGACGCCGAATCCGAGGGTCACGAGCACCGCGACGGTGATGGCGAGGGCGAGCGTCCCCGGGTTCTCGGGCATGCCGGAGCCGTCGATGATCGTCAGCGCCACAGCGCCCGATACCGCCATCAGCGCGCCGACCGAGAGGTCGATGCCGCGCGTCGCGATGACGATCGTCATGCCGAGGGCGACCAGCATCAGCGGGGCGCTGTTGCGCAGGATGTCGATCAGCGAGCCGTAGAGCTGCCCGTCGCGGATGGTGATCGCGAGGAACGACGGCCGCGAGATGGTGTTCACGAGGATCAGCAGGAGCAGGGCGGCCACCGGCAGCGCGAGCCGGTGGGTCAGCACTCGGGTGAATCTCATGACACTCGTACCCGGCCTTCCTGGGCGATGAAGTCGACCACGTCGTCGACGCTGCTGTGATCGGAGAGGAGTTCGCCGATCTTACGACGGTCGCGCATCACCACGATGCGCTGGGCGAGACGCACGACCTCTTCGAGCTCGGAGGAGATGAAGATCACCGACAGCCCGGCCGCGGCGAGTTCGGCGACCTTGCGCTGGATGTCGGCTTTTGCGCCGACGTCGATGCCGCGGGTCGGCTCGTCGAGGATCAGCAGCTTCGGCGCGGTGGCGAGCCAGCGGGCGAGCAGCACCTTCTGCTGGTTGCCCCCCGACAGGTTGCGGCTCAGCGCCGCGGGATCGGCGGGGCGGATGGCGAGCGAGGTCATGTACTCGCCGACCACGGCATCCTGCTCTGCGCGCGTGACGCGCCGCAGCCAGCCGCGCCGGGCCTGGATGCCGAGCACGATGTTCTCGGCGACGGTCAGGTCGCCGACGATTCCCTCGGCGCGGCGGTCCTCCGACGAGAGGGCGATGCCGTGATCGATGGCGTGGCGCGGGGTGGTGATGCGCGCGTTATGACCGCGCATCCGGATGCGGCCGGAGTCCGCGCGGTCCGCTCCGTACAGCAGGCGCACCAGTTCGGTGCGCCCCGAGCCGAGGAGGCCGGCGATGCCGACGACCTCTCCGTCGTAGACGGCGATGTCCGCGGGCTCGAGCACGCCACGGCGCCCGAGGTCGGTCGCCTCGAGGACGGCGGCGACATCCCGGTCGATGGTGCGCTCCGCGGTGCGGGAGATCTCTTCCAGCTCGGCCAGCTCGCGGCCCAGCATGTGCGAGACGAGGGCGCCGCGGCTCAGGTCGGCGGCGTCCCACGAGCCGACCAGCCGCCCGTTCCGCAGCACGGTGATGCGGTCGGAGATCTCGAAGACCTGGTCGAGGAAGTGGGAGATGAAGAGCACGGCGACGCCGCGCTCGCGCAGCCCCCGGATGACGCCGAAGAGCTGCTCGACCTCGCCGCGGTCGAGGCTCGAGGTCGGCTCGTCGAGGATGACGACCCGGGCGTCGGTGACCATCGCGCGGCTGATCGCGACCAGTTGCTGGATGGCGATGGAGTGGCTGGAGAGCACCGAGCGGGTGTCGATGTGCAGCCCGAGCTGGGCCAGCTGGTCCGCCGCGGCGGCGTGCGTCGCGGTCCAGTCGATGCGACCGGCACGTCGGGGCTCGTGCCCGAGCATGACGTTCTCGCCGACGGACAGGTTCTGGCAGAGGTTGACCTCTTGGTAGACGGTGGAGATGCCCGCCGACTGGGCATCGGCCGTCGAGCCGAAGACGCGCGGTTCGCCGGCGATGCGGATGGTGCCGGAGTCGACCGCGTAGACGCCGGTCAGGGCTTTGATGAGCGTGGACTTGCCCGCCCCGTTCTCCCCCATGAGGGAGTGCACCTGTCCGGGGTGGAGCGTGAAGTCGACGCCGTCGAGCGCGAGCACACCGGGGAATCGGATGGTGATGCCGCTCATCTCGACGATGGGAGGAGGCGCGCTGGCCACAGTCATGGGGGTCGGCTTTCTCGACGGGGTACCGCCCGCGGAAGCATGGACCCTTCCGCGGGCGGCACGTCAGGTGCGATCGATCAGTACTTGCGCTCGTCGATGACGGCAGCAGCCTGCTCGGCCGTGAACGACTGGTCCTCGACGTAGACCTGCTTGTCGGGGGTCTTGCCGTCCAGCACGTCCTTCACCAGTCCGGCAGCCAGATCACCGAGCAGCGGGTTGCACTCCACGATGAAGTTGATCTTGCCGTCGATGAGGGCGAGCATCCCGTCCTTCACCGCGTCGATCGAGACGATCTGGATGTCGGTGCCGGGAACGAGACCGGCGGCCTCGATCGCGTCGATGGCGCCGAGCGCCATGTCGTCGTTGTGCGCGTACACCAGGTCGATGTCGGAGCCGTACTTCTGCAGGAAGCCCTCCATCACCGTCTTGCCGTCCGCACGGGTGAAGTTCCCGGTCTGCGAGTCGAGGGTGGTGATGCCCGTTCCCTCGATCGCGGACGCGAAGCCCTCAGCCCGGTCGTTGGCCGGCGCCGAACCGGTCGTGCCCTCGAGCACCACCATGTTGGTCGGGGTGTCGCCGAAGGTCTCGGCGGCCCACTTGCCGGCGGTCTCGCCCTCCTTCTTGAAGTCGAGTCCGACCCAGGTCGCGTACAGGTCGTCCGACGCGGTGACGGTGCGGTCCTCGAGGATGACCGGGATGCCGGCCTCCTGGGCCTCCTTCAGGACGTCGTCCCAGCCGTCTTCGACGATGGGCGCGATGACGATCGCGTCGACGCCCTGGTTGATGAAGCTGCGGACCGCGGCGATCTGCGCCTCGGGCTTGTTGTCGGCCGCGTTGAAGACCAGCTCGAAGCCGTTCTCGGCCGAGAACGCCGCCTTCATCGATTCGGTGTTCGCCGCACGCCAGCCGCTCTCGGAGCCGGTCTGCGCGAAGCCCACCGTGATCACGCCGTCGTCCTCACCGCCGCTGCCGCCCGCGCCGCCGGCACAGCCGGTGAGTGCGAGAGCTGCCGCTCCGATGATCGCGATGGCTGCGAATGATTTCCTCATGTTCCAAAACCTCTCTGTCTTGGCCCGGCGCCTCTGCCGGAGCTCTTGCCACACACGTGAAGGGATCGGGGGTCCCGTCGCGTCGAATGTTAGCGTTCACAATTGGCGGCAGCGCAACTACCGGATGGTAACGGTTCGGTAACAGAGACACTTCTTCCCAATGATTCATTGGGAATCTCCGACGAGAATATTCATGCCGCGACGGCGTAGCGGGATGTCAATGTGACGATGGAGTGAGGGTTCACACGCTCCCGATCAGAGCTCGGGCGCGACGGAACGACCCCGCGAACGCAGGGAAGAGCATCCGCGCATAGGCGGATACGACCCGTCAGGCAATCGAAACGGGTCGGGAAATGTGAACGATCACATTCCGGTTCAGCGGCCGTCCGGGTCCTTCGCGGACTCGCTGCGATCCGCCTCGACCGCCGTCTCGCGGTCGCTGATGCCCTGACCGGTGAGGCTGTTCTCGACGTCCTCCGACATGCCCGAATCGACCGAATCCCAGGTCTGGGCCGAACCGCCCGACTGGCTTCCGCTGGCGTTGCTTCCGGTATCGCTCATGCCCTCATCCTGGCTCCGTGGCCCGGAAGAAGTCGAGACCGGGCCGGGTGTCCCAGGCAACACCCGGCCCGCGATCGTCACTCGTATCGCAGCGACTCCACGGGGTCGGCCTTCGCAGCGCGGGCCGCCGGCAACGTCCCCGCCAGGAACGCCAGCGCCATGACACCCAGGATGATAGCGACCACCGTCCCCGGAGCGAACGCGATCAGCGTCAGGCCCGGCAGGTCGTCGAGCAAGGCCGTCGAGATCGCGGAGCCCACACCAGACCCGACGGCCATCCCGGCGAGCACCCCCGCCAGGCTACCCAGCAGGCCGATGAACACCGCCTCGACGCTGAAGAGCGCGAACACCTTGCGGCTGCTCATCCCCATCGCCTTCATGAGACCGATCTCGCGGGTCCGCTCCTGCACCGACATCAGCAGGGTGTTGACGATCCCGAAGCCGGCGGCGAGCAGGGCGAGGATCGCGAACGCGTCGAGCGCCAGCACGATGCCGTCGATCACCGAGGTGAAGCCGCCGAGCTGTTGGCTGACCGTCTGCGAGTCGTACCCTGCCTCGGTCAGCCGGTCCTGCAGGTCCACGACCTCCGTGGGTGTCGACGACGGATCGAACCGCACGCTGGCCTGGGCGTAGCGCTCGCGCTCGTCATCCGTCAGCCCGGTGCTCTGAGCGTCGAACAGCGCGTCGGTGAGCGCGTCGTTCGGCACGAGACCCGAGGCGCCCGCCGCCAGCGTCTCGTCGGTGACACCGACCACCTTCGCCTCGACGAGATGCTGAACACGATCGGCGTCGGTGACGGCGAGCGTCACGACCTCCCCGATCGCAGCGAAGTCGTCGTCGAACCCGAGCGGGTCGACGTAGGACGACGGCACTGTCACCTGCAGGTCCGACGTGTCCGCGTCGGGCTCCTCACCCTCCGCAAGCAGCACCGTCTGACCGGGTACCAGGGCGCCGATGTCGGCTACGTAGCGCGTACCCATGCCGAACTGGATGTAGTCGAGCGAGATCGTGCGGATCGCCTCCACATCGTCGACCCCGTCGATCTCGGCCAGGGCATCGAGGTCGTCAGGAGCCAAGGCCGTGACGCTGGCACCTGGCGCCCCCTGCCCGAGCTCTATGGCATCCGGGTCGTATTCGGCCGGCGCGTCGTCCCCGGCGGCGCCGCTGTCGTCACCGGTGTCGGCCGCGCGGGTGACCGTCAATACATCCTCGGCACCGATCGACGACACCGTGTCGTCGATGTAGTTGTTGATGCCCGCGCCCAGTCCGTTCGTGATCGTGAGCGTGAATGCCCCGACGACGATCGCCAGCACGGTGAGCAGCGTTCTCGTACGCGAACGGAACGTGTTCCGGACGGCGGTCGATACCAGGTCCGGCGGGTTCATGCCGCGTCCTCGACGATCGCTCCATCACGCAGGTAGACCCGCCGGTCGCAGCGCGCCGCCAGGTCGGCATCGTGGGTGACGATCACCAGTGTGATGCCCTGCTCGCGGTTGAGGTTGAAGAGAATGTCCTCGACCACCTCTCCCGTGGCCGAGTCGAGATTGCCCGTCGGCTCGTCGGCGAAGATGACGCGGGGGTTGTTCACGAGCGCGCGCGCGATCACCGCCCGCTGCTTCTGCCCGCCCGACAGATCGGCGGCGTCGTTTCCCGCCTTGTCCGACAGCCCGAGCTGCGCGAGCACGTCGAGTCCGCGAAGCCGCCGCTCGGCGCGCCCGGCACCCGCGATCATCAGGGGCACGATCACGTTCTCGAGCACGGAGGCATTCGAGGTCAGGAAGAACTGCTGGAACACGAACCCGAACGTCTTGTTGCGGGCACGATTGAGGGTGCTGCCGCGCAGCTTGCGCGCGTCGACCCCCTCGAGTTCGATGACGCCGTATGAGGGCTGGTCCAGCAGCGCGAGCAGATGCATGAGGGTCGACTTGCCCGACCCGCTCTTCCCGACGATGGCGACACTCTCGCCCTCGTACACGTCGATGCTCACCCCCCTCAGCGCGTCGAAGGTGGAGGCGCCGCGACCATAGGTCTTGCGCACCCCCCGTGCGGACAGGATCGGGCGTTTCATCGAAGCTCCTCGGCTCTCGGCAGCGGCCCCGTGCGGACCGCCTAGCGACTCTCGCCGACACCGCGACCGGTCCGCGTCCCCCAGTCGCGGACACCTGGTATACCGCGGATAGTGGATCCGGTGTCCACCCCGGGAGGGATGCGCGACGCGCCGACGCCCGGCAGGCTCGGGGCATGACGATGGCATCGGCGTCTCGGCGCCGGGCGCTGGTCGCCAGGTGGGCGCCCGATGTCGCGACCGCGGTCGTCGTCCTCGCGCTCGCCGCGGCCCCCTTCCCGAGCCCCGAATACCGACCGGTGACGCCGCTGGCGATCGCCTCGGCATTCGCTCCGGCCCTTGTCGTCCCCGCGCGCCGGCGGTGGCCGTTCGCCGCCCTCGCACTCGCCGTCGGCCTGTTCGGCCTCGCCGCCTTCACCGGCTGGCTGTCGCCCGGGGCGGTCGTCGCCTGCGCCGTGAGCGTCTTCGGAATCGCCCGTCACACCGACCGCCGCACCACGGTGCTCACCACCACGGCAGCGGTGTCAGCCGTGCTCGTACTGACACTGCTCGCCGCGAGCTGGAACCTGCTCGATCCCCGCCTCGTGCAGGTGGACCTCGCGCTCATCGCCAGCGCCGCTGCCGGCGATGCGGCACGATCGCGCCGAGCATACATTCAGGCCATCACCGATCGCGCGATGCGCGCGGAGCAAACCCGTGACAGCGAGGCACGGCGACGGGTGACCGAGGAACGCCTGCGGATCGCCCGTGACCTCCACGACGCCGTCGCCCACCAGATCGCGGTCATCAGCCTTAGCGCCGGGATGGCGTCGACGGTGCTGCGCTCGGATCCGGACTCCGCCGAACGCGCGCTCGCGTCCATCCGGGCAGCGGCACGCACGGTCCTCGGGGAGATCGGCGACCTGCTGCAGATGCTGCGCAACGACGACTCGGCCCGGGAGGATGCCGACGCTCCGGGTCTCGAGGCGATCGCCGAACTCGTCGATCGTTTCGCCGCTGTCGGACTCGACGTGTCGACCATCGACGGCGTGAATGCCGGGGCGGTCCCGAGGCCCATCGAGCTGGTGGCCTACCGCGTCATCCAGGAAGGCCTCGCGAACGCCCACAAACACGGAGCCGGGGGCAAGGCCGAACTGCGTCTCACCATGGCGGACGGCTGGCTGCGCGTGTCCGTGACCAACCGATGCGGCACAGCGGTCGCTGGCAGGGGCAGCGGACACGGACTGGTCGGCATCCGCGAGCGCGTCGCGGCGGCAGGCGGCACAGTCCACACAGCCCGGCGGAACGGCTGGTTCCGACTGTGGGCCTCCCTGCCTCTGGATCGGAGCATCGCATGATCGACGTGCTCGTCGTCGACGATCAGCCCATCATCCGCACCGCGGTGCGTGCATTGCTCGAGCAGGAGCACGACCTCCGCGTCGTCGGCGAGGCCGCTGATGGGCGCGAGGCACTAGCGGTCGCCCATGCCACGGGTGCGGACGTGGTGATCATGGACATCCGGATGCCGGGTCTGGACGGCATCGCGGCGACCGCGGCGATCTGCCGCGACCCCGCCCTGACGAGTACGCGGGTTCTGATCCTCACCACGTTCGAAGAGGATGGCTACATCGTCGATGCGTTGCGAGTCGGCGCCAGCGGCTTCATCGGCAAGGCGTCGGAACCGGAGCAGATCGTCCGCGCGGTGCGCGCGGTGTTCGCAGGCGAGGCGCTGCTGTCGCCGATCGCGACCCGCGCGCTGATCACCCGCCACCTCACAGGCGCCGATTGACCAGCCGCGTCCGGGCAGCTCGATCTGCTGACAGCACGTGAGCTCGAAGTGCTGCGTGAGGTCGCCCGCGGGCGTTCGAACGACGAGATCGCGACCGAGCTGGTGATCTCGCCGCACACGGCGAAGACGCACGTCAACCGGGTGATGGTGAAGCTCGACGCCCACGACCGCGCCCAATTGGTGGTGTTCGCCTACGAGAACGGCGTGCTCGAGCCCGGCAGCGGTGAGAACGTCATTCGACCGGGTGATCCGAGGGCTCCCAGATCTCCCACAGGGCCTCGTTGATGGGAGTGCGGTTCATGAGATGCCCGTTGCAGGCGACCGCGATCACCGTCTGACGGTCTGCGGACACCGTGAACACCGAGATGAAGCCGCCCATGCGCCCCGAATGCGCCAGGTCGCCGTCCGGCTGGATGTTGATCCCCGCCGCGTAGTAGTCGCCGCTGCCGTCGTTCTCCTCGACGGCTCCCGCGAGATTGTCGTCCTGGATCAGGTCGCCCTCGCGGTACTGATCACCCCACCGCACCAGCTCGGACGGGGTCGTGATGATCCCCGTGTGCCCGTACGAGGTCCACCCGGCCTCCTGCAGCTGCTGGTTGTCGTCGTACGAGAGCGCGATATCGCCGGCGTGCAGGGTGGGCGCCAGCACCATCTGCAGCCCGAGCGGCCCGAAGATGCGCGTGGCGAGGAAGTCCGGCAGAGCCTGCCCGCTGACGCGCTCCACCACCTCCGCCAGCAGCACGTAGTTCGAGTTGGAGTAGAGGAACCCCTCCCCCGGTTCGAGCTTCTTCTCACGGCGGATCGCCGCGACCGTCTGCTGCTGGTCGGCGGGGTCGGAGAACCCGATCCCGATCTCGTCGAGCTCCACCCAGTAGTCGGGGATGCGGCTCGTCTGGTGCATCAACTGCTCCAGGGTCACGCTCGCCCCCCAGGCGGGCAGCCCGTCGACGTACGCGGAGATCGGATCGCCGAGGCTCAGCGAGCCCTCGCGCTGCAGCATGAGGATCGCGGTCGCGGTGAACTGCTTCGAGATCGACGCCATGTCGAACCGCGTCGACGTCGTCACCGGGATGCCGGCCCCCAGGTCGGCGAGACCGCCCGCTCCCGCCCACAGCACCGCGCCCCTCCGCCCCACCGCAGCCGAGCATCCCGGCTCGCTCGCGCCCACGTACTCGGCGATCACCGCGTCGCTGCGAGCGACCTTCTCGGCGAGCGCGGCATCCGACCGGGCCTCGGCGAAGGCGGTGCTCGGCGGGTGACGGGTGGCGGGCGCCGAGGCGCAGCCCGCGAGAGCCAGGACGCAGGCGGCGGCGACCAGCACGCGTCCCGTCCACGAGGATCTCACCCCCCTAACATGCCGCAGAATCGGTACGTGGAGAACCCGGCCGCGACATACGACGAACTCGTCGGCGCCATCCGGGCCGGCGAGCTCGGCGCGGACGAGGCCGCCGACCGCCTGATCGCGCTGCTCGACGATCACGAACTGCTGCGCCTGCTCGACGGCGACTCCCCCCGGCGGGCCCTGTTCTTCATCCCGGTGCTGCTCGGCCGCAGGCCCTTCGTGGCCGGTGCCGTCCCCCGGCTCGGGATCCCCGGCATCCGGTTCAGCGACGGCGCCCGCGGCGTCGTGATCGGGCGGTCGACCGCGTTCCCGGTGACCATGGCCCGCGCCGCGACCTGGGATCCGGCGCTGGAGCGCCGCGTGGGGCTTGCGATCGGCCTGGAGACCCGGGCTCGCGACGCGAACTACTCGGCGTCGGTCTGCGTGAACCTGCTGCGGCATCCGGCGTGGGGCAGGGCTCAGGAGTGCTACGGCGAGGACCCCGTGCTCACCGGCCGGATGGGAGCTGCGATGACCGCGGGGCTGCGCGTCAACGTGATGGCCTGCGTCAAGCATTTCGCTCTCAACTCGATGGAGGACGCCCGGTTCGAGATCGACGTGCAGGTCGACGACCACGCGCTGCACGAGGTGTACCTGCCGCACTTCAAGGCGGTGGTGGATGCCGGGGTCGACTCGGTGATGAGCGCCTACAACCGGGTGCGCGGCGAGTACATGGACCTGAACCGTCCGCTGCTGACCGAGGTGCTGCGCGACGAGTGGGGCTTCACCGGCTTCGTGACCAGCGACTGGGTGTTCGGCACGCACGAGGGCGTCGCCAGTCTCGAGGCGGGGATGGACGTGGAGATGCCGCTGAGGCTGCTCCGGGCGCGCGAACTGCCGTGGGCGATGCGGACCGGGGACCTCGGGCACGCGATCGTGCTGCGGTCGGCGCGCCGCATCCTGCGCACCACCCTGGCGCACGCCGCGTTCCGCACGCCGGTGACCCCGGACGCGAGCGTGGTCGCGTCGCCGGCCCATCGGGCTCTGGCGCGGGAGGTGGCCGCCGAGTCCGCCGTGCTGCTGAAGAACGAGGCCGTCGGCGAGGCGCCGCTGCTGCCGCTCGACCCGGGCATCCGCCGGCTCGCCGTGGTCGGGCGACTGGCGACGCAGCCCAATCTCGGCGACCACGGATCGTCGCGCGTGCGGCCGCCGTCGGCGAGCTCGCCGCTCGACGGGCTGCGCGCGGCGCTGCCGCAGGCGGAGATCCTCACGGCGCGCGGCCTACGCGCCTCCGCGAAAGCCGCCGCGAAAGCCGACACCGCCGTGGTCGTGGTGGGTCTCGACCAGCACGACGAGGGCGAATCAGTCGTTACCGGCGAGGTCGAGGTCGCGGTGCTCGGCCGGGCGTTCCGGTCGGGGCCGCTGCGGGCGCCGCTCGTCGCACTCGCGCGCCTCGCCGCTCGTTTCGTCCGCGGCGGCGATCGCCGCAGCCTCGACCTGCGCCCGTCCGACGTGCGGATGATCCGCGCGGTCACCGCCGCCAACCCGCGCACCGTCGTCGTGCTGGTCGGCGGCAGCGCCATCATGACCGAGCCGTGGGACGACGAGGTGCGCGCCCTCGTGCTCGCCTGGTACGGGGGGATGGAGGGCGGCGGAGCGCTCGCGGATGTGCTCACCGGCGCGGTGGATCCCGGCGGACGGCTGCCGTTCGTGATCCCGCGCGACCTCGATCACCTTCCCTGGTTCGACCGGTCGGCGCGGGCGATCGTCTACGACGACCGGTGGGGCCAGCGCCGGCTCGACGCCGAGGGAAACGAGGCGGCGTACCCGTTCGGCTTCGGGCTCAGCTACACGACCTTCGAGCAGCGGCTGATCGAGCATCGGTTCGACCAGACCGGCGGGGAGGCGACCGTGCATGTCGCCAACACCGGCGACCGCGCCGGGTCGACGGTGGTGCAGCTCTACGCCGCCGACCTGTCGGCGGAGCGTCCGGTGGCACGCCTGCTCGGCTTCCAGAAGGTGCGGCTGGCGGCGGGCGCCGAGACCACGGTCACGGTCGAACTGGATGCCACCCCGGCCCTCGAACGCGACCCCGCGACCCGCCGATGGTCGCCCCGCACCGGCGACTGGGCGATCGTCTGCGTCCCGCACCACCCGGACTCCTGGGCGGACGCCCGGCCCCTCCGTCAGGCGGGGAAGGCTCCCGCCTCCGCGGTCTGAGCCGACGACAGCGGTCGCGCCACGACCCGGAGCATCTCGTCGTCGCCGAGCACGCTGCGCAGCAGCCGCCGCCCCTCCCAGCGGAACGGCACCAGCGACTCGTCGCGTCGCAGTTCGAGGGCGTCCCCGGCCCCGTAGCGGCGGTACAGGTCGACGACCTCCGTGGTGCGCAGCAGCGCCACCGTGCTCCCGGTGGGGTCGACGAGGTGCGCCAGCGCGCGGTGGCCGGTGAGGTCGCTGGCGATCATCCGGCGCTCGCTCGCCGCCAGCATCGACCGCTGCGCGGCGCGGGTGACGACCAGCGGGCGGGGCGCGCCGTCCAGCAGGCCGGTGATGACATCCTGAGCCGCCTGCGGACGCCCGAGCCGACGGGCCGCCGCCTGCATGGCCTGCAGCCGGCCGGGTTCGCGCAGGATCTCGTCGATCTTCCAGCCGATCGTCGCCGGGGTGTTGCACCGGGCGGCGGCACCCTGCTCCATGAGGTAGTCGCCGTTGCGGTCCTCCTGGCCGGGGATCGGGTTGACCAGCACCATCGGCAGGCCGGCGGCCATGCATTCGGACGCGGACAGCCCGCCGGGCTTGCCGATGAACAGGTCGGACTCGTGCAGCAGCCGGCTCATCTCCGACGTGTACCCGAGCACCCGGTAGCGGTCGCCGGCGGGGGCGACGAGCTGCTCGATGCGGCGCCGCAGCTCCGCGTTGCGGCCGCACACCACCGTCGCGGTGAACGGCGAGCGCATGTGCATCGTCTGCCTGACCACCGCCATCGCGTAATCGCCTCCCGAGGCGCCCGCCGAGATGAGCAGCTGGGCCGGCCGGTGCGGATCGCGCGGTGCGGCCGGCTCAGCCGAGGCGGTGATCGGGATGCCGGTCGACGCCACGCGGTCGGCCGGGATCCCCAGCGCGGTCAGCTGCACCCGCGCCTCCTCGCGTGCGACGAAGAACGCGTGGAACGCGCTGGTCAGCCAGAGCCCCTGGAAGTCGTAGTCCGTGGTGACCACCGCGGTCTTCGCGTCGATCACCCCGCGCAGCAGCAGGGACGCCACCAGCTGGGCGGGCAGGAAGTGCGTGCAGAGGATCGCCGTCGGCTGGAACCGCTTGATCGCGCTGACCGTCGGGAACGAGTTCGCCGCCGTCCACGGGTCGAGCAGCCGGCTGCGGAACGGCCGGTCGCTGATGTCGTAGCCCCACTCCACGAGCCACGGCGCGCCCTCGACCAGCACGAAGTAGCCCTTGCCGAGCAGGTCGCGGTAGAGCACGCTGCTCACGTCGAGCACGTCGAGCACCTCGACCTCGTCGACATCCGGACGCTCGGATCCCGCCCGCCGGATCGCCGCGGCCGCCGAGTTGTGCCCGGCGCCCACGCCCGCGGAGAGGATCAGGACACGCTCACCAGACCCGGTCGGCATGAGGCTACGGTAGCGGGTGCCCTCTCATGCCCGGACGTCGAGCGCAGCGAGCAGCGAATCGACGTGCGCGCCTATCTCGTCGCGCACGCGCCGCACTTCGTCGATGGAGAGCGTCTCGGGGTCCTCCAGCTCCCAGTCCTGGTACTGCTTGCCTGGGTACAACGGACACGCGTCACCGCAGCCCATGGTCACGACCACGTCGGCCGCCTGGACCACGTCGTCGGTGAGCGGTTTCGGGAAAGCCTCGGCCAGGTGGATTCCGATCTCGTGCATCGCGAGCACGACGGCCGGGTTGAGGTCGGACGCCGGCATCGATCCTGCGGAACGGACATGCACCCGCCCATGAGCGCGTTGCTCGGTCATCGCCGCAGCCATCTGGGAGCGGCCCGCGTTCTGCTCGCAGACGAACAGCACCTCGGGCACATCCCTCGCCTGAGCACCGTTCGCCTGTGCGAGTGCATGCAACCGGTCCGACGCGAATCGGGTGACCCGGTTCGCCAGGTGCGCCTTCACCGTGGCCGTGCGCAGCAGTGCGGTGTAAGACTCGAGCACATACCGCGTGACGGTCTCGGGACCGAAGACGCCTGAGTGGTCAGTGCTCAGATCAGCGGCGAGCCGCCTGAGGAAGTCCTCCGGGTAGGTCAGCCCCGGCAGCCCTCGCCGGTCAGAGATCGTCATCGGTCAGACCTTCGCGGGAAGCAATTCGGCGAGCAGACGCTCGACGCGGCCGCGGATGTCATCCCGGATCTCCCGCACCTCGTCGATCGGCTTGCCCTTCGGGTCGGTGAGCTCCCAGTCCTCGTAGCGCTTGCCGGGGAAGACCGGGCAGACGTCGCCGCACCCCATGGTGATGACGACGTCGGATTCGCGGACCTGTTCGGTGGTCATCAGCTGCGGGACGGCCTCGGAGATGTCGATGCCCTCCTCGGCCATCGCCTCGACGGCGATCGGGTTGATCTGGTCACCGGGCTCCGACCCGCCCGACCTCACCTCGACCGCACCGCCCGAGAGAGCGCGAGCGTACCCGGCGGCCATCTGCGAGCGGCCGGCGTTGTGGATGCAGACGAACAGGATGACGGGCTTGTCGGTCATGAGGCTTCCGTTCTGGTGATGGTGCGGGGAAAGAGGGCGGTTGCCAGAGCGAGTCCGACTGCTCCGCCGACGAGCTGGGCCCCGGTGAACGCGAGGGCCGAGGTGGGTGCGATGCCGGCGAAGGTGTCGGAGAAGATCCGACCGATGGTGACGGCGGGGTTCGCGAGCGAGGTCGAACTGGTGAACCAGTACGCGGCGCCGATGTACGCGCCGACCGCGGGCGCTATCAGTGCCTGCCGGCCGGTCCGGCTGAGGGCGAGGATGACGAGGAGGAGGCCGGAGGTCGCGACCACCTCACCGAGCAGCGTGCCCCAGCCGACCCGCTCGGTGCCGGCGATGGTTGTCGGGATGTCGAACATCGCGTTGGCGAGGATCGCGCCGCCGATGCCGCCGGCGACCTGTGCGGCGATGTAGCCGACGGCCTGTGGCGCACGCCGGCCATGACCGGCAAGGTCGACGAGGGAGACCACCGGGTTGAGGCGGGCTCCTGAGATCGGCGCGAAGACCAGGATCAGCACGGTAAGGCCGAGGGCGGTCGCGATGCTGTTCTCGAGCAGCTGCAGCCCGACATCGTCCGGCGACAGGCGGGACGCCATGATCCCGGAGCCCACCACGGTCGCGACGAGCAACGCGGTGCCGACGAACTCGGCGACGAGCCGCCGCCAGAGAGCCGGGGTGCTGGGTGATGTGGTGGGTGTCATGCCGTAGCCCATCTTGACGGTTCAGGTTGCCTCAGTCAAGATTGAGTCAATGAACAGCGAGCTAACGATCGACGAGCGAGCCGCCCGTCACGCGGCCCTGGCAGAGCCGGTGCGCCTGGAGATGGTCGACCTGCTGACCCTTGGCGACTGGTCACCGAGCGAGCTGCAGTCGCGGCTCGGACTGCCGTCGAATCTGCTGGCTCATCACCTCAACGTTCTCGAGAACGCCGGGCTCGTCAGGCGCGGGCGCTCGGAAGCCGACCGCCGCCGCAGCTACGTCCGGCTCGAGGGCTCGGCTCTGACAGAGCTCGGCGTCGGTCGGACCATCCGAGCCGGCCGCGTGCTGTTCGTGTGCACCGCGAATTCCGCCCGCTCCCAGCTCGCGGTCGCGTTGTGGGATCGCGCGAGCACGGTGCCCGCGGCATCCGGCGGAACCCACCCGGCCGACCGCATCCACCCCATCGCACTCGAGACCGCGCGCGAGCACGGCCTCACGGTGCGAGGCCGGCGCCCGCGACTGCTGGATGAGGTACGCCGGCCGGGCGACATCATCGTGACGGTCTGCGACAACGCTCACGAGGAGCTCGGCGCGGGCGACGCCGTGCACTGGTCCATCCCCGACCCGGTCCGGGTGGGCGAGCCGGCCGCGTTCGAGGCGGCGTTCGATGAACTGTCACGCCGGGTCGGCGATCTCGCCGCACGGGTGGTCGCGGCCTAGCGTCCCTGCGTCGTGCTGCGCCACTCGACCAGGACCGTGTCGCGCCACTGCCCCTGATAGGGCCCGTAGGTCATCAGAGCGATCGCCTGGCGGCGGCCGACCGTGCGAAATCCGTGGCGTTCGTGAAGCGCGATGCTGGCGGTGTTCTCGGGGAAGATGCTCGACTGCACCGTCCAGTACCCGGCGGACTCGGCCGCCTCGAGGAACGCGGCGAGAAGTTCGCGGCCGACGCCGCGACCCTGGGCGCCCTCGGCGACGTAGACGGAGTGCTCGATGACCCCGCGATACGCCGGGCGGCTCGAGACGGGTGAGGCCGCAGCCCAGCCGACAACGGCATCCCCGTCGACCGCGACGAGGCGGGCGTCGCGGATCTTGCCGGCGTCGAACGCCTCCCAGGTCGGCGGATCCGACTCGAAGGTGGCGTTGCCCGCATCGATGCCGTCGCGGTAGATCCGCTCGACCTGCGGCCAGTCCTCCGGCCGCAGCTCGCGGATGGTCACGAGCAGCATCCCGAAGACAGCTGCTCGGGGCCCGCCGAGGTCGAGCAGACCCCGGTCGCGGGCAGCAC
>JBFWWZ010000018.1:0-46444 GCA_050245915.1 Microbacteriaceae bacterium
GAGGCCGAGGACGACGACGAGCATCTCCACAGGCTAGGGGTTCGCCCGGCACCCGGTCGGACGCGGCACGTAGGGTTGCCGCATGTCCGCCGCCCTCGACGTGCTCCATCGGGTCTTCGGGTACGAGGCGTTCCGGGGCGAGCAGGCCGAGATCGTCGACCGGGTCATCTCGGGTGGCGATGCGCTCGTGCTGATGCCCACCGGCGGCGGCAAGTCGCTCTGCTACCAGATCCCCGCGCTCGTGCGGCCAGGCACGGGCGTCGTCATCTCGCCCCTGATCGCGCTGATGCAAGACCAGGTCGACGCGCTCTCCGCGGTGGGCGTGCGTGCCGCCTTCCTCAACTCCACGCAAGACGCCGATCAGCGCCGGGCGGTCGAGCAGGCGCTGCTCGCCGGCGAGCTCGACCTGCTCTACCTCGCCCCCGAACGCCTCGGCGTCTCCGGCGCCCTCGCGTTGCTCGACCGGGCCGAGATCGCGCTGTTCGCGATCGACGAGGCGCACTGCGTCTCGCAGTGGGGGCACGACTTCCGCCCCGACTACCTGCAGCTCTCGGTGCTGCACGAGCGCTGGCCGACGGTGCCGCGCATCGCGCTCACCGCCACCGCCACCGAGGCGACCCGACGCGAGATCGTCACGCGGCTGCAACTGGGCGACGCCCGGCAGTTCGTCGCCAGCTTCGACCGCCCCAACATCCAGTACCGCATCGAGCCCAAGAACCAGCCGCTCGCCCAGCTGCTCTCGCTGCTGCGCACCGAGCACCCGGGCGACGCGGGCATCGTGTACTGCCTGTCCCGTGCCTCCGTCGAGAAGACCGCCGACGCCCTCATGGCCGAGGGCATCGAGGCGCTGCCGTATCACGCGGGGCTCAGCTCCGAGGTGCGTGCCCGCAACCAGGCGCGCTTCCTGCGCGAAGACGGCGTGGTGATGGTCGCTACCATCGCGTTCGGCATGGGCATCGACAAGCCCGATGTACGGTTCGTCGCCCACCTCGACCTTCCGAAGAGCGTCGAGGGGTACTACCAGGAGACGGGGCGTGCCGGCCGCGACGGGCTGCCGTCGACGGCGTGGCTGGCCTACGGCCTCAACGACGTGGTGCAGCAGCGCCGCATGATCGACGAGGGCGACGGCGACCCGGCGCACAAACGCCGGCAGACCCAGCACCTGGATGCCATGCTCGCCCTCTGCGAGACCGTCACCTGTCGCCGGGTGCAGCTGCTCCGCTACTTCGACCAGCAGAGCGACCCGTGCGGCAACTGCGACACCTGCCTCTCGCCCCCGGAATCCTGGGATGGCACGATCGCCGCGCAGAAGCTGCTCTCGACGGTCGTGCGACTGCACCGCGAGCGCAACCAGCGTTACGGCGCCGGGCACCTCATCGATATCCTGCTCGGGCGCGAGAACGACAGGGTGCGGCAGTTCCGGCACGACGAGCTCAGCACGTACGGCATCGGTGCCGAGTTGAGCGAGCAGGAGTGGCGCGGCGTGGTCAGGCAGCTGCTGGCGCAGGGGCTGCTGGCCGTGAACTCCGACGGGTACGGCACCCTGGTGCTCACCGATGCGTCGGCGGAGGTGCTGAACGGCACGCGCACGGTGTCGCTGCGGCGCGAGGCGGAGCGCCCGGCGCGGGCGGCGAAGCGGTCGGCGGGGGCGGCGGAGCTGCCCGAGGCGGCACGTCCGCTGTTCGAGCAGCTGCGTGCCTGGCGGGCCGAGGTGGCGCGGGATCAGGGGGTTCCGGCGTACATCGTGTTCGGCGACGCGACGCTGCGCGGCATCGCGCTGACCCGGCCGGGCTCGCTGGCCGAGCTCGGCACCATCTCGGGCGTCGGTGAGAAGAAGCTCGAGGCCTACGGCTCGGGCGTGCTCGAGGTCGTGGGTGCGGCCGACGATGCCTGATCCGGGCGGGTTCGGCGGTTCCGGGCGACCGCGGACGCCCGGAATGTCGAAACTCGCCCGGATTGTGCGCGGACGCAAGAACCTGCGGACTTTCGCGCCCGGCACCGCGTTCCGCGCGCCCCGCCGTCGTCCCGCCGGATAGCCTGCAGTCGCCGAGTTGCGCAGAAAGAGGACCCGAATGATCGCAGTGCGCCGCGAGCGCATCCCGGGCGAGAAGCGCGTCGCCGCGACGCCCGACACCGTGCGCCAGCTGACCGGACTCGGCCTCACCGTCGAGGTGGAGAAGGGCGCCGGCGCGGCCGCCGGCTTCCCCGACGCGGAATACAAAGACGCGGGGGCGAAGCTCGTGACCGCCGTCGACCTGAAGAAGGCCGACGTGCTCGCGCACGTGCGGCCCCTCGACCCGAAGGATGCGAAGGCGCTGAAGCCGGGAGCCGTCACCGTCGGCCTCGCGTCGCCGGCTTCCGAGCTCGCGACCGTGACGGCGCTGCGCGACGCGAAAGTCACCGCCTTCGCCCTCGAACTCGTCCCGCGCATCTCGCGTGCCCAGTCGATGGATGCCCTCACCTCGCAGGCCCTCGTCGCCGGCTACCGCTGCGTGCTCGAAGCCGCGATGCGCCTGCCCCGCTTCTTCCCGCTCTACATGACCGCCGCCGGCACCATCCCGCCGGCGAAGGTGCTCGTGCTCGGCGCCGGCGTGGCGGGATTGCAGGCGATCGCGACGGCCAAGCGGCTGGGCGCGAAGGTCTCCGCGAACGACGTCCGCGCGGCATCCGCCGACGAGGTCGCCTCGATGGGCGGCACCTTCATCCACCTCGACCTGGATGCCGCTGACGCCTCGGGTGGGTACGCGAAAGAGCTGGGGCAAGACCGGGCGAAGCTGCAGCGCGAACTGCTGACCCCGCACGTGCACGAGGCGGACGTGATCATCACCACCGCCGCGATCCCCGGCCGCCCGGCGCCGCGGCTGATCACCGCGCCCATGCTGAAGGGGATGCGGGCGGGCTCGGTGATCGTCGACCTCGCCGCCGAGACGGGCGGCAACGTCGAAGGCTCCGTCGCCGGCACGGACACCGAGGTGAAGGTGGCCGACGGCACGATCACCCTGGTCGGCATGAAGGACGCCGCGTCGACGATGCCGTACGACGCATCGCGGCTCTACGCCAAGAACGTCGCGAACCTCATCGCGCTGATCACCCACGAGAAGAAGATCACCCCGGACTTCACGGACGAGGTGGTCGCCGGCGCCTGCCTCACGCACGACGGCGCGGTCATGCACGAGCCGACGGCCGAGTCGCTGGTCTCGACAGGCTCGACCAACGGAGGGAAGTAGATGGACCCGATCGCCCTGCTCACCATCTTCGTGCTGGCGGTGTTCGTCGGCTTCGAGGTGGTCTCGAAGGTGTCGAGCACCCTGCACACACCGCTGATGTCGGGGGCGAACGCCATCCACGGCATCATCCTGGTCGGCGCGATCATCGTCGCCGGTCAGGCCGAGGAGATCCCGGTGCTGGTGGTCGCCCTGATCGCGGTCCTGCTCGCCACCGCGAACCTCGTCGGCGGGTTCGTCGTCACCGACCGGATGCTGCAGATGTTCGCGGGGAGGAAGAAGTGACCCTGCTCCCCTTCGAGTGGGCCGCGATCCTGTACCTGATCGCCGCCGTCTGCTTCATCCTCGCCCTCAAGGGTCTGAGCTCGCCGAAGACCGCCCGCCGCGGGAACCTGGTGGGCGCGTTCGGCGCCCTGGTCGCGCTGGTCACCGTGTTCCTCTCGGTGAAGATCGACAACCTCCCCTGGATCCTCGCGACCATCGCCGTCGGCTCCGCCATCGCCGCCCCGATCTCGCGGCGCGTGCAGATGACCCAGATGCCGCAGCTGGTCGCCCTGTTCAACGGGGTCGGCGGTGGTGCCGCTGCCCTGGTCGCCCTGCTCGAGCTGCCGCACTCGGAGTCGCCGTGGTCGTCGCTCGCGATCGCGTTCACCATCCTGGTCGGCTCGATCTCGTTCGCCGGCTCGTGCATCACCTTCGCGAAGCTGCAGGAGCTGATGACGACCCGCCCGGTCACGTTCCCGGGCCAGCCGGTCATCATGGCGCTCGTGGTGCTCGGCGCACTCGCCGCCGGCGCCTTCCTCGTCATCACCGGGCAGTTCTGGGTGGCGCTCGTGCTGCTCGGCCTGGGTCTCGTCGCCGGCGCCTTGCTGGTGCTGCCGGTCGGGGGCGCCGACGTGCCGATCGTGATCTCCCTGCTCAACGCGTTCACCGGACTGACGGTCGCCGCGTCGGGCCTGGTGCTCAGCAACGTGCTGCTGCTCGTGGCAGGCACGCTGGTCGGCGCGAGCGGCACGATCCTCACCCGCGAGATGGCGCGGGCGATGGGCCGCAGCGTCGGCGGCATCATCTTCGGCGCCTTCAAGGGCGGCTCGACGGCCGGTTCCACCGAGCAGTCCGACCGTCCGGTGCGGTCCGCGACCCCGGAGGACGTCGCGATCCTGCTCGGCTACGCCGAGAAGGTCATCGTCGTGCCCGGCTACGGGCTCGCGGTCGCGCAGGCGCAGCACACCATGGCCGAGCTGGCGACGGCGCTCGAGGCGAAAGGCATCGAGGTGTCGTTCGCGATCCACCCGGTGGCCGGGCGCATGCCCGGTCACATGAACGTTCTGCTCGCCGAGGCGAACGTGCCGACCGAGTCGCTGCGTGAGATGGACGAGATCAACCCCGAGTTCAAGAACGCCGACGTCGCGCTCGTGGTCGGCGCGAACGACGTGGTCAACCCGGCCGCGAAGTCGACCCCCGGTTCCCCGATCTACGGCATGCCGATTCTGGATGTCGAGGCGGCCAGGCAGGTCGTCTTCCTGAAGCGGTCCATGCGTCCCGGTTTCGCGGGCATCGAGAACGAGCTGCTCTACGAGCCGCAGACCACGCTGCTGTTCGGCGACGCGAAGGATTCGCTGACGAAGGTGCTGGGCGCGGTCAAGGCTCTGTAGCGCGCGGTTTGCCGAGCGAGATCGTCGCGAGCAGGCCGAGGCCCAGGAATCCGGCGGCGGCGTAGGCGGAGAACCGGGTCGCGTCGCTGAACGCCTCGCGTGCCGCGTCCGCCACCTCGGGGGAACGCTCCTCCAGTGCCGGGATCGCGGTCCCGGCGCTGTCCACCACGAGGTCGACCACCGTCTGCTTCACGCTGTCGGGGAGGTCGCCGTCGGCGAGCCGGTCCGCGAGCTGGGTGCCGAGCGCGGTGAACAGGATGGTGCCGAGGATCGCGATCCCGAGTGCCGAGCCGATCTGCCGCGACGTGCTCTGCGTCCCCGACGCCTGCCCGCTCTGGGTCACCGGCACGTCGGCGAGCACCACGCCGGTGAGTTGCGCGGTGGCGAGGCCGACCCCGAACCCGTACACGGCGAGGCCGCCCGCGATCGCCCACCACGGCGTGTCCGTGGAGATGACGAGCGCCACGATCACCAATCCGACGATCTCTGCTGCGATGCCGAGGCGCACCACGACCAGCGGCGCGACCTTGCCACTGGCCGCACCCGCGAATCCGGATGCGACGAACGAACCGCCGGCGAGAGCGAGCAGCACGAACCCGGTCTGCAGCGCGTCGTAGCCCAGCACGTTCTGCAGCCAGAGCGGCAACGACAGGATGAGGCCGAACTCTCCGAGCGACACGATCAGCGCGGCGATGTTGCCGTTGCGGAACGACGCGATGCGGAACAGCCCGAACGCGATCATCGTGCTCTTGCGCACCCGCTGGCGGTGCAGCCCCCACGCGATGAACGCGACGAGGGCCAGGAGGGTGAGGGCGAAGACGAACGGGATCGGGGAGATGTCGAGGGTCCAGAACGACGGGGGAGTGTCGCTCAGCCACCAGCCGTAGGTGCGTCCTTCGATGAGGCCGAAGACGAGCGAGGTGAACAGGACGACGGAGATCGCGGCGCCCACCGCATCCACCCGTTGCGGTTCGTCGGCGCGGGAGCCGCGCACGAAGAGCAGCACGCCGATCACGATGAGCACGCCGAGCGGCAGGTTGATGCCGAACGCCCACCGCCACGAGAAGGCGGTGGTGAGCCACCCGCCGAGCAGCGGTCCGACGGTCGCCATCCCGCCGATGGTGGAACCCCACACGGCGAACGCGATGCCGCGCTCCCGCCCGCGGAAGTTCGCGTTGATCAGCGACAGCGTCGCCGGCAGCATCATCGCCCCGCCGACGCCCTGCACCACGCGGGACGCGATCAGCAGGTCGCCGCTCGGGGCGAGCGCGGCGACCACGCTCGACAGTCCGAAGATCACCACCCCGTACAGCAGGATGCGACGGCGGCCGAACCGGTCGGCGAGCGTGCCGAAAACCAGCAGCAGCGCGGCGAACACGAGCGTGTAGCTCTCCTGCACCCACTGCACCTGGGTGGAGCTGAGGCCGAGCTCGTCGACCACCGACGGGATCGCCACATTCACGATCGTGGAGTCCACGATGATGAGCGCGACCGCGACGCTGATGAAGACGAGGCCCACCCATCGGGTGCGGTCGGGTCGGGTCGCTTCGTCCACGAATCGCACACTACCCTGAGAGAATGACCGCTCCTCGCCTCGCGTTCCTCGTCGCGGCGGCGGCCACGCTCGTGCTGGCCGGCTGCTCGACCCCCGCCCCCGCTCCCGTCGATCCGACGCCGACCGAGCCGCCCGCTCCGGCGGTCGCCGTGCTGAGCGACCTCGATTTCCCGTTCGAGTCGCCGGAGACGATCGCGACGCTGGCCGACACCCGGACCGCCCTCGAGGACTGGTTCGCGGACTACACGGCGACCTGCACGGCCGAGCAGGCCGGGTCGGCGGACTCCGCGGATTGCACGGAGGGCGTCCTGACCACTCTGCAGAATGTCAACGCCGTGAAGACGGTGTTCGATTTCTCTCCGTGGAGCGACGACGACTTCGCGGGCGGCACCTACTCAGGTCTGGTGGCGCTCGAGCCGACGAAGGATGCGATCCAGGCCGCGTCCGACAACGGCAGCGATGTGGTCGACCACTGCTACTACGTCCCCGGTGGCGACGGATGCGCGGACGAGATCCAGACCTTCCTCGATCTGACGTCGGCGGCGATCGCCGAGATGCAGACCTGGGAGCCCTGACCTTCGCGGGATAGCCTCGTCTCATGACGTTCAACGAGGGCTCCGACATCTCGGGTGGTCGCACCAGCAGGCGCGGGCGCAACGCCGGCATCGCCCTCGGCGGTGGCGGGCTCGGCATCCTGGCGATCGTGCTGATCGGCCAGCTGCTCGGCGTCGACCTGAGCGGCCTCGTCGGCACCGACAGCGGCACCGGGACGTCGCCGACCGATTCGTCGCTCGAGCAGTGCCAGACCGGTGAGGACGCCAACCAGAATCTCGACTGCCGCATGAAGGGCGCGGCGGCGTCGCTCGAGGAGTTCTGGTCGAACACCCTCGACGGCGCGACCCCGACCGAGATCGCGCTGTTCACCGGCTCGGTGAGCACCGGATGCGGTGGCGCGACGAGCGCGGTCGGCCCGTTCTACTGCCCCCGCGACCAGGTCATCTACGTCGACACCGCGTTCTTCGACCAGCTGCGCACGCAGTTCGGGTCGAGCGGCGGCCCGCTCGCCCAGCTGTACGTGGTCGGGCACGAGTGGGGTCACCACATCCAGAATATCACCGGCATCATGAGCAACCTCAACCTGCAGACCACCGGTCCCGCCTCCGACGGCGTGCGCCTGGAGCTGCAGGCCGACTGCTTCGCCGGTGCCTGGATCGCGGGCGCGTCGCGGACGCTCGACTCCAGCGGAACTCCGTACCTCGAGCCGCCCACGGATGCGCAGATCCGCGACGCGCTGAGCGCCGCCGCCGCGGTGGGCGACGACAACATCCAGGAGCAGACGCAGGGGCAGGTGCAGCCGGAGACCTGGACGCACGGGTCGAGCGACGCGCGCCAGAAGTGGTTCCTGGTCGGCTACCAGCAAGGGGCGAACGCCTGCGACACGTTCGGGGCCAGCGCCTCCGAGCTCGAGAACTAGAGGTACGCGAGCGCCAGCGTCGCCAGTGCGACGGTGACTGGCGCGACCACCAGCCCGAGCAGCATGTAGCGCGGCCAGCGCAGCTCGACGTCGAGCGCGACGAGCCGCTGATGCCAGAGCAGGGTGGCCAGTGACGCCCACGGCGTGATCAGCGGGCCGGCGTTCACGCCGATCAGCAGGGCGGCGATGCGGTCGGGGGATGCGGCGACAGGTTCCAGCGCGAGGTACGCGGGCAGGTTGTCGACGGCGTTGGCGCCGAGCATCCCGGCGAACGCCAGCCGCAGCAGGGAGAGCGGGTCGTCGCCCCCGCCGGCGACCTGCCCGAGCAGGGCGGTGAGGCCGACGGCGTGTCCGGCGCCGACCACCAGGAACAGGCCGCAGGCGAACAGCACCAGCTGCCACGGAACGAGCGCGAACCGCAGCGCCTGCCGCCGGCGGATCGCGAACGCGATGAGCAGCAGCGCCGCCGCGGCGCTCGCCGGCATCCACACCGGCACGCCGGAGACGAGCAGCGGCAGCAGCGCCGCCAGCACCACCGCCGAGATGACGAAGAGGACCCGGTCGTCGATGCGCGGGACGGCGGCGGGTTCGTAGCGCATCGCGAGGGTCGACCGGGTGAGCACGGCGATCGCCAGCACGGGGACGATGATGGCGACGACCGCCGGGGCGACCATCAGTGCTGCGAACCGGCCGGGGTCGCTGAATCCGAGCGCGTGCTCGGCGAGCAGGTTGGTCAGGTTCGACACGGGCAGCAGCAGGGAGCCGGTGTTCGCCAGCCACACCGTCGTGAGGGCGAACGGGAGCTGGGGGAGTCCGTTGTGCCGCGCGAGCAGGATCACGACCGGGGTGAGCAGCACCGCGGTGGTGTCGAGCGACAGGAAGACGGTGCTGGCGATCGCGAGCAGCACGACGAGCAGCCACAGCATCCACGCCCGGTGGAGGCCGACGCGAGCCAGGCGCTCGGCGATCGCCGCGAACACACCCGCCTCGGCGGCGAGCTCGGCGACGACCGTGACGGCGACCGCGAACAGCAGGATGGGCCAGACCCGCTGCGCGATCTCGAGCGCATCCTCTGCCGGGAGGACACCGGTGGCGATGGCGACGCCGCCCACGAGGAGCAGCATCGCTCCGAGGATCGCGAGTCGCACCCGTCGACTCTAGGTGGCGTGCCAGCAGGGTAGTGTCCAGCGTCATGGAGAGGGATGCGACGGAGCGCCAGCGCGCTGTGTGGCAGAAGGCGGCTCCGACCTACGACCGCAAGATCGCCGGGGTCGAGCGCGGCCTGGCCGCCGGGGGTCGCGAGTGGATCGGGGCGCGGGCCGCGGGTCGCGTGCTGGAGGTCGCGATCGGAACCGGGCGCAGCATCCCGTTCTATGACGACGATGTGCAGCTCACGGGCGTGGATCTGACCCCCGAGATGCTGGACCTCGCGCGGACCCGGGCCGCCGGCCGGCCCGTCGAACTGCTCGTCGGCGATGCGGAGCACCTTCCGTTCGGCGATGCCGTGTTCGACACGGTGGTGTGCGAGCTGGGGCTGTGCTCGATCCCGCGACCCGCGGTCGCCATCGCCGAGATGGCGCGGGTGCTGAAGCCGGGCGGCTCGCTGCTGCTGCTCGACCACATCGGCAGCAGCTGGCCCCCGGTCTGGATGCTGCAGTGGCTGGTCGAGCGCGTCACGATCCGCACGGCGGGCGAGCATTTCACGCGGCGGCAGCTTCCGCTCGTGCGGGATGCCGGGCTCGAGATCGTGGAATCGGAGCGGTTGAAGGCCGGGACCATCGAGCGCGTGCATGCGCGGAAGGCGATGACCGGATGATCCGGCTCCTTCTCGCCGAGGACGACCCCGCGATCGCCGCGGCCGTCCGCGACGGCCTGCGCTCGGACGGGTACGAGGTCACCATCGCCGAGACCGGCCTGGACGCGCTGATCGCGGTGGAGAAGGACCCGTTCGACCTGGCGGCGCTCGACGTGATGCTTCCCGGCATGGACGGGTTCGAGGTCTGCCGGCGGGTCCGCGAGGCCGGTCATCGCCTGCCGATCCTGATGCTCACCGCGCGGGATGCCGTCGAGGACCGGGTGCGCGGCCTCGATGTGGGTGCGGACGACTACCTCACGAAGCCCTTCGCATTTCCGGAGCTCGCCGCGCGACTGCGCGCGCTGATGCGCCGGCACGAGCAGCTCGGTCGCACCGACATCGCAGTGGGGGATCTCGTGTTGCACCTCGACAGCGACCGGCTGGAGGTCGGGGGCGTGCCGGTGTCGTTGAGTTCGCGCGAGTTCCAGCTGCTGCGCCTGCTCGCCGGGCGATCGGGTGCGGTGATCGACCGGGAGACCGCGCTGGATGAGGTGTGGGGCACCCGCCACATCGATCCGCAGGTCGTCGATCAGTACATCGGATACCTGCGGCGCAAGTTGTCCGTCTCCACGGTCGTCATCGAGACGATCCGCGGTCAGGGCTACCGGCTGGTGGCGTCGTGAACGAACGCGGGGTTCGCCGCCGGCTCGTCGTCGGAGCGACCATCTTCGCCGCGGTCGCGATCGGCGCCGCGTTGATCACCGGGCGCCTGCTGATCTCGGCCGAGCTGCACAATGCCGCGGAGTCCCTCGCCCGGAGCGATCTGATCCCGTTCCTCAGCGACCTGGAGACACACCCGGACGAGCCCCCGGATCCTCCCGGCCAGGGGGTGCAGGTGGGGATCCAAGCCGCCGACGGGGAGTGGATCATCGACAGCCTCCCCGACGATGTCAGGTCCCGGGTGGACGGCCGTGACCCCGAGGTGATCGACATCGGCGACAATGACGGCGACAGCTCATGGGTGGTCGTCGGCGAGACGGCCCAGACCTCGAACGGGACCGTGACGCTCTGGGCCGCACGGGATGTCACCGCTGCGAGCCGATCATTGATGGTCATCGACCTGTTCCTCGTCATCGGCGGCGCGGCGTTGATCGCCCTGTTCGCCATCGCCGCGACCGTCTTCGTCCGGTCGGCGCTCCGACCGGTGGAGGCGGCACGGCGCCGGGAGCGGCAGTTCGTCTCCGACGCCGCTCACGAGCTCCGCACCCCGCTCGCCGGTCTGCAGGCCCAGCTCGGGCTGGCGCGACGGGAACTCGACCATCCGGACGAGGCCGACCGCGAGCTGCAGCGCGCGGAGCAGTCCGCCGAACGCCTCGGGGTCCTCGCATCGAACCTGCTGGAACTGGCGCGCCTCGACGAGGGGACCCCCAGCGCGGGGTCGGATCTGGGTCAGCTGCGGGAGGCGTTCCTCACCGCTGTCGACGACATCCGGTCGACGCCCGCCGCCGCCGGGGTCTCGATCGAGCAGACCAGCCCCGCCTCGGTTCCCGCATCGCGCTGTGCGCTGGACGCGATCTCTTTCGGGCGGATCGTCCGGAACCTGCTCGCCAACGCCGTCGCGGCGACCGGGCCCGACGGGTCGGTCACCGCCGAGCTGAGTGCGAGTGCCAGTCGCCTCGAACTCGTCGTCCAGGATGACGGGCCCGGCATCGCGCCCGAGCTGCTGCCCCACGCGCTGGAGCGGTTCGCGCGGGGAGACGGGGCCGGGAGCGGCCTCGGCCTCGCGCTCGTCGATGGCCTCGCCCGGTCCGCCGGGGGTGGCGTCTCGCTGACCAACACCCGGCCCGGGCTGCGCGTCGTCGTGGAGGTTCCGCTGCACTGACCGTCGGGTATATGTGAGATCTCACATGCGCGCGACGGCTTTCTCAAAGCGTCGACCGAGGTTGCCTGGACAGTCTCGAGGTGTCGAAAGGACACCGCCACCATGACCGCCACGCTCCCGCAGCGGACCACGAGCACCCCGCCCCGGTTCCAGCCCCCGCGCAGTCAGCTGCGCCGGCGTCTTCGGGCCGACCTGCTGGTCGTCGCCGCCTGGGCGTCCGCGGCGGTGGCCCTGACGCTCTACCTGGCCACCGGCCTGGTGGACGTCTCGTCTCCGGCGGCGGCTCTGACCTCCTGGGGCATCGCCGCGGGTCTCATCGGCAGCGACCTCGTCCTGGTGATGCTGGTACTCGCCGCCCGGATCCCCGCCCTCGACCGCACCGTCGGACATGACCGTGCGATGGCGGCGCACCGCGCTCTCGGCAAGCCGGCGTTCTATCTGCTGCTCGGCCACGGCATCCTGCTCACCCTCGGGTACGCGCTCGCCGACCGGCAGAACGTGGTCGCCGAGACGATCACGCTGTTCTCCAGCGCGGACATGCCGCTGGCCTACCTGTCGCTGGGTCTGCTCGTCGCGGTCGTCGTCACCTCGCTGGTCGTCGTGCACCGCAAGCTGCCGTACGAGGCGTGGCACGTCTTGCACCTACTGTCGTACGGCGTGGTGCTCGGTGCGCTGCCCCACCAGCTGTCGCAGGGCGGCGTGCTGGCGGAGGGCACGCTGCAGCGGGTCTACTGGATCCTGCTCTATGTGGTGGCGCTCGGCGCGATCGTGCTGTTCCGGTTCCTGCGGCCGGCGGTCGCATCGATGCGTCACGGCATCACGGTCGCTCGCGTGGAACGGATCGCGCCGGATGCGATCTCGGTGCACCTCGTCGGTCGCGACCTCGACCGGCTGCGCGCCACGGGCGGACAGTTCTTCTTCTGGCGGTTCTGGGCGCCCGGCACCTGGTGGCACGCGCACCCGATCTCGCTCTCCGCGGCGCCGACGTCGCGCAGCGCCCGGATCACCATCCGCGAACTCGGGCGGGGCACCCTGGCGCTCGCCGCGATCGAACCCGGCACGCCCGTCTCGTTCTCGGGTCCGTTCGGCCTGTTCACGGCGGAGACGCGCGCGCACCGGAAGGTCGCGGTCGTCGCCGCCGGCATCGGCGTCACCCCGATCGTCAGTATGCTCGAGCGGATCGACGCGGCACCGGGCGACGTGACGGTCGTGGTGCGCGCATCGAGCGACGACGACCTGTACCTGTGGGATGAGCTGCGGGAGTGGGGCTCCCGCGCGGGCATGGCCGTCTACCGGTCGGTCGGCCCACGCGGTGCGGGGGAGGACGGCTGGCTGTCGCGCGACGACCAGGCGCGCGGCGTGACGACCCGGTCCGTCTTCCCCGACCTGGCGGTCAGCGATGTGTACATCTGCGGCCCCGACGGCTGGGCGGATGTCGTCGAGGCGGCCGTGCGCGGTCAGGGCGCAGGCACCGACGACATCCACCGCGAGAGGTTCGACTGGTGAACGCGCGCACCCTCTTCGCCGGGATGCTGACCTCCGGCGTCATCCTCGGGGTAGGCGTGGGGCTGGGAACCGCCGCCCAGCACGGCGCGGTCATCTCGGTGCCGAGCACGGGTGTGACCGGCACGGGCACCACGACCTCCGGCGGCACGACCGGCGGCACCAGCACCGGCTCCACCGGCAGCGGTTCCTCCGCCTCCGGCAGCGGGTCGTCGGCGGCCGACGGCACCTACACCGGCGACAGCGTGCCGACCCGGTTCGGGGACGTGCAGGTGCAGGTCACCGTCAGCGGCGGGCAGATCACGGATGTCACCCCGCTGCGCCTCACAGACCGCGACGGAAGGTCGGTGCAGATCAGCAACCGTGCCGCGCCGATCCTGCGGGAGGAGGTGCTGAGCGCCCAGTCCGCCAACGTGCGGATGGTGTCGGGCGCCACCTACACGAGCGAGGGGTACCTGAACTCGCTGCAGTCGGCGCTCGACCAGGCGGGGCTCTGATGAGGCACACCTTCGCGACGATGGGGACCGTCGCATCCATCACCCTCGATCGCGACGTCTCGGAGCAGACGCTGGCCGAGGTGGAGCGGACCTTCACCGGCTACGACCGGGTGTTCTCCCTGTACCGCGACGACTCGATGCTGTCGGCGATCGCGCGGGGCGACATCCCGCTCGAAGACGCGCCCCGCCGGGTGCGCGATGAATACGAGCGGGCGACCGCGTGGCGGGAACGCACCGGCGGGTGGTTCACCCCGCATCGCCCGGATGGCGTGATCGACCTCTCGGGGACCGTCAAGGCGGCGGCGATCGATGCGGCCGGCGCGCTGCTGGCAGCGACCGGCGCGCACGGCCTGCTCGGGGTCGGGGGCGACATCGTCGTCGTCGGCGAGGGGCCGCAGCACATCGGGATCGTGGATCCGGCCGACCGCAGCCGGATGGTCGCCGACGTCGAACTCGGCCGCCGCCGCGCCGGCGCAACCTCGGGTTCGGCCGAGCGCGGGGACCACATCTGGTCGCGCCTCGGGGCGACCGACATCGTGCAGGTGACCGTGCTGGCGGACGACATCGTGACGGCGGACGTGCTCGCCACGGCGATCGTCGCTGCGGGTACCGGGTTCATGGGCGAGCTGCTCGACGGGTTGGATGTCGATGCGCTCGTCTTCGCGGGGGACGAGGTGCTCGCGACCCCGGGATGGCCCCGGGTCGAAGAGCTCAGCGCGCGTCGTGACTGATCTGGCCCTGCCCGCACAGACGCACGGGCTTCGAGTGGTGGCTCCGACGGGCGTCGATCCCGTGACCTCACGATTTTCAGTCGTGCGCTCTACCAACTGAGCTACAGAGCCTTGGTGTGCGAAACGGCCCCTCCTTTTCAGAAGGAGCCGCATCACATCCGCGACCCTGACGGGACTTGAACCCGCGACCTCCGCCGTGACAGGGCGGCACGCTAACCAACTGCGCTACAGGGCCAAACATTTTCAGTTAGAGATTACTGCGTGACCCCAACGGGATTCGAACCCGTGCTGCCGCCGTGAAAGGGCGGTGTCCTAGGCCACTAAACGATGGGGCCAGGGCTGTGATGCTCTAGCAACCGAGGGTCAAGCATACGTGCGGGGGGTCGAAAACTCCAATCTGGCCGATGCGTCGAAACGGCCTGAATGAGCGCCGCGCCCGCCCGGCAGCGGGTTAGGTTCAACCCGTCGTTGAAGCTTTCGGCGACCTGTTGCTAGTGTGATTGATGTTACTTCTGTGATTTCGCGTGCCCGAGTGCGATCTCACGAGGAAAACGGGGAGCCATGGGACGTCGTTCCGGCCGGGGGGCCACAGATCGCGAGCGGATCGGACTGAGCGCGCGCCTCCGCTCGTCGCGCGTTGCCGCATCCCTGCTCGCCATCGCGATCCTGCCGATCGCGGGACTCGTCACGACTCCCGCGGTCGCCGCGGTATCCACCGACTACCCCACCTGGCAGGATGTCGCCGCCGCGCAGGCCGACGCCAACAAAGCCGCGCAGGCGGTCGCCCAGATCAAGGCGCTCATCGCGCAGCTGCAGACCGAGGTCGCCGCGACCCAGGCCGAGGCGATGGCGAAGGGCGAGATCTACCAGGTCGCCCAGGATGCCTTCGACGCCCAGGCCGCGATCACCCAAGAACTGCAGTCGCAGGCCGACGAGGCGCAGGCGAAGGCCGACGAGTCGAAGAAGCGCGCCGCCGCGATGCTCGCCGAGCTCGGAAAGACCGGCGGGGGCGACCTGACTGCCAGCCTGCTGGCGAGCAGCCAGTCGGGCGACGCCGACAACCTGCTCTACCGCCTCGGCGCGATGGATCAGTACACGCAGCGCTCGCAAGACGTCTACGCCCAGGCGGTGCAGCAGCAGAACAGCGCCCAGTCGCTCAGCGACCAGGCCGAGGCGGCGCAGAAGAAGCTCGAAGAGCTGAAGGCGGCCGCACAGGCGGCGTTCGAGGTGGCACAGGCCGCCGCGCAGGCCGCACAGGCGAAGCTGCAGGAGCAGCAGGACAACCAGGCGGTGCTCGAAGCGCAGCTCGCGGTGCTGGTCGAGAAGCGCCAGGCCACGCAGGCCGACTACCTGAAGGGCGTCCGCGAGAAGTGGGGCCCCAACGCCGGCGGCATCATCAGCGAGCAGGGCTGGGCGCGCCCGTCGAGCGGCTACATCACCAGCTCGTTCGGGATGCGGTACCACCCGATCTACCACTACTGGAAGCTGCACAGCGGCACCGACATCGGCGGTCAGGGCTGCGGTGCCGAGATCTACGCCGCCCACGGCGGCACGGTCACCTACGCCGGCCCGAACGGCGACCTGGGCAACTTCATCCAGATCGACCATGGCGACGGCACCACCAGTGGATACGGCCACATCATGAACGGCGGCATCCACGTCTATATCGGCCAGAGCGTCGACCCGGGGCAGCCGATCGCCCAGGTGGGGAGCACGGGCGGCTCCACCGGCTGCCACCTGCATTTCATGATCCGCGTCGGCGGCCAGCTGACCGACCCCGTCCCGTTCATGAGCGCCCGGGGGATCAGCCTTGGATAAGAGAAAGGCCCGCACGGCCACCTGATGTCATTCCGCAGACGCCCGTGGGGGGCGGCGGCTGCAGTCGTTCCTGCCGCACTCGTTTTCGCGCTGGTCACGCCGACCGGCGCCATCGCCGCGCCCATGCCCGACTATCCGAGCTGGGAGGACGTGCAGGCGGCCAAGTGCAACCAGGCTGCGACGGCGTCCGAGATCGCCCGCATCGAGCGCCTGCTCGCCGACCTCGAGAAGCAGGCCGAGGAGCTCGGCAAGATCGCGCAGATCAAGGCGGAGGAGTACGCGCAGGCGCGCGACGCGCTCGCCGCAGCGACCCTGAAGGTCACCCGCCTCACCACGCAGGCCGATGACGCGCAGAAGCGCGCCGACGCATCCGCCGCCCGTGCCGCCCGGCTGATCGCGCAGCTCGCGCGCACCGGCGGCGGCGACGTCACCCTCGGCCTGCTGATGGGCTCGTCGACGGAGACCGACCAGCTGCTGTCGCGGCTCAGCACCATGAACCGGGTGACCGAGTCGTCGGCCGACATCCTCGCCCGCGCCGAGTTCGACAAGAACCAGGCCCAGTCGCTCAGCGACGACGCCGAAGCGGCCGAGAAGGTGCGCAAGAACCTGGCCGACGACGCGCAGGCCGCCTACGACGAGGCGCAGGCCGCCGCGGATGCCGCCGAGGCGGAGATCGCGGACACCCAGGCCGACATCGACCGGATGTACGACCAGCTCGCCACCCTGAAGAACACCACCGCGCAGGTGGAGCGCGACTACCAGGAGGGCCTCACCGCAGAGCAGGAGGCGGTGCAGAACAACCCGCCGTCCCCTCCGTCGAATCCGCCGCCGGGTGTCGACCCGTCACCGCCGGCACCCGTCGGCGGCCAGGTCGCGCAGGCGATCGCGTACGCCAGGGCGCAGCTCGGCGAGGCGTACCAGCTCGGCGGCGCAGGTCCGGACGTCTGGGACTGCTCGGGTCTGACCAAGATGAGTTACGCATCCGCCGGGGTCTACATCGGAACGCACTCGGCGACGAACCAGTACTCGACCATGTCGGCGCAGGGCCGCCTCGTGTCACTCGGCTCGATCGTCGCCGGTGACCTGCTGTTCTACTCGAACGGCGGCTCCACGGGCGGCTCGAAGTACCACGTCACCATGTACATCGGCGGCGGGCTCATGATCGAGGCGCCCCGTCCGGGCGTGCCGGTGCGGATCGTTGCGGTGCGCTACGGCGACCTCGTCCCGTACGCGGGACGCCCCACCGGGTGAGCCGTCGCCGGTCGAGTAGCCGCGGAGCGGCGTATCGAGATCAGCCCTTGTAGGCGGCGAACCCCTTCGCCAGGATCTCCTCCGCCGAGGCCGCGTTCGCCCAGCCCTCGGTCTTCACCCATTTGCCGGGCTCGAGGTCTTTGTAGTGCTCGAAGAAGTGCTCGATCTCTTTGCGGGTGAACTCCGGGATGTCGTCCACATCCTGCACCCAGTCCCAGCGCGGGTCCTTCGCCACGACCGCGATCACCTTCGCGTCGCCGCCGCCGTCGTCGGTCATGTTGAACACGCCGACCGGCCGCACCGTCACGGTGCTGGTCGGGTAGAGCTCGTAGTCGAGCAGCACCAGCACGTCGACCGGGTCGCCGTCGTCGCCGAGGGTGTTCTCGAAGAATCCATAGTTGGTGGGGTAGCCGAACGCCGTGTACAGCACGCGGTCCAGGTGCAGTCTGCCCGTCTCGTGGTCGACCTCGTACTTGACGCGGCTGCCCTTGGGGATCTCGATCACGGCTTCATACGCACCCATGCGAATAACGTTAGTGGATGCCTGATCGGCCCCGACTGACGCCTCCGATCGCCGACACCCGGCGTGCGGTGCGCGAGGCGCTCGCGGCGGCCGAGCCTGCCGGGACCGGGCTTGTGCTCGTGGCGCTCAGCGGGGGGCCCGACTCACTCGCGCTCGCCGCAGCCACGGCATTCGAGGTCGCCGGCCGGGCCGGCGCCGTCGTGGTCGATCACGGGCTGCAGGATGCCTCGGCGGCGACGGCGGAACGCGCGGCCGAGCAGGCGCGCACCCTCGGGCTCGATCCGGTACGGGTCGTGCGGGTCGAGGTGACCGGGGCGGGCGACGGTCCGGAGGCCGCCGCGCGGACCGCGCGCTACGAGGCACTGGATGCCGCCGCCCGCGACCTCGGCGCCGTCGCGATCCTGCTCGGCCACACCCTCGACGACCAGGCGGAGACCGTGCTGCTCGGACTCGCCCGTGGTGCAGGGCCGACGAGCCTGCGAGGCATGGAGCCGCGGACCGGGCTCTACCTGCGGCCGTTCCTCGGCATCCGGCGCCAGGTCACCGAGCAGGCGTGCACCGACGCCGGGCTCGAGCCGTGGCACGACCCCCACAACGACGACCCCGCCTACACGCGGGTGCGCATCCGCCGCACCGTGCTGCCCGTGCTGGAGGCCGAACTCGGTCCCGGGGTCGCCGAAGCCCTCGCCCGCACCGCAGAGCACCTGCGCGAAGACGCCGACGCGCTCGACGGTTTCGCGCAAGAGCTCGCCGAGGACATCGTCGAACTCGAGGAGGCCGGTGTCTCGCTCGGCGTCGACGCCCTCGCGACGAACCCGCCGGCGCTGCGGCAGCGGCTCATCCGGCTCGTCGCCGCGAGCGAGTTCCACGTGTCGCTGAGCCGCGCGCAGACCCTCGACATCGCGCGTCTCGTCACCGACTGGCACGGGCAGAAAGCCATCGACCTGCCCGGTTTCAGCGCAGAGCGACGCGGCCGTCGCATCCATCTCATCTCGACCACCGCGGGGACGCTCACCGGCGTGAAGCCGCCGCACGATCACTGAGAGACTGTGCGCATGGATTCCGACGCCATCTCCGCCGACCTGACCAAGATCCTCGTCACCGAGAAGCAGATCCACGACCGGATCGCGGAACTGTGCAGGCAGATCGAGGCGGACTACGAGGGGCGCCCCGTGCTGCTGGTCGGGGTGCTGCGAGGAGCGGTCATGGTGATGGCCGACCTGGCGCGCGAGCTGCGCAAACTCGATGTCGAGATGGACTGGATGGCGGTGTCGTCGTACGGCGCCAGCACCCAGTCGAGCGGCATCGTGCGCATCGTCAAAGACCTCGACACCGCGCTGCAGGGCAGGCACGTGCTCATCGTCGAAGACGTGCTGGATTCCGGCCTCACCCTGTCGTGGCTGCGCGAGAACCTCGAATCCCGCGAGCCGGCGTCGGTCGAGATCTGCACCCTGCTGCGCAAGCCGGACGCCGCGAAGGTCGAGATCGACGTGAAGTACATCGGATTCGACATCCCGAACGACTTCGTCGTCGGCTACGGCCTCGACTACGCCGAGAAGTACCGCAATCTGCGCGACGTCGCCGTGCTCGCCCCGCACGTCTACCAGTGACCGGCCGGTGATCGAGCCTGTCGAGATCCGGTGATCGAGCCTGTCGAGATCCGGTGATCGAGCCTGTCGAGATCCGGTGATCGAGCCTGTCGAGATCAGCCCGAGGCGCTCAGCTCGGGCAGGTCGCCGAACCGCCCCTCGATCAGCGCGAGCCTTTTCGCCCGCCCCCAGTTCTGCACCTGCTTCTCGCGGGCGAACGCGTCGTCGATCCGGCTGAACTCCTCGACATAGGCGAGCTCGACGGGCAGCCGGTTCGCGGTGTAGCGGGCACCTTGGCCGAGCTTATGTTGCGCGAGCCGGCGCTCGAGATCGATCGTGCTGCCGACGTAGAAGCTGCCATCTCGGCATCTGAGGATGTACATGTAGGGCATCGGGCGATGATCGCGGCTCGCGAACCGGGTGGGTGCGGATCGTACACAGGTCTCGACAGGCTCGACCACCGGGTCTCGACAGGCTCGACCACCAGGTCTCGACAGGCTCGACCATCAGGTCTCGACAGGCTCGACCACCAGGTCTCGACAGGCTCGACCACCAGGTCTCGACAGACTTGACCACCGGGTGCGCCTGGGGCGAACACCCACGGCGCGTCAAGGAACCGCGCGATAGCCTGACGGGACTATGGACTTCAAGCGCATCTTCCGCGGGCCGCTGATCTGGATCATCGTGGTCGCCGCACTCGTGATCGTGGGGGTGCAGCTGCTCACGGCCTCCAACTTCCGTGAGATCACGACGCAGGAGGGCCTCGCGCTGCTGAACGGCGACACCGTCAGCACGGTGAAGGTGGTCGATGGCGAGCAGCGGGTCGACCTGACGCTCTCCGACGCGTACAAGTCCGGCGACACCGACTTCGGCAAGTCGGTGCAGTTCTACTACATCTCGCAGCGCGGCGACGATGTCATCGAGGCGATCACCGCCAGCGACGCGAAGTTCGACGACGAGGTGCCCCAGTCGAACTGGTTCACCGGTCTGCTCAGCATCATCATCCCGCTGCTGCTGATCGGCGTGATCTTCTGGTTCATGCTGTCGAGCATGCAGGGCGGCGGCAACCGCGTCATGCAGTTCGGCAAGTCACGGGCGAAGCTGGTGAGCAAAGAGACCCCGAAGGTCACGTTCGCGGATGTCGCCGGAGCCGACGAGGCCGTGGAGGAGCTCCACGAGATCAAGGACTTCCTGAAAGACCCGGCGCGTTTCCAGGCCGTGGGCGCCCGCATCCCGAAGGGCGTGCTGCTGTACGGCCCTCCCGGGACCGGCAAGACCCTGCTCGCCCGCGCCGTCGCCGGCGAGGCCGGCGTGCCGTTCTACTCGATCTCGGGTTCCGACTTCGTGGAGATGTTCGTCGGCGTCGGCGCCAGCCGCGTGCGCGACCTCTTCGAGCAGGCGAAGCAGAACTCGCCCGCCATCATCTTCGTCGACGAGATCGACGCCGTCGGGCGCCACCGCGGCGCCGGCCTCGGCGGCGGCCACGACGAGCGCGAGCAGACCCTCAACCAGCTGCTGGTCGAGATGGACGGCTTCGACGTCAAGACGAACGTCATCCTCATCGCGGCGACGAACCGCCCCGACATCCTCGACCCCGCGCTGCTGCGTCCGGGACGCTTCGACCGCCAGATCGGCGTCGACGCCCCCGACCTGAAGGGCCGCGAGCAGATCCTGACGGTGCATGCCAAGGGCAAGCCGATGGCGAAGGGCGTCGACCTCGCCGTCCTGGCCCGCAAGACCCCCGGCTTCACCGGTGCCGACCTGGCGAACGTGCTGAACGAGGCGGCCCTGCTGACCGCGCGCAGCAACGCCCAGCTGATCGACAACCGGGCACTGGATGAGGCGGTCGACCGCGTGATGGCGGGCCCCCAGCGGCGCACGCGCCTCATGAACGACAAAGAGCGCCTCATCACCGCGTACCACGAGGGCGGTCACGCGCTCGCGGCGGCGTCGATGCGGCACACCGACCCGGTGACGAAGATCACGATCCTGCCGCGCGGCCGCGCCCTCGGCTACACGATGGTGCTGCCGCTGGAGGACAAGTACTCCGTCACGCGGAACGAGCTGCTCGACCAGCTCGCCTACGCGATGGGCGGACGCGTCGCGGAGGAGATCGTGTTCCACGACCCCACCACCGGCGCGAGCAACGACATCGAGAAGGCGACCGCGATCGCCCGCAAGATGGTCACCGAGTACGGCATGAGCGCCAACATCGGCGCCGTAAAGCTCGGCCAGTCGCAGGGCGAGGTGTTCCTCGGCCGCGACATGGGTCACCAGCGCGACTACTCGGAGGACATCGCCGAGAAGGTGGACCTCGAGGTGCGCGCGCTCATCGAGCAGGCGCACGACGAGGCGTGGCAGGTGCTCAACGACAACCGCGACATCCTCGACGCCCTCGCACGGGAGCTGCTCGAGAAGGAGACCCTCGATCACCTGCAGCTCGAAGACATCTTCAAAGACGTCAAGAAGCTGCCGGAGCGCCCGCTGTGGCTGTCGAGCGACAAGCGCCCGCTGAGCGACCTCCCGCCGATCAAGATCGCCGCGAAGGCGCCGGTCGACCCGGGGATGGTCGATGGCGGCGTGGACTCGGAGAAGCCCGCGCCGAAGCGCACCCCTCGTCCGCGCAAGAACCCCGGCATCGCGACAGCCTGACCGCCGTGGGCATCGACTCCCCGAGGATCGAGGCGGCCGTTGCCGAACTCCTCGCCGCGATCGGAGAGGATCCCGGCCGCCCCGGCCTACAGGCGACCCCGCGCCGTGTGGCGGAGGCCTACGCCGAGTTCTTCGCCGGCATCGGTGAGGACCCTCAGCAGCATCTGACCGACGCCGCCGAGCTCGACGCCGAGAAGGGGGAGCTGGGCGAGCTGGTGCTGCTGCGCGACATCGACTTCCGGTCGATCTGCGAGCACCATCTGCTGCCCTTCACCGGAGTCGCGCACATCGCCTACGTCCCCGGCCGGCGCATCGTCGGGCTCGGCCGCCTGCCGCGGGTGGTGGAGACGCTGAGTTCGCGCCCGCAGCTGCAGGAACGTCTCGGGGAGCAGATCGCCGACGCGCTCGAGCAGGGTCTCGAGCCGCGCGGCGTGCTCGTGATGCTCGACGCGCGGCACGGCTGCGTGAACGCGCGCGGCACCCGGCAGGTGGACAGCACCACGGTGACGGTCGCGACCCGCGGAACGCTCACCGACCCGGCCGCGCAGGCGGCGGTGCTGTCCATGGTCTCGACAGGCTCGACCACCGGACCGACAGGCTCGACCGCCGGAGCGGCGGCATCGTGAACGCCGAATCGCACGCCGCCACGGGCGGTCGGCGCCGGGCCCCGGCATCCCCGCCCGTCGCACGAACCCTGATCATGGGCGTGCTCAATGTGACGCCCGACTCGTTCAGCGACGGCGGCAGGTGGCAGAACCCCGACGACGCGATCGCCCACGGCGTCGCGATGGCAGAGGCGGGGGCGAGCATCGTCGACGTCGGCGGGGAATCGACCCGCCCCGGTGCGACGCCCGTGACGGACCCCGAGGAACGCAGGCGCGTCGTCCCGATCGTGCGCGAGCTGGTGGCGCGCGGCATCACGGTCAGCGTCGACACGATGCACGCCGCGACCGCGCTCGCCGCGGTGGATGCGGGGGCCGAGATCGTCAACGACGTCTCCGGCGGTCTCGCCGACGAGGGCATGGCCCGCGTGATCGCCGAGACGGGCGTGCACTTCATCGCCATGCACTGGCGCGGCGGCGCCGACGTCGAGGCCGGGTACCGGGATGTGGTGACCGAGGTCCGCAGCGAACTCAAGAACCGGGTGGCCGAGCTGGTGGTGCGCGGGGTTCCCCCGGAGCGGATCGTGCTCGATCCCGGACTCGGGTTCGCGAAGGACTCTTCGCACAACTGGCAGTTGCTCGCGCGGCTGGACGAGCTCGCCAGTCTCGGCCACGGCATCCTGATCGGCGCCTCGCGCAAACGGTTCATCGGCGCGCTGCTGCCCGATGGCGCCCCCATGGAGGCGCGTGACGAGCCGACCGCGGTGGTCAGCGCGCTCGCCGCCCGCTCGGGCGCCTGGGCGGTGCGGGTGCACGACGTGCCGTCCACGCGACGGGCCCTGGATGTCTGGGAGCGCTGGCAGGATGGGTCGCTGAGATGAGCCGCGACCGCATCACCCTCACCGGATTGCGTGCCACCGGGAACCATGGCGTCTTCGAGCACGAGCGCATCGACGGGCAGGTGTTCGTCGTCGATGTGACGGTGCACCTGTCACTGCGCGATGCCGCCGAGAGCGACGACCTCGACGACACCGTCCACTACGGGGTGCTCGCCGAGCGGGTCGTCGCGGCTGTCGAATCGGACCCCGTCGACCTGATCGAGACGGTCGCCGAACGGGTGGCCGATGTCGCGCTGGAGTTCTCCCGGGTCGACCGCGTCGATGTGACCGTGCACAAGCCGTCCGCGCCGATCACGGTGCCGTTCGAAGACGTGAGCGTGTCGATCCGCAGGAAGCGACGCTGATGTCGGTGCTGAAACGCCGGATCGAACTGCCCGCGGTGATCGCGCTCGGAGCCAACCAGGGTGATCGCGCCGCGACCCTGCACGCCGCGGCTCGGGAGCTCGCCGAGGCGGACGGCGTCGAGCTGGTCGCGATCTCGTCCCTGCACGAGACGGTGGCGCTGCGGCTCGAGGGTCCCGACCCGGACGCGCCCACGTACCTGAACGCCGTCGCGCTGATCCGCACCACGCTGACCCCGCCGGCGCTGCTCGAGCTGCTGCACGTGATCGAGTCCGACCACGGCCGCGTGCGTGCCGAGCGCTGGGGCGACCGCACCCTCGACCTCGACATCGTCGACTTCGCCGGCCTGACCCTCGACCGCGACGGGCTGATCCTGCCGCACCCGCGTGCTGCCGAGCGCGACTTCGTGCTGCGACCGTGGCTCGAGGTCGATCCGGATGCCGTGCTGACCGGGCATGGACGGGTCGCCGACCTGCTCGCCCGTCTCGAGGCGTCGGCGTGACGCGCACGCGGCCGTGGACCCTCGTCGTGCTGGCGGTCCTCGGTGCCGGCGCCGGCATCCTGCTGCAGTCGCTGCTCGCCGCGCTCGGTCAGCCGAAGCTGCGGCCCGAGTTCACCCTCGCGATCACGCTGGTGCTGATCGCGGCGGCGGCCGTCGCGCTGGCCGTGCCGGTGCGTCGCGCCACCCGCGGCAACCCGGCGCACCGGGTCGACCCGTTCTACGCCACGCGCGTCGTCGTGCTGGCGAAGGCGTCGGCGATCGGCGGGGCGCTGCTGTCGGGCGCGGGGCTCGGGCTGGTCGTCGAACTCGCGCTGCGGTCGGGGGCTCCGGGCGGCGACGCGTTCCTGCGCGTGTTCTCGGTGCTCGGAGGAGGGGTCGTGCTGATGATCGGCGGCCTCGTGGCCGAGGCGCTGTGCACCGTGCCGAAAGACAGCGGCGACGACACGGACGCGGGGCCGACCGCCCCCGCCGGGTAGCGTGGCACCGTGACCGCCACCACCCCCGAATCCGCACGCCTCGACCCGGTTCCCGGTGAGTGGAAGCGGGTCTCGTCGAAGTACGTGATCGTCGACCTGGTCGGCACCCTCATCACCGGCATCGTCATGACGGCGGGCAGCGGGCTGCCCTGGTTCTTCAGCCAGCTGACCTGGCTGCTCGCCCTGCCGATCGGGATCGGGGTCATCTCGATCCTGCTGGCGGCGTTCACCCCGCGGCGGGTCCGCTCGATCGGCTACATGCTGCGGGATGACGATCTGCTTTTCCGGCGAGGGATCATGTTCCAGCGGTTCGTCTCGGTGCCGTACGGGCGCATGCAGCTCGTCGACATCAACCGCGGTCCGCTCGCTCGCGCCGTCGGGCTCTCCGAGCTCAAGCTGGTGACCGCCGCGGCGGCGAGCAACGTCACCATCCCCGGGCTGCCGGAGGCGGACGCCGAAGAGCTGCGCGACCGGCTCGTGGACCTGGCGGAGAGCCGCCGGGCCGGACTGTGAACCCCGAGAACCTCGCCGACGGGGAATGGCACCGGCTGCATCCCGCCACCCCGCTCTTGCGCGGCGGGATCGCGTTCATCGCGATCCTCGGCATCGTCATCGCGAACCTGCGCGAACGCCTCCTCGAGCTGTTCATCCCCGGCACCGAGGCCCCGGGCGACCCGATCGACGCGATCGTCGACCGCGGGCTCGTCCCGCTGGCGCTCGGTGCCGTCGTGGTGCTGCTGCTGCTCTGCATCGCCGGCTTCTACCTGTCGTGGCGGATGCACACGTTCCGCATCACCGACGAGCTCGTCGAGGTGCGCAGCGGCATCCTGTTCCGCACGCACCGCAAAGCCCGTCTCGACCGCATCCAGGGCATCAACATCGTGCGGCCGCTGTTCGCGCGCGTGTTCGGCGCCGCGCGGCTCGAGATCACGGGCGCGGGGGCGGATTCGAATGTGCAACTGGCCTACCTCGGGAGCGCGCGTGCCGACGAGCTGCGCCGCGACATCCTGACCCTCGCCTCGGGCAGCCGGGTGGAGGCGTCCGCAGCGGTCGCCCGCCCCCAGGCCCCGGGCGGGATCGTCGGGCAGCGCGTCGCCGAGTTCGTCGCCCCCGAACTCGACCCGTCGCTCGCGGCACCCGAGTCGGTCGTCGCCATGCACCCCGGGCGGCTCATCGCGTCGACGGTGCTGAGCTCGAGCACCCTGTTCTTCGTCGTGCTGCTCGGCGTCGCCGCCGCGATGATCATCGTCTGGGATGCGTTCGGGCTGCTGTTCGGGGTCATCCCGCTGCTGTTCGGCCTCGGCTCGTATCTGGTGAACCGCATCGTGAAATCGCTGCGGTACACGATCGCCGGCACCCCCGACGGCGTACGCGTCGGGTACGGGCTGCTCTCGACCAGCAATGAGACCCTGCCGCCGGGGCGCATCCACTCGATCTCGATCAGCCAGGAACTGCTCTGGCGGCCCTTCGACTGGTGGGAGGTGAAGGTGAACCGCGCGGGCAAATCGTCGGCACAGGGTGCGGCGGGGCAGCAGAACACGACGATCCTGCCGATCGGCAGCCGGGCCGAAGTGTTCAAGGTGCTCGAACTGGTGCTGCCGGGCCTGGTGGACGAGCAGACCCGCGCGATCGTCGAGGCCGGGCTCGCGCGCGCGAAACCGGACGACGGGTTCACGACGTCTCCCCGCCGGGCGGTGGTGCTGCGCTGGTTCTCGTGGCGTCGCAACGGCTTCGCGCTGCGACCCGACGCGGTGATCCTGCGCCGGGGTGCGATCTGGCGGGAACTGGTCGTCGTCCCCGCCGCGCGCATGCAGAGCGTGTCGCTGCGTCAAGGTCCGCTGCAGCGCGCGCTGCGGCTCGCGGGGGTGCACGTCCACACGGTGGCGGGCCCGATCAGCGCGCGTCTGGGTGCCCTGGATGCCGGGGATGCATCCGGATTCTTCCGTGACGTCGCGCGCACCGCGATCGGCGCCGCCGTCGCAGACCGCACGCATCGCTGGCGCGGAGCAACCGGGTGACGCCGTCGGAACGCTCCGGCCGGCTCGGGGTCGGGATCATCGGAGCCGGCCGGGTGGGGCCCGTGATCGGCGCGGCCCTCGGCGGTGCGGGGCACGCTGTCGTCGGCATCAGCGCCGTCTCGCAGAGCGCCCGCGACCGGGCCGACGCGATCCTGCCGGGGGTTCCGGTGCTCGACGTGCCGACCATCGTGGAGCGCAGCGAACTCGTGGTGATCGCCGTCCCCGCGGACCAGCTGCCCGACCTCGTGTCGGGGCTCGCCGCCACCGGCGCCTGGCAGCCGGGACAGCTCGTGGTGCACACCGCACCGGGTCTCGGGACCGCGGTGCTCGCTCCCGCGCTCGCGGCCGGTGCGATCCCGCTGGCGATCTCGCCGGCGATGGCGTTCACCGGCACCTCGATCGACCTGGTGCGGCTGCGGGAATCGTGGTGCGCCGTCACCGCCCCCGGCCCGGTGCTGCCGATCGCGCAGGCCCTCGTCGTCGAGATGGGCGCCGAGCCGGTGGTCGTCGCCGACGGCGACCGCGCCGCCTACGCGGACGCCCTCGCCGCCGCCTCCGAGTTCTCGACCGCGGTGATCTCGCAGGCCGCCGGAACGCTGCGCGGGCTGGGGATCGAGCACCCTGGCCGGGTGCTCGGATCCCTCGTGCGCTCCTCCGTCGAGAACGCGCTCGCGGCCGCCGAGACGGACGCCGCCGTCCCACCCGGTAGCATCGCCGGGTGACCAGACCCGTCGTGATCTCGACGATCGCCGAGATGCGCGCCGCGGTCGCCGGCACCGAGGTCGCACTCGTTCCGACGATGGGTGCGCTGCACGAGGGTCACCTGGCGCTGGTCGCCCGTGCCGCTCAGCTCGCGCCGACCGTCGTGGTGTCGATCTTCGTGAACCCGCTGCAGTTCGGCGCGAATGAGGATCTGGCGAAGTACCCTCGCGATCTCGACGCCGACCTCGACGCGCTCGCGCCGCACGGCGTCGCCTACGTTTTCGCACCGGGTGTCGAGCAGATGTATCCCGACGGCGGCACCCAGGTGAAGGTCACCGGCGGCAAGGTCGCCGAACTCTACGAGGGGCGCTCGCGGCCCGGGCATTTCGACGGCGTTCTGACCGTGGTCGCGAAGCTGCTCGGCATCGTCCAGCCGACGCATGTGGTGTTCGGGCAGAAGGACGCCCAGCAGGTCTTCCTCGTGCAGCGCATGGTGCTCGACCTCGACATCCCGACCCAGGTGGATGTCGTGGAGACCGTGCGAGCGGCGGACGGTCTCGCCCTGTCGAGCCGCAACCGATACCTCGACGGTCATGCGAGAGCGGCGGCGCTGGCGCTGAGCCGTGCGCTGGAAGCGGCCGCGTCATCCGCCGATCGGGGCATCGATGCTGTGCTGGCCGCGGCGCAGTCGGTGCTGATGGATGAGGACCTCGTTAAGCTGGACTACCTGAAGGTCGTGAACCCGAAGACCTTCCAGCCCGTCGACGACGACTACCGCGGACCGGCGCGCGTCCTCATCGCCGCGACGGTCGGCGAGACGCGGTTGATCGACAACGACTCCATCTACCTGAACTGAGCCACATGACCGACAACCCGGTGGTCGAGCCCGTCGAGACCGACAACGAGCAGCGCGACGTGCGCCTCGCGAAGCGCGAGCGCCTGCTCGCCGAGGGCGAGGCGTACCCGGTCGACGTCGCCGTCACCCACTCGATCCCCGAGGTGCGCGCCGAGTGGGGACACCTGCAGGCCGACGACACCACCGGCGTGACGGTGTCGATCGCCGGACGCGTGGTGTTCGCCCGCAACACCGGCAAGCTCTGCTTCGCGACCCTGCAGTCGGGTGACGGCAGCCGCATCCAGGTCATGATCTCGCTGGCGGAGGTCGGCGAGGAGTCGCTGGAGCGCTGGAAAGAGCTCGTCGACCTCGGCGACATCGTGCAGGTCGAGGGCGAGGTGATCTCGTCGAAGCGCGGCGAGCTGAGCGTGCTCGCCGGCACCTGGAAGGTCGCGGCGAAGGCGCTGCTGCCGCTGCCGAACCTCTACGAGGGCACCGAGCTCAGCGACGAGACCCGCGTGCGCCAGCGCTACCTCGACCTGATCACGCGCGAACAGGCCCGCCTCAACGTGCGCAACCGTGCGGCGATCAACGCGAGCATCCGGCAGACGCTGACCGGCCACGGCTTCCTCGAGATCGAGACGCCGATGCTGCAGACCATGCACGGCGGCGCGAGCGCCCGGCCGTTCATCACGCACTCCAACGACCTCGACATGGACCTCTTCCTGCGCATCGCGCCGGAACTGTATCTGAAGCGCGCGGTCGTCGGCGGCATCGAGCGCGTCTTCGAGATCAACCGCAACTTCCGCAACGAGGGGGTGGATGCCACCCACAATCCCGAGTTCGCCATGCTCGAGGCGTACCAGGCCTACGGCGACTACAACACGATCGGCGACCTGACGAAGGAGATGGTGCAGAACGCCGCCCTCGCGGTCGCCGGCTCGCACGTCGTCACCCTCGTCGACGGCAGTACGTTCGACTTCGGCGGCGAGTGGCCGAGCATCTCGATGTACGATTCGCTCTCGCAGGCGGTCGGCAGCGAGGTGACGCCGCAGACGCCGCTCGACGAACTCGAGAAGCTGGCGGCCGAGTCCGAGGTCGAGGTGAAGATCCCCACCCACGGCAAGTACATCGAAGAGCTGTGGGAGCACCACGTCTCGGCGTCGATCCTCGACCGGCCGACGTTCGTGCGCGACTTCCCCGTCGACACCAGCCCGCTGGTGCGCGACCACCGCACCATCGATGGCGTCGTCGAGAAGTGGGATCTCTACGTGCGCGGGTTCGAGCTCGCCACGGGGTACTCCGAGCTGGTGGACCCGGTGATCCAGCGTCAGCGGTTCATCGACCAGGCGAAGCTCGGCGCGCGCGGCGATGTGGAGGCGATGCGCCTCGACGAGGACTTCCTGCGCGCGATGGAGCACGGCATGCCCCCGATGGGCGGCATGGGCATGGGCATCGACCGGCTGATGGTCGCGCTCACCGGTCTCGGCGGCCTGCGCGAGACCGTGCTGTTCCCTCTGGTGAAATAGACCCATGTCCCTGCCCCCGCTTCCGCCGTCGAACAAGAAGCCGGACCCGCGCGTCCCCACCTGGCGACGCGTCGCCATCTGGGTGATCGTCGGCGGGATCGGGCTCTACCTGCTGATCTCCGGGATCGTGGGCATCGTCGCGAAGGGCGGCTGATGGACCGCCGCACCTCGCGCCTCATCGCGATCGCCGGCCTCATCGTCATCCTGGCGGTGGTGATCGTCGTCGTGATCGTGCGCGTAGCCTAGAAGCATGCCCGCCGACACCGTCACCGCGATCCTGTTCTCGCTCGCGCCGACGATCCTGATCGGCCTGGTGTTCTGGTTCATCATGCGCGCCATCGTCCGGTCCGACCGCAACGAGCGCGCCGCCTACGCGAAGATCGAGGCGGAGGAGCGGGCGAAGCTCGCTACTCGCGAGGACGAAGCCGCACGTTAGGCAGCACGGGCGCCGGCAGGGCGCTCCCGTCGTAGCCGGTCAGCTCGCCGAAGCGGCCGTCGCTGTTCGCGCCGGCGATGACCTCCGCCTGCCACTGCTCGCGGAACGCGACGACTTCTTCGTGGCTGCGGCCGACGAAGTTCCACCACATCACGATCTGCTCGTTCAGCGGCTCCCCGCCGATCAGCAGCGCGCGCAGTGGAGCGTCTCCGGCCTCGATGCGCAGCTCCGTGGATCCGGTGGGGACGACCCCGAGGTGGGCTGCAGGGACGGTGACGCCCTGCAGGGTGGGGGCCCCGGCATCCACCACCAGCCCGTACTCGAAGGCCGGGTCGGCCGGGATGCTGACCCGCCCCCCGGCGGGGATGTCGACCTGGGCGCCGATCAGCTTCGTGAACGTCGTCACCGTCGACAGTTCGCCGATGAACACGTGCAGGGTCGCGTCGTCGATCCGCGTGGGCTGGGGCGCGTAGGTCTCGAAGAACGGGGCCACGTCGCGGGACGCGTCCGGCAGCGCGATCCAGAGCTGCACCCCGTGCAGTTCGCGCGCGTCCTCGGTCGAGACCTCCGAGTGCTGGATGCCGCGGCCGGCCGTCATCAGATTGACCTGCGTCGGGCGCACCAGGGCATGGTGCCCCGCCGAGTCGCGGTGCTCGATCTCGCCGCGATACAGCCAGCTGACCGTCTGCAACCCGGTGTGCGGATGCGGTGGCGTGTCCATGGTGCGCGCGTGCGGCGCCGGCGTCGGGCCGTAGGAGTCGACGAAGCACCACGCGCCGACAAGGCTGCGCGCCCGCTGCGGAAGCGCTCGCCGCACCATCAGCGCCCGCGGCCCCCCGAGCGGCACCTCCCGGGGCTCGAGGATCTCGACCCCGCCGGCGGTCGCAGGCTCGCGCAGCAGCACCTCCGCCGGATCCTTCTCGAGGTTGCTCACGCGCCTCACGCTACCCGCGCGGTCCGCCGCGCGCTGTTCCGTCGCGAATTGCGGTCACGGGGCGCGCATGACAGCAGTTTGCGACGGATGAGTTCAGCGCAGCACCGCGGTCAGCTCCTCGAGCAGCCGGTCGGCGTCCGCGTCGGAGAACGGCAGCGGAGGTCGGATTTTCAGCGTCGCGTTGTCCGGTCCGGAGGCGGCGAGCAGCACCCGACGCTCCCGCAGCGCGTTGACCACGTCGAGCGTGAACGGCTCATCGGGCAGGTCGACGCCGACGAACAGGCCGGCCCCGCGCACCTCCCGCACGTTCGGCATCCCGCGGATTCCGTCCGCGAGTCGTGCGCCGACGCGGGCCGCGTTCCCGATCAGCTGCTCGTCCTCGAGCACGTCGAGCACCGCCGACGCCGCGGCGATCGACACGGTGTTGCCCCCGAACGTGTTGAAGTACCGGCTCTGCGCAGCGAACGCGGCAACCACCGAAGCCCTGCCGGCCAGCCCGGCGACCGGATGCCCGTTGCCCATCGGCTTGCCCATCGTGACGAGGTCGGGCGCGAGCCCGTGCCGCGCGTACCCCCACATCCCGGAGCCGAGGCGCCCGAACCCGGGCTGGACCTCGTCCGCGATGAAGAGCCCGCCGGCGGCTCGCACCGCGTCGACGGCATCCGCGAAACCCGGCACGTCGGGGAAGACGCCGTCGCTGGCGAACACGGTGTCGACGATGAGGGCGGCGGGACGGAGCCCCGCCTCGGCGAGCGACTCGATCCCCGCGCGCACCCCGGCGGCGAAATCGCGACACGGGGCGGGTGGGGGCACGAGGCGCACCCAGGGCGCCACGGCATCCGGACCCACCAGCGACGGCGAGAACGCCGCCACCTCCGCGGTGACCCCGTGATACGCGTAGGAGGTGACGAGCACCCCGGTCGCGCCGGTCGCCGCGCGGGCGATGCGCAGCGCCAGGTCGTTCGCCTCCGACCCGGTGCAGGTGAACATCACGTGCGCCTCGCCCAGCTCGGGCATGGTCGCGAGCAGGCGCTCGGCATACGCGACCGTCGGCTCGGACAGGTACCGCGTGTGCGTGTTGAGCCGCGCCGCCTGCTCCGCGATCGCGGCCACCACCCGCGGGTGCGCGTGGCCGACGGACGGGACGTTGTTGTACGCGTCGAGGTAGTCGTTGCCGTCCGCGTCGAAAAGGTGCGCGCCCTCACCGCGCACGAACTCGAGCGGCTCGCGGTAGAAAAGCCGGTACGCGGGGCCGAGGGCCGCTGCGCGGCGGCGGACGAGTTCCGCGGTGCGCGGGTCGAGCTCGCCCGCGCGGGCCGGGTCGAAATAGCTGGTGGGTCCGATCATCAGGTCTCCTTCATGATCTCGCGCAGCTTCGCGTCGTTCTCGGTGTAGAACTCGCGCAGTTCCGGGTCGTCGTCGCCGTGCAGCGCGCGGTTGATCACCGTGCGCATGACGGTGCGCGCCGCGATCAGCATCGGCAGCTGGGCCAGCTCGTCGCCGGTCAGCGGCACGCTCTCGAGGTACCCGCTCGTGAACGCGTCGACGTCGGGCCACAGGTAGGTGAGCGACACGGCGAGGTTGCTGACGCGCGGCGAGTGAACCGCATCGCCGAAATCCAGGATGCCGGCGAGCCGGCCGGGCGCGGACGGATCGACGAGCAGATTCCCGGGATGCCCGTCGTTGTGGATCACCTGATGCGGAAGCCGTGCGAGCGCGGGGAGCGTGTCCGCCTCGAACCGCTCGAGCACCGCGACGTGAACGGGGTCGGAGATGTGGTTCCGCAGCTCGGGGAGGCGGGGGATGTCCCAGGCCAGCGCACGGTGCGCGCCGGGGTGATCGAAACCGGCGAGGGCCTCGTTCAGGCGCCCCAGCATCCTGCCCGCATCGTGCCAGAACCCGGGTGCGAGGTCGTGGTCGTCGACGAGGTCGCCGCCGACCCAGGTGAGCACCCGCGCGACCCGGCCGCCGATCAGCACCGACGGTCCGACGACGCGCTGCACGGGGATGCCGGGGTCCGCCACCTCGACGTGCCGGAGCGCCGCCGACTGCATCTCGATCACCTGGGGATCGTCGGACGGGTGCGCGATCTTGATCAGCACGTCGCCTGCCCGGAACGTGTCATCCCGCTCGGTGTCGAGCCGCGTCAGTTCCACGCCTTCGATGCCCCAGTGCTCGCGCAGCGCCTCCGCCACCACGTCGGCGGAGAGGTGCTCGAACGGCTCGGTCAGGCCGTCGAGCAGGTCCATGCCCCGATGCTAGGAGACGGGCGGCCGTCCGCGGACGACGAGCAGGATGATTACGACACCGAGGCCCTCGGCCGGGTCTGGTTGTCGACGATCAACACGGATCCAGGGGATCGGGACGTGGTGGGGGATATCCCCCTGAATCAGTGGAGATATTCGACGGCCGCGGTCGTCACGCCGCCAGCGAACACGGGAGTTCTGGGAACCCCGCCTCGTTACTCTCGGTATATCGGCGCAGCCTCCCCGTGCTCGCGCCGGAGGAGAGATTCAGATGTTCGAGCGCTTCACAGACCGAGCCCGCCGGGTGGTCGTCCTCGCCCAGGAAGAGGCGAAGATGCTCAACCACAACTACATCGGCACGGAGCACATCCTGCTCGGGCTCATCCATGAGGGCGAGGGTGTCGCCGCGAAGGCGCTCGAGTCCCTCGGCATCTCGCTGGATGCCGTGCGCGAGCAGGTGCAGGACATCATCGGCCAGGGTCAGCAGCAGCCGACCGGGCACATCCCGTTCACCCCGCGCGCCAAGAAGGTGCTCGAGTTGTCGCTGCGCGAGGCACTGCAGCTCGGCCACAGCTACATCGGCACGGAGCACATCCTGCTCGGGCTCATCCGCGAGGGCGAGGGTGTCGCCGCCCAGGTGCTCGTGAAGCTCGGCGCCGACCTCAACCGAGTGCGCCAGCAGGTCATCCAGCTGCTCTCGGGATACCAGGGCAAGGAGCAGGTCGCGGTCGGCGGCAACGACGCGACCCCCGACAAGGGCTCCCAGATCCTCGACCAGTTCGGCCGCAACCTCACGCAGGCCGCCCGCGACGGCAAGCTCGACCCGGTCATCGGGCGCGAGAAGGAGATGGAGCGGGTCATGCAGATCCTCTCCCGCCGTTCCAAGAACAACCCCGTGCTGATCGGCGAGCCCGGCGTCGGCAAGACCGCCGTCGTCGAAGGCCTCGCCCAGGCGATCGTGCGCGGCGACGTGCCCGAGACGCTGAAAGACAAGCAGCTCTACACGCTCGATCTCGGCTCGCTCATCGCCGGCTCCCGCTACCGCGGTGACTTCGAGGAGCGCCTGAAGAAGGTGACGAAGGAGATCCGCACCCGCGGCGACATCATCACGTTCATCGACGAGATCCACACCCTGGTGGGCGCGGGTGCCGCCGAGGGCGCGATCGACGCGGCCAGCATCCTGAAGCCGCTGCTCGCCCGCGGCGAGCTGCAGACCATCGGTGCGACCACGCTCGACGAGTACCGCAAGCACTTCGAGAAGGACGCCGCGCTCGAGCGCCGCTTCCAGCCGGTGCAGGTGCAGGAGCCCAACCTGCCGCACACCATCAACATCCTGAAGGGGCTGCGCGACAAGTACGAGGCGTTCCACAAGGTGTCGATCACGGATGGCGCGATCGTCGCCGCCGCGAACCTCGCCGACCGCTACGTCAGCGACCGCTTCCTGCCCGACAAGGCCATCGACCTGATCGACGAGGCGGGCGCGCGGCTGCGCCTCAGCATCCTGTCGGCCCCGCCGGAGCTGCGCGAGTTCGACGAGAAGATCGCCACGGTGCGCGCCTCGAAGGAGGGCGCGATCGAGGACCAGGACTTCGAGAAGGCCGCGTCGCTGCGCGACGAGGAGAAGAAGCTGCTCGGCGAGCGCCTCAAGCTCGAGAAGCAGTGGAAGTCGGGGGATGTCGCGGCCAGCGGCACCGTGGACGAGGGCGTGATCGCCGAGGTGCTCGCGAACGCGACCGGCATCCCGGTGTTCAAGCTCACCGAAGAGGAGTCCAGCCGCCTGATCTTCATGGAGAAGGCGCTGCACGAGCGGGTCATCGGTCAGGAGGAGGCCATCTCGGTGCTCGCCAAGACCATCCGCCGCACCCGTGCCGGGCTGAAGGACCCGAAGCGTCCGTCCGGCTCGTTCATCTTCGCCGGCCCCACCGGTGTCGGAAAGACGGAGCTGGCCAAGGCGCTCGCCGAGTTCCTGTTCGACGACGAGAACGCGCTCATCGCGCTCGACATGTCGGAGTACGGCGAGAAGCACACCGTCTCGCGGCTCTTCGGCGCCCCTCCCGGATTCGTCGGATTCGAGGAGGGCGGCCAGCTGACCGAGAAGGTGCGGCGCAAGCCGTTCAGCGTGGTGCTCTTCGACGAGATCGAGAAGGCGCACCCCGACATCTTCAACTCGCTGCTCCAGATCCTGGAGGAGGGACGCCTGACCGACGGTCAGGGTCGCGTCATCGACTTCAAGAACACGGTCATCATCATGACGACCAACCTCGGCACGAAGGACATCACGGGTGGCCCCGTCGGCTTCACGCTCGAGGGCAACGTCGAGTCGTCGTACCGGGCGATGCGGGCAAAGGTCGTGGAGGAGCTGAAGAAGCACTTCAAGCCCGAGTTCCTGAACCGCGTCGACGAGACGATCGTGTTCCCGCAGCTGAACGAGGACGAGCTGAAGCAGATCGTCGGCCTGTTCATCAAGCGGCTCAGCGAGCGCCTGCTCGACCGCGACATGACCATCGAGGTCAGCGACGCGGCCAAGCTGCGGCTCATCGAGCTCGGCTGGGAGCCCACCATGGGCGCCCGACCGCTGCGCCGCGCGGTGCAGCACGAGATCGAGGACCGGCTGTCGGAGAAGATCCTGCACGGCGAGCTCAACGCCGGCGACCACGTGAAGGTCGACTTCGACGCCTCGCTCCCCGAGGACGAGCAGTTCACCTTCTCGACCGGCCGTCAGCCGGGGCGCGAAGAGCTGCCCGAGAAGGCAACTGTCGCGAGCTGATAATCGGTGATCGAGCCTGTCGAGACTGATCTCGACAGGCTCGATCACCGTTAAGGTGACCAACGTGACCGAGTTCTCTGTGCGCCGCGCCCGCACGCCCGACATCCCCGGCATCCTGGGTCTGGTCGAGCCGCTGGTGAACGAGCGGATCCTGCTCGGCAAGGAGCGCGTCGACCTGTACGAGGCGGTGCAGGAGTTCCGGGTCGCGGAGACCGCCGATGGCACGCTCGTCGGCTGCGGCGCGCTGCACGTGATGTGGGAGGACCTCGGCGAGGTGCGCACCCTCGCCGCCGCAGCGGACTGGCGCGGCAAAGGCGTCGGCCACGCCCTGCTCACCCAGCTTGAAGACGACGCCCGCGACCTCGGCCTGACCCGGCTGTTCTGCCTGACGTTCGAGGTCGCGTTCTTCAGCGGACACGGCTACGCCGAGCACGGCGAGGGTCTCGTGTCGCCCGACGTCTACGCCGAGCTGGTGCGCAGCCCCGATGAGGGCGTTGCCGAGTTCCTCGATCTGGCGCGCGTGAAGCAGAACACGCTGGGCAACACCAGGATGCTGAAGCAGCTGTGACCGGCGGGTCACCCCTCGGGGGCCGCGCCTTCGTCTTACCCTGACGGCATGTCGACGATCCGCAATCCCGTCGGCCCCCAGCCGCCGTCGGTCTACTGGCGCCGCCGCTTGCTCGTGCTGCTCGGCCTGATCGCGGTCGTCGTCATCATCGTGCTGATCATCGTGCGGCCCGGCTCGGGTCCGGATGCGAAGCCGACGAACAGCCCGAAGCCTAGTTCCACGTCCGCCGGCCCCACCCCGACGCCGACCTTCAGTTCGGCCGCGGGCGGCGAGGCATGCAACCCGGCCCAGATCTCGCTCACCGCGGTAACCGACTCCAACAGTTACAACTCCGGGGTGAACCCGCAGATCTCGATGACGATCCTCAACGCCGGGTCGGCGCCGTGCACGTTCGACGTCGGCACCGGCGCGCAGGAGTACGTCATCACGAGCGGCACGGACCGCATCTGGAGCTCCAAGGACTGCCAGACCAGCCCGACCAGCACGCCGCAGGTGCTGCAGCCGGGGGTGCCGCTGTCGACGACGCCGTTCGCCTGGGATCGCACCCGATCCTCCACGGACACCTGCGACACGTCGCGCCCGGCCGCCGTCGCGGGACCGGAGGGTCCGACGTATCGGCTTCAGGTGAAGCTCGGCACCGTGGAATCAGAGACGGTCGCGTTCCGGCTGTTCTGACGTCGAGGTCGCGTGCCGCGTTCAGGATGCCGCGGCCGACACCCCGGCGAACGCCGGCTCCCACACGGCGTGTCGCGCCTCGCATCCTGAACGCGTTACACGAATAGGAGGGGATCGAGACGTCAGCCTCTAGAACCCCGGCTGGTCCCCGGATGCCGCGGCACCTTTCGCGAACGCCGCGGCGATGACCGCCCGCAGGTCGCCGGCGTCACCGTCGAGCACATCCGCGTAGCCGAGCCGCTTCGCCTCCGCCGCCCGCACGCGCGCCGCCGTCACCGGGCGGATCTCCCCGGCCAGCGAGATCTCGCCGACCGCAGCGAGGGTCGCCGGAAGCGGCTGATCCCGCACGGCGCTGGCGATCGCGAGCGCGATCGCGAGATCCGCGCCGGGTTCGCTCAGCCGGATGCCGCCGACCGTCGACACGTAGACATCCGCCGCCGAGACCTTGAGCCCGCATCGCCGTTCGAGCACGGCGAGCAGCATCGCCACCCGGGACGAATCAACCCCGTTCACCACCCGGCGAGGCTGCGGGGCGTTCGAGCCCACGAGCAGCGCCTGCACCTCGACCGGCAGCGCCCGCCGGCCTTCGAGCGCGATGGTGACGCAGGTTCCGCTGACCGGCTTGCTGCTGCGCGACAGGAACAGGCCGGACGGATCCGGGACCTCCGCGATCCCGTCGCCGGTCATCTCGAAGCAGCCGACCTCATCCGTCGGGCCGAACCGGTTCTTGAGGGCGCGGATGAAACGCAGGGCCGTCTGCCGGTCGCCTTCGAAGCTGCACACCACATCCACCAGGTGCTCCAGCAGGCGGGGACCGGCGATCGTGCCGTCTTTGGTGACGTGCCCGACGAGCACCATCGGCAGGTTGCGGTCTTTGGCGATGCGGATGAGCGTGCCCGCGACCTCGCGCACCTGCGCGGGCTGGCCCGCGGCCCCGTCGGACATCGCCGACGACACGGTCTGCACCGAGTCCACGATCACGAGCGACGGGTTCACCGCGTCGATGTGCCCGAGGATCGTCGCGAGGTCGGTCTCGGCCGCGAGGTAGAGCTCGTCGGCGAGGCCGCCGGTGCGTTCGGCGCGCAGGCGCACCTGCGACGCCGACTCCTCCGCAGAGATGTACAGCACGCGCGCGCCCGCGCGGGCGGCTCGGGATGCCACCTCGAGCAGGAGCGTCGACTTGCCCACCCCGGGTTCCCCGCTCAGCAGGATCGCGGCACCAGGAACCACGCCTCCGCCGAGCACCCGGTCGAACTCGGCGATGCCGGAGGGCCAGTGCGACGCGGCCTCGGTGCCGATCTGCGTGATCGGCCGTGCGCTGCGGCCCTCGGGCACGCGGGCGGCGGCCACGGCGACCACCGGCCGGCCGCGCTCGACGATGGAGCCCCACACCTGGCACTCGGGGCAGCGGCCGTACCACTTCGCGCCGGTCCACCCGCACTCGCTGCACGCGTACGGGGATGCGGTCGGCTTCGCCATGCGGTCAGCCTAGGTGGGACGTGCGACTAGGGTTCCCCACGTGTACCGCGTGGCTCTGACGTTCGACACGGAGCACTCCGACCGCCCCGCCGAGTCGGAGGGTACCGCGCACGTCTACGACGTGCTCCGTGACCGCGAGGTGCGGGCGACGGCGTTCATCCAGGGGCGGTGGGCGGAGGCGTATCCGCAGCTCGCGCGACGCATCGCCGCCGACGGGCACCTTATCGGCAACCACTCCCACTTCCACGCCGAGATGCCGCTGCTCAGCCCCGACGGCCGGCGTGAGGATCTCGCCATGTCGCACAAGGCCGTGCTCGAGGCGACCGGGGTGGACCCGCGCCCGTGGTTCCGCTGCCCCTTCGGCGCCGGGACGCACGATCCGGAGGTGCTCGCCGACATCGCGGCCGCCGGCTACACCGAGGTGCGCTGGCATGTGGACCCGCTCGACTGGGAGCCGGAATCGACCGCGGGTGGGGTGGAGGTCGCGGTGCGCGATGGTGCTGCCGCGCACGGGGACGGGGTCGTCATCCTGATGCACCCGTGGACCCGCGGCACGGGTGGCTGCATCGCGAACATCATCGACGGCCTGCGGGCCGACGGTGCGGTGTTCGTCGGGGTGGACGAGCTGCAGGTGCTTCCGTAACGCCGTCGAGCCGGCACCGCCGTGGTGGGCGGCACCGGCTCGGGGCGGGTTCAGTTGCCGGCGTCGTCGGAGTCGGTGCTGCTGCCGTCGTCGTCGCCCTGCGGCGTCTGATCCTGCGGGGGCAGCTGCGGACCGCCCTGCTGGCCACCGCCCTGGGGTCCCGGGCCGCCCTGCGGAGGCTGCCCCGGCATCCCGCCCTGGCCCATGCCCTGGCCGGGACCGTGCGGGCCCTGACCCTGCGGGCCCTGACCCTGCTGGCCCTGACCCTGCTGGCCCTGACCCTGCGGACCGTTCTGCTGGTTCTGACCCGACTGGGCGAAGGCAGGCGGCTGGTGGATGGCGGACGCGATGGCGAACCCGCCGATGCCTCCGAGGGCGAGGCCCCCGACGAGTGCAGCGGCGATCGCCCCGATCAGGATGCCGCGGCCGACTCCCTGCGTCGGCTGCGTCACGTAGACCGGTGCGGGTGCCGCCGCGATGGTGTCTGTCTGCGCCGGCTGGGCCTTCTTCGGCTTCGCCGGCGTGTTCTCGGTATCTGTCATGCGGTCAGGTTCGCGGGGCTCGCTATGTCGTTCGCTGGTCCTCCCTATGCGACGGCTGTGAAGTTCGCGCCGTCGCTGACCTGGGCTAAACTCTCTCCCGGTGCCGTGTCCGAGCGGCCGAAGGTGCAACTCTCGAAAAGTTGTGTGGTGTCACAGCCACCGTGGGTTCAAATCCCACCGGCACCGCCACGAAAAACCCCTGTTGATCAGGGGTTTTTCTGCGTCTGGCGACGGATCCGTGGCAACTGGCAACAATGCGGCCGCATCACAGTGATCTGGGGATGCAAGTGCGGTGCCGCTAGGTTCGTTCCCACCGGTACCTATCACTGGGGTTCAGTTCGCCGCCGGGAGGTACTGGACCAGAGCGGGATCGGCCTGTACCTAGGAAGTTGGAATGCGCGGAATCAACCTGCTGTCAGATCGGACAGCCTTTCGTTGGTTGGTGCCCGAATTCGACGACGAACTCGATCGAATTGTCCGAGAGCACCGGTACCTCGTCCGAACTGCGAACCGAGAGTTCGAAGGACGCTGGAACGAGATCATGAGTCAGCCAAGCGACGGCGAGTGGGACGGCGGGGACGCGTTCGCTTGGGTGCAAGACGAATTGGGCATCAACCCTTTCGATGTCGAAGGCGACGCAGGGCTTGCGGCGATAGGCAGGGCGGTTTCACTCGCGGAGGTCACGTTCGCGCGGATAGCCGCAGCCCATTTCACCGATCCCGATAGGTACGTCTTTCCAAACGGCAACTTGTGGTATCGGGAGTGGGAGGAGCTCTTCTTCAAGCAAGTGCTCAACACCCCGTTCCACGTCAATAGCAACGGCTTCGGGTCCTTGAGAGACCTTAGAGATCTCTACGCGCACGGGTACGGTGTTCCAGCTACGGAAGCTCGCCGCGACCGACTGGCCGTTCGCCTCTATTCCGACTTTCCTTCATCGCCGCCGAACGCCGAGGAAGCTTCGCGCGGCTATATCGGGGACGCGTACTGGTTCGGGAAGTACACGTCCTTCGACACGAGGTCTAAGAGTTTGGTATCCGACCTGTTCCTGTCTCGAAACGCGGACGTCAGCGAGCTTGCGGCGTATCGAGCTCTGAACTCAATCGGGACTCATGTGCACGCCCTCGAGATGGCCGTTTGGAACGGAGTTATCACGGACATCTCTGAAGACAACCGGTTCTTTCGGAAGGTTGACGACTGGTGGAATCAGCGATCGAAGTCATCGATAACCTGAGGGATGCAGCGGAGCTTCACGGAAGGAGCGCAGGTGTCTGATGACCGTGTTGGCGGACACTATGTGATCCTCCGGGGCGAATCCATTTCATCTGGCGGAAGCGCCACTGTGCGCAAGGCCATTGACGACCGAGACGGCGAAGCGGTTGCGGTCAAACTGATCTTGAATGCTGCAAGCGACGACCTGTCGAGGCAATTCTTCCGCCGCGAAACTGCCGCGCTGAGAACGTTGAGCCATCGCAACATCGTGAGACTGCGCGACGCCGGCATCGATGAAGGCGTCTACTTCCTGGTTCTGGACTGGGTCGGTGGGACGCTAACCGAGCTATTGAACGATCGACCCTGGAAAGACTGGAACTCTCTCTACACGACTTTCGTCAGACCGCTCCTCGACGGGCTCGCCCACGCCCACTTGAAGAAATTGGAGCACCGCGACCTAAAGCCCGGGAACATCTTGATTGACGACGAGGGCCAGCCCATGATTGTCGATTTTGGAATTGCCAAACTGCGAGCTGACGCCCCACACAGTGAGCACACGGTTCAACATCATCGAACTCCTGGGGCGTGGGCACCACCCGAACACGACGCCGCCATCGGATATGTGCGCGACGTGTACAGCATCGCGGTGGTCATTCTTCAATGCCTCACCTCAACCAAGATCTCGGACTACCCGGACTTGAAGCCAGCCCTGGAATCAGCGGCGGTTCCGGCTGACGTGCGCGAACTGCTTGCGGCAGCACTTTCTTTCGAACCCAGCGAGCGACCTGCGAATGCCATCGACCTGGCGGCCCAATTCCGCGAGCTCCACTTGAAGCAGCGCGCTGGCGTCCTTCAGCAGGCGAACAGTATTTGGCTTGAGCCCACGGTCGCTGCCCAGAGCCAACTGGCGCTCGTGTCGCAGGCTCCGTTTGCCGCTGTGATTGGCACTGATCTTGGTGGTCCCGTTCACCTCGAGTACGGAATAGATCGAGACTCCGGAGAGTGCGACACCACGTGGATGCTTCTCTACGGTTCCGAGTATCGATACGGTCTGTCGGTCCCGTCCAGCCCGAGTTCTCCCTACAAGGTCACCGCGATCAAGGCCATGGATTTCGAGGAGCTAGAGCGGGGTCGCCGGCGCGCTTTGCCAGTCCCGCCCATATTTACCTGGGTCGGCGCTCGCCCCGCGAACGCCCAGTCTGTGGCTAGAGCTCGACAAATGCTGGAGGAGTTGCTCGAGCGGCACTATGACGCGCGCGACCAACCGCAGTCCGTCGTGGACGGTGCGAGCGACGATCAGTTCGAACTGTGGCTTCGGGTCCTCGACGCTCGCGCCGAGCATGGGAGAGGGGAGCAGAGCCCGCTTCGATACAAGGCGTTTCAGTCCCACGATCGTCGGACAGTCTTTGAGTTGGCGCACGCGCCCGAGTCGGATCTCATCGGCACGGAATGGGAATTGCACGATCCTGCGTCAGGTCGTCGCTTTGGGAATGGCGAGGTGATTGATCAGGATGGCTCTACTCTCACCCTGCTCTCGCGTCGCCAACTAACTGGTCTCGCGCGGTACGGCCACTTGCGCCCATACGACGCCCCTTCCACGATCGCGCTCGATAGGCAGCGAGCGGCGCTGATAAATGTGCGCGGGGAGTTGACCCCGAACCCCAATCTCAAGCAAGTGCTGCTCGACCCTGCCACTAACGCCCGGCCACAACCTCAGGAAGTCGACGCCTGGTCGTCCGAACTCGATGACGTCAAGAAGTCCGCGGTGCGACTCGCTCTCGGCACAACCGAGGTGCTGGCAGTTGAAGGTCCTCCCGGAACTGGAAAGACGCGCTTCATCGTGGAAATGGTCACTCAGCTCCTTCGAAGAAAGCCCGACACAAGAGTTCTAATCGCTTCCCAGACTCACGTGGCCGTGGACAACGCGATCGAACGCCTCAGTGCGTCCGGGACGCAAGGGATAGTGCGCCTAGCTGGCGCTAACGAGTCGGCGGTTGCGAACGAAGTCCGGGATCTGCTGCTCGATCGACAGATGCCCATTTTTGCCGACGGTGTTCGATCCTCAGCGGCCGCCAACATCGCGAACGAGGCGGAAGCGCTCGGCATCGACGTCAATCATGCGCGCGCAGCTTTGGTGTTGGAGCAGCTCTTGGCTGCGACCCTCGAATTCGAGCGCGTGCGGGAGCACCTTAAGCAGTTGTCCGAGGCTACAACGGACTCCTCTGACCTGCTGACCGCAGTCGAAGACGAAAGTCCGGTGGACCGCTATCAATTACGTTTGGAGACACTAGCGGAGCGTCGCGCGGTGCTGGCGGGCGAAGCTCAGGGGCTGCTCGCCGGAGTACTAACCATTCCTGCACAACTCGAAAGCTCCGACATTCGCGCTGCGGTTTCCGCCATCACTGGGGAGTCGGAGGAGGCACGTACTTTCATGCGTCGCCTCGCACTTCAGGCCGAATGGATGGAACGGATCGAAGCAGACGACGGCCTCCGAGCTACCTTCTTGGCCGGCGCTTCGGTAGTTGCGGGGACATGCATTGGTCTCCTAAGGAATCCGGTGGTTGGCCAGTTGGATTTCGACGTCTGCATCGTCGACGAGGCGTCTCGCGCGACCCTCACCGAGGCACTCGTACCTATGGCACGCGCACGTACTTGGGTTCTCGTAGGTGACACTCGACAGTTGCCGCCGTCCGACGAAGATCTCACTCGCAAGGCGGAGCTTCTCGCGGAATTCGATCTCCAGGCGTCGGATGTCAGCGAGACCCTGTTTCAACGGTTTGTTACCAATCTTCCGGAGCATTCGCAGTTGCAGCTAACCGAGCAGTACCGAATGATCAAGCCGATCGGCGACTTGATCTCACATTGCTTCTACGGCGGAGCTCTAGCGTCCCCTCGCGTTGAGGGAATACCGGGCTACGAAACATTCGCCGGCGCACCGATCGTTTGGTTGGACACATCCGCGCTCGGGGATCGGCGACGAGAAGACAGCGACAGCGGCACCAGCACGGCCAACCGGACTGAAGCGCAAGTCTTGGTTAGTCAGTTAGAGGGCCTGGACTCGGCCGTGGAGCTGGGCTTGATAACTCCACCCAGGGATCTCGAGGTGCTCGTCATTGCGCCATATCGCAGTCAGGTTGAGACGCTTCAGCGCAGGCTTGCCTCTCGTTCGTTCAGGCATCTGCGTGTTAGCGCGATGTCGGTTGACGCTGTCCAGGGTCGCGAAGCGGATCTCGCCATATTCTCGGTTACGCGAAGCAACCCGCACGCGAGCCTCGGATTCCTGGGGCCGGCCTACTGGCGGAGAATAAACGTGGCACTGTCTCGGGCTAGGTTCGGGCTCACGTTGATCGGCGACGCTGACTTCATTCGCGGCACCACGGGCGCGCTTCGTGACGTGCTGTCCTATGTCGAGCAACACCCGATGGACTGTCGACTGCAGGTGGCGAAGCTGTGACCGATCAATTCCAGGCGCTGAAACGACGATTCGGGAGCCTCCGTCCGGGTCTGCAGCTCATCGCCATCGAAGACGCGGCGCTCCCTGTGACCGTCGTAATGGCAGAGGTCCTTGCTCAAGAGAAGAAGAAGCTTCCTGTCTCGGAAGAGTTCGTACTTCGTTTCGTTGACGCTGGAGTGAGGACTCCGGCGGAGATCGCCTCCTATCTCGGTTTGGACCTCGCGCATGTCATCGATGCGGTTGCGCTTCAACTCGCGGGCAGCCATATTCGCCGAACACCAGACGATCAACTCGTCTTGACCGAGACAGGAAAGGAGGTTGTTCGGCTTCTGGTCGCCACTCAGCCGGTGATCCGAGAGCTCCCTGTGGTGTTTGACCGGGTGACATGGACTCCGGCGGACATCCCCGAGAGATTCCTGCTGGAGAAGCGCCAAGCCGAGGAAGCCGGCTTCACGATCATCCCTGCTTCTCGCAATGCGGCTATCGGACTCTCCGATGTATCCCCCTCGGGCATGAACTCATTGTTCGAGGACGACCGCCTGCAGGTACTTCGTGTCAATCGCGTATCGACTCGAAAGCATCGCTATCTCCCCGCGCAGTTGTTGGTCTATGGCGACGCATCCCGCAATGAGATCGAACTTGCACTTTATTTCAGCGATGAGATTTCAGCAGAACACGGACTAGCGCTCGATGCCATGGGAGCCTCATCCAAGCTGAAGATCTCGCTCGGCCAGGCGGAGCCGCGTCCTGTTTTGGACGACGACCTCGAAATGCTGCGGCAACATGACTCTGACGGGATCGCCGAAGAGACTCCAGCTCCAACTGTCGGCGCGGTCGCGACTGCTCAAGTTCGGAGCGTGAGCGTCTTCGAGCACGCGGATCTTCTGTCGACAGCGCTGGAGACGTCAAAGAAGAGGTTGCTCCTCATGTCCCCATGGGTGCGCGGGAAGGTGGTTAATGCTTCGTTTCGCTCGAGGCTGGAAGAACGCCTTCGCGCCGGCGTGAGTGCGACGATCGCGTATGGCATCGGCGATGACGACAGCGGCTCCGATTCGTGGGCGCTTGATCACCTGCGAAAGCTGGCGAACAAGTACTCCAATTTCGATTTTGTGCGCCTCCGGAACACGCACGCGAAGATCCTGATCTACGACGACAACTGGATCAACACAAGTTTCAATTGGCTTTCGTTCAAGGGCGATCCAGACCGCACCTACAGGATGGAAGAGGGAACGTTGGTCACGGTGCCCGATCGCGTCGAAAAGGAGTACCGGGGATACCTCGCTCTCATCGACGACCAGCGCGCATAGGAGAGGACGTGCCCTTGATCACCTCGCGTGCAGCCAACGTGGAGTGGCAAGACTCTGGCAACAACCGCTGTGATTCCACCACGTCGTGGTGATCACTGGTTCTGGCGAATCCATTGCAACTCCGTCGTTC
>JBFWWZ010000019.1:0-45429 GCA_050245915.1 Microbacteriaceae bacterium
CCGCCGAGCAGGGTCGCGGTGATGATCACCCCGAGCCGTGGCGGGGTGGTCGCGCGCGCACGATCGGCGCTCACTCCCAGCCCCGCATGCTCAGACCTTAGACGAGGCTCCTGAGGACGTACTGCAGGATGCCGCCGTTGCGGTAGTAGTCGGCCTCACCGGGGGTGTCGATGCGGACCACGGCGTCGAACTCGATCGGCTGCGTGCCGGCCGGCGAGTGCTCGCTCGGGGCGGCCACCACCTTCACCGTCTTGGGGGTCGTGCCGCTGTTGAGCTGCTCGACGCCGGAGATGCTGATCACCTCGGTGCCGTCGAGTCCCAGATCGTCGGCCGTCTTGCCCGCCGGGAACTGAAGGGGAATGACGCCCATGCCGATCAGGTTGGAGCGGTGGATGCGCTCGAAGCTCTCCGCGATCACCGCTTTCACGCCGAGGAGGTTGGTGCCTTTCGCCGCCCAGTCGCGGCTGGAGCCCGAACCGTACTCCTTGCCCGCCAGGATCACCAGCGGCGTGCCCGCCGCCTGGTAGTTCACGCTCGCGTCGTAGATGAAAGCCTGCGGGCCGTCTGCCTGGGTGAAGTCGCGGGTGTACCCGCCCTCGACCCCGTCCAGCAGCTGGTTCTTCAGCCGGATGTTCGCGAACGTGCCGCGGATCATCACCTCGTGGTTGCCGCGACGGGAGCCGTAGGAGTTGAAGTCCTTGCGGTCGACGCCGTGCTGCTGCAGGTACTGTCCCGCCGGGCTGTCGGCCTTGATCGATCCGGCCGGGCTGATGTGGTCGGTGGTGACCGAGTCGCCGAGCTTGGCGAGCACACGGGCGCCCGCGATGTCGGACACCGGGCTCGTCTCGATCGTCATACCGTCGAAGTACGGGGGCTTACGGACGTAGGTCGACTCGGCGTCCCACTCGAAGACCTCGCTGTCGGGCGTCGGCAGGGAGCGCCAGCGCTCGTCGCCCTCAAACACGCTCGCGTACTCGTGGGTGAACATGTCGGTCGAGATCGAGGAATCGATCGTCTTCTGCACCTCGGCCGGGTCGGGCCAGATGTCGCGCAGGAACACGTCGTTGCCGTCCTGGTCCTGCCCGAGGGCGTCGACCTCGAAGTCGAAGTTCATCGACCCTGCGAGGGCGTACGCGATCACCAGCGGCGGGCTGGCGAGGTAGTTCATCTTCACGTCGGGGCTGATGCGGCCCTCGAAATTGCGGTTGCCGGAGAGGACCGCGGTGACGGCGAGGTCGTTGTCGTTGATCGCCGCGGACACCTCGTCGATCAGCGGGCCGGTGTTGCCGATGCAGACGGTGCAGCCGTAGCCGACCGTATAGAAGCCGAGGGCCTCGAGGTCGTCGGTCAGGCCGGCCTTCTCGTAGTAGTCGGTGACGACCTTTGATCCGGGCGCCATCGTGGTCTTCACCCACGGCTTCGCGGTGAGGCCCTTCTGGTGCGCGTTGCGCGCGAGCAGGCCGGCGGCGAGCATGACGCTCGGGTTGGAGGTGTTGGTGCACGAGGTGATCGCGGCCACCGCGACGGCGCCGTGGTCGAGGGTGTAGCGCTTGCCGTCCTTCGTCGCGATCTTGACCGGACGAGAGAGCGTGCCGGGTGCGTGGCTCACGTGGGTGTGCGACAGCTCGTGGGCGGTGTCCTCATCCTGTGCCGTGAAGCCGATCGGGTCGGAGGCGGGGAAGGTGCCTTCGACGGCGGCGTCGACCTTGGAGAGGTCTTGCGTGGTGTAGTCGCCGAGGTCCAGCTCGAACTGGCTCTTCGCATTGCTGAGCTCGACCCGGTCTTGCGGGCGTTTCGGGCCGGCGATCGAGGGGACGACGGTCGCGAGGTCCAGCTCGAGGTACTCGCTGAACACCGGCTCGGCCGAGGGATCGTGCCAGAGCTTCTGCAGCTTGGAGTACGCCTCGACGAGGGCGACCTGCTCCTCGGTGCGCCCCGTCAGGCGCAGGTAGTCGAGGGTGACGTCATCGATCGGGAACATCGCCGCGGTGGAGCCGAACTCGGGGCTCATGTTGCCGATGGTGGCGCGGTTGGCGAGCGGTACCTCGGCCACTCCTTCGCCGTAGAACTCGACGAACTTGCCGACGACGCCGTGCTTGCGCAGCATCTGCGTAATTGTGAGGACGACATCCGTCGCCGTGACGCCCGTCGGGATCGCACCCGTGAGCTTGAAGCCGACGACCTTCGGGATGAGCATCGACACCGGCTGGCCGAGCATGGCGGCCTCCGCCTCGATGCCGCCGACGCCCCAGCCGAGCACGCCGAGGCCGTTGACCATCGTGGTGTGCGAGTCGGTGCCGACGCAGGTGTCGGGGTAGGCGCGAAGGATGCCGCCCACCGCCCGCGTGAACGTCACGCGAGCGAGGTACTCGATGTTGACCTGGTGGACGATGCCGGTTCCGGGCGGCACGACCTTGAAGTCGTCGAACGCGGTCTGGCCCCAGCGCAGGAACTGGTACCGCTCCCCGTTGCGCTCGTACTCGATCTCGACATTGCGCTCGAGCGCGTTCTCGGACCCGAACAGGTCGGCGATGACGGAGTGGTCGATGACCAGCTCGGCGGGTGCGAGCGGGTTGATCTTCGTGGCGTCGCCGCCGAGGGCGCTCATCGCCTCGCGCATGGTGGCGAGATCGACGATGCAGGGGACGCCGGTGAAGTCCTGCATGACGACGCGAGCGGGGGTGAACTGGATCTCGGTGTCGGGCTCGGCCGTCGGCACCCACGACCCGAGGGCCTCGATCTGCGCCTTGGTGACGTTGGCGCCGTCTTCGGTGCGGAGCAGGTTCTCGAGCAGCACCTTGAGGCTGAAGGGCAGCTTCTCGTGGCCGGGGACGGTGTCGATCCTGAACACCTCGTAGTCGGTGCCGCCGACCGTCAGAGTGGACTTCGACCCGAAGCTGTCAACCGCCGACATTGGTGTCTCCCTTGCTGATCTAGCACCCATCCTGCGGGCGCCGAGCGCGTGTTTCCAGCAAGGCAACCCTAAGCCCCGCGGGCGTCGATTTATCTCGACGTCAAGATATATTACACCTCGCCGGACGCGTCGTCGTCCGGCTCGTCGGCGGGTTGCCACGCCGTGCGCACCAGCATCCAGGTCGCCCAGAGCAGTCCGAGATACAGGGGGACGCCCATGAGCAGCTTGCTGGCCGCGAGAGCGTCGGGCAGGTCGGCGAGGTAGAGCGGCACCTGCACCGCGAGCCGCAGCCCCGAGAGCAGCAGCCAGAGTACCGTCGTCACGTATGCCACGCGCAGCTTGGCGGGGTCGCGCCGCCAGAACTCGTCGCCCGTGAGCAGCGCGATGATCACGCCCACCAGCGGTCGCCGCACCAGCAGGCTGACCGTGAGGGCGATCACAGCCACGCCGTTGATGCCGAACCCCAGCACGAAGTTGTTCGACACGTTGCCGGTGAGCAGCGCCAGCCCCGCCGAGAGGCCGATGCCGACCGCACCGCTGATCGCCGGGGTCAGCGGCTGCCGCTGGAGGAGGCGCACCACGATGAACGCGACGGCGACGGCGAACGGCGCCAGCACCGCCCACACCAGCTCCTTGGTGAAGGTGTAGATCACCAGGAACGCGAGGCCGGGCAGGATCGTCTCGATCAGACCCCGGATGCCACCCACGGCACCGAGCAGCGCCGAACCGCTGGGCGTCTCCCCCGGCTTCATCCCGGAGAGGCGGGAGCGCTGGGCGGCAGCCGCGAACGCCTCGCGGAACGTCGGATCCTTCTCGCCGTCGCCCGGCGCCGGGGATTGCGCCATCAGGCGTTCTGCGTCTGCTGGGCGGCCGGAGGGACGTGCAGCGGGATCAGGTCGCGCGGAGGCATCGGGGAGCCGCCGCGCACCACGACGATGCTGCGGAACAGATCCTCCATCTCCGCCCCGGCCGCGGGGTCGACGGCGCCACGGCCGCTGATCACCCCACGCAGGAACCACCGCGGACCGTCGACGCCGATGAAGCGCGCGATGCGCGGGCCCGCACCGGCGGCGCCGGGGAGCTCGGCCCGCAGTTCGGGCCCGAAGACGCCGGCCTGCGGTGTCGTGGTCCCGCCCTGCTGGGCGATCTGCGCGCCGATCTGCTCGCGGATCTCGTGCCAGAGTCCGCTGTTGCGGGGCGCCGCGAACGGCTGCACCTGCAGCGACGACTCCTTGAAGTCGAGTGCCACCGCGACGACGCGCTTGCTGCCCTCCTCGACCTCGAGGCGCACCCGCAGGTCGGGGCGTGGCAGGATCTTCACCCCGCCGAGGTCGACGTAGGGGCGGACGGCGTTGGCCTCCGCCTCATCGAGGGGCCCGTTCTCGGCCCGGTCGGCGGGCGCCGACTTCGGGTGCTCGACGGGCATCGGCTGGTCGGGTGCGTCGCTCACGCGCGTGCTCCTTGCTCGGCATAGCCGGTGGATCCGAAACCGCCCTCACCGCGATGGCTGCCGGGGAGACGCTCGACCGGCACGAACCGGGCGCGGGTAACCGGCATCACGATCAGCTGCGCGATGCGATCGCCGGCCGCGACGGTGTACGGGGTGGTGGCGTCGGTGTTCAGCAGGATCACGCGGATCTCGCCGCGATATCCCGCATCCACCGTTCCCGGGGTGTTGACGATGGTGATCCCGTGCTTCGCGGCCAGGCCGCTGCGCGGGACGACGAATGCGACGTAGCCGTCCGGAAGCGCGATCGCGGTGCCGGTTCCGACGGTGGCCCGTTCGCCCGGACCCAGCTCCACCGTCTCGGTGGCGACCAGGTCGGCGCCGGCGTCACCCGGATGCGCGTATGCGGGGACGTGATCCCCGGTGAGCAGCACCTCGACGTCGGTCACGCAACGAGGCTAGCCCATGGTCGAATGGGAGCATGCCGAACACCGCACCACCCCAGACCGGCTATCGCGAGCGGCTGTGGCCCGCGCCGTGGGTGTTCCTGGCGACCGCCCTCGTCATCCCCGCGAGCCTTCTCGTCTTCCTGCCGATCTCGCCGCCCGCCGGCGTCGTGGTCGCCGCCGTGCTCTACGCCGCGATCGTGATCGTGCTGCTCGCGACGACGCCGACCATCGAGGTGACCGACGGGATGCTCCGTGCGGGGCGCGCACGGATCGAGCGCCGGTACATCGGCGCCGCCCGCGCGTTCGAGGGCGCGGAGGCCACGGCGGAGCGGGGAATCCGGCTCGATGCCCGCGCCTGGCTCCTGGTGCGGGGGTGGATACCGGGGCTGGTCCGCGTGGACCTCACCGATCCCGAGGACCCGACGCCCTACTGGCTCGTCGCCACCCGACGACCGGACGCGCTGGCGAAGGCCCTATCGCCGGTTGAGTAGCCCGGAGGCCCTATCGCCGGTTGAGTAGCCCGAAGGGCGTGTCGAAACCTAGAGCGAGCACTCGTGGCAGACGGGCCCGAGCTTGGTGTCGTGGTCGAACTGCGACTGGTGCTTCACGAGGAAGCAGTTGACGCAGGTGAACTCGTCCTCCTGCGGGGGAAGCACCACGACATCCAGATCGAGATCGGCCAGATCCTGCCCGGCCAGCTCGAAGCTGCCCGGGTTGTCGGCGTCCTCGACGTCGACGACACCCGACAGCTTGTCGGGCACACGCTCCTGGAGGGCCTGGATCGACTCGGTGTCCTCGTCGGTCTTCCTCGGTGCGTCGTAGTCGGTAGCCATTCCCATCCAAAGTTCTCAGTGCTGCGTGGTCGTGCAAGCGGCGACAGTCTGCATGATCGTTGCACCCAATGCAAACCGTTGAGGTCTGCTCTCAGCCGCATCCCTGACAACTGACGGCGCGCCCGTGTTATTCCCCGGATTCGGGCCTTTCCCGTGTCATCCTGGCCGGGAATCGTGACGGCTGGAGGTCGTTCCCCAATGCAAGAGCTCAAGGTGATCGGCGTCGAGGAGGGCGCCCTTCTCGTCGCATCCGACGAGGGCGCGCGCTTCCGGGTCGCTGTCGACGATGTGCTCCAATCCCGTCTGCGGCAGTCCTCGCCCGATCTGGGCGCCAGCCGCAAGCTCTCCCCCCGCGAGATCCAGGCCCACATCAGGGCCGGGATGTCGGCGGAAGACGTCGCGTCCGTCACCGGCGCCCCGCTCGACTACGTCCAGCGGTTCGAAGGCCCGGTGCTCGCGGAACGCGAGTTCGTCATCGAATCGGCGCTCAACGTGCCCGTGCACACCGCGATGGAGATCGATCCGCTCGCGGGCGGCGCCACCTTCGGCGGCGTGATCCGCCGGCGCCTCGTGGATGCCGGGGCGATCAACGAGCGCTGGGCGAGCTGGAAAGAGGAGGGCGGCTCCTGGATCGTCAAGCTGACGTTCACCGCCGAGCAGATCGACCATGATGCCCGCTGGACCTTCGACCCGAAGAAGCAGGCCCTGGCCCCCATGAACCCCGAGGCGGTCTCGCTGTCTCAGCAGGGCGAGCTGCCGCAGAACCTGGTGCCGCGGCTGCGCGCGGTGGCGGTGGAAGACCCCGAGGCCAGCCGGTTCGACAGCGGCGCGTTCACGGTCGCCGACGACGGCGGCGAGACCGGCCCGCTGCTCGAGCCCGTGATCCACGGCCGTATCGGCGCCGAGACCACGTCCGACGCCCCGCCGCGCAAGGCGACCAACCAGACCGCCGATCTGCTGGAGGCGCTGCGGCGCCGGCGCGGCGAACGCGACCCGATGGATCCGGAGCACGACGATCCGATCGCGGCGCACCCGTCGACCGGTGCGGTGAAGCTGATCGACGTGCCGCTCGACACCGCCACGGTCACACCGGTCGGGTCGGCAGGAACGCCATCGGCGGGCTCGACCGGCACCGGCCAGCAGGGTGGCATCTCTCGCGGGTCGCGCAAGAACCGCACCTCGATGCCGAGCTGGGACGAGATCGTGTTCGGCGCGCGCACCGACGAGGACTAGCCGAAGGCCCCGAACCGCAGCAGCGGAATCGACAGCTCGTCCGCCGTGAGCGACCCGTGCTGGCCGATCATGCGGCGTGCCGTGTCGTCGGCCTCGGTGTAGAACGCGACGTTCCTCCGCGCCGCGACCAGCACCTCCCCGATCCGCGGGCGGACGGCGGGGTCGACGGCTCCGAACCAGCCGGCGTCGATCGCCGCGTCCCGGGTCGCGACCCAGGCACGCGCGCCCTCGCGCTCCCGCCAGCGGGCCGCCACCGCATCCGGATCGGTGCCGGGTGACAGGTGCAGCTGCAGGCAGCGCGGCTCCCCCGCCACCTGCATCACGCCGTCGAGCAGATCGGGCGGCACGACCACCTGCGCTTCCTCCGGCACGTCGACCATGCCGTGGTCCGCGGTGACCAGGAGGCCGTGGCGCGGACCCAGCGCGGGGACGAGGGCCGCCACCTCGGCATCCAGGGCCTCCAGTGCGGCCACCCAGCGATCAGACGCCAGCCCGCGCGCGTGCCCCTCGACGTCGAGTTCGGCGACATAGAGATAGATCAGCACCGGGCCCGGGGTCGCGAGTTCCTGACGTGCGATCGCGAAGCGCGCGGCCATCGAGACCTCCCCGCGGTACTCCGCACCCCGCAGCACGGCGTGCGTGAACCAGGAGTCGCGGTGCCGCGGCGACCCGATCACGACCGACCGCGGTCCCGCCGTCTCGAAGAGCGTCGGCAGCCGCTGCCAGCGCCCGGGGTCGAGGGCGTCCGAGCCGTTCAGCAGGCTCACCACGTCCCCGGTCTCCGGGTCGAGCGCGCGATATCCGACCATGCCGTGCTCCCCCGGCGGACGGCCGGTGGTGAGCGTGGCGAGTGCGGAGGCGGTGGTCGTCGGGAAACCCGACGTGATCGCGGGGTCGGCGTCGAGCCGGGATGCCAGGGTGCGCGCGTGCCCGCGGTGGGCTTCCAGCGCGGTGCGCCCGAGCCCGTCGGCGAGCAGCACGATCGCGTGCGTCACCGGCGGGAGACCCAGCCGTCCGGTCCTCCCCGCCAGGGCATCGAGGCAATTCGGCACGACATCGGCAAGGCTGAACCGGGAGGTTTTGGCCGCCGGTAACATGGCCCCGATCCTATGACTCCCCCTCCTGCGACTCCCCCTTCTCCCGTGCCTCCCGGCGAGCGGATCGACGATATCGACGTCGGCGCCGAGATGCAGTCCTCGTTCCTCGAGTACGCCTACTCCGTCATCTATTCGCGCGCCCTGCCCGACGCACGTGACGGCCTCAAGCCGGTGCAGCGCCGCATCCTGTTCCAGATGTCCGAGATGGGCCTGCGGCCCGACCGCGGGCACGTGAAGAGCGCGCGCGTCGTGGGCGATGTGATGGGCCGGCTGCACCCGCACGGCGACGGCGCGATCTACGACGCCCTGGTGCGCCTCGCGCAGGACTTCACGATGCGCCTGCCGCTCGTCGACGGGCACGGCAACTTCGGGTCGCTCGACGACGGCCCCGCCGCGGCGCGGTACACCGAGGCGCGGCTGCAGGCGGCCGCGATGGCGATGACCGACGGACTCGACGAAGACGTCGTCGACTTCGTGCCGAACTACGACAATCAACTCACCCAGCCCGAGGTTCTGCCTGCCGCCTACCCCAACCTCCTGGTGAACGGGGCGGCGGGCATCGCCGTCGGCATGGCGACGAACATGGCGCCCCACAATCTCATCGAGGTCGCCGCGGCCGCCCGCCACCTGCTCGAGAACCCGGATGCCACCCTCGACGACCTGATGGCCTACGTCCCCGGGCCCGACCTGCCCACCGGCGGCACCATCGTCGGCCTCGACGGCATCAAAGACGCGTACGCGACCGGTCGCGGGTCGTTCAAGACCCGTGCCAAGGTCACGGTCGAGCAGCTCTCCGCCCGGCGCACCGGGCTGGTCGTCACCGAGCTGCCTTATCTCGTGGGCCCCGAGAAGGTCATCGAGAAGATCAAAGACGGCGTCAACACCAAGAAAATCACCGGCATCTCCGATGTCACCGACCTCACCGATCGCAAGCACGGCCTGCGTCTCGTGATCGGCATCAAGACCGGCTTCAGCCCCGACGCCGTTCTCGAGCAGCTCTACCGCCTCACCCCGCTCGAAGACGGCTTCTCGATCAACAACGTCGCCCTCGTCGAGGGCAAGCCCCAGACCCTGGGGTTGAAAGAGATGCTGCGGGTCTACCTCGACCACCGCATCTCCGTCGTCACCCGGCGATCCCGCTACCGGCTCACCCGCCGGCAGGAGCGGCTGCACCTCGTACTCGGCCTGCTCATCGCGATCCTCGACATCGACGAGGTCATCCAGGTGATCCGCACCAGCGATGACGCCGCGCAGGCCCGAACGCGGCTGATGGAGGTGTTCGACCTCAGCACGCTCCAGGCCGACTACATCCTCGAGCTGCAGCTGCGCCGGCTCACGAAGTTCAGCCGCATCGAGCTCGAGTCCGAGCGCGACAAGCTGCAGGCCGAGATCGCCGAGCTCGAGGCTCTGCTCGCCGATCCGCAGCGCGTGCGCGTGCGGGTCGCAGAAGAGCTCGATGAGACCGCGGAGCGCTTCGGCACCCCGCGACGCACCCTGCTGACCGAGGCGAAGGCCTCCATCGCCTCGACGCCCGCGGCCCGGCGTGCCGCCGCGGCATCCGGACCCTCGCTCGAGATCGCCGACGTGCCCACGCTCGTCGTGCTCTCGACGACGGGTCGAGCGGTCCGCGTCGACCTGCCCGACGGCGCCGAGCCGCCCGCACGCGCGGCCCGGCGCAACCGGCACGACGCCATCCAGTCCACCGTGCTCACCACCACGCGCGGCGAGCTGGGCGCGGTCACCTCACGCGGGCGGCTGCTTCGGTTCACCCCCGTCGACCTGCCGTCGGTGCCGGCCAACTCGGTGCAGCTCGCCGCGGGGGCGCGCATCGCCGACTACCTGGGCGTCACCGACAAGAAGGAGCGGGTGCTCGGTCTGGTGTCGCTCGACTCGGAGCTGCCGATCGCGCTCGGCACCGCGCAGGGTGTCGTCAAACGTGTCGCCGCAGGCGCATACCCGTCGCGTCCGGATTTCGAGATCATCGCGCTGAAGCCCGGCGACGAGGTCGTCGGGGTCGCGCAGGGTCCCGACGGCGAGGAGCTGATCTTCATCACGACCGACGCGCAGCTGCTGCGGTACCCGGCCTCCGCCGTGCGGCCGCAGGGTGTCGCGGCCGGCGGCATGGCCGGCATCAACCTCGCGGCGAAGGCGCGGGCCTTGTTCTTCACCTCGGTCGACCCGGGTGCCGACGTCGTCGTCGCGACCATCTCCACCCCGACCGAGACGCTGGCGGGCGCCGACCCCGGGCGCGCCAAGGTCTCCCGGCTTGCCGAGTTCCCCGGCAAAGGCCGCGGCACCGGCGGGGTGCGTGCGCACACCTTCCTCAAGGGCGAGAGCGCGCTGTCGCTCGCCTGGGCGGGTCCGGCGCCTGCCCTCGCGGTCGGGGGCGACGGGTCGCTGCGCACGCTCCCCGATGCGGGCGCGAAACGCGACGCCTCCGGGGCGCCGATGGATGCCGTCGTCGGCTCGATCGGGCGCGCGCTCTAGTCAGACCCTAAGGTGTACCTCGTGACCACCTCACGGGCGAAGATCGACGCGCAGATCACCGCATTCCACGCCGAATCGCGCGCCCACTCCGAGGCCAATGTCACCCGCCTCAGCCGGATGCTGGGGCTGATCGCGATCGGATTCGGCGGCCTCGCGGCGGTCGCGTCGCTGCTGTGGAAGGACAACCGTACCGAGGTCCTGTTCGTCGCCCCGTTCGTGATCCTGATCCTCTGGATGAGCTGCATCCGCATCCTCGCCGAGATGACGATCTCCGGGGAGTATCAGCGCTACTACGATCGCAGGCTCGCAGAGCTCCTCGACAGCCCGGTTCTGGGGTTCCGGTCCTGGCAGGATTCGGCACCGCGGCGAGGCGGTCGCTCCGCGGCCAACCTCACGATCTACGGCTTCGTCGCCATCGTCTCGCTCGCCGTCGTGTCCTGGTGCGCGTGGGAGGCGGCAACGACCGTCGGCTGGCTCGGCTGGATACTCGTCGGGGTCTGGACGGCGGGAACGCTGGCGATCGTCATCTCGGCGTTCCGTCTGCCACATCTGCGTCGCGCCGTCGCGGCGGATCTCGCCGCCGAACCGCAGCGGAGTAGTCAGTCCACACCGTAGAACGCGGCGATCAGCGCCAGCTTCGCGGGGTCGTCGTAGATCAGCACGCTTTGCGCGTCATCGCACGAGACCTCGCGGTCGGGCTGCCCGAACTCCTCCGTGAGACGCTCGGTCTCGATCGCGAGCTCGTCGCCGCGGCCGTTGACGTAGAAGAACGTGCCCGCCCCCGACGTCGAGTACGCGCGGTTCGTCAGCCAGTGGCTCGGCCCCAGCCCGTGCTCGATCTGGATGAGCCGCACCCCGGTCGCCGACGGCAGCGAGAGCCGTCGCGCGTCCGAGAACGTCGCGTATCCGAGCTGGCCCGGCACCGCCTCGTCGAGGCACATCGTCTCGGCGTTCCGGTAGCCGAAGAACCTGTCGGCCGAGCCGAGATTCGATGCCGCGCCCGTCACGAGCGCCACCACGAGGAACAGCAGGGCCCCGGATGCCGCAGCCGGCACGACGGCGACTCGCGGCATCGCGAGCAGCACCAGCACGAACGGCAGGATCAGCACCGGCCAGAAGTAGAGATAGTGGGTGATCATCAGGGCGAACGTCGCCGCCAGCCCGCCGAGCGGGATCAGCCCGAGATACACCACCGCCATCGATGACGCCTCGCCCCGTGCGTAACGGACGGTGGCGACCACGGCCGCACCCAGGCAGGCCACCGCGAGCACCACCCCCGCCGACAGGATGACCCCCGCCGCCGGGTCGCGAGCCTGGAAGTCGTAGTACGGTCCGATCTGCGAGAGCCGCGTCGCGAACACCTGCGGATCCACATAGGTGAACGGCGACGTCCCCTGCAACGGTGAGAACAGGATCCGGAGCAGCAATGCGCCGGCGAGGGTCGCGCCCACGACGACCACCGGCACGCGAGCCGCCCGGCGGCCACGACGGATCACCAGGAGAAGCAGCGCCAACGCGGTGCCGGGCGCCGCGAACAAGAGGACCAGCGGATTGGATGCCGCGGTCAGGGCGAGCGCGGCCCCGATCGACACCGTGGCGGGCCGCGAGGTGCTCACGACGAGGAGGGGCGCGGCCAGCAGTGCCGCGTACATGCCGAAGTAGTACGTCGGGGCGAGATGGAACGACAGGATCCAGCTGGTTCCGATGAGCGGGAACACGAGCAGCGGCGTCATCGCCACCGCCGCGCGGAGAACGGCGGCATCGGGATGCAGCACCCGCATCAACCCGTACAGCACCACGAACAAGAGCGCGTTGTTCAGCATCGCCACCACGAGGTAGTAGCCGTAGATCGAACCGCCGGTCACCAGGAACGCGACCGCGCTGATCGGCAGCTCGGGGAACACGAACACCTGCGGCGAGAAGCTCCAGTCGAGCGGCCGGCCGGCCACCACATCCTGCAGGAACTGGAACAGCGGGCCGTTGTCGCTGGAACGCAGCTCCCACTGGATCGGCCAGGTGGCGGCATCCGCCGGGTCTCCCCCGGCCCGGATCCGGAAGACCAGCGCCGTGAGCGCGGCGACGATCGCGGTCGCGCCGACGAGGACGAGCGCCCTACGTGTCGATGCGCCCACGGTCGAGACCCTGGCCCGCGATGATGAAGTCTTTGCGCGGGGCGACGTCGTTGCCCATGAGCAGTTCGAAGACCCGCGCCGCATCTGCCGCATCGGACATCCGCACGCGGCGCAGGGTGCGATGCGCCCGGCTCATCGTGGTCTCGGCCAGCTGGTCCGCATCCATCTCGCCCAGCCCCTTGTAGCGCTGGATGGGTTCCTGGTACTTGCGCCCGCTCTTCTGCAGCGCCGCCAGCACCCCCTGCAACTCGGCTTCGGAGTACGTGTACACGATGTCGTTCGGTTTCGAACCCGGATTCTGGATCACCACGCGATGCAGCGGCGGCACCGCCGCGAACACCCGGTCCTTCTCGATCATCTCCGGCATGTACTTGAAGAACAGCGTGAGCAGCAGGGTGCGGATGTGGGCGCCGTCGACGTCGGCGTCGCTCATGATGATGACCTTGCCGTAGCGCGCCTGCTCGATGTCGAAGGTGCGCCCGGAGCCGGCCCCGATCACCTGGATGATCGAGGCGCACTCCGCGTTGCCGAGCATGTCGGTCAGCGACGCCTTCTGGACGTTCAGGATCTTGCCCCGGATCGGGAGCAACGCCTGGTACTCGCTGTCGCGCGCGAGCTTCGCCGTGCCGAGCGCGGAATCGCCCTCCACGATGAACAGCTCGGTGCCCGCGACATCGTTCGACCGGCAGTCGACGAGCTTCGCCGGCAGGGTCGAGGACTCAAGCGCGTTCTTACGCCGCTGCGTCTCTTTGTGCGCCCGAGCCGAGATGCGGCTCTTCATCTCCGCGACGATCTTGTCCAGCACCAGGCCGCTCTGGGTCTTGTCGTCGCGTTTCGAGCTCGCGAAGCGCTCCGCCATCGCCTTCGCGACAGTGTTCGACACGATCGCCCGGATCGCCGGAGTGCCCAGGATCTCCTTCGTCTGACCCTCGAACTGCGGCTCGGGCAGCCGGACGGTGAGCACCGCGGTCAGCCCGGCGAGGATGTCCTCTTTCTCGAGCTTGTCGGTGCCCACCTTCAGCCGGCGCGCGTTCTTCTCCACCTCGGCACGCAGGAACTTCATGAGGCCCTGCTCGAACCCGGTCTGGTGGGTGCCGCCCTTCGGCGTCGCGATGATGTTCACGAAGCTGCGGAACACGGTGTCGTAGCCGGTGCCCCAGCGCAGCGCGATATCGACCTCGCACTCGCGGTTCAGCTCGGTCGCGACCATGTGGCCGTTCTCCTGCAGCACCGGCACCGTCTCGGTGTAGCCGCCGGTCCCCTGGATGCGCCAGGTCGAGGTGAGCGGCGCGTCCGGCGCCAGGAAGTCCACGAACTCCGCGATCCCGCCCGCGAAACGGAACGTCTCGCTCGACGGCGCCTCCCCGCGCAGCTCGTCGATGCGGATCGTCAGCCCCGGCACCAGGAACGCCGTCTGGCGCGCGCGTTCCATCAGCTCGTCGGCCTGGAAGGCCGCGCCCTTCGTGAAGATCTGCGGGTCGGCCCAGTACCGGATGCGGGTGCCGGTGACCCCCTTGGCCACCTTGCCGACCACCCGCAGCTCGCTGCCGGTGGTGAACGGCTCGAACGGCGACTCGGGCGACGGGTCGCCGGAATCGAGGAAGCGGCCGGGTTCGCCCCGGTGGAACGACATCGCCCAGGTCTTGCCGTCGCGATCGACCTCCACGTCGAGACGCTCGCTGAGGGCATTGACGACGGACGCGCCCACGCCGTGCAGGCCGCCCGATGCGGCGTACGAGCCCGAACCGAACTTGCCGCCGGCGTGCAGCTTCGTGAAGACGACCTCGACCCCGCTGAGCCCGGTCTTCGGCTCGATGTCGACCGGGATGCCGCGGGCGCGGTCGCGGACCTCGACGCTCTGATCCGGGTGCAGCAGCACTTCGATCTCGCTGCCGTGCCCGGCCAGAGCCTCGTCGACGGAGTTGTCGATGATCTCCCACAGGCAATGCATCAGCCCGCGCGAGTCGGTGGAGCCGATGTACATCCCGGGGCGCTTGCGCACCGCCTCAAGCCCTTCCAGGACACTCAGGTGTCGGGCGCTGTAGGTGGAGGAGGAAGCGTCGGAGCCGGGCATCGTTCCACCTTAACCAGCAGGGACGACGCGAGCCGCCCCGACACCCCATCTGGGGACGGGAACGTACGCGTTCAGCGAAATGCACCCCGATCAGCCGGACGGAGACGGGTGAGCGTGCTTGACTGGACGCCAGGCACCACCACCTACCCGAGGGAGGACCCATGTCGCAGATCACCGACACCGTGGACGAGCTGGAGCTCGATGCCGCCCTCACCGCGTTCGACCGCTGCGACAGCTGCGGTGCTCAGGCCTACATCCGCGTCACCCTCGCGTCCGGCGACCTGCTGTTCTGCGCGCACCACGGTGCGAAGTTCAAGGACAAGCTCGCCCCGACCGCGCTGAACTGGCACGACGAGACCGCGCGCCTGCACGAGCAGCCCGTCGACTAGGGCCGGCGGCTAGCTCAGCTTCAGCTTCGCCAGGGTCGCGTTCCGCGCCCCCTCGGCTGCCGCATCCGCGAACCGGATGCTGTCGCCATCGGGCGCGTAGCCGACGATGACCGACGTCAGAATCGCATCCGCGAACGCCGGGTTCTTGGCGAGAACCGGGCCGTGCAGATGCGTGCCCCAGGCGTTGCCGGTGCGCGCGCCCTCGGTGCGGCCGTCGTTGCCGTGACCGGTGACCACCGTGCCGAGCGGCGTGGGACGGGCACCCGCCGTCCAGCCGCGGGCGTGGTTCTCGAAGCCGACGAGCCGGCCGAAAGCGCTGTCGACCACGAGGTCGGTCGTCGCCCGGGCCGCGAGCGGTTCGGCGACACCGTCGAACACGCCGATCCCGTCCAGCTCTCCGACGCGTGTCGAGAGCAGCTCGAAGCCGGTGCCGACCGCGAGTAGGCCGACGCCGCCGTCCACCCATTCGATCAGGCGGGCGGCCACGCTGCGGAGCCGGCTGGCCTGCTCGGCCAGTCCGGTATCCACCCCCGACCCCACGACGATCAGGTCGGGTGTCGTCGTCGGTTCGGTGACGATCTCGGCGTCGATGCCCGACCAGCGCAGCCGCTGGGCGAGCACGAGAGCGTTCTGTGCGTCGCCGTTGACGTCGAGCAGGTCGGGGAACAGCTGCAGAATGAGGACGCTCACGAGGTCAGCCCCAGATGTGCGCGCGTGCGACGCATCGCGTCCGCCGTGAAGATGATCGTCTTGCGCCCGGAGGCGGGTGCCGGCAGTGCCAGGAACGCGTCGATCGCCACCGGGATGTCGGGCTCGATCCTGTCGATCGGGATGCCCTGGTATGTGAGGTGCAGCGCCTGCTCGTGGGCCTTCGAGCCCGAGACGGTGTGCACCCGCTGGAGCCGGCGCAGATCGACGGGCCAGAAGTAGCCGGGGTCCCGCACGTCCGATCCCATGGCGACGAGCACCTGGTCGAGACCGGCGTCGAGCGCGTCGATGTTGAGCTGGTAGCTCGCCGGGTTCTGCACCAGCACGAACTCCACCTCCTGGCCGCGCACGGTCCGCACCTCGCCGCGGCCGAACACCGGTTCCAGCTGCGAGATCGTGCGGGCGGCGAGGCCGGCGTCGAAATCGGGGCCCAGGATGACGCGGGCAGCACTCAGCGCGCCCGCCGCATCCACCGCGTAGTGCGCGCCACGCGCCGGCAGCGTGATCTCGGCGACCTCGCCGTCGAGCCGGATCTGCGCGCTCGTCCCCTCGACCGCCTCGACCACGACACCGTCGTCGAGCCGGGTGGGGGCGGTGCGGGCGTAGCCCAGGCCGCGCGGCTGAGCGGCCAGAACCTGCGCGGTCACGCCGAACCGCTCGACCGCGACCGCCGGGTCGAGACGCCCGGCGAGCTCGCCCAGCATCTCGTCATCGGCGTTGATCACCACGGTCTGCGTCGACCGCCGGGCGATCGCCTCGAGGTAGGCGAGCACCTGCTCGGAATTCCAGAACCTGTCGATCTGGTCGGTCATGACGTTCATCAGCACCACGACGCGGGGACTCAACCGCGGGGCGATCCGGGCGCCGTGAGCCTCATCCATCTCGAGGATCGCGATGTCCTCGGAGAGCCGGCCGGTGAGCGAGGCGCGCTCCAGGACGGCGGAGGTCAGGCCCTGCTCGATGTTCGCCGTCGACGGGTTCGTGAAGACCTTCCGCCCGTGTGCGGTGACCACCGCGGTGAGCATCTTGGTCGTCGTGGACTTGCCGGAGGAACCGGTCACGATCACGAGGCCGCCCGGCAGCGAGCCGATCGCCTCCGCCAGGAAACCCGGCGCGATGCGGTTGACGACGAGACCCGGGAAGGCCGACCCTCCGCCGGGTTTGCGCAGACGCGCAGCCACACGCACCAGGCGACCGATCAGGATCGCCGGGGTGTGACGCGCGCCCACGCGACCTACTCGAGGTAGTCGCGCAGCGACTGCGACCGGGACGGGTGGCGCAGCTTCGCCATCGTCTTCGACTCGATCTGACGGATGCGCTCACGCGTGACGCCGAAGGTGTCGCCGATCTGGTCGAGGGTCTTCGGCATGCCGTCGCCGAGCCCGAAGCGCATGCGGATCACGCCCGCCTCCCGCTCGGACAGCGAGTCGAGCAGCGACTCGAGCTGCTTCTGCAGCATCGTGAAGCCGACCGCGTCGGCCGGAACGACCGCCTCGGTGTCCTCGATGAGGTCGCCGAACTCGCTGTCGCCGTCTTCACCGAGCGGGGTGTGCAGCGAGATCGGCTCACGGCCGTACTTCTGCACCTCGATGACCTTCTCGGGTGTCATGTCGAGCTCGCGGCTCAGCTCTTCGGGCGTGGGTTCGCGACCGAGGTCTTGCAGCATCTGGCGCTGCACGCGGGCGAGCTTGTTGATGACCTCCACCATGTGCACCGGGATGCGGATGGTGCGCGCCTGGTCGGCCATGGCGCGGGTGATCGCCTGACGGATCCACCAGGTGGCGTAGGTCGAGAACTTGAAGCCCTTGGTGTAGTCGAACTTCTCGACGGCGCGGATGAGGCCGAGGTTGCCCTCCTGGATCAGATCCAGGAACTGCATGCCACGGCCGGTGTAGCGCTTGGCGAGCGAGACGACGAGCCGGAGGTTGGCGCCGAGCAGGTGGCTCTTGGCCCGCTGGCCGTCACGTGCGACCCAGCCGAGCTCGCGGCCCAGCTGCGACCGCTTCTCGGCGTCGGTCATGTGCGACAGCTTCTCTTCGGCGAACAGACCCGCCTCGATCCGCATCGCCAGCTCGACCTCTTCAGCCGCGTTGAGAAGCGCGACCTTGCCGATCTGCTTCAGGTAGTCCTTGACCGGGTCGGCGGTCGCACCGGTGATCGCGGCGGAGTACACCGGGACCTCGTCGTCATCGTCGGCTGCCGAGAGGCGGATGGCGCCGGTGGGCAGTTCCTCGACCGCGGAGTCGTCCTCGTCGTCGGAGTCGGCGTCCGCGTCCGCATCCGGGGTCGCGGGGGCGTCCTTGTCGTCGCCGTCGGCGACCGCCGTGTCGTCATCGGCTTCGACCACGTCCGTGTCGGTGTCGTCGTCCTCGACGTCGTCGACGTCCACGACATCGACGTCGTCGATCTCCACCTCGTCGTCATCGACCTCGTCGATGTCCGCGCCTTTCGTGGGCGCGGCCTTGCTCGCGGCCTTGGCCGCGGCCGCCTTGGCAGCGGGAGCCTTCGCCGCCGACTTCGGGGCGGCCTTCGCCGCCGGCGCCGCGGTCTTCGCGGGCGCCTTCGCAGCGGGCGCGGCCTTGGTGGCCGTCGCAGTCTTGGCGGGAGTCTTCGTGGGGGTCTTCGTGGCGGACGTGGTCGCCGTCTCCTTCTTCTTCGCAGCCGCTGCCGGGGCGGCGGCCTTCGGTGCAGTTGCCTTCGCGGCGGTCTTGGCCCGCGTCGACGTGGCGCGGTCGTCCTTGACCGTGTCGCTCGCCTTCGTGGTGGATCGGGTGGGCATTCGTACCCCTTCCGGGAACGGCCAGGTCTGGGCATTACTAAGACCCATGTCAAGTCCCCCGCGACGCCGGAGCATCGAGATCGGGGACCAGACAGGGTCCTGAATATTGATTATCGCACAGTCCGGAGGACGTTCCCGCCGTCACCGCCCGGCTGCCGAAGGGCCCCGCCTGCGCCGGGACCTGAAGAGTGCAACCCACAGGGGGGCGATCTGTATTCCCTCCAGCTCGAACATCCGTCGGCGGGTGCGCTGACGCGCGACGAGCAGACCGACTACGCCGACGGCGATCACGCCGACCGGCACCAGGAAGCCCAGCCGGAACGCGTCGAGGGAGTACAGCGCGGCGCCTGCTCCCTGCGCGGAACGTACCGCGTCGATGACGACGCCGATGAAGAACACCGACACGAAGCCCCCGAGGAAGCCGCCCGAGTTGACGAATCCAGACGCGGAGCCGAGTGCGTGCGAAGGATTGAACGTGCGCGCAACGTCGAAGCCCACCAGGGAACCGGGCCCGCCCATCCCGATCGCGAAGTACAGCGCGCACACCAGCCCCAGCGGCGGCGCCGACGGCCACAGGATGACGGCGAGCCAGATCACGACGATGATCGCCACCACGGCCAGCACCAGGTTGCTGCGACGCAACGGGAACCGTGCCATGAGGTAGCCGATCACCGGTCCAGCGACGACGTTGCCGACGACGAGGAGCGAGAAGATGCCGGCTGCCTGCGAGACCTCGAGTCCCAGCCCCGCGGTCAGGAATGGGTAACCCCACATCAGCCCCATCACCGTCGGCGCCGTGCCGCCCACCCAGTGCACCCAGAAACCCAGCTGCGTCCCCGGCCGCCGGATCGCGGTGCCCAGGTGCCGGAACGGACCGCCCACCGGCACCGGACTGGTCGCGGCCGGAGGCTCTCCGCGCCGCACGAGGGCGAGCGCGACCACGGCCGCCAGCACCGAGAAGCCGCTCGCGACGAGCAGAGCGGGCTGCCAGGCCGTCGCGTGCAGCAGGACGGCGAACGGGACTGTGGCGATGATCTGGCCGAACTGCCCGAGAGTCCCGACCCACTGAGCGAGCTGCGGCAGCACGCGACCCCCGAACCAGTTGGGCAGCAGCCGGATCACCGAGACGAACGTGAGGGCGTCGCCGACACCCACCAGGATGCGGGCCACCACGGCCCAGCCGAACGCCGGCGCGAGCGCCAGCACCAGCTGACCCCCGGCCATGATGATCGCCCCCGCGACGATCAGGACGCGCGGGCCGATCCGGTCGGCGAGTACACCCACCGGGATCTGCAGCACCGCATAGACGATGATCTGCACGACCGCCACCGTGGAGATGGTGGCTGCGGTGACGTCGAAACGCGCTGTGGCATCCACCCCCAGCACCCCGAAGGAGGTGCGCTGCGTCACGCCGACGATGTACGCGAACACCGCGCCGCCGAAGACGACCCAGGAGCGCGCGGAGTTCACCGCATCAGGCTACGGCTGGTCGCCCGACCGCTCGGCGAGGAAGCGTTCCAGCTCGGCAGCGATCGCGTCGCCGCGCGGGAGCTCGCCGTCGTCATCGACCAGGGGCGAGGGGAGCGCGTTCTCCTCCATGTAGGAGTCGTGGCGCTCCTCGAGACTGCCGACCAGACGCTGCAGCTCGGCGTTCTTCTGCACCTGGTCTTCGACCTTCTGCAGGAACTCGCGGTTCTCCTCGCGCAGCGAATCGGTCGGGAAGATCAGCCCGGTCGCGGCGCTGATGCTCTCGAGGGCGCTGACCGCCGCCATCGGGTACTCCGTGTCGGAGAGGTAGTGCGGGATGAGCAGCACGAACCCGGCCGTCGGGTGTCCCGCCTCCGCCAGCCGGTACTCGAGCAGGTGAAGGGCATTGGTCGGCACCTGGGTGCGCGGGCGCCAGATCGACATCGACTCGATCAGCTCGGTGCGGTTGCCGCTCACCGTCACGCCGATCGGGCGGGTGTGCGGCGTCGGCATCGGGATGGCGTGGACCCAGGTGGTGTCTTTCACCTCGTACCGCTCCACCAGCTGCAGCACGGCCTGGGTGAAGCGCTCCCACTGGAAGTCGGGCTCGAAACCGGTGAGCAGCAGGAACGGCTGACCGAGTTCGTCTTTCGCCAGGTAGAGCGACAGCTTCGCGGGCTGGTAGTCCGTCAGGTGGTCGTGCTCGAAGTACATGGTGGGGCGGCGGGCGCGGTAGTCGAGCAGCGCATCGGTGTCGAACTGCACGATCTCCCGCACTTCGAGCGTGTCGAGCAGGTGCTGACTGAACTGGGTCACGGCGGCGCCGGCATCGGAGAACCCGGTGAGTCCGGCGACGAGGTGCAGCCCGCGCGGCACGGACGTTCCGTCGATCGAGAGATCGTAGAGACTGTCGGGGTCGCGCATGCGTCGATTTTATGGCGGCTCAGAGCCGGGACGCCGGATGAGGCAGCCCGGTGACGGACGCTCAGAGCGAACAGCCGTACGCTGGCGGCATGGCCGTGCCGACGCTCGCGATCTCCCGTTCCGCACCGACCCGGGCCGCGGCGGAGGTGCTCGTGCTCGGCGTCCTGAAGTCCGACGACGGACCGCGGCTCACCATCGCCGATCCCGCGTTCGCGCCGATCGAGGCGGCTCTGACCCAGATCGGGATGTCGGGGGCGGCCGACGAGGTGCGTCGCCTCCCCGCGCTGGGTGACGGCGGCATCCCGATCGCCCTGGTGGGACTCGGAACCGGGGCACCCGACCGGGACGCCCTGCGCTACGCGGCCGGGTCGGCCGCACGGCAGCTGACCGGCATCGACCGGCTTGCGCTGGCACTCCCGGTGACCTCCGCCGAGGATGCGGCGGCCGTCCTCGAGGGCGCCGCGATCGGCGCCTACGCCTACACCGGCTACCGGGTCGGGTCGCTCGGCACCACGAAGACCCCCGCCGATGAGATCACCGTGCATCTGCCCGGGGACCTCGAGGCCGACGACGCCTCGCTCATCGAGCGTGCGGCAGCGGTGGCGACCGCCGTCCACACGGTGCGGGACCTCGTCAGCACCCCCGCCTCCGACCTCTACCCAGAGACCCTCGCCGCGGCGGCCGCCGACCTCTCGGGCGGGCTCCCGGTCGAGGTGGAGATCCTCGACGAGCACGCGCTCGCGGAGGGCGGCTACGGAGGGATCCTGGGCGTCGGCGCGGGTTCGGCCCGCCCGCCCCGCCTCGTCACCCTCCGGTACGCCCCGGAGGGCGCCGAGCGCCACCTCTCCCTGGTCGGGAAGGGCATCACGTTCGACACCGGCGGCCTGCAGGTCAAGCCCGCCGCGTCGATGCTCAACATGAAGTACGACATGACCGGCGCCGTCACCGTCATGGCCGTGCTGCTGGCGGTCGCCCGGCTCGGCCTGCCGATCCGTGTCACGGCGCGGATGTGCATCGCCGAGAACATGGTGTCGGGAACCGCGATGCGGCCGAACGACGTGCTCCGCATCCGCGGCGGGTCGACCGTCGAGGTGCTGAACACCGACGCCGAAGGCCGGCTCGTGCTGGCCGACGGCCTCGTCGACGCCTCCGCGGAATCCCCGGACGTGCTCATCGACGTGGCGACCCTGACCGGGGCCGCGCGCACCGCACTGGGCGAGCGCTACATCCCGGTCATGGGCGACGAGCAGCTCGCCGCGCGGATCACGGAGGTGGGCGCCGGTGTCGGTGAGACGTTCTGGCACATGCCGATGCCGCCCGAGCTGCGCACGCTGCTCGACAGTGACATCGCCGACATCGCCAACGGCCGCCCCGCCCAGCCGGTCGGCGGGATGCTGGTGGCCGCGCACTTCCTCAAGCACTTCGTCGGCCAGGGCGACACGGGCCCCGGCGTATGGGCGCACCTCGACATCGCCGGACCCGCGAACAATCCCGGTTCGGGCTGGGGCATGACCCCGAAGGGGCCCACCGGCATCACCGTGCGAACGCTCATCGCTCTCGCAGAAGTCTTGACGCGACCGTAGTAGGGTCGTGGGGGCGCTGCGCACCACCCCTGAGGCGGCGCCGGACCATGCAATCGCACAAGGAGTCGCCGGGTGTCCGAGCAGAACTTTGACCTTGTCGTGCTGGGTGCAGGAAGCGGCGGTTACGCCGCCGCTCTGCGCGCGAGCCAGCTCGGCCTGACCGTTGGTCTCATCGAGAAGGGGAAGGTCGGCGGCACCTGTCTGCACGTCGGCTGCATCCCCACCAAGGCGCTGCTGCATGCCGCCGAGGTCGCCGACGTCACCCGCGAGGCCGCCAAGTACGGCGTGACCGCGCAGTTCAACGGCATCGACATCGCCGCCGTCACCACGTACCGCGAAGAGATCGTGGCGAGCAAGTGGAAGGGCCTGCAGGGCCTGATCAAGGCGCGCGGCATCACCACCATCGAGGGCGAGGGACGTCTCACCTCCCCCACCACCGTTCAGGTGGGCGACGTCACCGTCACGGGTAAGAACATCGTCCTCGCGACCGGCTCGTACTCGCGTTCGCTCCCGGGTCTCGAGATCGGCGGCCGGGTCATCACCTCGGAGCAGGCTCTCGCCCTCCCGTTCGTCCCGCGCAAGGTCGTCGTGCTCGGCGGCGGAGTCATCGGCGTCGAGTTCTCAAGCGTCTGGCGTTCCTGGGGCGCCGAGGTCACCATCGTCGAGGCACTGCCGCACCTGGTCCCCAACGAGGACGAGTCGGTCAGCAAGCAGTTCGAGCGCGCGTTCCGCAAGCGCGGCATCGAGTTCAAGCTGGGCGTCAAGTTCCAGAGCGTCGCGCAGACCGACGCGGGCGTGGTCGTGACCCTCGAGAACGGCGAGACCGTCGACGGCGACCTGCTGCTCGTGGCCGTCGGCCGCGGCCCGTCGACCGCCGGACTCGGGTACGAAGAGGTCGGCGTGACCATGGATCGCGGCTTCGTTCTGACCGACGAGCGCCTGCGGACCAACATCCCCGGAGTCTGGGCCGTCGGCGACATCGTGCCGGGCCTGCAGCTGGCGCACCGCGGCTTCCAGCAGGGCATCTTCGTCGCCGAGGAGATCGCGGGACTCAACCCGGTCGTCGTCGCCGACGTCAACATCCCGAAGGTCACCTACTCCGACCCCGAGGTCGCGTCGGTCGGCCTCACCGAGGCGAAGGCCGTCGAGCAGTACGGTGCGGATGCCGTGACCAGCTTCGACTACAACCTTGCGGGCAACGGCAAGAGCCACATCATCGGCACCTCCGGTTCCGTGAAGGTGGTCCGGGTGAAGGACGGCCCCGTCGTCGGCGTGCACATGATCGGCGCCCGCGTGGGCGAGCTGATCGGCGAGGCGCAGCTGGCGGTGAACTGGGAGGCGTACCCCGAGGACATCGCCCCGTTCATCCACGCGCACCCGACGCAGAACGAGGCACTGGGCGAGGCATTCCTGGCAATCGCCGGGAAGCCGCTGCACGCGGTCTGACCGCGCGCCGCACCTCGCACCTAAACTGGAACGTGAAACCCGCTAAGGAGCATCACCGATGAGCGAATCCGTCAGCCTTCCGGCACTCGGCGAGAGTGTCACCGAGGGCACGGTCACCCGCTGGCTGAAGAAGGTCGGCGACCGTGTGGAGGTCGACGAGCCGCTGCTCGAGGTCTCCACCGACAAGGTCGACACCGAGATCCCGTCGCCCGTGGCCGGCGTGATCGAGGCGATCCTGGTCGCCGAGGACGAGACCGTCGAGGTCGGGACCGCCCTCGTCACCATCGGTGACGGTTCGGGTGCCGCTGCGACCCCGGCCGCCGCCCCGGCTCCCGAGGCCGCCACCGCTCCGGCCGCGCCGGCTCCCGCCGAGGAACCGGTTCCGACCCCGGAGCAGGCGGTTCCCGAGGCGCCCTCCACCGAGCAGCCCGTCGCCGCGCCGGCGACACCGGCCGCCGCAGAGCAGCAGGCCGCCCCGATGCAGGCCGCCCCGGCACCGGTCGAGCCCGCACCCGCTGCGGCCGCCGCTCCCGCCCCGGCCGCCGCTCCCGCCCCGGCCGCCGCTCCCGCCCCGGCGCCCGCTGCCGCTCCGGCACCCCCCGCCGCGTCCATCTCGACCGCCCACGCGGGCTACGTCACGCCGATCGTCCGCAAGCTCGCGAACGACAACGGCGTCGACCTGGACAGCATCAACGGCACCGGTGTCGGCGGCCGCATCCGCAAACAGGATGTCCTCGCGGCTGTCGCAGGCACCGCACCGGCCGCCGCGGCCGGGTCCGCCAGCGCCCCGACCCCCGCTCCGAAGCTCGAGACGTCGACCCTGCGCGGCACCACCGCTCCGATGTCGCGACTGCGCAAGGTCGTCGCCGAACGCGCGGTCGTCTCGATGCAGACGATGGCCCAGCTCACCACCGTGGTCGAGGTCGACGTGACCAAGGTTGCGGCGTTCCGCGACGAGGTGAAGGCCGCGTTCCAGGCGAAGACCGGCACCAAGCTGAACTTCCTGCCGTTCTTCACGCTGGCCGCCGCCGAGGCGCTGCGCGCGTTCCCGATCATCAACGCGACGGTCGACGGCGACAACATCGTCTACCCGGACCACGAGAACATCAGCATCGCGGTCGACACCGAGCGCGGCCTGCTCACTCCGGTGCTGCGCGACGCGGGCGACCTGAATCTCGCCCAGATCGCCCAGCAGATCGCCGACCTGGCCGAGCGCACCCGCGACAACAAGCTGAAGCCCGACGAGCTCGCCGGCGGCACGTTCACGCTGACCAACACCGGGTCGCGCGGTGCGCTGTTCGACACGCCGGTCGTGTTCCTCCCGCAGGTCGCCATCCTCGGGACCGGGATCGTGCAGAAGAAGCCGGTCGTCGTCACGGACGGCGGGCTCGATGCGATCGCGATCCGATCCGTGGTGTACCTGGCCCTGTCGTACGACCACCGCATCGTGGACGGTGCCGACGCGGCCCGCTTCCTCACCGCGGTGAAGGACCGTCTCGAGAGCGGCGACTTCGCCGGCAACCTCGGCATCTAATCCATCCGCGCGACGTAGTCGCGTATCCGCCACCCGGCCTCGCCCTTCATCAGAAGGACCGAGGCCGGCTGGCTTTCCGGGGCGAGGTCCACGAGCACCGAGTCGCCGAGCCTCTCGACGACCATCGCGCCCCGCGCATCGGGATGCGGCGGCTGCTCGCCCTCGGCGATGATCGCCTGGATCGCCCCGCGGTCGTCATCGAGTGCCGCGGAGCCCCGCTCATCCACCTCATCGAGGCAGAGCATCGACAGGTCGCGCAGGCAGTCGTCGCGTCGCGCAAGGAGCCCGTTCAGGGCCTCCAGGGGATCGTCGGGCGTGAGCGGCGGCACCACGGCCTCAGGGTTCGCAGCGGCGTCCGGGGTCGCGGCGGCGCCCGCGTCAGCGTCCGCGGCGGGGGGCGCGTCGACAGCGGGTTCCGCTGACGGAATCGCGGCGAGGGCGACCACGAGCACGAGCGCGGCTGCGCCTGCGGCCAGCGCGAGCCGCCTGCGTTGCGGCGACCACGCGTTCCAGACCGTGAGAACCCGCTCGCGCGCGACGACGGCCGGACCGAGCGCAAAAAGCCGGGTCAACGAGCCCACGAGTTCGGGCGCGGGCGGCTCGGGAACCGCACGCACCCCGATCGCGCGTGCCTCAGCAGGCGGCTCTTCCGGCGCGTCGAAGACCACCGGCCGCGCGGCCGCGAGCTCGAACAGCCCGCGCCCGATCCGCGACTCGAGATCGCGGTCCTCCGAAGCTTCGAGCCCCGCGGCGAAGGCCTGCGCGGCCGCTGCGCGCGTACCGCTCACCCGGCCGAGGACCGCGACCACGAGTGCCACCAGCGCCCGCCGATCCGCGACGACCCCGGTGACCTGCTCGCGCACCACCTCGGGCACGCCCGGCTCGAACACGGTCATGCTGCCGGAGCCGATGAGCACCGGAGCGCCGTCATCGCGGAACAGGACGTGCTCGGCGGAGACGGCTCCGTGGGAGACGCCCGCCTCGTGCATGTGCTGCAGCGCCGCGGCGAGGGGTGCGAGGATCGTGACGGCCTCCCCGGCATCCAGGGTGCGCCGCGCCGACAGCAGCTTGGCGAGCGACCCCCGCGGGAGCCGCGGAAGCACGAAGACGACCTCGTCGGGCTGCACGGAGATGTCGGCCAGCGCGACGACATGGTCGTGCGCGGACCGATGCAACGCCAGCGCCTCCCGCGCCGGCTGACCGGGCGCGGATGCATCGAGCACCTTGAGCACCAGGTCGCCGGGGGCGAGCCAGCAGGAGGAGCGCTCACCCGTGCCGAGCAGCCGAAGCACCCGGTGCCCCGCGATCGTCCGTTCATCTGCCACCGGCCCAGCCTGCGCTGCGGCGGGTCCGCTGGAGGCCGCCCAGAGCAGACGGTGGGACCGGTCGGGCTTCCGCACCTCGGGAGGATAGGCTTCTGCGCGTGGTCGACTACGTCGTCACGGGGCTAAGCGCCAACTCCGTGCCGTATTCGGTCGCTCTGGAACAGCAGCGTGCCCTGCACGCCGATGTCGCGAGCGGCCGGGCGCCAGACACCGTCCTCCTTCTGGAGCACCCGTCCGTGTACACGGCGGGCAAGCGCACCGAGCCGCACGAGAGGCCGACCGACGGCACGCCCGTCGTCGATGTCGACCGCGGCGGCAAGATCACCTGGCACGGACCGGGCCAGCTCGTCGGGTATCCGATCGTGCGCCTCGCCGATCCCGTCGACGTCGTCGCGTACGTGCGGCGCCTCGAGAGCATGATCATCGAGGTGCTCGCCGAGGTCGGGATACCCGGCACCCGGGTCGAGGGGCGCTCCGGCGTCTGGCTGACCGGCCCCGGCCGCGCCGCGGGCGAGAAGATCGCCGCCATCGGCATTCGGGTCGCCGACGGCGTCACCATGCACGGGTTCTCGCTGAACTGCAGCAACGGCTTCGAGGCCTACGAGACGATCGTCGCCTGCGGGCTTGCGGATGCCGGGGTCACCAGCATCACGCGCGAGCTGGGCAGGGTGGTCACCCCCGCCGACGTGATCCCCCTCATCGAACGACACTTCGTGCGCTTCCTCGAACCGAGCCTCGCCACCAAGCCGCGAGTGTTCGCATGAGCCCCGCGACGCAGGTCGACGCGAACGGACGCAAGCTGCTGCGCCTCGAGGTGCGCAACGCCGAGGTGCCGATCGAGCGCAAGCCCGAGTGGATCAAGACGCGCGCGAAGATGGGGCCCGAGTACACCGCGCTGCACAGCCTCGTGAAGGAGGAGGACCTCCACACCGTGTGCCAGGAAGCCGGCTGCCCGAACATCTACGAATGCTGGGAAGACCGTGAGGCCACATTCCTGATCGGCGGCAGCCAGTGCACGCGGCGCTGCGACTTCTGCCAGATCGACACCGGCAAGCCCGCCGATTACGACACGGACGAACCGCGTCGCGTCGCCGAGTCGGTGACCCGGATGGGGCTGCGCTACGCGACCGTGACCGGTGTCGCGCGCGACGACCTCCCCGACGAGGGCGCCTGGCTGCACGCCGAGACGGTGCGCGCGATCCACGCCGCGAATCCGGGGACCGGGGTCGAGATCCTGGCGACCGACTTCTCCGGCAACCCCGACCTGCTCGCGGAGGTCTTCGAGAGCAGGCCCGAGGTGTTCGCGCACAATGTCGAGACGGTGCCGCGCATCTTCAAGCGCATCCGTCCGGCGTTCCGGTACGAGCGCTCGCTCGGCGTGCTGACCCAGGCGCGCGCAGCGGGGCTGATCACCAAGTCCAACCTGATCCTCGGGATGGGCGAGGAGCGCAGCGAGATCAGCCAGGCGCTGCACGACCTGCACGACGCCGGAACCGACATCATCACCGTCACCCAGTACCTGCGGCCGAGCGCGCGCCACCTGCCGGTTGCGCGGTGGGTCACGCCGGCGGAGTTCGTGGAGATCAAGGAGGAGGCGGAAGCCATCGGGTTCCTGGGCGTGCTCGCCGGACCGCTGGTGCGCTCGAGCTACCGGGCCGGGCGCCTGTGGGCCCGGTCGATGATGGCGAAGGGGCGCAGCATCCCGGAATCGCTGCAGCACCTCGCCGACGCCGAGCTCGGCTTCGCGCAAGCGGTGTCCTGAGGAGCGCGGTAGGCGCGTATCGAAGGGCCGTAGGCTGAGTGCATGGCACGAAGCACCCCCGAGAAGGAACCCGGCCGCATCAAGCAGATGTGGCAGGTGTTCCAGATGACCCGCCGGTACGACTCCGCGATCATCCCGCTGCTGCTCGCAGCGTTCATCGTGCCGGTCGGCCTTGCCGTGCTGCTGTCGGTGCTGTTCTCGCGCGACAACATCCTGGGCCTCGTGCTCTACATCATCGCGGGCGTGCTCGCGGGCGTGCTGCTCGTCCTCATCGTGCTCGGGCGCCGCGCCGAGGCCGCGGCCTACTCGCAGATCGCCGGCAAGCCGGGCGCCGTGGGTGCCGTGCTGAAGAGCGGCCTGCGCCGCAGCTGGACCGGCAGCGAGATGCCCGTCGTCGTGAACAAGAGCCAGGATGCCGTCTATCGCGCCGTCGGCCGCGGCGGTGTCGTGCTCATCGGCGAGGGCCCACGCTCGCGCACGCAGCCGATGCTCGACAAGGAGCGCGCGAACGTGCACCGCGTGCTGCCGAACGTGCCGATCAACCTGCTCTACGTGGGGCCCGACCCCGACTCGATCCCGCTCACCAAGATCGTGCCGTCGCTCGCGCGGTTCAAGCGCACGCTCACCAAAGCCGAGGTGCTCGCGGTCAGCAACCGGCTCGCGTCGCTCGGTCGCAACGGCATGCCGATCCCGAAAGGCATCGACCCGATGCGGGTTCGCGCACAGCGTCCGCGCTAGAACCCGCGCGTCACACGCGCACCAGCATGGTGCCCGCCAGCCGGTCGTGAAGGCCCCGTTGGTCACGGTCGAAGAGCAGCGGCGGGATCGCGAGGCACAGCAGCACGGTGCGGACCACCGGCCGCCACAGCCCCAGGCGGGCCGGCACGACCGGAACCACGCGCATCCCGAGCAGCAGGTGACCCACACTGCCGCTCACGAGCCACAGGAACACCAGCTGCGCCGCCCCGAAGATCGCGAGCGTCGCCCACGCGTTCGGCTGGAACGGGCCCTCGGGGAAGAACGCCACCGAGACCACCCAGGCGATTCCCCAGTCGATGAACAGGGCAGCGATCCGGCGGCCGAGCCGTGCGATCGAGCGCGGTCCGGTCTCGGGGAGACCGAGCCGTTCGCCCGGCCAGCGGGAGTCTGAGGCATCCGTCACCCGGCCAGCCTACGGAGGCCGCCGTAACATCCCCGAAACAGAAGCGACACCCTCGGGAAACGGCCGCCCTCTACCCTCGGGACTGGCTGCACCCAGCAGTCCACGATCCACTGCGCCTTTGGAGTTCCGCCCTATGTCCACTCCCCTGTTCAAGGACTCGTCCGAGGTCCTCAAGTTCATCAAGGACACCGACGTCAAGTTCCTCGACATCCGGTTCACCGATCTGCCGGGCATCCAGCAGCACTTCAACATCCCCGCCGCCACCGTCGACGAGGACTTCTTCACCGTCGGCCAGCTGTTCGACGGCTCGTCGATCCGCGGATTCCAGTCGATCCACGAGTCGGACCTTCAGCTCATCCCGGACATCTCGACCGCATTCGTCGACCCGTTCCGCACGGAGCGCACCCTCGTCATCATCTTCGACATCTACAACCCGCGCAGCGGCGAGATCTACGGCCGCGACCCGCGTCAGGTCGCGAAGAAGGCGGAGAAGTACCTCGCCTCGACCGGCATCGCCGACACGGCCTACTTCGCCCCCGAGGCCGAGTTCTTCATCTTCGACAACGTGCAGTACGAGGTGAAGCAGAACAAGAGCTACTACGAGGTCGACTCCTCCGAGGCCGCCTGGAACTCGGGCCGCGAAGAGGAGGGCGGGAACCTCGCCAACAAGACGCCCTACAAGGGCGGCTACTTCCCCGTCACCCCCGTCGACCAGCACGCCGACCTGCGCGACGACATCGTGCTCAAGCTCATCGAGGTCGGCCTCGAGGTCGAGCGCTCGCACCACGAGGTCGGCACCGCCGGCCAGGGCGAGATCAACTACAAGTTCGACACGATGGTCCACGCGGCCGACGACATCCTGAAGTTCAAGTACATCGTCAAGAACACCGCCCTCGAGTGGGGCAAGGTCGCGACCTTCATGCCGAAGCCGCTCATGGGCGACAACGGCTCGGGCATGCACACCCACCAGTCGCTGTGGAACGACGGCAAGCCGCTGTTCTACGACGAGAAGGGATACGGCGGGCTCAGCGACATCGCCCGCTGGTACATCGGCGGCATCCTGAAGCACGCCCCCGCCATCGCCGCCTTCACCAACCCGACCGTCAACTCCTACCACCGGCTTATCCCCGGCTTCGAGGCCCCGGTCAACCTGGTGTACTCGGCCGGCAACCGCTCGGCATCGATCCGCATCCCGATCACCGGCACCAACCCGAAGGCGAAGCGCATCGAGTACCGGGCGCCGGATGCCTCCGGTAACCCCTACCTGGCGTTCGCGGCCCAGCTGATGGCCGGGCTCGACGGCATCAAGAACAAGATCGAGCCGCACGAGCCGGTCGACAAAGACCTGTACGAGCTCCCGCCGGAGGAGGCGAAGGGCATCCCGCAGCTGCCGGGTTCGCTCGACGCCGCCCTGGCCGCGCTCGAGGCCGACCACGACTTCCTCCTCGAGGGCGGCGTGTTCACCCAGGACCTCATCGACACCTGGATCGACTACAAGCGCGAGAAGGAGCTGCTCCCCTTCGCGCAGCGTCCGCACCCGTTCGAGTACGAGCTGTACTTCGGGGTCTGACGGTCCACACAGCAGAGGCGGGCCGCATCCTTTCGGGGGTGCGGCCCGTTTCGCTGCTCGACGGCTGTCGACGATCTACACGCATACGGCGGCTCGGGCTCCGTGGGGGCTCGAGGGCGGCGCACCGTGTGGAACCTCGAAAACGGCTGTCACGGGTACGGCTCACGCGGTACGCAGGAACCGGAACTCGCGCCGCCGCAGCAGCGTGAGCACCACCCGCGCGAAGCGGCCGAACGCCTTCCGCCCCGCTGCCGTCGGGTACGGCTCGATGCCGACGACCTTCCACTCGCGGCCGCCCCGCAGAATCGTGCATCCGCCTGCGGCGACGACGTTCCGGTACCACTGCACCTGATCACCGTAGGTGAGCTCCGCCACGAAACCGCCGTCGACCGGTGCGAGCATGATCGGCGTCTCGTACACGGCTCCGGACTTCCGCCCGACGTGCCGCACGATCCAGAACGTCATCGGCCCGTGCGATCTCCCCTCCCGCGCCAGCCGCAGCGTGCGGGGATTCAGATGCTCCCCGATGAAGCGCAGCCACCAGGTCTTCACGAGCCGCACCTCGCCGCCTGCCCCGTGCGGATAGGGTGACGTCGTGAGTGAAAAAGGCGATGGGCCCGCGCCCACCGTCTCTCGGCATCACCCCACCGAGCTGTGGTCGACCTACGAGAGTACGGTGCAGGGTTACCGTCAGGTCTCCGCGTCATCGCAGTCGCTCTTTCTGACGGCGGGCGCGGTTCTGCTGGGGTGGGGTTTTCGCATCCCTTTCTTCACGGTGATGGCGATGGCGATGATCACCACGTGGTACATCTGGTTCCCGGTGATCTTCTCGCGTACCGCGATCGTCGATTATCACAAGTACGACCTGGCGAGCCGGTTCGACCGTGAGGGCCGGCCGCGCACGAAGCGAGCCGACCCTCTCGACGAGCGCGACTACGCCCGGCTGACGAATTTCGCCCTTCGTCGCCGGGTCTACACCGAGCTGAGCACCGACGGCCGGCTGCACCGCACGATCCGGGTGAGCCGCCGCAAGGTGGATGTCCTTCTGCCGGTGCTTTTCACGGTCGTGTGGGTGATCTTTGCGGTGTACGTGCTCATCGAACGCTAACGGTTTGACCTTCACGACCCGTAGAACCCTTTCTCGAACACCTGCCGCGCGAGCCGCGTGGTGCGCAGGTAGTCCTCCTCGAGCTGCGAGGCACTGCCGACGGGGTATTCCATGAGGCGCGCGACCCCTTCGAGCTGCTGGCGGTCGACAGGGAGCACATCCGTCGTCTTCGCCGTCCAGAGGGTGAGAGCCGACCGCGCGCGGGACGCGATCAGCCAGGCGGCGCGCAGCTTGCCGGCATCCTGCTCGGCGATCAGACCGGATGCCGCGGCAGCCGTCAGCGCGTCGAGCGTCGAGGTGGTCCGCAGCTCCGGCACCGCGGCAGCGTGCTGTAGCTGCAGCAGCTGCACGAACCATTCGACGTCGGAGAGCGAGCCGCGGCCGAGCTTCAGGTGGCGCGCCGGGTCCGCGCCCTGGGGCAGGCGCTCGGATTCGACTCGCGCCTTGATCCGCTTGATCTCCCGCACCTCGGCGACACCGATCGTCTGCGGATAGCGCACCTCGTCGGCGAGAGCAGCGAACTCCGCCAGGAGCGCCCCATCGCCGACGACCCCGCGGGCGCGGAGCAGCGCCTGCGCCTCCCAGGTCAGCGACCAGCGCTCGTAGTACGCGCGATAGGACTCCAGCGACCGGACGATCGCGCCGTTCTTCCCCTCCGGCCGCAGACCCGTGTCGAGGTCGAGCGGCAACCGCATGTCCTCGGTGAGCCGGGTCAGCTCATGCACGATGTGCTCCGCGCGCCGCTGCGCCTCCTCCGGCTCGACGCCGGCGGGACGGCAGACGTACATGACGTCCGCGTCGCTGCCGAAGCCCAGCTCCGCTCCCCCGTACCGGCCCATCGCGATGATGCCGAACTCGATCCCGTCGCCGAAGCGGTGCGCGAGCGCGAGGGCTCCGGTGAGCGCGGCCGTGGTGATGGAGCTGAGCGCGTCGCCGAGCTCTTCGACGGTGATGATCCCGAGGATGGCGCCGAGGGCGAGACGCAGCACCTCACGGCGCCGCGCGGTGCGCAGGGCGCCGGCCGCCGCATCCTGATCTTCGGCATGCCGGGCGACGGTGGCCGCCGTCTCGGCCAGCAGCTCGTCGAGGGGCCGCGGTCGCAGCTCGCCGTCGTTCTCGAGCCAGGCGGCCGCTTCGGGGATCCGCTCGAACAGGCCCCCGACGAAGCGCGAGCTCGACAGCACGTGCGTGAGCCGCCGCGCGGCGCCCGAGGAGTCGCGCAGCATCCGCAGGAACCAGTACGCCTCGCCCAGATCGTCGCTCAGCCGCCGGAACGCCAGCAGCCCGTAGTCGGGGTCGGCGCCTTCCGCGAACCACTGCAGCATGACCGGCAGCAGGGTCCGCTGGATCTGGGCGCGACGGGAGACGCCGCCGGTGAGCGCCGCGATATGGTGCAGCGCCCCGCGGGGATCGGTGAAGCCGATGGCGGCGAGCCGCGCCTCCGCCTGCTCGCTGGTGAGCGCGTAGCCGTCGTCGGGCAGCGCCGCCACGGCGGAGAGCAGCGGGCGGTAGAAGAGCCGCTCGTGCAGACTGCGCACCTGGAGCTTCGTCGCCTGCCACGCCTCGACGAGGGCGTCGGCGGTGGTCGCGAGCCCGGATGCGCGCGCCAGCACGCGCAGGGCGCTCTCGTCGCGCGGCATGAGATGCGTGCGCCGGAGGCGGGACAGTTGCAGCCGGTGCTCGAGCAGGCGCAGGAACCGGTAGTCGCGGGAGAACTCGGCGGCTTCGGGGCGGCCGATGTACCCGCCGACGGCGAGGGCGTCGAGCCCGGCGAGCGTCGAGGGCGCCCGGACGCCCGGATCGGAGACGCCGTGCACGAGCTGCAGCAGCTGGATGGTGAACTCCACATCGCGCAGGCCGCCGGGCCCGAGCTTCAGCTGGATGTCGACCTCCTCCGCGGGAATGTGCGCGGTCACCCGCTCGCGCATCTGCTGCACCGATTCGACGAAGCCATCCCGGCCGGCGCTCGTCCACACGAAGGGTCCGACACGCTCGACGTAGGCCGCTCCGAGGTCGCGGTCTCCGGCCAGGGGACGCGCTTTGAGCAACGCCTGGAACTCCCAGCTCTTCGCCCAGCGCTCGTAGTACGCCACGTGCGAGTCCAGGGTGCGGACCAGCGCCCCGTCCTTGCCCTCGGGTCGCAGGTTCGCGTCCACCTCCCAGAGCGGCGGCTCGAGCGCGAGGTCGCCGATGCCTTTCATGGTGTCCATGGCGAGCCGGGTGGCGACCTCGATGTCGCCGTCCCCGACGAAGATGACGTCGACGTCGGACAGGTAGTTCAGTTCGCGGGCGCCCGCCTTCCCCATCCCGATGATCGCCAGCCGGGTCGCGGCGAGCGTGTCCGCGTCGGCGCGACTGCCGGCCCGTGCGAGGGCGAGTGAGGCATCCAGTGCCGCCCCGGCGAGGTCCGCGAGGGCGGCACCCACCCGGTCGACGACCGCGAGCCCGTCGGGTTGCTCCAGATCCCAGGCGGCGAGACGCAGCAGTTCGCGCCGGTAGGCGACGCGCAGCGCGTTCCAGCCGCCCTCCCCCGCGAGACCGTCGATGGATGCCGCGAGCAGCTTCCCGTACGCGTCCGGCCCCGGCACCGTGCGCAGCGGCTTCTTCAGTGCGTCGAGGTGCGCGGGATGCCGCAGCAGGAACCCCGCCATCCCCTCGGAGGCCCCCAGGATGCGGAGCAGGCGCTCGGCGGTGCCGGGCTTCCCCAGCAGGCCGGCCACGGCATCCGGAGCCGCCTCGCGCAGCGAGGTGACGAACCGGAGCGCCTGATCGGGGTCCGCGGCAACCGCGAACAGGGGCGTGATGCCGTCGGGCAGGGCCGCCAGTCCGGCCGCCGCCCCGCCGAGGTCGGCGAAACCGTACCGCGCGAGCGCGGTGAGCGTCGTCGTCGCACGCGTCATGACGCCGTCCTGCCGGCTAGAGGATCTCCAGGTTGCTGGCGAGCTCGAACGGCGTCACCTGGGCCCGGTACCCGGCCCACTCGCGGCGCTTGTTCGCGAGCACGTACTGGAACACCTGCTCGCCGAGGGTCTCGGCGACCAGTTCGGAGTCCTCCATGTAGCCGAGCGCCCGGTCGAGCGACGCGGGGAGGCTGTCGTAGCCCATGGCGCGGCGTTCGGCGTCGGTCATGCTCCAGACGTCGCCCTCGGCCTCCGGGGGCAGCTCGTAGCCGCCCTCGATGCCTTTGAGCCCGGCAGCCAGCAGCAGCGCGAACGCCAGGTAGGGGTTGGCGGCGGAATCCATGGCGCGGTACTCGATGCGCGCGCTCTGGCCCTTGCCGAGCTTGTAGAGCGGCACGCGGACGAGCGCGGAGCGGTTGTTGTGACCCCAGGTGAGGTAGCTCGGAGCCTCGTCACCGCCCCAGAGGCGCTTGTACGAGTTGACGAACTGGTTGGTGACCGCGGTGATCTCGGGGGCGTGCTTCAGCAGGCCCGCGACGAACTGGCGCCCGATCGTGGACAGCTGGTACTGGCCGGACGGGTCGAAGAACGCGTTCGTGTCACCCTCGAACAGCGACATGTGGGTGTGCATCCCCGAGCCGGGCCGGCCGGAGAGCGGCTTCGGCATGAAGGTCGCGTAGACGCCCTGCTCGATGGCGACCTCTTTGACCACCGTCCGGAACGTCATGATGTTGTCCGCCGTGGTGAGCGCATCCGCGTAGCGGAGGTCGATCTCGTTCTGCCCGGGCCCCGCCTCGTGGTGGCTGAACTCGACGGAGATGCCGAGGTCTTCGAGCATCCGCACCGAGCGGCGGCGGAAGTCGTTGGCCGTCCCGCCCGGCACGTTGTCGAAGTAGCCTGCCCCGTCGACCGGCTCGGGGAGCCCGTCGACCAGTTTCGACGACTTCAGCAGGTAGAACTCGATCTCGGGGTGCGTGTAGAACGTGAACCCGCGGTCGGCGGCTTTCGCGAGGGCACGCTTCAGCACGTTGCGCGGGTCGGCGGAGGCGGGCTGGCCGTCGGGGGTGGTGATGTCGCAGAACATGCGGGCGGTCGGGTCGACTTCACCGCGCCACGGGAGGATCTGGAACGTCGTCGGATCGGGGTGCGCGAGCACATCCGCCTCGTAGGAGCGGGTGAGTCCTTCGATCGCCGAGCCGTCGAATCCGACGCCCTCGTTGAACGCGCCCTCGACCTCGGCGGGTGCGAGCGCGACGGACTTCAGCGTGCCGACGACGTCGGTGAACCACAGCCGTACGAACTTGACGCCGCGTTCCTCGATCGTGCGGAGAACGAAGTCGCGCTGCTTGTCCATGCTGCTCAGGCTACCGGCATCGCCCCCGCGACCGTGACAGACTGGCGCCATGGCCGAGCCCGTCAAGAAGGTCCGCACCCGCCACTTCCAGAACGCGAAAGAGCAGGGGATCAAGATCACCGGCCTGACGAGCTACGACATGCTCACGGCCGGCATCTTCGACAGGGCGGGCATCGACTTCCTGCTGGTCGGCGACTCCGCCGGCAACAACGTGTTCGGCTACGACACCACCCTCCCGGTGTCGATCGACGACCTCATCCCGCTGACCCGAGCGGTGGCGGGGGCGGTGCAGCGCGCGTTCGTGATCGCCGACATGCCGTTCGGCTCGTACGAGACCGGCCCGGATGAGGCGCTGCACACCGCGTTCCGCTTCATGAAAGAGACCGGGGCCCACGCCGTGAAGCTGGAGGGCGGGGTGCGCAGCGCCGAGCAGATCCGGCGGATCGTGTCGGCCGGCATCCCGGTGATGGGGCATGTCGGGTTCACCCCGCAGAGCGAGCATCAGCTGGGCGGCCACGTCATCCAGGGTCGTGGCGAACGGGCGGAGACGCTGCTCGCGGATGCCCACGCGGTCGAGGATGCCGGGGCATTCGCGGTGGTGCTCGAGATGGTGCCGGCGGAGGTCGCGAAGCGCGTCACCGCGGAGCTGAAGATCCCCACGATCAGTGTCGGCGCCGGCCCGCACACCGACGGGCAGCTGCTCGTCTGGACGGACTGGGCGGGGCTCACCACCGGCCGCATCCCGACGTTCGTGCAGAAGTACGCCGACCTCAACCAGGTGCTCACCGACGCGGCGACCGCGTACATCGCCGACGTCGGGTCAGGTGCCTACCCGGACGACGCGCACAGCTTCCACGACATCTGAGCCCATGCCGGAGGCGCGGATCGGCATCTCGGGCTGGGTCTATGCGCCGTGGCGTGGCGTGTTCTACCCGACGGGCCTCCGGCAGGCCGACGAACTGGCGTACGCCTCGAGCCATGTCACGTCGATCGAGTTGAACGGCTCGTTCTATTCGCTGCAGAAGCCGGCGAGCTACCAGCGCTGGCGCGATCAGACCCCGCCGGGCTTCGTGTTCTCGGTGAAGGGCCCGCGGTTCATCACGCACATCAAGCGACTCGGCGACATCGACCTGCCGCTCGCGAACTTCCTCGCCTCCGGCGTTCTGGCCCTGGACGGCAAGCTCGGACCACTGCTCTGGCAGCTGCCGCCGAACCTCCCCTACGACCCCGCCCTCATCGAGCGGTTCCTGGAGCGCCTGCCGCACACGACGGCGGAGGCTCTCGAGCTCGCGCGCGGTCGCGAGGCGCGCATGGAGGGCAGGGAGTTCCTGCAACTCGACGCCGACCGTCCACTGCGGCATGCGATCGAGCCGCGCTCCCCCAGTTTCGACGACCCGCGATTCGCGGAGCAGCTGACCCGGCATGGCGTGGCGACGGTGCTCGGCGACAACGAGGGACGGTGGCCGCGCCTCGACTGGACCACCGCCGACTTCGCCTACGCGCGGCTGCACGGTGACGAAGTGCTCTACACCAGCGGGTACGACGATGAATCTCTGGATGCCTGGGCCGGCTGGGTGCGCGCCCACCTGACCGCGGGGCGGGACGCATTCGTCTACTTCGACAACGACGCGAAGGTGCGCGCGCCGATCGACGCGATGGGGCTGATCAGGCGGCTGATCCGCTAGTCGTCGTCGTCGGCGGCCCAGGCCGCAGCGCGCTCCTGCGCGATCTGCGGTGCACGCTCGGCGTCCTCGCGCGTCGCGTACGGGCCGTCGCGATCGGATCCGAGCGACTGCGGACCCTCCTCGACCTCACCGGTCTTGTTGTTGTACCACCACTCGGTCATGCGTCCAGCGTATCCGCCGGCCCTAGGCTCGGACCATGCCCCGTGACGCTGCCGGACACCTCACAGCGGGCCGCATCTCTCCCCCGCGCGCCGTTCCGGCATCCATCGCCCGGCCCGAATACGTGGGACGTCCGGCACCGGCGCCCGACAGCCACGGCGACGTGTACACCGCCCGCGAGATCGAGCTGATCCGGGAGAGCGGGCGCATCGCCGCGGGCGCCGTCGAGGCGGCCGGGGCGGCGATCCGTCCCGGCGTCACGACCGACGAACTCGATGCGATCGCCCACGAGTACGTGATCGCGCACGATGCATACCCGTCGACCCTGCAGTACCGCGGGTACCCGAAGTCCTCGTGCACGTCGGTGAACGAGGTGATCTGCCACGGGATCCCCGACGACACCGTGCTGGTCGACGGCGACATCGTCAACATCGACGTCACCGTGTACAAGAACGGCATGCACGGCGACCTCAACACGACGTTCGTCGTCGGCGACGCGGCCCAGGATGCCGTCGACCTCGTCGAGCGCACCCGCGAGGCCCTGAACCGCGGCATCCGCGCCGTCGCGCCCGGGCGCCCGATCAACGTGATCGGCCGGGCGATCGAGAGCTACGCGAGGCGATTCGGCTACGGCGTGGTGCGGGACTACACCGGGCACGGGGTCGGCGCGACCTTCCATTCGGGCCTCGTGGTGCCGCACTACGACGCGGCCCCGGCGTACGACCAGCCGATCGAGGCCGGCATGGTGTTCACCATCGAGCCGATGCTCACCCTCGGCCCCGTCGACTGGGACGTGTGGCCCGACGACTGGACGGTGGTCACCCGCGACCGCGGACTCACCGCCCAGTTCGAGCACACCCTCGTCGTCACCGAGAACGGCGCCGAGATCCTGACCCTGCCGTAGTGCGAGAGGATGGTCGCATGACGACCCTGGCGATCGGCATCGACATCGGCGGCACCGGCATCAAAGGGGCGGTGGTGGATGTCACCACGGGCGAGCTGGTCAGCGATCGCGCCAAGGTGCTCACCCCCGAGGGCGGCGAACCCGACGACATCGTGGCCGCCGTCGTCGAGATGATCGACGGCTTCGGCCCCACCGCCGACGGCCTGCCGGTCGGGGTGTGCTTCCCCGCCACCGTCATCGACGGACGCACCATGTCGGCCGCCAACGTCTCGAAGAAGTGGATCGGCCTCGAGGCGGAGAAGCTGTTCGAGGCGGCCCTCGGGCGCGACATCTTCTTCATCAACGACGCGGATGCCGCCGGCATCGCCGAGGCGCACTTCGGTGCCGCGCGCGGACGTCGCGGCCTCGTCATCCTGACCACCCTCGGCACCGGGATCGGGAGCGCCTTTCTGTACAACGGGGTGCTGATCCCCAACACCGAGCTGGGGCATCTGGAGATCGAGGGCAAAGAGGCCGAGAAGCGCGCCTCGTTCGCCGCGAAGGAGCGCAAAGGCCTCGACTGGGCGGCCTGGGCGGAACGCCTCCAGCAGTACTACGAGAAGCTCGAGTCGCTGTTCTCGCCGACCCTCTTCATCGTCGGGGGCGGTGTCTCGAAGGAGCACGAGGCGTTCCTGCCGCTGCTGAAGCTGCACACGCCGATCGTCCCGGCGGAGCTGCGCAACAACGCCGGCATCATGGGCGCCGCGAGTCTCGCGGCCGACCCGTCAGGCTTTACGACCGGGAGCCGTTGACGGGAAGTCGCCGCTCGGGCTCGCGGCCCGGCGCACGAACCTGAGGCGCTCGGCGCCGAGCTCGTCGCCTTTGCGCGCTCCCGGCCACACCCGCTGCACGAACGACTCCCACGCGGTCTCGTACGCCTGCGCCCGACCGGGGAGGAACGATCGGAGCGCGACCGTCACCAGCACCGCCAGCAGCGCGGCGCTCGCGATGAGCAGCGTGTTCCCGCCGATCGGATCGTCGCCCCGGATCGCGCGGAACACCATCAGCCCGAGCGCGGCGACCACCGCGACGATGCCGAAGATCAGGAGCAGGTCGAGGACGAAGCGACGCACCAGCGCGGTGCGGGCGGCCTGCGCCGCCTGGACGTCGAGCGGATCGACACCCGTTGCGGCGAGCTCGTCGGCGACAGCGCGTGCGGAGGTCCAATCGGCCATGCGTTCAGGCTAGCGGGCGCTAGAGGCGGCGGTACTCCCCCGCAACGGGGCACTCGAATGCAGCACCCGAGAAGCTGCCCACCCGGTGCATGTGGGCGATCACCTGCTGATACGCGCGGCCGAGCGTCGTCTCCGTGTACGGGATGCCGTCGCGCACGCAGACCTCGCGCACGAGGCGCCGGGCGGCCGCGAGATGGGGCCGCGCCATGCTCGGGAACAGGTGGTGCTCGACCTGGTGGTTGAGGCCGCCCATGAAGACGGTCATCCAGAAGCCGCCGCGGATGTTGCGCGACGTGCGCACCTGCTTGCTGAGGAAGTCGAGCTTCGTGCCCGCCGGGATGACCTGCATGCCGATGTGGTTCGGCGCGAACGACGCGCCCATGTAGATGCCGAAGACGGCGAGCTGCACCCCGAGGAACGCGAACGCCATACCGACCGGCAGCACCCAGAAGACGGCGCCGACGACGATCGCCATGCGGGCGAGGACGAGGACGATCTCGAGCGGGCGGTTGTCGACCTTGTCGCGGCCGAAGAGATGCCCGAACGACTTCACGTGCAGGTTGAGTCCCTCGAACGCGAGCAGGGGGATGAAGAGCTTGCCCTGGTGGCGGGTGATGAACGCACGGAGCCCCGTGGCCGTCGCCGCGTCCTCCTCGACGAACGACACCGTGTCGACGGCGATGTCGGGGTCTTTGCCGATGGTGTTCGGGTTCGCGTGATGCCGGGTGTGCTTGTTCATCCACCACGAGTAGCTGATGCCGACGATGCCGGATGCCAGGGTGCGGCCGATCCGGTCGTTCGCCCGGCCGGATTCGAAGACCTGGCGGTGCGACGCCTCGTGGCCGAGGAAGGCGAACTGGGTGAAGATGATGCCGAGCACCCCGGCGATCAGCAGCTGGAACCAGGAGTCGCCGAGCAGGATGAAGCCGGCGATCGCCCCGCCGAGCGCGAGCAGCAGCGTCGTGAACACGCTGATGTAGAAGATGCGGGTGCGGGCGAGCAGGCCGGCGCCCTTCACATCCGACAGCAGGGCGGAGAACGTGCTGATCGGATTCGACCCGGCGACGCGGGCGGTGGTGGAGCGAACGGGACCGAGGGTTGCGCTGAGCGACATGCGGGCCTTTGACGTCGGATTCGACTTCACAGCCGGCGAGTGGGTGGAATACCCGAGATAGCTCACCGTAGCGCCCGAAACCCCGGTGTACCTGAACGCCGTGCGCATTATTTCGGTTCGGTGAAATTTCTTGACACGCGGCGTGCGATGACTCCCGTGTGCACTACGGTTATGGCCAGTTGTTGCGTTGCGCATTTGTGAGCGTCGTCGAACGGACTCCGCCGGAGGACGGGACGAGGCGAGTAGGGCGGATCAAGACTCAACGACGATCCGCTCCGAACGCCGGAGCTAGCAGGGAAAGAAAGCAGCACACAGAATGCCCACTGGTACCGTCAAGTGGTTCAACGCCGAAAAGGGTTTCGGCTTCATCACCCCCGACGACGGATCTCAGGATCTGTTCGCTCACTACTCGGCCATCGAGGCCTCCGGTTACCGTTCGCTCGATGAGGGCCAGCGCGTGGAGTTCGAGGTCACCCAGGGCCAGAAGGGCCCCCAGGCCGCGGCGATCAAGCCCGTCTGACAAACACCTTCAGAAAGCGCGCCGTCCAAGGGCGGCGCGCTTTTGTGTTGGCGTGAGCGCAAACGGGCCGGCCGATACGCCGGGTTCTGTACGACCGAGGTCGTGACGGCCATCTATCTAGGAGCTGCGTCGCCGCAGCCCTCCAGCGGTCCACCCGACACCGAGACGAGCAGCCTCGTAGGCATCTGTCTGACCTTGCTCCGGGCGAGGTTTACCCAGCGAGCCCGATCACTCGGGCCCCTGGTGGTCTCTTACACCACCGTTTCACCCTTACCGCCCGCCGAGGCGGGAGGCGGTCTGCTCTCTGTTGCACTTTCTCGCGGGTTGCCCCGGGTGGGTGTTACCCACCGCCCTGCTCTGTGGAGCCCGGACGTTCCTCGTCATCCACGAATGGATGCCGCGACCGTCTAGCCGGCCCGTTTGCGTTTCCCAGGGTACCGGTCAGCGCTCGAACGAGAGCTTCTTGTCCATCGACTCGTTGGCGAGACGGTCGGCGCGGGCGTTCTCGGCGCGCGGGATCCATTCGAACGAGACCGGGGTCCCGGTGAGCAGCTCGCGCGCCTGAGCCGCGAGTTCCGCCATCGCGGGGTGTTTGATCTTCCAGCGCCCGGACATCTGCTCGACCACCAGTTTCGAGTCGAGCCGGATGTGCAGCACCGCGTCCGGGTCGATCGCGAGAGCCCTGCGCACCCCGGCGATCATGCCGTTGTACTCGGCGACGTTGTTGGTGGTGATGCCGCAGTAGACGCCCATCTCGGCGAGCACCTCCCCCGTGGCGGAGTCGATCACCACCGATCCGCCCGCGGCGACCCCCGGGTTGCCCCTCGACCCGCCATCTGCTTCGACGATCAGTTCGCGCGGGCTCACAGCCCGGACTCCCCGGTCCGCACCAGGATCGCGTTCGACTCGGGGCAGAGCAGCACGTCGTAGGCGGAGGCCGCGCGGACCGTCGCCATGTCGGAGGCGTTCAGGGCGACACCGGCCGCGAGCGACACGCCGCCCTGCAGCAGGGATGCGCCGACGCCGTAGCGAGAGCGCTGCTTCTCGTAGAGGTCGAGCAGCTCGGCGGGGATCTTCGCGGCGAGGGTCGCCCGGTTCGCCTCCGCATGCTGACGCTCGGTGTCGATCCCCCCGAGGGCGGCGTCCCGCGCCGTGGTGGCTTCCGCGATCCGCTCGTCGAGGTCGGCGAGGGCGCCGCGGCTGTCGTTGAGGGCACGCTCTTTCTCGTCGTTGAGCTCCATCACCGCGAGTTCGATGTCCTCGAGGTCGCTCTTGCGCTTCGCGAGGGCCGCGAGCTCCTGCTCGAGCGCCGCGACATCCTTCACCGACGAACTGCCCTGCAGCCGCTCGGTGTCGCGCGCGATGCGGGCGTCGACGACCTCGACATCCGCTTCGGTGCGTTTCAGCTCGGCCTGGGCGTCCTCCCATTCGCCGAGCTGTTCGGCGACGGTGCGCTGCAGCGCGTCGCGCTCGGCGGTGAGGGCGGTGAGGGCCGCCGATTCGGGAAGGGTTCCGATCCGGTGACCGAGCTGCTGCAGCTTCGTGTCGAGTGCCTGCAGGTCGAGCAGAAGCGCCTGGTCGGCGGGTTCGGCCGTCAGAGCCATGGTGTGTCCGTTCTGAAGGTCATCGGTCGGTGGTCATTGGAGGATGGCGAAGTCCCAGGGGTCGCTGCGCAGCTCGCTGACCACGATCTCGACTCCCGGCAACGCCTCGCGCAGCTGCTCTGCGGCGACGTCGAGCCAGAGCCATTCGCTCGCCCAGTGCGACACGTCGACGAGAGCGGGGCCGCCGCTGACCCGGGCGTTCTCCACCGCCTCGGAGGCGGGGTGGTGGCGCAGGTCGCTCGTGACGTACACGTCGGCTGCCAGCACCTCGGGATGCGAGAGCAGCGAGTCGCCCGCCCCGGCGCACAGAGCCACGGTCTCGAGCGCGCGATCGTACTCGCCGGCCACCCGCACCCCGGATGCCGTGGCGGGCAGCGCGTTGCCGACGCGCCGCGCGAACGCACCCAGCGTCGTCGGCGCGGCCAGGCGTCCCACGCGGCCGAGGCCCTGTGCCGGGTCGGTTCCCGGAACGATCGGCCGGGTGTGCGTCACCCCGAGCCGCTCGGCGAGCACCGCCGAGGTGCCGCGTGCGACGATGTCGGCGTTCGTGTGGGCGGCGACGAGCGCGCATCCGCCCCGGATGAGCCGGGCGATCACGGCGCCCTTGTAGCGGTCTTCGGCGACGCTGGTCACCCCGCGCAGCAGCAGCGGGTGGTGCACCAGGAGCAGCTGGGCACCGGCCTCGACGGCCTCGTCGACGGTGTCGAGCACGGCGTCGACGGCCAGGTGGATCCGGGTCACCGGAGCTGCCGGGTCACCGGACAGGAGCCCCGGCGCGTCCCAGGATTCCGCCTCACCGAGGGGCCAGAGCGCCGCGATGGCGGCGTTCGCGTCCGCGAGGGTGGGGGTCACGGCTCCAGTCTAGGAGGGGGTTCGCCGAAGCCCGGAGGCGCGGCAGCAGGCACAGGGCCCGTCGCGCGCGGCACACTGCCGGTCTGGCGCGGCACCGAGCCCGTGACTCGCGGGATGGGTCCGGTGTGCTCGAGCTTCAGCGTCTGCAGCTCCTGACGGCGGATCGTGGGGATGGCGGTCGCCAGCGGCACGATGATGCCGAGCACCAGCGCCGCGATCACGCCGATATCGGCGGTGCCGAGCGGCGAGTCCGCGGGGATGCCGACCAGCGGCAGCAGATACCCCTGCCAGGTGAGGCCGGGGAACGTCGCCGTCGTCAGGCCGTAGCCGATCGCCGTGAGCAGCAGGAACGCCACGAAGTTCACGGTGCGGATCTGCGGGTACACCCCTCCGGGCTCCACGAGCGACGGCGAGTCGAACGTCCGGGTGCGGATCATCATCTCCGCCGCGAAGATGCCCGCCCACGCGGCCACCGGCACGGCGAGGGTCGTCGCCAGATCCCGGGCGATCGAGAGGGCGTCCGCAGAGAGGATCACGAGTCCGGCGGCCACCGCCGCGACCAGGATGGCCGCGAGCAGGGTCGAGATGCTCCGCCGCGTCTTCAGCCCGACGGCCTGCAACGCGAAGCCGCCGGAGTACATCGCCAGCACCACGCTGGACAGCAGGCCGAGGCCCGCCGCGGCGATCAGCGGTGTGGGGT
>JBFWWZ010000020.1:0-43013 GCA_050245915.1 Microbacteriaceae bacterium
CGCGAGAGCCTCCGACTCGCCCCCGACCATCAGCGTGAGCTGCCCCTTCTCGGCGGCAGCGGCACCCCCGGAGATCCCGGCATCGAGGTACGCGACCCCGCGTTCGGCCAGCTCGGCATGGATGCTGCGAGTCGCCGCGGGCGCGGACGTGCTGAGATCGACGACCACGGTCCCTTCACGCAGGTGCGACGCGATCCCGTCCGCGCCTCGGACCACCGCCTCCACGATCTTCGACTCCGGCAGCGAGAGGAACACGATGTCGCTCGACGACGCCACCTCGGCGGCACTTGAGGCCGCGCTCGCGCCGCTCGGCGCGATGTTGTCGGTCTTGGCGTCGTAGCCGAGCACCTCGATTCCGGCGTCGACGATGCGGCGGGTCATGCGCCCGCCCATGTTGCCGAGGCCGATGAAGCCGATGGTCGTCACCGTGCTGCGCTCCAGTTCCCGCTGTTCGCGTACATCGGCTCGTCGACGGCACGGGTGTCCCATGCGCCGGCGCCGCCCGAGGGTCGTACCGTGTTGACGATGGTGGCACCGCCGTCGGCGCTGACCACCTGGCCGGTGACATAGGCGGCGTCGTCGCTCAGCAGGAAGGCCGCGACCGCCGCGATCTCGTCGGGCGTGCCTGCGCGACGAAGCGGCGTGGTCGACGCTCTCTGCTCCATGTCGTTCTTCCCGCCGCTGGTGGTGGCCGCGGCAGCGAACAGCTCGGTCGGCACGATGCCGGGCGCCACGGCGTTCACCCGGATGCCGAGGGGGCCCCCGTAGACCGCGGCGCCGTGCACGAGACCCACCACGGCGTGCTTCGAGGTGTGATACGCCAGCAGGTCGGCGGCACCGGTCAGGCTCGCGATCGAGGCGGTCACCACGATGGATCCGGCCGACCGCTGGGCGCTGAACTGACGGAACGCGGCCCGCAGCCCCAGGAACTGACCGCGCACGTTCACCGCCATCACCCGCTCGAATTCGTCGACGGGCAGCTCGGGGAGCGGGATGAAGCTGCCGAAGATGCCGGCGTTGAGGTGATGGTGATCGATGCGGCCGAAGCGGTCGACGGCGCGGGCCACCGCGTCGTCGACCGCGGCCTCGTCGGAGACGTCGGCACCCACCACCAGTGCCTCGCCGCCGAGTCCGGCCGCCACGGCATCCACCGCCCCGCGGTCGATATCGACCAGCACCACCGAGGCGCCCTCGGCCGAGAGCCGCTGCGCCGACGCGCGGCCGAGGCCGCTGCCTGCGCCGGTCACCAGCGCCACCCGTCCGTCGAACCGCCCGTTCATGCCGGCGCTCCGATCCGTGCGGCGTGGCCGGCGAGCGGACCCTCGAGGGGCTCGAAACGCGCCAGTGTCGAAGGATCGTGGCCGGAGACGAGGTGCTCGACCCGGCCGTCGGCGAGCATCGCCGTGACCGTGTCGAAGCCCGCGTACATCTGCGGGAGATCGGCGACCGACATGAACAGCATGTCGCGCTCCAGCTCCTCGTAGTAGTGGATGGCGTCGGAGGCGAGAAGCACCGGACCGGCCGCCGTCTGCACCAGCACCACGCTCTGGCCGGGGGTGTGCCCGCCGACCTCGATGATCTGAACACCGGGCGCGAGATCGAGGGTCCCGCGGAAGGTCTGGACCCGGCCCGCGGCGCGAGCATCGCGCAGCATCGTGAGTTCGTCGTCCTCCACCGAGTGGTGGAACATCGCGCGATGCGCGTGCGGCCCGTTCCAGAACTCCAGTTCGGCTTCCGCCACGAAGATGCGGGACTCGGGGAAGTGCTGCAGGTTGCCGGTGTGGTCGTAGTGCGCGTGGGTGAGCACCAGCGGAGGCGCGGTCGCGGGATCGATGCCGAGGGCCTCCCAGATCTCGGTCGGGTGGATCACCATGGTGCGGTTGCGCGCCTCGCCGCCGGCCACCGAGAACCCGGTGTCGACGATGATCGTGCGGTTCGCGTTGCGCACCACCCAGACGAAGTAGTCCATCCCGATCGGGCCGTCGTCTTCGTGGTACAGCGGATAGTTGAGGTACACATCGCTGCGCTTCGCCTCGCGGGTGCCGAAGCGGGCGATGATCACTTCGTAGGTCTCGGTCATCGGATCCTCTATCCCAGGTACGCGTCGATGAGGGCGCGTCCTTCGGTCCCGATGTCGGCCGCACGACCCTCGTCCACGATCCTGCCCCCGCTGAGGACGTAGATGCGGTCGCACACCTCGAGGGCGATGTCGACGCGCTGCTCCACCAGCAGGATCGAGGCGTCTCGTTCGCGCAGCCGCTGCAGCGCCGCGGTGAGATCGGCGATGGCGAGCGGGGCCAGCCCGAGCGAGGGTTCGTCGAGCAGCATGAGCGACGGATCGGCCATCATGGCGCGGCCGATCGCGACCATCTGCTGCTCGCCGCCGCTCAGCGCGGTCGCCTCCCGCTGCCGGTAGCGCTCGACCACCGGGAACAGGTCGTACACGCTCTGCAGCAGCTCCTGCGTGCGACCCCGGTCGGTCCGGGTGCGCAGGCCGCCGAGCCGCAGGTTGTCCTCGACGGACTGGCCGACGAACAGCCGCCGCCCCTCCGGGACCATCGCCGCAAGCCCGCGCGAGATCCGGTGCGGGGGCAGGCCGGTGACGTCGGTGCCGTCGATCCGCACGGTGCCGCGCCGGTGCTTCAGCAGGCCCATGATGGCGCGCAGCACGGTCGTCTTGCCTGCGCCGTTCGGTCCGAGGAGCGCCACCGCCTCGCCGCGCGCGACCCGGAACGAGATGTCGTGGATCACGTCGAAGCGGTCGTACCCGCCGCTCAGTCCCTCGACCACGAGGGTGTCGTCGTCGCTCATTGGCCCAGGTACACCTCTCGTACGCGCTCGTTCTTCCGGACCTCCGCCGCGGGTCCGCTCGTGACCAGCTCCCCCGCTGCGATCACGGTCACGTCATCGCAGATGTCGAAGATGAAGCGGGTCTGATGCTCGATCACGATGATCGTCACCCCCCGCTCCCGCAGCCGGTGCAGGATCGATGCGACGTGGCTGACCTCGGCTCCCGACAGTCCGGCGAGCGGCTCGTCGAGCACCAGCACCGACGGCTCCGACACGACGACCGAGGCCAGCTGCGTCAGCTGCTCCACACCGTGCGGGACATCGCGCACCTGCATCCCGTGCCAGCGTTTCTCGAGGCCGACCGATTCGAGGGCCGCGGTCGAGCGCTCCGCCAGTGCGCGGGAGTCGCGGCGTGCCGACGGCAGGAGCGGCCAGATCGGCGACCGGGCGGCCATGCGCCGGATGGTGCTGTACAGCCCCACGGTGGTGTTGTGCAGCACCGGGATCTCGCGCACCAGCACGGCGCTCTGGAACGTGCGCCGCAGACCGTGCGAGGGACGCGACGGCGCCCCCATCCGCTCGACCCGTGCCCCGTTGAGCTCGATCTCGCCGGCGATCGGGCGCAGCTCGCCCGAGATCAGGTTCACCAGGGTCGACTTGCCCGACCCGTTCGGCCCGATGAGGCCGTGGATCGTGCCGCGCCGCACCGCCATGTCGACGTGCTGCAGGACGGGGACGCCGGGGACGTAGCTGAAGTCGATCCCCCGCGCCGCGAGGGCCACCTCGTCGGTGGACACCGCCGCCGGCTCGGTCGCGGGCGCCGCCTCGGCCGCCACGGCATCCACCGGATCCGCCGCGGGCGCCCGCCTGCCGCGGAGTCGCCGCACGATGGCGTCGAACAGGCCGACCAGCCCGCGGGGGAAGAGCACGATCACCGCGACGAACACGATGCCGAGCACGACCTCCTGCACGAACGGGTCGATCTTGACGACGAACGGGAACACGCTGACCAGGACGGCGCCGAGGATCGGCCCGAGACGGGTGTTCATGCCGCCGATGATCACCATGACGAGCAGGTTGACCGAGTTCACCCAGCCGAACTGCGTGGGCGACTGGTACACGAGGAACGAGAACACCCAGCCCGCCATGCCGGCGAGGCCGGCCGACAGCGCGAAGATCCCGACCTTCACCAGCGACGTGCGCACCCCGTTCGCCCGGGCGTACGGCTCGGCGTCGCGGACGGCGAGCAGCACCGGGTAGAACGCGGAGGACCGGATCGACCAGACGATCACGATCGCGACCAGCAGTACCACGGCTACGGCCCAGACGACCGACCGGCCGAGCAGGTTCTGCACCTCGATCGGGAAGGCCGGGAAGATCGGGCCGGTGGTGCCTTGGAGCCCGAAGGTCCAGGTCGAGTTGCTGAGCGTGACGTACACGATGATCGTGAAGATGAACGTCGTGATCGCGAAGTAGAGGCCGCTGACCCGCAGCGACAGCGCACCGAGCAGCGCGCCGACGAGACCCGCCGCGAGGATGACGATCGGCAGCAGCAGGAACACGTTCAGCTGGAAGTACCGGTTCAGCAGCGAGGTGCCGTAGGCGCCGATGGCGAACAGGCCGGCGTGGCCCAGCGAGTACAGGCCGACGGTGCCGGCGACGAGGTCGAGGCTCACCGCCAGCACCACGTAGACAACGGCCACGGTGACGATGCTCTGCAGGCCGAAGTTCGATGTCGCGACACCCCAGGTGCCGGCGGCGAGCGCCAGGATGAGCACCAGCGATCCGACCCAGCGGTTGCGGTTCAGGACGGCGATCATGCGCTCGCCCCCGCCATCGTGGCCCGGCGGCGGAACAGCTTGCGCAGCGAGTCACCGGAGGCGAACACCCCATTCGGCGCGACCAGCAGCACCAGCAGCACCAGCACGAAGGGGAACCAGTCCGATGCCTGGGCGCCGATGTAGGAGTTCGCGCCGAGCGAGAGCACGCCGAGGATCAGCCCGCCGCCCATCGCCGCCGACGGGCGCTGGATGCCGCCGATCATCAGCGCGATGAAGCCGAAGATGCCGTAGGTGTCGCCGAGGTACGGGTTGCCGTAGGTGATCGGCCCGACCAGGATGCCGGCGAGACCGGCGAGGAACCCTCCGATGGCAAAGGCCCCGACCGCGTACGCGGTGACGTTCGCGCCCATGGTCGAGGCCATCTCCGGATCGGTGGAGATCGCCATCCCGAGCTTGCCGACGAGGGTGCGGCGGCGCACGACCTCCCAGGCGACGATCGCGAGGACGCCGATGGCGAGGGTCAGCAGCTCCTGCACGGTGAGCGTGGCGCCCGGCAGGTGGACGGGGATCGCGTGAAGTCCGCGCGGGAACGGCTGCGAGGCAGGCCCGAACAGGATGGCGAAGACCGACTGGATCACGATGGCGATGCCCAGCGTGCTGACCAGCCAGGCGAAGCTGAAGCGGTCGAAGCGCAGCACCGGCCGCACCGCGACGACGTAGATGACGACACCGAGCACGGTGGCGGCGACGAGTCCGATCGCGATGCCCAGCCAGTCGGGCATGCCGAGTTTCACGGCGCCCGCGGCGAGCAGGATCGACACCATCAGCAGCTGGCCGGTGGCGAAGTTGATGACCTTGGTCACGTAGAACACGATCGCGAACGCCATCGCGACGAGTCCGTAGATGGTTCCGACCGCGAGGCCGGAGAGAAGCACCTGGAGCATTGTTCCTCTTCTGGGGTAGCCGTGGGTTCACCCGGCGTGATGTGGGAGAGGGGTCCCCGGCAGGCTCTGAGCCACCTGCCGGGGACCGGGGAGAGGTGCTACTCCATGGGCTCCCACGTGCCGGAGTCGACGCTCCACTGCACCATCGTCAGCTGCTCCTTGTTGATGGTGGTGTGGATCTGCTCCGTGAAGGAGAGGCTGCCGGTCAGGCCGTCGAAGTCGGTCAGCTTGTTCAGCCCGGCGCGGATCGACTCGGGGTCGGTCTTGCCGTCGGCGTCTTCGATGACCTGCTTCAGGATGTAGACCGCGTCGTAGCTCAGCTCGGCGAACGGGCCGGGCTCGAGGCCGTCGAACTTCTCCTTGTACTGCCCGATCCACTCGGTGAGACGGTCGTTCGGGTGGACGTCGGAGGTGAGCAGCGCCGAGATCATCCCGTCGCCCTCGGGGCCGGCCAGGTCGGTGAACGTCGGGTCGGCGTTGGTCACGTCGTTGCCCAGCACGGTCAGGTCGTCGATGCCGAGCGAGGCGATCTCCTGCATGAAGGCGGCCTCGTCACCGGGGGTCAGCCACACCTCGACGCAGTCGGCGCCGGAGTCGACGATCTTCTGGATCTCGGCGTCGAGGTTCACGGTGGCGCCGGAGCCCCAGTTCTCGGTGATCGCCTCGACGTAGGCGAATTCCTCGCCCGCCGCATCCATCGCCATCTGGAACCCGGCAAGACCGCCGAGGCCGTAGGTGGTCGGGTCGTGCAGCATCGCGACACCGCCGGGGCAGTTCGCGATCGCCCAGTCGCCGATCTTCTCGCCCCACGCGAACGTGTTCAGCGAGGTGCTGAAGGTCCAGGCGAACGGGGGCTGGTCCGGTCCGTTGGGGTAGACCGTGAGACCGCCGTCGTCGACCGCGCCGAGCACCGGGATCTGCATCTGGTCGCCCAGGGCGGCCGTGGTGGGGCCGGTGTCGGGCGATCCGAGGATCGCGACCGCGCCCTCGCTGACGAACTGCTGGAACAGCTGGGAGGACTTCGTCGCGTCGGCGGCGTCGTCATCCCACCTGAAGTCGATCTGACGACCGTCGATGCCGCCGGCCTCGTTGATCTCATCGACCGCCATCTGGGTACCGTTGATGACCGCGATGCCGACGGCGCCGTAGGCGCCCGTCGTGCCGGCGATGCCGCCGATGACGATCGGGTCGTCGGACCCGCCGCCACCACTGTCGCCGCCGCCGGAGCAACCCGTCAGGGCGAGAGCGGTCGCCGCCGCGAGGGCGACGGTGACCGGGATGATTCGCTTCATTGCAAACCCCTTGCTGTTGTGGCGGCGTCGGCGCCGCCTCGGTAGGAGGAACACACGGTTGATTGCCGTTCAGGAATACCGTCAGATTGTCGGACAATCTGCGCTCATAGTGACGAAAGTCGCCCGCGCTGTCAACTTTCGAGGCGAAATCGCCTCTCGAACCGGACTTGACCGTGATTGTCGGACAATCATATAGTCGTGCCAAGTCGAACGAAGGAGTTCCAGATGTCCCTCTCGGTGTGGTCGGTCAAGTACGGCGAGCGTGTCGTCCGCAAGAGCGACGTGTTCCATGACTACGGCCAGTACGGGCTGCCCGACGGCGACCTCGACATGGACTACAACTTCTGGGTGATCCGCGACGGCGAGAAGATCATGCTCGTCGACACCGGATATGACATCGCCAAGTTCGACTGGCTCGGCGAGATCAGCGTGACCCCGACGCCGACAGGCCTCGAGATCCTCGGCATCGACCCCGCCGACGTGAGCATGGTCATCACCAGCCACTACCACTACGACCACATCGGCTACCTCGGGCTGTTCCCGAACGCGCAGATCGTCTCCGGCAAGGCCGAACGCGACTACTGGTTCGGCAAGGAGGAGCGCGGCGAGCTCGAGGGCGAGTTCTCCACCGTCGACGACCTCGCGCCGGTGCACAAGGCCGAGGACGAAGGCCGGCTGCGCCTCATCACCGAGGAGACCGAGGTCTACCCCGGCATCCACGTCTACCCGATCGGCGGCCACTGCCCCGGCGAGCTGCTGACCCGCATCGAGACCGACAACGGCGGGCTCATCCTGTCGGTCGACGCCGCCCACTTCTACGAGCAGATCGAGCACGAGTGGCCGTTCTTCGCCTACACCGACCTCGACGAGATGAAGGCGGGCCTCAGCTTCATCACGAAGCTCGCGAAAGAGACCGGCGCGACTGTGATCCCCGGCCACGACGGCCGCACGCGGCAGAAGTTCCCCGCCGCCCCCGGCGCCGCCGGCCAGATCGCCACCGTCCTGGCGGAGTAGTGGCGCTCACCGCGCGGCAGGATGAGATCAAGGCCGCGTTCATCGCGCTGCACGGGGCGTGGGACGAGGGGTGGCAGAGCATCCTCGAGCTCGACCCCGAGTTCCTGCACGCCTACCTCGGGTTCGAGGCCGTGCCCGCCCGCGCCCAGCATCTCGATGCCAAGACCCGTGCCTTCATCGGCCTCACCGTGGATGCCGCGACCACTCACCTGCACGGGCCCGGCATCCGGCACCACATCGCCGCCGCGCTGGCGGCCGGGGCGACCGCGCAGGAGGTCATGGAGGTGCTGGAGTGCACCGCGACCCTCGGCATCCACGCGATGAATGTGGGCGTGCCCGTGCTGGTCGAGGTGATGGCCGAGAAGGGCCTGCGCACCGAGCCGGCGCCGCTCGACGACGAGCAGGAGCGCATCAAGGCCGCGTTCACGCGCGACCGCGGCTACTGGAATCCCACCTGGGACGAGATGCTGGAGCTGACGCCGGACCTCTTCGAGGCGTACACGGCGTTCTCGTCCCACCCGTGGCTGCACGGAACGCTGACGCCGATGATGCGCGAGTTCATCTACATCGCGTTCGACACCTCGTCGACCCACCTGTACCGCGTCGGGCTGAAGCTCCACATCGAGAACGCCCTCGGCTACGGTGCGACGCCGCAGCAGATCCTCGAGGTGATGGAGATCGCGAGCGTCATCGGCATCCACACCGTGACGACCGGTGCGCCCATCCTGCGCGAACTCGCCGCCGAGGGCTGAGCGCGTGCGCATCCACCCCGTCCTGATCATCGCCGTACTCGCGTCCGCGCTGACCGGGTGCGCCGCGGCGGCCGCGGCTCCCCCGACGAGCGGGCATCCGGTCGGGCACGCGGAGCTGCAGCTGATCGGGGACTGGACCGGAGTGGCCGACGACGCCGGCGACGGCGTGACCGGGATGCAGGTGGTGACCGCAGCGGCGGACGGCACCGGGTTCGACGGCGACCTCACGTTCGCGATCGGCGGCGAGGCGCATACCGAACCTGTCCACGCGGCGATGACCCCGCACGGCCACCTGGTCGCCGAGATCGGCGCCGATGCCTCGATCGAGGTGCACATCGTCGATCCCGCCACGCTCGACTACTGCTTCTCGCGCTACGGAACCGACTTCGTGTACTCCTGCGGCAGCCTCAGCCGCGCAGACTGAGGCTCACCCCGCCGGGAACAGGGCGTCGATCCGGGCACGGTCCGCGGCATCCGGAACCCACCCCGCCCCCGCGGCCGCGTTCTGCGTCACCTGGTCGGGTCGGGTCGCGCCCGCGATCACGCTCGAGATGCCGGGATGCGAGAGGAACCACCCCATCGTCGCCTCCAGCATCGAAATGCCGCGTGCATCGCAGAAGGCGGCGTAGGCCTCCATGGCGTCCCACGGCGCGTCCTCGGCTACGTTCGGGCGCTGGCGCATGATCCGGGTGTCCGCGGGCCGCTCGGTGCGCGTGAACTTGCCGGTGAAGAGGCCGTTCGCGAGCGGGAAGAACGGCAGGAAGCCGATGCCGGAGGCCTCGGCGGCGGCGAGCACGTCCTCCGCCTGACGGCTCAGCAGGTTGTACTCGTTCTGCACCGAGACGAAGCGTGCGGTGCCGAGCCGCTCCGCCTGCGTTGCGGCATCGGCCAGCTGGGCGACATGGACATTGGAGCAGCCGATCTCGCGGACCTTGCCCTCGGCGACCAGCTCGTTCAGCGCGGCCAGCGTCTCCTCGATCGGGGTGGCGGGATCGGGGGTGTGCTGCTGGTAGAGGTCGATGGTCTCGATCCCGAGCCGCGTGAGCGACTGCTCGACCGCGGTGCGGATGTAGGCCCGGGAGCCTTTCGGCGCGCCGCCGAAGTCGGGCGCCATCGGCTGGTGGCCGAACTTGGTGGCGATGATCGCCTCGTCGCGGCGGCCGCGCAGTGCCTCGCCCAGCATCCGCTCGCTCAGGCCGAACTCCTTGCCGTAGATGTCGGCGGTGTCGAAGAACGTCACCCCATTGTCGAGCGCCGCGTGCACGACGGCCGTGGTGCCCTCCTGCTGCTCGGTCAGGGTGCCCGGACGGCCGAAGTTGTTGCAGCCGAGGCCGATCACGGAGACGGTGAGGGATGAGGTACCGAGCGAGCGGGTGCGCATGACTCGAGGCTATCCGGGCTCGCCTCCTCCCCTCCCCATCTCTCCGCGGAGGACCCTCCTGCGCCATGTCCGATTTCCGCGAGTCGGTGTCGGTGCCGCGGTCTACTCTCGGATCATGCAGACCACGCTCGACACCCCCGTCAGCCTCCGCCGCATGCCGAGTCCGATCGGCCGCATCGAGGTCATCGGCAACGGCAGCGCCATCACCTCCCTCTCCATCGAGCGCGACGGCGTGCTCCCCCACGACGACCTGCCCGAGCGGTCCGACGCGATCCTCGACCGGGCGGTGGAACAGCTCGAACAGTACTTCGCCGGCCACCGGCGCGACTTCGACCTGCCGCTCTCGCTCGCAGGCAGCGCCTTCCAGCTCGCGGTGTGGGAGCAGCTCGTCGATCTGGAGTTCGGGGAGGTCGTGTCCTACGGCGAGCTCGGCATGGCGACCGGCCGCGCCACCGCCGGCCGCGCCGTCGGCGGTGCCGTCGGGGCGAATCCGATTCCGATCATCGTGCCGTGCCACCGCGTGCTCGGCAGCGACGGCCGCATCACCGGGTATAGCGGCGGCGAGGGCATCCCGACCAAGTCGTGGCTGCTCGCGCACGAGGGCATCGCGCATTCGGCTCCCGCCACATCCCGGCTCGAGCTCGACCTGGAGCCCGAGCTCGGCACGGCTGCGGAACCGGCTGCGTGAGCCGGCCGTCGCTCATCGTCGGCGACGACGGACGGTCGCGGTGCGCATGGGCGGGCTCCGACGCGGAGTACCAGCGCTACCACGACGAGGAGTGGGGCATTCCGCTCCACGGCGACCGTCCGCTGTTCGAGAAGCTCAGCCTTGAGGGCTTCCAGGCCGGGCTGTCCTGGATCACGATCCTGCGCAGGCGCCCCACCTTCTGTGCCGCGTTCGCCGACTTCGAGATCGACCGGGTCGCCGCGTTCGACGACGGTGACGTGGAACGGCTGATGAACGACCCCGGCATCATCCGCAACCGGGCCAAGGTCGAGGCCACCATCTCCAACGCCCGGATCACGCAGCAACTCGTCCACGACGATCCGGGCGCCCTCGACCGGCTGCTCTGGGGCTTCGCTCCCCCGCCGCGCGCACAGGCACCCCGTGCGCTCAGCGACCTCCCCGCCACCACAGCCGAATCGAACGCCGCCAGCAGGGCGCTCAAGAAGCTCGGCTACCGGTTCGTCGGGCCCACCACGATCTACGCGCTCATGCAGTCAGCGGGAATGGTCGACGATCACGTCGCCGGCTGCTGGCGAACCACCGCACCGTCGCCGGCCGATCCGTAGCCCGCCATCGGCGGCGGATACCCGTAGTGCGCGAGCAGTCCCGGCTCGTACGTCTCGCTCTTCTGCGCGAGCAGGATGCACCACAGCCACGGGAAGAAGATGCCCAGCACGACGTACGCCGAATCCTTGCGGAACGCCAGATCGATGCGGTACATCGCGAGCGCCAGGAAGATGCGCACCACGATCGCCGCCGGCGTCAGCGCCAGCAGGGCGATCGGGCCGGGCTGCCCGCCCACCCGCAGCCAGGTCCAGGTGTTGAAGATCGGGATCCACGCGATCCCCGGTGCCACCCCCACCTTGCGGAAGAAGAACATCAGTGTGATCGCCGTGAGCAGGTAGCTGAACAGCAGAATCACGCCGAAGAACACGCCGTACGCGAGAATGACCACCCACACGCCGGCCGCGGTGTCGTTACCGATCGGGTCCGGATCCATGTCGTCAGACTACGAGATCGAGCTCGCCCGGTGCACCAGGCACCAACCGGATGCCGGCGGTGCCGGCCCAGGCGAGCAGCGTCGCCACATCCGAGTGATCGATCCCCGCCTCCACGAGCCGGCGGACGAACACACCCTTGCCGTGCTTGTTGAAATGGTTGAGGGCGCGGCGGCGGCCCTCGCCGTCCTCGCTCACCACCCGCACGAACACCGCATCCGGGCGGTCCGGGAGCGGGCCGAGGGAGGCGTACGCCTCCGACCGCAGATCCAGCAGCAGGCCCGGGACCTGCTCCAGCACCTCGGAGACGGGTGCACGCCACAGCCGCCCGAGCGTCACACCGGGAAGTCGCGAGTCGTGCGAGAGCCGGTACGCCGGCAGCGGGTCGAGCGCCAGCGACAGCCCGAACGCCGCCGACGCGATCGCGACGTGGCGACCGGCGAAGGCGCGCTGATCCGGGGTGAGTGTGCCGGCATCCAGCGCCTCGTAGAGCACACCGTCGTAGCGGTCGATCGCGGGCATCGTGGGCGAGGTCAGCACCGTGCGATTGCGCAGAGCTTCGTGCGCCTGCGTCGACCCGAGCTTCAGGCCTGCCGTCGCGGCCTGGAGGTTTCTCGACAGGCGGCGCGCGGCATCCAGCGCCTGTCTGCGCGGAACCGTCAGCGACGGGAAACTCAGCGCCGTGAAATCGAGGCGGGTTCCCTCGTCACCGCCGTCGCGCTTCGTCTCCGACGGGGGAAGCAGGATGAGCATCTAGCCGTTCAGGAACTCGAGGGCCTGCTCGATGTTGACGCCGAGCGGGCGGACCGAGTCGAGAGTCACCCGCGGGATCGCGGCCGACTCCCCCTGGAACGGCTCCCACTCCTCGAGGCTCTGCTCGACCGCGTACGCCGTCTCCGCGTGCCGGCCTGCACGTGCCGCGAGCCGCTCCCGATGCACCTCCGGATCGGAGCAGGTGACCTCGATGAACCGCAGCACCGCATTCTGCCGCGCGGCCAGGCGCAACCACTGCTCCCGAGCCGGTTCGACGGCGTTGACCGCGTCGATGACCACACCTCGACCACCGGCGAGCACGCTCTCCGCCATCGCCTCGGCCACGAGGTACGCCGCGAGACCGGTCGGCTGTTCGGCGTCGATGCCGGCGCTCAGGATCGCCGCCTCGATCGGGTCGACCGACAGCACCGGCAGGCCCAGGCGATTACCCACCACCTCGGCGATCGTGCTCTTGCCGACAGCGGGCAGGCCCGCCGTCACCACCAGCAACGGGAGCGTCGCCGCCTCCGTCGCCGCCCCCAGGTCGGACACCGCTAAACCAGCTCGGCTTCTCCGGCGACGATCTGGACGACGTCGGCCTGCACAGACAGGAAGCCGTCTTCCGCGCGCGCGGTCACCACGGAGCCGTCGGTCGTCGTGATGCGCACCTCGCCGCTGGCGAGGATGCCCAGGACCGGCTCGTGACCGGCGAGGATGCCGATCTGACCGATCGTGGTACGCGCGACGACCTGCCGTGCTTTGCCGGTCCACAGCTCTCTGTCTGCGGAGACGACGCTGACGGTCAGCTCGCGGGGACCATCCGCCATGGCTAGCCGTTCTCCTTCTGGATCTGCGCCCACTTCTCCTCGACGTCGCTGATCGAGCCGACGTTGAAGAACGCCTGCTCGGCCACCGAGTCGAAGTCGCCGCGGACGATCGCGTCGAACGACTCGATCGTGTCTTTCAGGGGCACCGTGGAGCCCTCGACGCCGGTGAACTTCTTGGCCATGTAGGTGTTCTGGGAGAGGAACTGCTGGATACGGCGCGCACGCGACACCGTGATCTTGTCTTCCTCGGAGAGCTCGTCGACACCGAGGATCGCGATGATCTCCTGCAGTTCCTTGTTCTTCTGCAGGATCTGCTTGACGCTCGTCGCGACGCGGTAGTGGTCCTCACCCAGGTAGCGGGGGTCCATGATGCGGCTGGTCGAGGTCAGCGGGTCCACGGCGGGGTAGAGACCACGGGATGCGATCTCACGCGAGAGCTCGGTGGTCGCGTCGAGGTGCGCGAAGGTCGTCGCCGGCGCCGGGTCGGTGTAGTCGTCCGCGGGCACGTAGATCGCCTGCAGGGAGGTGATCGAGTGACCACGGGTCGAGGTGATGCGCTCCTGCAGCACGCCCATCTCGTCCGCGAGGTTGGGCTGGTAGCCCACCGCGGACGGCATGCGGCCGAGCAGCGTCGACACCTCGGAACCGGCCTGCGTGAACCGGAAGATGTTGTCGATGAAGAGCAGCACGTCCTGACCCTGAACGTCGCGGAAGTACTCCGCCATGGTCAGGGCCGACAGGGCCACACGCAGACGCGTTCCCGGCGGCTCGTCCATCTGGCCGAAGACGAGCGCGGTCTTGTCGAAGACGCCCGCCTCCTCCATCTCGGCGATCAGGTCGTTGCCCTCACGGGTGCGCTCACCGACACCGGCGAACACCGACACACCGCCGTGGTCCTGCGCGACGCGCTGGATCATCTCCTGGATGAGGACCGTCTTGCCGACGCCCGCGCCGCCGAACAGGCCGATCTTGCCGCCGAGCACGTACGGGGTGAGCAGGTCGATGACCTTGATGCCGGTCTCGAACAGCTGGGTCTTGGACTCGAGCTGGTCGAAGGCCGGGGGCTTGCGGTGGATCGGCCAGCGCTCGGTGATCTCGAGCTTCTCGCCGGGAGTCCCGTTCAGCAGCTCGCCGGTCACATTCCACACGCGGCCCTTGGTGATATCCCCGACGGGCACGGAGATGGCGGCACCGGTGTCGCGCACCTCCCCGCCACGGACCAGGCCGTCGGTCGGCTTCAGCGCGATCGCGCGGATCAGGTCGTCGCCGAGGTGCTGGGCGACCTCGAGGGTGATCTCGGTGCTCTCCGTGCCGATCGTGATCGTCGTCGTGAGGGCGTTGTACATCTCGGGGATCGAGTCGTGCGGGAACTCGATGTCGACGACCGGGCCCGTGACGCGGGCGATGCGTCCGACGCCGCCCTTCTTCGGCGCGTCGGCCTTCTTCTTGGTAGCTGTGGCGTTGGCCATGGGGTCTCCTTATTTGGACGCGAGGGCGTCGGCGCCGCCGACGATCTCGGAAATCTGCTGGGTGATCTCGGACTGACGCGCGTTGTTCGCGAGGCGGGTGTAGTCGCGCACCAGGGCGTCGGCGTTGTCGCTGGCCGACTTCATCGCCTTCTGGGTCGCGGCGTGCTTGCTGGCCGCCGACTGCAGCAGCGCATTGAAGATGCGGCTCTCGATGTACACCGGGAGGAGCGCATCGAGCACCGTGTCGGCATCCGGCTCGAACTCGTAGAGCGGCAGCGCGACGGTGTCAGCGGGCTCCTCGACGCCCTCCACGACCTCCAGGGGAAGCAGGCGGACGACCTCGGGGCTCTGCGTCAGCATGCTGACGAACCGGTTGTACACGATGTGGATCTCGTCGACGCCGCCCTCCGGCGTGGGCTGGACGAAGCGCGCCACCAGCTCTTCGCCGATCTCCTGCGCCGTCGCGAACCCGGGGTTGTCGGTGTCACCCGTCCAGGCCTTCTCGATCGCGCGCTTGCGGAACTGGAAGTACCCGACCGCCCGGCGCCCGACGACGTAGAGCACGACCTCTTTGCCCTGACTGCGCAGCAGCGTGGCGAGCTCTTCGCTCTCTTTCAGCACGTTCGCGTTGAATGCGCCGGCGAGACCGCGGTCGGATGCGAACACCAGGATCGCGGCGCGCTCGATCTTCTCCGGCTCGGTCGTGAGCACGTGGCTGACGTTCGAGTACGTCGCGACGGCCGACACGGCGCGGGTCACCGCGCGCGCGTACGGCGCGGACGCCTGCACCCGGGCCAGGGCCTTCTGGATGCGGGATGCCGCGATCAGCTCCATGGCACGGGTGATCTTCTTGGTCGTCTGGGCAGAGCGGATCTTCTGCCGGTAGACCCGAAGCTGGGCTCCCATGTCGTGTTCCTTATCTGCTGATTGAGTAGCGCCGGAGGCGCGTGTCGAAATCCGGGTCGAGTCGGGCGACTAGCGCTTCGACTTGACGATCTTCTCCTGGTTGACGTCTTCGACCTCGGTGGCCTCGAACGTCTCGGTGCCGGGGGCGTTGAGCGCGCGGCCGTCGCTGGTCTGGAAGGTCTGCGAGAACGCGTCGACCGCCTTCTCGAGTTCGGCGCGGGTGGCGTCGTCGAGGACGTTCGTCTCACGCAGGGTGTCGAGGACCTTGGTCTTCGAGCCGAGGTAGTCGTGCAGTTCGGCCTCGAACCGCAGCACGTCCTCCACCGGGACCTTGTCGAGCTTGCCGTTGGTGCCCGCCCAGATCGAGACGACCTGCTTCTCGACCGGGAACGGCGAGTACTGGGGCTGGCGCAGCAGCTCGGTGAGACGCGCACCGCGCTCCAGCTGACGACGGCTGGCCGCGTCGAGATCGGATGCGAACAGCGCGAACGCCTCGAGCGCGCGGTACTGCGCGAGTTCGAGCTTCAGCGTTCCGGAGACGGACTTGATCGACTTGACCTGGGCGTCGCCGCCGACGCGCGAGACCGAGATGCCCACGTCGACCGCGGGACGCTGGTTGGCGTTGAACAGGTCGGACTGCAGGAAGATCTGGCCGTCGGTGATCGAGATCACGTTGGTCGGGATGTACGCCGACACGTCGTTCGCCTTGGTCTCGATGATCGGCAGGCCGGTCATCGAACCGGCACCCAGCTCGTCGGAGAGCTTGGCGCAGCGCTCGAGCAGCCGGGAGTGCAGGTAGAACACGTCGCCGGGGTAGGCCTCACGTCCCGGCGGACGACGCAGCAGCAGCGACACCGCACGGTAGGCCTCGGCCTGCTTCGACAGGTCGTCGAAGATGATCAGGACGTGCTTGCCGCCGTACATCCAGTGCTGGCCGATCGCCGAGCCGGTGTACGGGGCGAGGTACTTGAAGCCCGCCGCGTCGGAGGCCGGAGCCGCGACGATCGTGGTGTACTCCATCGCACCGGCGTCTTCGAGCGCGCCCTTGACGGCCGCGATCGTCGAGCCCTTCTGGCCGATGGCGACGTAGATGCAGCGCACCTGCTTGTTGACGTCGCCGGACTCCCAGTTGGCCTTCTGGTTGATGATCGTGTCGATCGCGATCGCGGTCTTGCCGGTCTGGCGGTCGCCGATGATGAGCTGGCGCTGGCCGCGGCCGATCGGGATCATCGCGTCGATCGCCTTGATGCCGGTCTGCATCGGCTCGTGCACCGACTTGCGCTGCATCACGCCAGGGGCCTGCAGCTCGAGGGCGCGGCGGCCCTCGGCCTTGATCTCGCCGAGACCGTCGATCGGGGTGCCGAGCGGGTCGATCACACGGCCGAGGAAGGCGTCGCCGACCGGGACCGAGAGCACCTCGCCGGTGCGGGTGACCTCCATGCCCTCTTCGATGCCGGCGAACTCGCCGAGCACGATGACGCCGATCTCGGCCTCGTCGAGGTTCAGCGCGAGGCCCAGGGTGCCGTCCGCGAATCGGAGCAGCTCGTTGGCCATCGCGCCGGGGAGGCCCTCGACGTGCGCGATGCCGTCGGCGGCGTCGATGACGGTGCCCACCTCGGTGGCGGAGGCGGCGGTCGGCTTGTAGCCGGCCACGAAGTCCTTGAGGGCGCCGCGGATCTCGTCCGGGCTGATGGTGATGTCTGCCATGGGGTTCCTTCGGTTCTAGCCCGCGAGCTGCAGGCGAAGTTCGGTCAGTCGGGATGCCACGGTGCCGTCGATCACGTCGTCGCCGACCTGCACACGGAGGCCCCCGATCACAGCGGGGTCGATGCGGACCGCGATGCGCGGCTCGCGGCCGTACTGCTGCTGCAGCGTGGAGCTGAGCCTCTGAAGCTGTGCGGCGGTCAGGGGCGCGGCCGCGGTGACGGTCGCGACGATGCCGCCCGAGGCATCCGCCACGGTCTCGGCGGCGGTGCTGAGCAGCCGGCCGATGCGACGGCCGCGGGGGCTCTGCACCAGGTGGCGGATGATCGCGAGGGTGCCGGGTGCCGCCTTGCCGCCGAGCAGGCGGTCGACGAGCGCGGCCTTCTCGGCCGGGTCGCCCAGCTTGCTGCCGACGGCGAGCTCCAGCTCGGGGTCGCTGGAGACGGCGCGGGAGAAGGCGAACAGCTCCGACTCGATGGACGCATCGCTGGAATCGGCGATCGCACGGATGCCGACCTGCTCGATGCCGTCGATCAGCTCGTCGGGGTCGGACCAGCGGGAGGCGGCCAGCGCGCCGAGAAGCTTCGCAGCGGCGGGGTCGATCGAGCCGAAGATGCGTGCGATCAGCGCCGACTTCTCGGCTGCGGCGACCGAGGGGTCGGCCAGCAGCGCGCGCAGCTGCGAGGAACCCGCGATGTCGCGCCCGGCCGAGAGCAGATGCTCACCGGTCGTCAGCGTGACACCGGTGGCGGATGCCAGGGCCTTCTTCGCCGCTTCGAGCGCGACGCGTGACGCCGAACCCATCTACTTGCCCGCCTTGCCCTTCGAGGTGCCTGCCAGGTCGGCCAGGAACCGGTCGACCATCGCGCCGGCCTTCTTGTCGTCGGTGAGCGACTCGCCGATCACGCCGGAGGCGAGGTCGAGGGCGAGCGTGCCGACCTCGGCGCGCAGCGACACCAGCGCGGCGGACCGCTCCGCCTCGATCTGCGCCTGGCCTGCAGCGACGATGCGCGCCGCCTCGGCCTGGGCCTGCTCGATGAGCTCGGCACGGATGCGCTTCGCGTCCTCGCGGGCCTCGTCCTTGATCTTGCCCGCTTCACCGCGCGCGTCCGCGAGCTGCGCGGTGTACTTCTCCAGGGCGGCCTGGGCCTCGGCCTGGGCCTCATCGGCACGCTTGATGCCGCCCTCGATCGCGTCGGCACGAGCGTCGAGCGCCTTGTTGATGCGCGGGACGAACCGCCACAGCATGAGGCCGAGGATCAGGAAGAACGCGATCGAGCCCCAGACGAGGTCGGGGAGCTCGGGGATCAGCACCGAGTGCGTCGGCTCCTCCCCCTCGGGGACGGTCGCGAGGACGGCGAATGCGGTCAGCATCCGGACTCCTTCGGTTGGAAGCGGAACGCCTTACGGCGCGGGGAACGGGATGAACGCCACGCCGATGGCGATGAAGCAGAGAGCCTCGGTGAGGGCGATACCGATCCACATCAGGGTCTGCAGGCGGCCGGCCAGCTCGGGCTGACGGGCGACCGACTCGATCGTCTTGCCGACGATGATGCCCACGCCGACACCGGAGCCGATGACGGCGAGACCGAAGGCGAGGGGTGCGAGCGCTCCGACTACGTTCATGGTTTTTCCTTTCGAGGGGTTCCGTCCGCCGAGCTCAGTGCTCGTCGGCCAACGCCAGCTGGATGTAGATGGCGGTGAGGATCGTGAAGACGAAGGCCTGCAGCGCCGCGACGAAGATCTCGAGGACCGTGAACGCGATGCCGAAGGCGAAGGTGCCGATGCCGAGCAGGCCGAGCGGATTGCCCTGCGCGACCAGCACGGTGACGAAGAAGAAGTTGGTGGCCAGGAAGCAGAGCACCAGCAGCATGTGCCCGGCGACCATGTTCATGGTGAGTCGCAGGGTCAGCGTGATCGGCCGGATGATGAAGGTCGACAGGAACTCGAGCAGCGCGATGATCGGGACGATCGGCAGCGGGACGCCGGGCAGCACGGTGGCGTTCTTGAAGAACCGGAGGCCGTGGGCCTTGATGCCCGCGTAGATGAAGGTCACGTACGCGACGACGGCCATGATGAGCGCCTGGCCGATGAGACCGGTGCTGGCGATCTGGAGGCCCGGGATGGTGCCCGTGAGGTTCAGCCCCAGCGTGAGGAAGAAGATCGTGAACAGGAGCGGCATGAAGCGCCGCCCCTCTTTCTCGCCGAGGGTCTCGACGACGATGCTGTTGCGCACGAAGCCGGTGATGAACTCGAAGGCGGCCTGACCGCGGCCGGGCACGACCTTCATGTTGCGGGTCGACACCCAGAAGATGACGATCAGCACGACGACGACGAGCATGCGGATCAGCAGGATGCGGTTCATCTCGAACGGCGTGCCGATGAAGAGGACGGGCTCGGGGAAGAACTCGTCGATCGAAGGTCCGCAGAACTCGCCGGGAGGACACTCCGACGCGACCGCGGTGGGAGCGAGGTGTGAGGCTAGCAGGGCTTTCTCCTGATCAGGACGCAGCGACGCGCGGCGATCGTAGGGGGGAAGGTCTCCCTCACCCTATCAGGGCTTGGGGGTGTCATCGCCCGGCAGCCGGACGTCGCCGACGTACGGAACTCGGGTCCGGCTGAGCGCGACGGCGTCGGCGATCAGCGAGCCGACCACCGCGGCGATGGTGGTGAACGCGAACACCCCGAGATCGAGCCAGGTCTGACCGCGCAGCCAGATCATGAACACGAGGAAGATCACGAATTTCACACCGAGGGCGCCGATCACCACCGCGAAGAACAGCGGGTTCGTCGGGTCGTCGCGGGTGAACCGCTGCCCGACCAGCACGCTCACGGTGGTGAGGCCGAGGAAGACCGCCGAGAGGGCGGCTCCGAGCAGCCCGCCCGCGAGTCCCGGGCCCCCGGCGACCAGCCAGCCGATGCCGGCGCCCGCGGCCGCGCAGACCGCCGCGACGATGCCGCCGTAGACGAGTGCGCGAGTCAGCACGGCGGTCACGCCGACGCCCCCTTCTCGTTCAGGCGATCCAGGGCGACCTCGGCCTCGGCATCCGTCGGCTCCTTCTCCGGGTCGAAGCGCTCCGCCGCGGCGTCGAGCGGGTCGAGGGAGGCGATAGCGGCGTCGGTGGTGAGCTCCGGGTCGGCGCTCTGGACGGCGGCCTCCGCGGCCTTGCGCCTGCTGAGAGGCGCGAGAGTCAGGATGGTGCACACCAGCAGCCCGACGGCCGTGATGACGAGGGCCCACCACCAGTCGTGCAGCAGCAGCACGAGCAGGCAGCCGACGGAGGCGACCGCCGTCCAGGCGTAGAAGATCAGCACGGCGTGGAAGTGGGTGTGGCCCATGTCGAGCAGGCGGTGGTGCAGGTGCTTGCGGTCGGCGGAGAACGGCGACTTGCCCGCGCGCAGTCGGCGGAACACCGCCAGCCCGAAATCGAGCAGCGGCACGATCAGTACCGCGAACGGCAGCAGGATCGGGATGAAGGCCGGGAGGAGGCCGGAGGCTCCGAGCAGATCGGTCGGGTTCGCGCACTCCCCGTTGAGGCGGCAGGGATCGATGTTGCCGGTGACGGCGACGCTGGATGCTGCCATCAGCATCCCGACCAGCAGAGCGCCGGCGTCGCCCATGAAGAGCCGCGCGGGATGCCAGTTGAGCGGCAGGAAGCCGATGCAGGCGCCGATCAGCACCGCCGCCAGGAACTGCGCCAGGTTGAAGTAGTCGGTCTGCTCGCTGGTCCCGTACGAGATCAGGTAGGCGTAGAGGAAGAACACGCCGTTGGAGATGATCGCGACACCCGCCACGAGCCCGTCGAGGCCGTCGATGAAGTTGATGGCGTTCATCACCAGCACGATGATGAACACGGTCAGGATCAGCGACATCCATGGTGAGCCGATGACGATCAGGCCCGGGATCGGGATGCTTCCGATCTGCACCCCCTGCCAGGCCAGCAGGCCGGCGGCGAGGATCTGCCCGGCGAGCTTGGTGAGCCAGTCGAGGTCGATGATGTCGTCGACCACGCCGATGATCACGATCAGGAACGCTGCGCCGAGGATCGCGAGGATCTTGCCGGGGTCGGCGTAGATCAGCGAGAACTGCGGCAGGAAGGCGCCGATCAGGAACGCGACCACGATCCCGAGGAACATCGCCACCCCGCCGAGCCGGGGGGTGGGCCGAGTATGCACGTCGCGCGCGCGGATCTTCGGGTAGAGCCGGTAGCGGTGGCTGAGCCGGAAGATCAGGTACGCCAGCCCGAAGGTGACGACCGCCGAGGTGCCGGCGACGAGGAGGTAGAAGACTATGCGCACCGGTCGGCCCCCACGACCCGCACGATCTCGGCGTCGGGGATGACCCCGCTGCGCAGGATCCGCAGCTTGCCGGCCGGGGACTCCAGGCCGGTGGCGTCGACGATCGTGGAGGCGGTCTCGCCGCCCGGACCCGCCTCGAGGTAGACGGCCACGGCATCCCCCAGCATGGCCTCGGCCGCCTCGGCGGTGGTGGCGGCGGGTTCGCCGGTGGTGTTCGCGCTCGACACCGCGAGCGGGCCGGTCTCGGCGAGCAGCTCGAGAGCGATGGGGTGACTCGGCATGCGGAGCGCGACGGTGCCGCGGGTCTCCCCCAGATCCCAGTCGAGGGTGCGGCGGGCCCGCAGCACGATGGTCAGCCCGCCCGGCCAGAACTCGGCGACGAGGGCCCGCGCCTCGTCGGGCACCACCTCGGCGAGCGCGTCCAGGGTCGGGATGCCGGGGACCAGCACCGGTGGAGGCGCGGTGCGATCGCGGCCCTTCGCGTCGAGCAGTCGCTGGACGGCGGCGGGCGAGAAGGCGTCGGCGGCGACCCCGTAGACGGTGTCGGTCGGGATCACGACGAGCTCGCCCCTGCCGATGGCCTGGCGGGCCAGTCGCATCCCGGTCAGCAGCGCTGCCGGGTCCGAGGTGTCGTACGTGGCCATCTGGTCGATCCTATTCTGGAGACACTGTGCCTCTTCTCTTCGTGTTCGACATGGACGACGTGCTCTACGACTACGACTGGTCGAAGCGCATGGCGGGCCTCACCGCGCTGACCGGCCACGACCTGCGGGAGCTGCGCCGCCGGTGGTGGAACGACCGCGGCGAGTGGGCCGCGGAAGCCGGCTTCTACGCCGACGCCGACTCGTACCACCGCGCCTGGGTCGAGGCGATCGGGGTCGACGTGCCGGTGGATGCGTGGGTCGCCAACCGGCGGAGCGGCATGACCGCCTGGCCCGAGTCGATCGCCGCCGTGGAGCGCGCCGCGGAGCTCGGGCAGGTGTCGCTCCTCACCAACAACGGACCCCTCGTGCACGAGCACCTGGCGACGATCGCGCCCGAGATCGCCCCGCTGTTCGGCGAGCACCTGCGCACGTCGTCGTACTACGGGGCGCGCAAGCCCGACCCGCGCGTGTTCGAGGCGCTGCTGCGCGAGTACGACGCCGACCCGGCCGACGTGTTCTTCGCCGACGACCTCGTCGAGAACGTGCGCGGCGCCGAGAGCGTCGGCATCACCGGGCACCTCTTCACGTCGGGCGCGGCGCTCCTGGATGCCGTGGAGGCTTTCGCGGCGTCGCGGAACACGGCTGGTTGAGTAGCGGCGAAGCCGCGTGTCGAAACCCGCCGATCGCACGGCTGGTTTCGACACGCGTCCTGCGGTCGCTACTCAACCAGCCGTGGCGCTCGTCGCCCGGTCGCGCCCGAGCAGGTCGGGGGTGGTGACCGGGGCTCTCCAGCCGTCGGCGGCGAGCAGCTCGCGGATGGCCGCACCCTGCAGCTCGCCATGCTCCAGCACGAGGGTGCCGCCCGGTCGCAGCAGGGCCGCAGCGCGCGTGGAGACGGCGCGCACCACATCCAGGCCGTCCGGCCCGCCGTAGAGCGCGTGCTCCGGATCGTGCAGCCGCACCTCCGGATCGCGCGGGATCGCGCCGAGCGGGATGTACGGCGGGTTCGACACGACCACGTCGACGGCGCCGTCGAGCTCCGGCACGGCGGACGCCAGATCGGAGAACACCAGGCGCACGTTCGGAACACCGCGCGCGTTCTGCTTCGTCCAGACGAACGCGGTCGGCGAGTTCTCGACGGCGACCACACTCGCGTGCGGCACCTCGGTCGCGAGGGCCAGGGCGATCGCGCCCGAGCCGGTGCCGAGATCGACCGCGAGCGGCTGCGGCGATGCGACGGCGACGAGGGCGTCGATCGCGAGCTGCGCGACCGTCTCGGTCTCGGGACGCGGCACGAAAACCCCCGGCCCGACAGCGAGTTCGAGCGACCGGAACGCCGCCCGTCCGGTGATGTGCTGCAGCGGCTCGCGGGCGGCGCGGCGCTCCACCACCTCGATGACCGCCACCCGGTCGTCGGGGCCGACCCCGGCATCCGTCACCGCCTTGGCCTGCACCTGGCCGCGGGTCAGCCCGAGCACGTGCCCGATCAGCAGCTCGGCGTCGGCGTCGGGGGTCGGGACGCCCGCCGCGGTCAGGACCTCGATCGCGTGACGCCGCAGGTCGGAGATGCTCGCCATGGTCTCGATACGCGTTTCGCGCTACTCGACCAGCGAAGCCAGCCGGGCCTCTTCGTCGGCCTCGATGCAGGATGCGATGACCGGGTCGAGCGCGCCGTTCATCACCTGGTCGAGGTTGTACGCCTTGTACCCCGTGCGGTGATCGGCGATGCGGTTCTCGGGGAAGTTGTAGGTGCGGATGCGCTCGGAGCGGTCCATCGTGCGGATCTGCGATTTGCGGGCGTCGGAGGCGAGGGCCGCCTGCTCCTCCTGCTGCCGGGCCAGCAGCCGGGCGCGCAGCACGCGCATGCCGGCCTCGCGGTTCTGCAGCTGCGACTTCTCGTTCTGCATCGACACCACGATGCCGGTCGGGACGTGCGTGATGCGCACCGCCGAGTCGGTCGTGTTGACCGACTGACCGCCGGGACCGGACGAGCGGAACACGTCGATCTTGAGGTCGTTCTGATTGATCTCGACCTCCTCCGGCTCATCCACCTCGGGGAACACCAGCACACCGGTGGTCGAGGTGTGGATGCGGCCCTGCGACTCGGTCGCCGGCACCCGCTGCACGCGGTGCACCCCGCCCTCGTATTTCAGCGACGCCCACACGCCCTGCGCCGGATCGCTGGCGTTCGACTTGATCGCGACCTGCACGTCTTTGTAGCCGCCGAGGTCGGATTCGGTGCGCTCCAGCAGCTCGGTCTTCCAGCCGCGGGATTCCGCGTAATGGATGTACATGCGCAGCAGGTCGGCCGCGAACAGCGCCGACTCCTCGCCACCCTCGCCGCCCTTGATCTCCATGATCACGTCGCGGCCGTCGTCGGGATCGCGCGGGATCAGCAGCCGGCGCAGCTTCTCCTGCGCGGCCGCGAGGCCCTCCTCGAGTGCCGGGATCTCGTCGGCGAACGCCGCATCCTCTTTCGCCAGCTCACGGGCGGCCTCGAGGTCGGACCCCGCCTGCTCCCAGTCCTCGTGCGCCTTCGCGATCTGGCTCAGTTCCGCGTACCGGCGGTTGACCTTCTTGGCCCGCCCGGCATCCGCGTGGATGGCCGGGTCGGAGAGCTGCTGCTGCAGGTCGTCGCGTTCGGCCAGCAGCGACGCCACCGACTCGAACATGCGCTACTCCTTGTGGCCGTTGCCGTTCGCGCTCTTGCCGTTCTCGGGCAGCGAGCTCTGGATCTGCACGAGGAACTCGGTGTTCGACTGCGTCTCTTTGAGGCGGCTGAGCACCAGCTCGAGCTGCTGCTGCAGTTCGAGCCCGGCGAGCGCGCGGCGCAGGCGCCAGGTGATCTTCACCTCGTCGGGGCTGAGCAGCTCCTCCTCACGGCGGGTGCTCGAGGCGTAGATGTCGACCGCCGGGAAGATGCGCTTGTCGGCCAGCGAGCGCGACAGGCGCAGCTCCATGTTGCCGGTGCCCTTGAACTCCTCGAAGATGACCTCGTCCATCTTGGAGCCGGTCTCGACGAGCGCGGTGGCGAGGATGGTCAGCGAGCCGCCGCCCTCGATGTTGCGCGCGGCGCCGAAGAAGCGCTTCGGCGGGTAGAGCGCCGACGCGTCCACACCGCCCGAGAGGATGCGGCCCGACGCGGGGCTGGACAGGTTGTAGGCGCGGCCCAGGCGGGTGATCGAGTCGAGCAGCACGACGACGTCGTTGCCCAGCTCGACCAGCCGCTTCGCACGCTCGATGGCGAGCTCGGCGACCGTGGTGTGGTCCTCCGCCGGACGGTCGAAGGTCGAGGCGATGACCTCGCCCTTCACCGAGCGCTGCATGTCGGTGACCTCTTCGGGCCGCTCGTCGACGAGGACCACCATGATGTGGACCTCGGGGTTGTTGACCGCGATCGCCTTCGCGATGGCCTGCAGGATGAGCGTCTTGCCCGCCTTCGGCGGCGCGACGATCAGACCGCGCTGGCCTTTGCCGATCGGGGCGATCAGGTCGATGATGCGGGTCGACAGCTTCGCAGGCTCGGTCTCGAGGCGCAGGCGCTCGTTCGGGTAGATCGGGGTGAGCTTGCCGAACTCGACGCGCTCGCCCGCCGACTCGATCGAGTTGCCGTTGACCGAGTCGATCTTGACGATCGCGTTGTACTTCTGGCGGTTGCCCTGCTGCTCGCCCTCACGCGGCTGGCGGATGGCGCCGACCACCGCGTCGCCCTTGCGCAGGTTGTACTTCTTCACCTGGCCGAGCGAGACGTAGACGTCGTTCGGGCCGGGCAGGTAGCCGGAGGTGCGGACGAACGCGTAGTTGTCGAGCACGTCGAGGATGCCGGCCACCGGGATCAGCACGTCGTCGTCGCTGATCTCGGGCTCGAAGTCGTCGTTCTGGCCGCCGCGGCCGCGCTTGCGGTCGCGGTAGCGGCTGCGGCTGGAGCGGCTCTCGCCGTCGTCGCCCGGCTGGCCGCCGTTCTGGTTCTGGGTGCGCTGCGGATTCTGCGCGGGCTTGTCACCGGACTTCTCGGCCTGGCCGCCGCCGTTGCGGCCGCGACCGCGGCTGCGGCGGTTGCCGCCCTCGCCCTCTTCGGCGTCGGCGGCACCCGAGGTCACCTCGGGGAGCAGCTTGTCGAGGTCGGCGGCGACGTCGGCCGCCGCAACCGGAGTGGTGTCGGCCGGCGGGATGGCGGCCAGCTCGGCGGCGACCTCGGTGGATGCCGTGGCGCGGCGCGACCGGCGGGCGGGCGCGGTCTGGGTCTCGACAGGCTCGACCACCGAACCGACGGCGGTCTCGGCAGGCGTCTCGGCCGGCTCGACCACCGGGGCGCTGGTCTCGGGCGCGATCGTCGCGCCGTCTTCGTTCTCGGCCAGAGTGTCCACGAGTTCTCCTTTTCGAAGCTTGGCCGCGCCGACGATGCCGCGTGCTGCCGCGAGGGCTACGAGCTCGGGAAGCCGCAGACGACTCAGCTCGATACGGGGATCGGTCACGTGGGGATATTCCTTTCAACCCGCACGCAGATGAATGTGCGGGGAGATGTGGTGAAGAGAGATGCTCTCGCGGGCGGGCTTACGCCACGGCTTCCGTCGAGTGCGGTACCACTGTAGCACCCCGGAAGTCGACGGCCAGCAGCATGCAGTTCCACGGGGTGGTGGAGTGCTCGGCGATCAGGTCCGCCGCGACGAGGCGCTGCGCCGGGTCGCTGCCGAGGACGAGGATGGAGGGCCCCGCCCCGGAGACGACCGCCGCCAGGTCGTGTTCGCGCAGCATCCTGATCAGCGCGTCGGTCTCGGGCATGGCGCTCGCGCGGTAGCTCTGGTGCAGTTTGTCTTCGGTGGCGGCGAGCAGCAGCTCGGGGCTCTGGATGAGCGCCGCGATCAGCAGTGCGGAGCGCGAGACGTTGAACACCGCGTCCTCGTGCGGGACGGTCTCGGGCTGGAGGCTGCGGGCCAGCTTCGTCGACATGATCGACTCGACCGGCACGGCGACGAGCGGGGAGACGCCGCGGTGCACGATGAGCTTCTTGTGCCGCGGACCCTCCGGCGTCATCCAGGCGATGGTGAGGCCGCCGAACAGGGCGGGGGCGACGTTGTCGGGGTGGCCTTCGAGCGCGGTCGCGAGAGACAGCAGCGCCTGGCTGTCGAGCTCGACGATGCCCTCGAGCAGGCCCTTCGCCGCCATGATCCCGGAGACGATGGCGGCACCCGACGAGCCCATTCCGCGACCGTGCGGGATGTTGTTGCGGGCCACCAGGTCGAGGCCGGGCAGCTCGATCCCGTACGCGGCGAACGTGTACGCGATCGACCTGACCACCAGGTTCGACTCGTCGGTAGGCACATCACCGGCCCCGACGCCTTCGACGACGACGGTCGCCCCCGGCTTCTTCCGGGTGGTGACGATCAGTTCGTCGTAGACGGAGAGCGCGAGACCGAGCGTGTCGAACCCCGGCCCGAGGTTGGCGGTGGTGGCCGGGACCTTGACGAGCACGCTGCGCCCGACAGGGATCGGGCTCATGATGTTCCGGCGGTCGAGCCTGCTGAGACCAGCCCCAGCACGCCGGCGATCTCGGCGACGTCGACCGCGACGCTGGTGGGGGTGACATCGCTGCCGTCCGCTGCCTTCAGCGCCCACTGCGGGTCTTTCAGGCCGTGACCCGTCACCGTCAGCACGACGGTGGAGCCCTTCGGGATCTCGCCGGCGGCGGAGCGCTCCAGCAGCCCGGCGACGCTGATCGCCGAGGCCGGCTCGACGAAGACGCCCACCTCGCTCGACAGGATGCGGTGGGCATCCAGGATGGCGCGGTCGTCGATCGCCCCGAAGAACCCGTCGGTCTCGTCACGGGCGACCAGCGCGAGCTCCCACGATGCGGGGTTGCCGATGCGGATGGCGCTGGCGATCGTGTCGGGGTCTTTCACGACGTGTCCGAGCACGATCGGCGCGCTGCCGGCCGCCTGGAAGCCGAACATGCGGGGCCGCCGCGAGCTCGCGCCGCGCTCCGCCTCCTCTTTGTAGCCGCGGGCGTAGGCGGTGTAGTTGCCCGCGTTGCCGACCGGGATGAAGTGGAAGTCGGGGGCATCGCCGAGCACCTCGACGACCTCGAACGCGGCCGTCTTCTGTCCCTCGATGCGGTCGTTGTTGACCGAGTTCACGAGGTGCACCGGGTAGTGGTCGGCCAGTTCGCGCGCGATGTCGAGGCAGTCGTCGAAGTTGCCGCGCACCTGCAGCAGCTCGGCGCCGTGAGCGATCGCCTGGGCGAGCTTGCCCATCGCGATCTTGCCCTCGGGCACCAGCACGGCGGCGGTGATGCCGGCGTGGGTGGCGTAGGCGGCTGCACTCGCCGAGGTGTTGCCGGTCGATGCGCAGATCACCGCCTTCGCACCGTGCTCGACCGCCTTCGAGACGGCCATCGTCATCCCGCGGTCTTTGAACGAGCCGGTCGGGTTCATGCCCTCGAATTTCACCCAGACGTTCGCGCCGGTGCGCTCGTTCAGGGCAGGGGCCGGGATGAGCGGCGTGCCGCCCTCACCGAGTGTGACGATCGGGGTGGCGTCGGTGACGTCCAGCCGGTCCCGGTACTCGTGCAGCACTCCGCGCCACTGTGGCATTACAGTCCCTCGACTCTCAGCACGCTCGTGACCTCGGCCACCGATCCGTTCGCCTCGAGTGACGTGACGGTCGCGGCGAGCGCGGACTCCGTCGCCTCATGCGTGCCGATCACCAGGGTAGCGGTCGCCGGCAGGTCCGCCGTGCCGAGCTCGGTCCCGAGGTCGGCGAGGGCCGGCGTGTGCGGCGACTGCTGCACCGCCTCCACCGAGACGCCGTGCTGGCTGAAGATCGTGGCGACGGTGGCGAGCACGCCCGGCTGGTCCGCGACCTCCAGGGTGATCTGGTAGCGGGTGGTGACGCTCGAGATCGGCAGCACCGGCAGCTCGGAACTCGTCGACTCCGCGACGCCGGGGCCGCCGATGACGTGCCGGCGCGCCGCGGACACCACGTCGCCCAGCACCGCCGACGCGGTCTGGATGCCGCCCGCACCCGCGCCGTAGAACATGAGGCTGCCCGCGGCCTCGGCCTCGAGGAACACGGCGTTGTTCGCTCCGTGCACCGCCGCGAGCGGGTGGTCGCGGGAGACCAGGGCGGGGTGCACCCGCGCGCTGACGCCTTCGACACCGGTCTCGGCATCCACCAGCCGCTCGCAGACGGCCAGCAGCTTCACCACGAAGCCGGCCTTGCGGGCCGCGAGCACCTGGGCGTGCGTGATGTGCTCGATGCCCTCGCGGTACACCGTCTCGAGCGGCACGCTGGTGTGGAACGCCAGGCTGGCGAGGATCGACGCCTTCTGCGCAGCGTCGTAGCCGCCGATGTCGGCGGTCGGGTCGGCCTCCGCGTATCCCAGTTCGGTGGCGGCGGCGAGCGCCTCCTCGAGGGTGTCGCCCTCGGTGTCCATGCGATCGAGGATGTAGTTCGTCGTGCCGTTGACGATGCCGAGGATGCGGTGCACCCGGTCACCGGCGAGCGAGTCGCGCAGCGGGCGGATGATCGGGATCGCTCCCCCGACGGCCGCCTCGTAATACAGCTGCGCACCCACCTGCTCGGCGATCGCGAACAGCTCGGGCCCGTGGGTCGCGAGCAGCGCCTTGTTGGCGGTGATCACGTCGGCGCCGGAGTTCATCGCCAGCTCGAGGTACTCGCGCGCCGGTTCGAGACCGCCCATCAGCTCGACGACGATGTCGGCACCGAGGATCAGCGAGCGCGCGTCGGTCGTGATCAGGTGCTCCGGGATGGCGGGGGTGCGCACCGCCTTCGGGTCGCGCACCGCGACGCCCACCAGCTCGAGGCCTGCGCCGACGCGGCTCGCCAGCTCGTCGCCGTGGGTGAGCAGCAGCGACGCCACCTGCGCCCCCACGGACCCGGCGCCCAGGATGGCGACTCTCAGATTGCGGTACTCGATCATGCGCGGGGCACTCCGGTGTCTCGGGATAGGAGGTCGGCCTCGGTCTCACGGCGCACGATGACGCGTGCCTCGCCGTCGCGCACGGCGACGACGGCGGGACGACCGAGGTAGTTGTAGTTGCTGGCCAGCGCCCAGCAGTAGGCGCCGGTGGCGGGCACGGCGACCAGGTCGCCGGGAGTGACGTCTCCCGGCAGGTAGTCGGCGTGGACCACGATGTCGCCCGACTCGCAGTGCTTGCCGGCGATGCGCACCAGGGCCGGGTCGGCATCCGACACCCGGTTGGCGAGGCGCACCGAGTAGTCGGCGGCGTAGAGGGCCGGCCGCACGTTGTCGCTCATGCCGCCGTCGACGCTGACGTACAGGCGTTCTGCGGTGATCGAGCCTGTCGACACCGCGACCGGCTTGATCGTGCCCACCTCGTACAGGGTGACGGTGGACGGGCCGATGATCGCCCGCCCCGGCTCGATCGCGACGACGGGCACCGGGATGCCGAGCGATGCGCACTCGGATGTCACCACCCGCGCGAAGTCGGCCGCGATGCTCTCGATCGGGGTGACCTCGTCGGCCGTGGTGTAGGCGATGCCGAACCCTCCGCCGAGGTTCAGCTCGGGCACGTCGCCGCCCTCGAGCAGCCGGGCGTGAACGGTCAGCAGGCGACGGGCAGCCTCGGCGAACCCGTCGGATTCGAAGATCTGCGATCCGATGTGCGAGTGCAGGCCGAGGAAGCGCAGGGTGTCGTGCGCGCGGATCTGCGCCACCACATCCGGCGCGTCGGCGAGGGGGATGCCGAACTTCTGGTCTTCGCGGGCGGTGGCGAGATACTCGTGCGTGCTGGCGTGCACCCCGGAGTTGATGCGCAGCCGCACGTTCTGCACCCGCCCGTGCCGGCGTGCCGCCTCGGCGACGCGTTCGACCTCGACGACGCTGTCGAGGACGATCGCTCCCACACCCAGCTCGACGCAACGGTCGATCTCGGCGTGGCTCTTGTTGTTGCCGTGCATGCCCAGCCGGGCGGGGTCGACTCCGGCGGCCAGCGCGACCGCGAGCTCTCCCCCGCTGCAGACGTCGATGTTGAGGCCGGCGTCGATCATCCAGCGCGCCACCTCGGTGCAGAGGAACGCCTTGCCGGCGTAGTAGACCTTCACCTCGGTGCCGAACGCCTCGTCGAACGCGCGTTTGATGCCGGACGTGCGGCCGCGGGCGTCGGCCTCGTCGACGACGTACAGCGGGGTGCCGAACTCGGAGGCCAGTGCCGTCGCATCCGCTCCGGCGATGCTCACGGCCCCGGATGCCGTGCGGGCCGCCCCGCGCGGCCAGACCGCCGCGGCGAGCGCGTTCGCATCGTCGGGGTGGCGGAGCCACTCCGGAGCGAGCGGGTTCGCGGACACGATGACCTCACGGATATGAATCGAACAGTGAGGCGAGCGAACCCGGCTTGGTCCCTGAAGCCGCCGCCAGTTTAGCGGAGCGGGCGAGGGTGTACCGCCGACGTCATCAGCCCGCGCAGGTGCCGGGGGTCGAGAGGTCGCTGCCGCCCATGACCACCCCGTCGCCGTTGATCGTGATGACGAGGTCCTTCTTCACCACGTCGACGTCGACGATCTTCAGCGCGACCGGCAGCGATTCGTTCACGCACAGCGACTGCTGCTCGAGCAGCGGGCCGGCGAGGTCGCCGATCTCCTGCTTGAGCTCATCGACCGTGTAGTCCTGGTCGCCGAGCGTCACGGTCGTCGGCGTGAAGACCAGCTGCCCGTCCTCCGCGGACGGGACGATCCCCATCCCCACCGGGAGGGTGAAGAAGAACAGGTTGATCGTCGAGGTGACCTTGATCTCCGGTTCCTCGAGGGTGATCGAGTCGAGCTGCAGGCCGCTGAGGTTGCCGGCGAGCGCCGACGAGACCTGGTCCTCCGGCATCGCGAATGTGACGTCGAGCTTGTCCGTCTTCGCGTTCGCGTCGAGCGGCACGCCCTCGGCGTGCACAGTCGCGGCACCGGAGAGCGTGCCGAACGTGACCGACTCGGCCGTGACATCCACCTGGTTCAGCTTGCCGGCGAGCGCCTGCAGCAGCACCGGGCCGGCGACGTCGACGGTGACGGTGTCGGGGTCGTCGACGCCGAGCACGGCGACGATGCGCTCTTTGATGTAGTCGCGTGCGTAGTTCTTCGCGTAGTTCTCGCCGACGATGTAGCCGATCACCAGCAGGATCACGAGGACGAGCAGGATCCCGCCGAGCACCCACGGCCAGCGGCGGCGCTTCTTCGCCGGCGCCGCGACGACCTCGACGGCGGGCTCGGTGGATGCCGTGGCCGGCTCCGCCGGCTTCGTCTCGACGGGCTTCGTCTCGACGGGCTTCGTCTCGACGGGCTTCGTCTCGACGGGCTTCTTCGCGGCGGCGGGCGTGTCGTCGGTCATCGGATTCCCTACATCTTGTCGGGGGCGGTCACGCCCAGCATGCCCAGTCCGTTGCGGAGCACCTGACCCGTTGCGTCATTGAGCCACAGACGGGTACGGTGCACGTCCTCCACAGCGTCGTCGCCGAGCGGGATCACGCGGCAGGCGTCGTACCAGCGGTGGTACGAGCCCGCCAGGTCTTCGAGATACCGGGCGATGCGGTGCGGCTCCCGCAGCTCCGCGGACTGCAGCACGATGCGCGGGAACTCGGCGAGCACCCCGAGCAGCACGCTCTCGGTCTCGTGCTCCAGCGTCGCGGCATCGAACGCCGAGCGGTCGACACCCGACGCCTCCGCGTTGCGCGCCACCGCGCGGGTGCGCGCATGCGCGTACTGCACGTAGAACACCGGGTTGTCGTTCGACTGCTTCGTCAGAAGGTCGAGGTCGATGTCGATCGAGGAGTCGACGCTGCTGCGCACCAGGGCGTAACGCGCGGCGTCGACGCCCACCGCATCCACCAGGTCTTCGAGTGTCACCACGGTGCCCGCCCGCTTCGACATGCGCACCGGCTCGCCGTCGCGGACCAGGTTCACCTGCTGCCCGATCAGGATCTCGAGGTTCACATACGGGACGTCGCCGAACGCCGCCGTCATCGCCATCAGGCGCTTCACATACCCGTGGTGGTCGGCACCCAGCAGGATCAGGTTGCGCTCGAACCCGCGCTCGCGCTTGTCGAGGTAGTACGCCAGGTCGCCCGAGATGTAGGCCGGCTCGCCGTCGGACTTGATGATGACGCGGTCTTTGTCGTCGCCGAACTCGGTGGTGCGCAGCCAGGTCGCGCCGTCTGCTTCGAAGATGTGCCCGAGCTCGCGCAGGCGGGCGACCGCCCGCTCCACGGCACCCGACTCGTGCAGCGAGTTCTCGTGCGTGTAGACATCGAAATCGACGCCGAAGTCGTGCATCGAGGCCTTGATCTCGCCGAACATCAGCTCGACGCCGTTGGCGCGGAAGACCTCCTGCAGTTCGTCGCGCGGGAGGGCGGAGAGGTCGCCCGGATAGAGCTGCTCCACCCGCGCAGCGATGTCGAGGATGTAGCCGCCGCCGTACCCGTCCTCGGGCGCCGGCTCCCCCAGATGCGCGGCCACCAGGCTGCGGGCGAACCTGTCGATCTGGATGCCGTGGTCGTTGAAGTAGTACTCGCGCGTCACCAGCCCGCCCTGGGCCGCGAACACCCGGGACAGGCTGTCCCCGACCGCCGCCCAGCGGGTGCCGCCGATGTGGATCGGGCCGGTCGGGTTGGCGGACACGAACTCGACGTTGATCGTGACGCCGTCGTACAGCACACCCCGGCCGTACGCCTCACCCTGCTCGACGATCGCCTGCGCGAGCGCGCCCGCGGCGGCGGCGTCCAGGCGGATGTTGAGGAAGCCGGGTCCCGCGACCTCGGCCGACGCGACGCCGGCGACAGCGCTCAGAGCAGCGGCCAGCTCGCCGGCGAACGCCCGAGGGTCGATGCCGAGGCGCTTGCCGAGCTTCAGCGCCGCGTTGGAGGCCCAGTCACCGTGGTCGCGGTTGCGAGGGCGCTCGAGGGTGACGTCCTCCGGCGTGATCTGCGCGGAATCGAGGCCGCGCGCCGCCGCCGCCGACCGCACGACATCCAGCAGGGCGGCGGCGAGTTCGGCGGGAGTCACAGGTCACGATCCTAGCCCGGGCGGGCCTCCGCCTTCTCACGGGGAAGCGGGTGACAATGAGGCATGCGCTCTGTGCTCCGCTGGTCAGCGGTCCCTCTCGTCGTCGCCGCCCTCGGGGTGGGACTCCTCACCGGCTGCGTGCCGGAGGCGCCCGTGGAGCCGGGTCTCACCGGGCCCAACCCGAGCGGCGATCCCACCGGTCAGCCCGCGCCGACGATCAGCGCCACCCCGGTCAGCACCCCGGTCGACGCCACCTGCGACGAGCTGCTGTCGCCGCAGGCCGTGTACGACTTCAACCCCAACTTCGGGCTGCTCGACTCGTACAGCCCGAGCGAGGGCTCCGTCGCGGCGAGCGCCATCGCCTACCAGGGTGTGGCGTGCCGGTGGCAGAACCAGACCAGCGGCGACAACATCGACGTCTCCGTGGCGGAGCTCGACGACGATACGCTCACGGCCCTGAAGAACGCCGCGTTCGACCAGAGCGAGATGGTCCCGACCTACGGCGAGGAGGCGTACTTCACGCTGGGCGGCAACGGCGTGGGAACCGCCATCGTGTTCCAGGGGCCGTACTGGATCGTCGTGGAGTCGCCGGCCTTCCGCGAGCCGGGCGATGCCACCCCCATCGTCGAGTCGGTGATCGCGGGGCTTGACGCCTAACCCAGTTCCACCAGCTCGTCGGGATCGTCGTCGAGCTCGTCCACGGCGGTCGCCTCCACCTGCAGTGCGGTCAGCCGGATGTCGGTGATCGTGTTCGTCAGGAACGCGGTGTCCGTGGCGTCGCGCCCCGTGGCGATGCGCACCATCCCGCGGCGCGGAGCCAGGCGCGTCGCATCGACCACCACCCAGCGCCCCTCCACCAGCGCCTCCACCACGGCGTGGAAGTCGGGGGGTACGAGGCCGGGGGCGTAGACCGAGACCAGCCGGGCCGGCACATCCAGGGCGCGGAGCAGCGCGGCGGTCAGGTGCGCGAAGTCGCGGCACACCCCCGCTCCGCTTTCCAGGGTCTCGGCGGCGCCGCCCGTCGGCGACGTCGACTCGGCCTCGTACCGCAGCCGGCCGTGCACCCAGGCCGCGACCTCCCGCACCAGCGCGGCGCCATCCAGTCCCGGGAAGGTGTCGCGCGCGAACGGCTGCAGGGTGTCGGACTGCACGTAACGGCTGGGACGCAGATAGGTGATGGCATCGAGCGGCTCGACCGCGACGGGAGCGGCACGACCACCGACCGCCGCCCGGTACTCGATCTGCATCGTGCCGGGGACGGTCTCGAACACCTGCAGCCGCGTGCCGTGCAGGTCACCGAGCTCACGGGTCGGCACCCCCTCGCCGTCGAGCGTGACACGCAACCGCTCGGACTCCAGGGGTACACCCCGTGCCGCCGACACCGCGAGCATGAACTCCGTCGGGCCGTCGACCTCGAGCGTCATCGTCGCGTGCACATCTCGTCGTCCGGCCACGCTGCTAACCTAGGTCAGCACCACGCCCTCGTAGCTCAGTGGATAGAGCGCTTCCCTCCGGAGGAAGAAGTCGCACGTTCGAATCGTGTCGAGGGCACCGAAGGCTGTTCGCGCAGGAGCGCTCCCTTTGCCCCGTCGTGCCTTTAACGTCGCCCCCTGGGCGACCAGGCGCCGCGCGATCAGGCATCGCGCGACCAGGCACACCGGGGCGCTTATGAGCTGGCGTGGGACTCCAGGAATTCGTAGAGTTCGCGGTCGTCGACGCCGGGGAAGGTGCCGGACGGGAGCGGGCTGAAGATGTGCGCGTGCACCTTCGCGCTCGTCCAGGCGCGGCTGCTCCAGTGCTGCGCCAGCTCGGCCGGCGGACGCTTGCAGCAGCTGGCGTCCGGGCAGCGCGACTGCTCCCGGCGCGTCGTCTCCCGCCCGCGGAACCACTTCGAGTCGCCGAACGGCACACCCAGCGTGATCGAGAACTCGTCGGAGGCACTGGTCCCGATCTGGGTGGACTCGAAGAACGAGCCCTGCGGGGTGTCGGTGTACTGGTAGAACTCGGTGGTCCGGTTCGTGCGCGCGAACGCGCGGCGCGCGCTCCATTTGCGGCAGACGATCTCGCCCTCCGTGCTGCCCGTGACATCCACCGGCAGGCGCAGCCCGTCGTTCTCATACGCCTTGTACACCGCGCCGTCGTCGCCGACGCGCAGGAAGTGCCAGGTCATGTCGAGGTACGGGGTCGCGAGGTTGGTGAAGCGCAACGCGGCGGACTCGTGGGTGGTGCCGAAGGCATCCCGGAAGTCCTCGATCGCGATGTTCCGCTCCGCCTTCGCGGTGCGCAGGAACTCGACCGACTGCGTCAGCGGCATCAGGCAGGCGGAGGCGAAGTAGTTGATCTCCAGCCGCTGGTGCAGGAACTCGGCGTAGCTCTCGGGCGCGGCGTGGTCGAGCAGCCGGTGGGCGATCGCCTGCAGCGCCATCGAGCGCAGGCCGTGACCGCCCGGGATGGATGCCGGGGGCAGATAGATGCGCCCGTTCTCCAGGTCGGTCACCGACCTCGCCGAGTGCGGCAGGTCGTTCACGTGGACCAGCTCGAAGCCGAGGTGCTCGGCCATCTGCCGCACCTCGCGATGCGTGAGAGCGCCGGAGACGTGGCCGACGGCCTTCAGCTGGTCTTCGGCCAGCTTCTCGATCTCGGGGAGGTGGTTGTCGCGCTCCCGCATCATCGTGCGGAGCTCGGTGTTGGCCCGCCTCGCCTCCTCCGGGGTGGCGATCGCCTCCCGCGAGCGCCGGGCCAGCTCATGGTGCAGGCCGACGAGCGCACGCAGGGTGTCGTCCGGCATCCCTTTGCTCGCGCGGATCACGGGCAGCCCGAGCTCGGCATACACCGGACTCGACTGGGCGCGCTCCAGTTCGATCTCGAGACCGGCGCGCTCGGTGGGCGCGGTCGGCTCCAGCAGTTGCGCGACCGGGATGCCGAGGTGGTCCGCGACGGAGCCGAGCAGTGACAGCCGCGGCTCGCGTTTGCCGTTCTCCATGAGCGACAGCTGGCTGGGGGCGACGCCGACCGCCGCACCCAGCTGATCGAGGGTGAGGCCGGCGTTGGTGCGGAAATGCCGGATGCGCTGCCCGAGGGTCGCGAGATCGTTCACGAATTGCAGCATACGGAAAGATTGGCCGATCTTTCTACCCTTTGAGGCTTCCCGGCGGCGGAATTCGGCCGCAGAGTGGAGATATGACCGATCTTCTCCCCCGTCCGGTGTCCACGCCCGATGACGAGAACGAGGTCTACGAGCCCGTTCACGACCCCAGCTGGGCACTCGCGCCCGAGGGCACCGACCCGCGCGTCGTGGCCTGGGTGGAGAAGATGGCACACCTCACCACCCCCGACACCGTCGTCTGGTGCGACGGCTCACGGCGCGAGCAGGACGAACTGCTGCGCGGACTCGTCGCCAGCGGCACCGTCACCCGGCTGAACGCCGAGCACCGGCCCTACAGCTTCCTCGCCCGCAGCCACCCCGAGGACGTGGCCCGGGTCGAGGCGCGCACGTTCATCTGCTCGAAGCGGGAGGCCGACGCGGGCCCCACGAACAACTGGGCCGACCCCAAGAAGATGCGCGCCACCCTCGAGGGCCTGTTCGACGGCTCGATGCGGGGCCGCACCATGTACGTGGTGCCGTTCTCGATGGGGCCGCTCGGCAGCCCGCTCGCCCGCCTCGGGGTGCAGATCACCGACTCCCCCTACGTCGTCGTCAGCATGGGGATCATGACCCGCATGGGCTCGGAGGCCCTGAAGCTGATCGGCCCGGACACCGAATGGGTGCCGGCAGCCCACACGGTCGGCGCCCCGCTCGCCCCCGGCGACGTCGACGTGCCGTGGCCGTGCAACGAGACGAAGTACATCTCCCACTTCCCGGAGACCCGCGAGATCTGGTCGTTCGGCTCGGCCTACGGCGGCAACGCGATCCTGCCGAAGAAGGCGTTCGCCCTGCGGATCGCCAGCGTGATCGCCCGCGACGAGGGCTGGCTCGCCGAGCACATGCTGCTGCTGAAGGTCACCAACCCGCGCGGACGCGTCTTCCACGTCGCCGCCGCCTTCCCGAGCGCGTGCGGCAAGACGAACTTCGCCATGCTGAAGCCGACGATCCTCGGCTGGGAGGTCGAGACGATCGGCGACGACATCGCCTGGCTCGCCCCGGGCCCCGACGGCAAGCTGCGGGCCATCAACCCCGAGGCCGGCATCTTCGGGGTCGCACCGGGCACCGGGCCGAACACGAACGCCACGGCGCTCGAGAGCCTGTGGGGCAACACGCTCTTCACCAACGTCGCCCTGCGCGACGACGGCGACGTCTGGTGGGAGGGAATGACCGACAAGGCTCCCGACCACCTCATCGACTGGACGGGTGAGCACTGGACGCCGGATTCCGGACGTCCCGCCGCACACCCGAACTCGCGGTTCACCGTGGCCGCCGCCCAGATCCCGAGCATCTCGGATGACTGGGAGGACCCGCGGGGCGTCGTCATCGACGCCATCATCTTCGGCGGCCGGCGTGCCACCAACGTGCCTCTGGTGGCGGAGGCACGGGACTGGGAGCATGGCGTCTTCGTGGGCGCGACGATCTCGTCCGAGCGCACGGCGGCCGCCGAAGGCACTGTGGGCGAGCTGCGCCGCGATCCGTTCGCGATGCTGCCGTTCTGCGGCTACAACATGGCCGACTACTTCCAGCACTGGCTGGATGTGGGCAAGGGCCTCCGTGCGACCGGCGGGGTTCCGCGGGTCTTCCAGGTGAACTGGTTCCGTAAAGGCGACGACGGCCGGTTCCTGTGGCCGGGCTTCGGCGACAACGGCCGCGTGCTCGCCTGGATCCTCGACCGCGTCGAGGGCCGCGCCGCCGCTGTGGAGAGCCCGGTGGGCTGGATCCCGGCGCCTGGCGCGATCGACCTCGACGGCGCCGACGTGAGCGACGCCGACTGGCAGGAGCTGTTCCGCATCGACGCCGCGGCGCACCTCGCGGAGGCCGACGATGCCGCGGCGTTCTTCGCCGGTTTCGGGGACCGCGTCCCCGCGGAGATCCACGGTCAGCTGGAGCAGCTGCGCGATCGCATGCGAGCCGCGCAGGCGTAGCCCGCACCGCATCCCGAGCCCGGAAGGCAGGTCGACTCGCTGGCGGCCTGCCTTTCGTCCTGTCGCGCCCCAACCTTTCGCGACGCTCGTGCGTCTTTAGGGTTATGAGCGTGCAACGCCCGGAGTGGGAGAGCGTCGTGACCGAACTGGTCGCGACGCGCGGCGACGCGCTCCAGCGGTACGCGATGCTGCTCTGCGGTTCCCGCGAGCAGGCGGCAGATCTGGTGCAGGACGCTCTCGTGAAGACGTTCGGTCGGCTGCGCAACGGGTTCAGCGTGGAGAGCGCCGAGGCGTACGTGCGCCGCGCGATCCTCAACGGCCACCTCGACGGCGGGCGGCGGATGACCCGCTGGCGCAAGGTCGCCCCGCTCGAGTACGTGCCCGACGAGCGCCCGTCGAGCGACGCCGACACCGACCTGCGCCACGACTTGCACCGCGAACTGCGCAAGCTGAGCCCGCGCGAGCGCGCCTGCCTGGTGCTGCGGTACTACGACGACCTCAAGGTCGACGACATCGCCGAGACGCTCGGCATCAGCTCGGGCACGGTGAAGCGCTACCTGAGCGACGGCCTCGCCAAGATGGCCCTCTCCCTCGCGGACGACGGCTCCATCGCCGACCGGCTCGGAACGCCGCCACAGAAGGGACGCACCGATGCCCAGCGACTCTGAGCTCCGCCGCCGCTTCCAGGAGGGCACCCAGCCCCGCGGCGAGATCGACGTGGATGCCGTGCTGCGTCGCGCCCGCGCGCGGCGTCGTCCTCGGGTCGTCCTCGCCGCCGCCGGATCGGTGGTCGCGATCGCGGCGATCGCCGTGCCCGCCGTCGTGGTGACCTCGTTCGGCACCTCGCCCGCGACGGTCAGCTCCGCCGACTACGCGCCCGAGGCGGCACCGGATGCCGAAGACGGCGCAGGCGGCGCGGCCGGCAGCGACGCCGCGATGAGCCGTCCGAGCGCCGAGCGGCTGAACCTGTGCGAGGCGCCGGTCGCCGCGTTCCCGCCCGCCGAGGACGGCCTGGTGATCAGCGCGGCGGCGGTCTCGGCCGCGGCGGATGCGCGCAGCATCCCGGTCACGGTGACGCTGACCAACACGGGAAGCGGCAGCATCCTCGGCACCACGGCGAGCCGCCCCGCGCTCACCCTGTCGCGCGACGGGATCACGATCTGGCACACGAACGGACCGTCGGACATGTCCGCGCGCATCGTCGATCTCGGACCCGGCGAATCGATGACCTACGAGACCGTGTTCGAACCGCTGGTCTGCGGCCCCGACGACGACGCGCGCGAAGCCTTCCGGCCCGACCTGCCCCCTGCCGGACCCGGCACGTATCTGCTCTGGGCGGCGATCGATGTGAGCCACGACGACGGCCCGGGGGTCGAGCTGGTCACCGGCCCCGCGGTGGCGGTCACCCTCGGCTGAACCCGGGCGCGCTGGTTAGGATGCGGGCATGCGGGTTCTCGTCGGCTCCCTGATCGTCGCCGGAGCCCTGCTCCTGCTCGCCCCCGCCGGAGCGCTGGCCGCGCCGGCGGACGATCCCGTCGACCTGGGCGGCGCGTACGTGCTCGACGAGTCGGGCGTGCTCGGGGGCGACGCGGCCACGGTGCGCGCGGCCATCGACAGCCTCTACGACGAGACCGGCGCCAAGGTGTTCGTGGTCTACGTCGACACCTTCGAGAACCCGGCGGACGCGCAGGGTTGGGCGGACGACAGCGCCACCCGCAGCGGACTCGGCGACGCCGATCTGCTGCTCGCGATCGCCACCCGCGACCGCAATTACGCGTACTCCACCGGCACCGACTTCCCGGTGAGCGACGGCGACATCGAACGGGTCGTGCAGGACGACCTCATCCCGCAACTGCGTGACGACCACTGGGCGCAGGGAGCGATCTCGTTCGCCGACGGCCTCCGCGCCGCCCAGGCGCCCTCGCCGGTGCCTGCGGTCGTCGGGGGCGTGGCGGCGGCGGGAGTGGGAACCGCGGTCGTCGTCGGAGTCGTCCGGTCGCGACGCAAGAAGAAGGCGGTCGAGAAGGCTGCCGCCGCGGACGCAGCCGCCCTCGACCAGAAAGCAGGCATCCTGCTGGTGCAGCTCGATGACGCGCTGAAGACGAGCGAGCAGGAGCTCGGCTTCGCCCAGGCGCAGTTCGGCGAGAAGCAGACGACCGACTTCGAGGCGGCGCTCACGGAGGCGAAGGGGCTGGCGAAGCAGGCGTTCGAGCTGCAGCAGAAGCTGGACGACGCCTTCCCCGAGACCCCGGAGCAGCGCCGCAGCATGACCGAGCAGCTCATCGCCCTCGCCGAGCAGGCCGACGGCGTGCTCGACGCGCAGGCGGCGGCGTTCGATGAGCTGCGTCAGCTGGAGAAGAACGCCCCTGCGGTGCTCGATACGGTCGCGGACGTGCAGCAGGGCCTCGACGCGCGCATCGACGCGGCCGCGAAGACGATCGCCGCGCTGAAGAAGACCTACCCGGACGCCGACCTGTCGTCGGTCGGCGGCGCGCCCGCACAGGCGCGCAAGCTCGACCGGTTCGCGGCGTCGACGGTCGCCGACGCCCGCGCCGTGATCGCGAAGGCGGGCGCCGACCGATCCGGTGTCGCGGTCGCGGTGCGCGCCGCCCAGCAGGCGGTCGGGCAGGTCGAACAGCTGCTCGCGAGCATCGACCGGGCGAAAGCCGACCTCGAGGCGAAGGCGAAACAGGATGCCGCGGCGGTCGCCGCGCTGGACGGCCAACTCCGCGATGCCCGATCCCGGGTCCAGGAGGCGAACGACTACATCGCGACCCACCGCGGAGCGGTCGGCAGCACGGCCCGCACCCGGGTGTCCGAGGCGACCCGTCATCTCGAGCTGGCGGTCGCCGCCGGCGTGACCGCCGAGGCGGCCATGAAGGAGGCGACGGACGCGGAGAGCATGGCGGCGATCGCCCTCGACCTGGCGATGTCCGACGTCGAGCAGGCCGAGAGCGCGCTCGCTGCGCCGCAGAATCAGGGCAGCTACCAGCAGGGCAGCGGCTTCGACGGCGCCATCCTGGGCGGAATCCTCGGATCGCTGTTCGGCGACGGCGATTCGTCCTCGTCCTCGTCCTCGTCGTCGTGGTGGGGCGGCGGCTCGAGCTCCGGCGGCTGGTCCAGCTCCGGGTGGGGCGGGGGCAGCAGCCACCACAGCAGCGGCGGCAGCATCTTCGGCGGGGGCGGCGGGCACTCCTCCGGCGGGTTCTCCGGGCGCTCCTCCCGCACCTCCGGCCGCAGCGGCGGCCACGGCCGCTTCTAGGCATCAGACCCGACGACCGATACCGTGTGACACGACCCTCCAGAAAGGCACTCTCATGGCAAAGCAGTCCATCCTCGGACGCGTCTCGGCGCTGCTCCGCGCCAACATCAACGCCCTCCTCGATCAGGCCGAGGACCCGCAGCTGATGCTCGACCAGCTGGTCCGCGACTACACCAACAACATCGCCGAGGCGGAGAGCGCCGTCGCGCAGACCATCGGCAACCTGCGCCTGATGGAGCAGGACCACAGGGAGGATGTGGAGGCCGCCGCCGACTGGGGTCGCAAGGCGGCTGCGGCGAGCGCCAAGGGCGACGAGCTGCGCGCGGCAGGCAACGCCACCGACGCCGACAAGTTCGACAGGCTCGCGAAGATGGCGATC
>JBFWWZ010000021.1:0-41993 GCA_050245915.1 Microbacteriaceae bacterium
CGCGGTGATCTGGCCGGAGCTGCGTCGGGCCGATACGGCCACCGGAGAGCTCAGTCGTTCGTCGAGGTGAGTGACGGCGCCTTCGCGTCGACCTCGCGGTAGAGCCGCGGGGCCTTGTTGATCGCCTCGATCGCCGCCGTGAAGTCGACGCCCACGACATCCAGGTACCACTTCAGGTTCGGGTACCGGGGAGTGTTCTCCTCTTCGACGAGTCGCAGCGCCTCCTCGCGGGTGATGTCGCCCTCCCGGATCTGGTTGCTGCGGAAGGTGTCGTGCTCGGTGAAGCCCGCGATCGTGTAGTACGCGTAGTTGTAGAACGCGGCCGTCCCGTCGCCGATGCGCCAGGTGGTCTGCGTGTCGGGGGCGTGCTCCCACTCGTACTCGGCGTCGAGGGTCTCTTCGATGAGCTTCTCGTCCCAGCGCCAGTAGTCGAAGATATGGAAGTAGTCCGACTTGGTCGTGAAGCTGCGGTAGTACTCCCCGAGCAGGGTGTCGGGGATCGACCGGTTGAAGTATCCGGGGCTCTGCAGCATCGCCTTGAATCGCAGCGACTGGTAGCGCAGCTGCTTCATGGCGCCGTGGCTGTAGACCCGCTCCTCCGCGAAGTCCGGCGGCACGCCGAGGAAGCCGGCTTTGAAGTGGGTGACCTCGAGCGGGTTGATGCCCCACAGGTTGAGGGTCACGCCGGTCTGCTTCTTGAGCGTCTCGATGTGCCGGAAGAAGTGCTTGTCGCCCGCCGTCAGCACGCTCAGCATGCCGAGGTGGGGGGACTTGATCCACGCGTTCAGGTTGCGGCGGATGTAGTCCCGCTTCTTGGTGATGTCGGCGGCGACGATGATGTTCTCGACGCCCAGCTTCGACGACATGCGACTGATGTTGCGTCGGCCGAGGTCGGTGACCATGCCCCAGTCGTACGTGTAGGTGACGGGCTTCAGCCCCAGCTCGTGGATGATCAGATGCAGCCCGTAGGAGCTGTCGCGTCCGCCCGAGAAGGGCACCAGCACCTCGTCGCCGTGCGAGCGGCGGAACGGCTTGACGAGCTCGAACAGCTCTTCTTTCGGGCGGGGGTGGTTGCGGCTCTTGTAGTGGTGGCAGTAGTTGCAGACGCCGTTCTCGTCGAACGAGATGTACGGCATGGTCTCAGGCAGGATGCAGCGCGTGCAGCGCCGGAAGTCCGGCTTCGGGTAGATGAGCAGCTTCTCTTCGGCGGCGGAGTAGCCGAGCCCGGGGACCAGGTCGATCTTGCGGTTCTTCCACTCCGTGAGCGCGATCTCCTGCTCCTGAGCGGGGACGTCGATGATCTCGCCCTCTTCGCGCACCTGCCGGATGTTCTCGGCGCCGATCTGGCGCAGCGGGTAGCTCTCCGACGAGAAGACCGTGCCTCCCGACTTGTCGCCGACGTAGAGGCTGCCGTTGTTGGAGAACACGATCAGCTTTCCGAGCCGGGGGATGAGGGCGGCGCAGGCGACGATGCCCTCGGTCATGCTGAGCACGCGGGCGGAGACGGTCTCGACCGAGCCGCCTTCCTCCAGGTGGGTGGCGATGATGGCCGGGATGACCTCGGTGTCGACCTGCAGCTCGCGGGTCTTGCCGAGCGCCGTCCAGATCTCGTCCTCGTTGACGACGATGCCGTTGTGCAGCACCAGCACCTGCTCGCGCAGCACCGGCTGGTTGTCGCCGGTGCCGTTGGTGACGAGGCGGCTGTGGCCGAAGAAGATGTTGCCGGGCTGGGGGATGCGCTTCAGCAGCCAGCCGATGGGGTAGTCGGCGCGGTAGGCGTGGAAGCCGTCGGCCTCGCGGATCACCATGCCGCTGGAGTCGCGGCCGCGCTGCTGCGCGTGAGTGACGAGGGTCTTCGCCGACGAGGCGTCGAGGTCGTCCGACCCGACATAGCCAAAGATTCCGCACACGAGTAAGTTCTCCGTCTTCCGAGGGTCGGTCGCGCGACATCACAACGCAGTACCCGAAGCATCCCATGATGCCACGTTTCCCCGCCGGGGACCCGAGGGGGCGCGATCCCCGACCGTAGACTGGCTCGGTGTCACGCGCCCTCATCGTGAGTTATTCGCCGGTCGGCAGGGACGCCCGCGTCTCGAATCAGGTCCGCTGGCTCGAGGGCGCGGGGTACACGGTCGACATCCTGAGCCGTGGTCCCGAGCATCCGGATGCCACCGGTCGCGTCTTCCGGATCGGGTACCCGCCGCTGTGGCTGCGTCTGGTGATCTACGTGCTCTTCCGCCGGGGGAGCCGTTTCCGGCGGCTCGTGCAGCGCTACCTCCCCACCGCCGAGCTGGAGGGTCACGCCTGGGATCTGATCCTCGTCAATGATCTGCATCTGCTGCCGTGGGCGGTCGGAGCGCTGCCGGCGTTGACCACCGGGCCGCTCGTGCTCGACCTCCACGAGGTGTATTCGGGCAACGGGACCAGTCTGTTCTACCGCACCCTGCTCGCGGGGTACGACGACTGGCTGCTGACGTTCATCGCCTCGCCGGTGTTCACCGCGCGACTCACCGTCGCGGAAGGCATCGCCGATCTCTATCACGAGCAGTACGGCGTGCCGCGCCCGAGCGTGGTCCGCAATGTGGCGCCGTTCGAGCAGCTGGTGCCGTCTCCCGTCGACCCGGACCGCATCCTGCTCGAGCACCACGGCTACGCGGCGGCGGAGCGCGGGGTGGACATCATGCTCGATGCAGCCCTGCTCCTGGAGCCGCGGTTCACCCTCGTCCTCATGGTTCTCGGCGATGAGTCCGAGCTGGCGGTCGTGCGCCGGCACCCGGCCTATGCGGCGGGTCGCGTGCAGCTGCGCGAGCCGGTGCATGTCACGAAGGTGGCGCAGGCGGTCAACGACTGCGATCTCGAGGTGATCTTCTTCCCGCCCCGTTTCGAGAACAATGTCTACGCGCTTCCGAACAAGTTCTTCGAGTCGATCCAGGGCCGCCTCGGGTTCGTGATCGGCCGGAGCCCTGAGATCGTGCCGTTCGTCCGCGACTACGGGCTCGGCGTGGTCGTCGACGGCTGGACGGCGGCCGATCTCGCCGCCGCGGTCAACGCCCTCACCCCCGAGCAGATCACCGTGATGAAGCGCGCATCCGACGCGGCCGCCGAGGAGCTCTCGACTATCGGCGAGGGCCCGCGGTTCCTCGCCGCGATCGGCGCCTGAGTCAGGCCGCGGCGATCGCCTTCCCGATGACGCGGTAGGCGATCCCCGGCCACTGCTCGGCCGACGACACCCGGCGTCCGTCGATGAACGCCTTCACACCCGGCAGGTCGGCGGGGCCGATGGAGCGGTACTCGTCGTGGTCCGCCTGGACGACCACGGCATCCACCTGCTCGCCGAGGTGGTACGGGGTGAAGCCGAGCTTCACCAGCTCTTCGTCGGTGTACAACGGGTCGTGAACGAGCGGCGTCGCGCCACGGGCCGTGAGGGCCTCGACCGCGCCGAAGACGCCGGAGAATGCAGTCTCTTTCACGCCGCCGCGGTAGGCGGCGCCGAGCACCGCCACCTTCGCGCCGGCGAGGTCGCCGTAGGCGCCCTCGAGCAGTCCGATCGTGTAGTCGGGCATGCCGGCGTTGGCGGCGCGGGCGGCCGAGACGACGGTCGCCTCGGGGTCGGTCCACAGGTACAGGCGCGGGTAGACCGGGATGCAGTGGCCGCCGACCGCGATGCCCGGCTGATGGATGTGGGAGTAGGGCTGCGAGTTCGAGGCCTCGATCACCTGGTACACGTCGATGCCGGCGGTGGAGGCGTAGCGGGCGAACTGGTTCGCGAGGCCGATGTTGACGTCGCGGTACGTGGTCTCGGCGAGCTTCGCCAGCTCGGCGGCCTCGGCGCTGCCGAGATCCCACACACCGTTCGGGCGGGCCAGGTCGGGGCGCTCGTCGAAGTCGAGCACCGCGTTGTAGAACTCGACGGCACGTGCGGCGCCGCGCTCGGACAGCCCGCCGACGAGCTTCGGGTACTTGCGGAGGTCGGCGAAGACGCGGCCGGTCAGCACGCGCTCGGGCGAAAACACGAGGTCGAAGTCGACGCCCTCTTTCAGGCCGGAGGTCTCTTCGAGCAGCGGCTTCCAGCGGCCGCGGGTGATGCCGACGGGGAGGGTGGTCTCGTACGAGACCAGCGTGCCGGGGGTCAGGACCTCGCCGAGGGATCGGGTCGCCGCATCCATCCAGCCGAAGTCGGGCTCGGCGGTCTGCTCGTCGACGAACAGCGGGACCACGAGCACGACCGCGTCGGCGCCGGGGACGGCATCCGCGTAGTCCGTGGTGGCGCGCAGCGTGCCGGCGGGAACAAGCTCGGACAGCTTCTCCTGGAGGTGCGCCTCGCCCGGGAAGGGCTCGATGCCCTTGTTCACGAGGTCGACGGTGTGCTGCGAGACGTCGACCCCGACCACCTCGTGGCCTTTATCGGCGAACTGGACGGCGAGCGGAAGCCCGATCTTGCCGAGGGCGATGACGGCGATCTTCAAGGGGATGTCTCCAGAGTGAGGCGAACGTCTGATTCTACGCGCGGATGATGGCGATGCTCTCGTCGACCACCTGCTGTGCAATGGCGTTCAACGAGAAGCGACCCGCCGACCATTCCGCGAGCTCGGCACGGGCTTTCGGCGGGAGGGGTTTCGCGGCGGCGGCGATCATGGCGGCGGCGGCGTCGTCCACGTCGTATCCGACGGCAACCCCGGCCAGCGGGTGCTCCGCATCGTTCAGGAACTCCCGGGTGGGCCCGACCCCGGCGAAGATCACGGGGCAGCCGGCTGCGAGCGAGGAGTACACCTTCGTCGCGAGCGCGTACTCGTTCGCCGGGACCGGGAACAGGCTCGCCACGGACGCGGTCGCGCTCGCGAGGATCGGCGACAACGCGGCCGGCGGGATCGGGCCGTTGAACTCGACCGCCTCGTGGACGCCCAGTTCGTCTGCACGGGCCTGCAAGGCATCCCGGTCTTCGCCGTTGCCGTAGAACACCAGACGGGTTCCGGGGTGGGCGGCGAGGACGGCCGGCATCGCGTCGACGAAGACGCGCGCGCCGTGCCACTCCGAGTAGGTGCCGCCGTAGACGAAGACCGGCGGGGTGGGCGCCTTCTGGCCCTGGTAGCGGAAGTCCTTGGTGTCGGCCCCGAAGCCGATCGGCACGGCGGGCGTCGTGATGCCGAGCGAGCGGAACCGCTCGATCAGCGGCTCGTGCGCCGCGAACAGCTTTCTCGCGCCGCGGAGCCCCCACGCCTCGACCGCGCGCAGCGGTCCGAGCACCAGCGGGTTGCCGGTGACCAGCTCGGCGGCCTCCGACCAGTAGTCGGCCGCTCGCACGACGTAGGGGGTGCGGCGCAGCGCCGCGATCACCCGCACCACGGCGACGGTGGTCGGGGGCGGTTCCACCACGTACAGGTCGGCCTTGCGCGAGAACAGCATCCGGAACGCCAGCGGCACATCGAAGCTGAGATAGCTGAGGTACCCGCGCACGTACTGCTGCTTGTCGCGCAGCACGCGGGCCCGCTTCACCCGGATGCCGGGCGGGTCGTCGATGACGGAGCCCTTCGGCGGACGGGCGGTCAGCACGGTGACGTCGACCCCGCGGTCGCGGAACTCCTCAGCCCAGATGCGCAGGATGGCCGATGCCGCCGACACCTCCGGCCCGAAGATGCGGGTGGCGATCACGACCCTCATGCGCTGAGCAGGCGGCCCACCAGCGCATCCTGGATGGCGCGGTCGGGTTCGGCGGACAGGTCGCGGGCCGCGGCGTCCGACGCCTTCTTGAAGCGGGTCACGTCGGCGGCGGTCAGGTCTTTCAGGGCGTCGACGAGGGCATCGGCCGTCGTGTCACGGGTGACGATGCCGATGCCGTACTTCGCGATATGCGCGTCGATCTCGGGGGCGGGCGAGAACACCAGCCCGAGCCTCGCCTGCACGAAGTCGAAGAACTTGTTGGGCAGGTGGTACAGGTGGCTCAGCGTGCGCAGCGGGTAGAGGAACACCCCCAGGTCGTACGGGTTCAGCACGTCGGGCAGCGTGTCCGGCGGAACCGGGTCGTGCACGGTGACCCGCGGGCTGGACGCCGCGCGCTTCGTGATCACGTCGAGGTGGCCGCCCGGCACCCGCAGCAGATACAGGTCGAGGGTGAAGCGGTCGCCGAGGCGCTCGGTCGCCTCGATCAGCTCCAGGATGTTGCGCTCGGCATCCGCGGTGCCGCTGTGCACCAGCCGGATCACCTCCGGGTCGACGGGGGAGGGCTTCAGCTTCCGCAGGTCGGGAGCGTTGCGCACGATCTCGTGCGGGACGCCGTATTTCTCGGTGTACAGGTTCGCGAGCCCGCCGCTGACGCTGGTGAGGGCGGTGACCCGCGGGAGGTAGGTGCGGCACAGGTACTCCATGTAGGGGCCGACCAGCACCCGCCAGCTGAAGACGGTGGAGCGCTCCTCCGGGGCCCACTCGTGCATGTCGGCGTAGACCGGGATGTCGCGGTCGCCTTTCGCGGCGAAGGCGAGCGGCAGGGCGCGGGCGTCGTTCGCGACGACGAGGTCGTACGGGCCCGACGCGACGGTCTCGGCGACGACCGCCTTCTCGCCGGGAGACGTCAGCTCGACCGCCCGGTGGCGGCGAAGCGCCAGGCGCAGCACCCCGAGCGGGGTCTGGGGCAGGGATGGGGCGTTCTCGGGTACCTCGATGTGACGTGCCACGCCGTCGGGTGCCGGTCCGTACCCGACCGTGGTCACCTCGCCGTGCTCGCGCAGCACGTCGAGCTGGCGCAGAACGCGGGAGTCCGCGTGGATCGGCGAGAACGAGACGCACAGGATTCGAGGACGCACGAACGCTCAGTCTACGTGGGGCGCATGTCGCGGTCAGGGTGTCAGACCGGCGTCCGAGTCTCCCAGCCCCGCGAGCTGCACCTGCAGACCGAACTGCGGGAGGGTGGCGGCCAGCTCGTGGAAGCCGCCGGTTCCGAGGATGCGGCCGCGGTCGACATAGCAGATCCGGTCGTAGTCCTTGATGGTCGAGATCCGGTGCGCGACCGCGATGATGGTGATCTCGCCGTGCAGGCTGCGGAGCTCCTGCACGATGTCGTCCTCGGTCTTGGTGTCGAGCGAGCTCGTCGCCTCGTCGAGGACGAGCACGAGCGGATCCGAGTAGAGCGCCCGCGCGATGCCGAGGCGCTGCTGCTGACCGCCCGACAGCGACATCCCGCGTTCGCCGATCGTTCCATCCAGGCCGTTCTGGCGCGAGGCGATGAGCGGGCCGAGCTGCGCCTTCTCCAGCACCTCGATGACCTTGTCGCGGTCGTAGTCGTCATCCCAGGTCAGTGCGACGTTCTGCGCGATCGTTCCGTCGAACAGCGTCACCCGCTGCGGGACGTATCCGATGCGGGAGCGCCAGGCGTGCACCACGTCGGGAAGCGGGATGCCGTCGACCTCGATGCGCCCCGCCGTGGGGGTGCGCAGGCCGAGCAGCAGGTCGACCAGCGTCGACTTGCCCGAACCGCTCGGGCCCACGATGCCGAGCGATGAGCCCAGCGGGATGTCGAGGTCGAGTCCGTGAAGCACCGATTCCGACCCGGTCGGATAGCGGAACTCGATGTCGCGCAGAGTGAGCGTCCGCGGGTGCTCGGGGAGCTCCGCCGCATCCGTGCCCCCGAGGGCGTCGGTGGCGCTCGCCTCCGCACCGCGAAGGTCGGAGACGACGTCGCGCACCCATGGCACGCTCGAGGTCGCGGTGATGACCGAGGCCTGGATGCCGGTCAGGGACGGGATCAGCCGCACGCCCGCCGCGGCGAACAGCGCAACCGACACGATGGCCGCCGACAGGCCGCCGATGATGTAGCTGATTCCGCCGATCAGCAGGAACCCGCCGATCAGCGCGACCTCGTACGCGTACCGCGGGATGATGTTGAGGAACGCCAGGGTTGCACGGGCCCGCACCGCGGCCTGGCGCTCCCGCCCGACCAGTTGCTGGATCTGCTCCAGCCGGCCGCGCAGGGTCAGCTCTTTCAGCGCCTCGACCATCTCGGTGAGCAGCCGCGCGATCGTGTAGCTGACGTACAGGTTGTCGCTCGAGGAGCGGAGGGTGCGGTTGGTGACCACGCGGTTGATGATCGCCGCGACGACGCCGAGGTAGACCAGCGACACGACCGCCGTGACCGGCTGCGCGACGATGAGAACTCCCAGCGTGAGGACGATGGTGAGCACGTTGCCGGGGATGGTGAGCACCGTGAGGATCAGGCCGGAGATCGCCACCGAGATGCCGGTGTCGGCGATGCGCGTGAACTCGGCGGTGCTGCGCTTCGAGCGCTCCTCCCAGCTCGCCCCGAGGTAGGCCCGGAACAGGCGCGCGCCGATCTCGTATTCGTAGTGCGCGAACTGACGCGTGGCGATCGCGTGCATCGCGACCGCCAGCGCGCTCTTGATGATGATCAGTGCGCAGGCGAGCAGGATGAGCCACGGGGTGGCGTCAGCGGGCAGTTCTCCGACCAGCGGGAGCTTCACGTTGGTGCCGGCCGCCACCGGGGTGATGATGAGCACCAGCAGGGTCATCGCGGCCACGTCGAACAGTGCCAGGACCGCGGTGCTGACGATGTACATCATCAGGAACTGCCTGGCACGACCGGGAAGCAGCGGCACCAGTTCGCGCAGCGCGCCCCAGACGTTTTTCATCGGTCCTAGGCTATCAGCGGGCTCTGAACGCCCCGCGTGGAGGTGACATGCTCGACCCCTCCGGCCTGCTCGACCGTGCGCCGCGGCCGGTGCAGCGGCTCGGCCGCCGGATCGCGGCCGGTCAGGGCGTGCTGGGTCGTCTGGCCGACCGCGTGCGCTACCCCTACCGCCACTCCGACGCGCCGCCCCTGCCCCCGGTCCCGGACACGCCGGTCCGGCTGCTCATCGGCCCGAACAACACCGCCGGCCAGGGCTACCGCTGGGCGCGTGCGGTGTCCGGGAGCCTGCCCGGTGCGGCCGCGGTATCCGTCTACGCCTTCGGGTCGGACGCCTACGGCAACCCGGTCGACCTGCGGGTTCCCGAGGCGGTCTCCCTGCGCGACCCGGTCTGGCATGCCGCCTTCGAGGACTATCTCGCCGCGCAGACGCACGTGGTGTGGGAGTCGGGGCTTCCGCTGCTCGGACGCCGGTACGGGATGTCGCCGGCGGCGGAGGTGCGCCGGCTCGCTGAGCGAGGGGTCGCGGGGGCGCTCATCTTCCACGGCAGCGACATCCGCCCGCCTCTCCGCCACGCCGCCGGCAGCCCGTGGTCGCCGTTCCCGCACTCACGGGTGGCGGCGGCCCTGGAGAAGGAGACCGCGAGGAACGCCGCCCTCGCCGCGGAACTCGGGATCCCCGCTTTCGTGTCCACACCCGATCTGCTGCGCTGGCTCCCCGGGTCGGACTGGTGCCCGGTGGTCGTCGACCCGGGCGAGTGGCGTGCCGGGTCCGCGCCGGCCGGCGTACGCCCGGTCGTCGCACACGCTCCGTCGAACTCGTGGATCAAAGGCACCCCGTTGATCGAGCCCGTGCTGCGCCGCCTCGACGACGAGGGGGTGATCGAGTACCGGCAGATCGTCGGGGTGCCCCATGCGGAGATGCCCGCGTTCTACGCCGGCGCCGACATCGTCCTCGATCAGTTCGCGGTGGGGGGCTATGGCGTCGCCGCATGCGAGGCGATGGCGTCCGGTCGCCTCGTCATGGGTCATGTCGACGAGCGCACCCGCGCGGAGGTGCGCGACCGCACCGGACTCGAACTGCCCGTCCACGAGGCCACGCCGGAAACCCTGGAGGCGGAGCTGAGGCGCTTCATCGCCGACCCGCCGGCGTTCGCCCCCACCCGGTCGGCCGGACCGGCGTACGTCGCCGCCGTGCATGACGGGCGCAGGTCGGCCGCGGCGCTCGCGCCGTTCCTGGGGCTCGGGGCCTAGTTCAGTCGGCCTGCGCGAAGCGGCGGGCGCCGTCCGGGATGATGCGGGCCGGCACGCCGACCAGCACGCTGTACGGGGGCGCGACGGTGCCCTCTTTCACGACCGCGCCTGCCCCGACGATGCAGTGGTCGCCGATCTGACATCCCATCAGGATGACGGCGCCCGCTCCGACATGCACGTTGCGGCCCACGGAGGTGGCGGCGCGACGGATCGGCAGCGCCCTGTCGCTCAGCGCACGCTCGACCGTCGAGTGCGAGTAGATCTGCGCGCCGGCTGAGATGTCGCACCCGTGGCCGATGGTCAGGCCGCCGCTCCCGTCGATGACCGTGAAGGCGCCGATCCACACGTCGTCGCCGATCTCCGGCTCCCCGACGATCCAGGCGTGGGGGTTGTACGGATTCGCGGGGAGGTGGTGGAGGCGCTCGAACTCCTCGGGAATCGACATGGTGCGAGTGTCCCACAGCGCCGCCGCTAAGATGTCTGGGTGAGTCTGCGCGATCGTTCTGTGCTGGTGACCGGCGGCGCCGGGTTCATCGGCAGTCACCTGGTCGACCGTCTGATCACGGAATCGCCGCGCAAGATCGTGGTGGTCGACAACTTCTTCCTCGGCAACGAGACGAACCTCGACGACGCCCGAGCCGCGTACCCCGACCTCGAGGTGATCCGCCTCGACGCGTCCGACCTCGCTGCGATGCAGGATGTGGTGGCCACCCACCAGATCGAGACCGTCTTCGATCTCGCGGTGGTCCCGCTGCCGACCTCGCTGGAGTATCCGCACTGGACGATGCTGACCAACATCGGGATCACCGCCACGTTCTGCGAGATCGCCAGGCGGGGGCTCATCGAGCGGCTCGTCCACATGTCGAGCTCCGAGGCCTACGGATCGGGCCGGTACGTGCCGATGGACGAGGCGCACCCCGATGACGCGATCACCCCGTATGCCGCGGCGAAGGCGGCGGAGGACCACATCATCCGCTCGTACGTGCAGACCTTCGGCATCGATGCCACCGTCGTCCGGCCGTTCAACAACTACGGCCCGCGGCAGAACCCCGGCTCGTACGCCGGAATCATCCCGATCGTGGTCCAGCGCGTCGCTCGCGGTCTGCCGATCGAGATCCACGGCGACGGTGAGCAGACCCGGGACTTCACGTTCGTCCGCGACACCGCCGATCTCACGGTCGTCATCCACGAGACACCCGAGGCGCGCGGCGAGGAGATCAACGTGGCGACCGGCGTGGGCACATCGATCAACCGCCTCGTCGAGCGGATGCTCGAGATCATGGGTGTGCCCGATCATCCTGTCGTCCACACCCCCGAGCGTCCCGGCGATGTCCGTCGTCACGAGGCAGATGCCCGCAAGCTGGTGCAGCTCGTCGGCCGGCAGCCCGCCGTCCTCGACGATGCCGCGCTCACCGAGACCGTCGAGTGGTACCGGAAGGCGCTCTGATGACGATGCGGCTCAACGTCCCGCTTCTGGGGCGTGAGGAGGCCGACGCTGTCGCCGCCGTGCTCGCCACCGGGTATCTCACCCAGGGCGCGCAGGCCGCCGAACTCGAACGCCTCGTGGCCGAGCTCGTCGGCGTTCCGTACGGCTTCGCCACGAGCTCCGCCACGACCGGCCTCCACCTCGCGCTGGTCGCGCTGGGTGTGGGCGAGGGCGACGAGGTGATCATCCCCGACTTCAGCTTCCCCGCCACCGCCAACGTGGTGGTGCAGCAGGGCGCGATCCCGGTGTTCGTCGACATCCGGCTCGACGACTTCGGCCTCGACCCCGCGCAGCTGGAGGCGGCGATCACTCCGCGTACCCGTGCGATCATGCCGGTTCACGCCTTCGGCCTGATCGCCGACATGGATCCGATCCTCGAGATCGCCGGGCGCCATGGCATCCCCGTGATCGAAGACGCGGCGTGCGCACTGGGCGCCGAGTACCACGGCCGGCAGGCCGGCGGGCTGGGCACGCTCGGGGTCTTCTCGTTCCACCCCCGGAAGGTCATCACGACCGGTGAGGGCGGCATGATCATGACCGCCGATGAGCAGCTCGCGGAGTCGATCCGCGTGCTCCGCTCGCACGGGGCGGTCCGAGGCAGTCACTACATGAGCTTCGTCACCGCCGGCTTCAACTACCGCCTGTCCGACGTTCACGCGGCGATCGGCGTCGTGCAGATGGGCCGGCTGCAGGCGATCCTCTCCGGTCGGCGTGCGCTCGCCGAGGTGTACTCCGCACTGCTCGCCGACGTCGACGGGGTGACCGCTCCCGTCACGCCCGAAGGGCGCACCCACACCTACCAGTCATACGTCGTCACCCTCGACGCCGACATCGACAGAGACCGCGTGATCGACGGGATGCGGGACCGGGGCATCGAGACCACCCTCGGCACCTACGGAATGCACCTCCAGCCCTACTTCCGGGATCGATTCGGCATCGCCGACGACCGCCTGCCGAACGCCACCCGGGCGCATCGGAGTTGCCTCACCATCCCGCTCTACGAGGGGCTGACGCGCGCCGACCTCGAACAGGTGACCGGTGCGCTGGACGCATGCATCCGGGAGCAGCGGAACTGATGAGCGCCCCGCCGATCACGATCATCGACTACGGGGTGGGCAACGTGGCGTCGGTCGCGAACATGCTCAAGAAGGCGGGATTCGCCTCCCGTCTGAGCGGTGATCCCGACGAGGTCGCTGCGAGCCCGAAAGTGATCCTGCCCGGTGTCGGCGCGTACGACCGCGCCGCCGCGATCCTGCGCGAGACCGGCCTGAAAGAGGCTGTGATCGCGGCGGCAGGTCGGGGTGCCGACGTGCTCGGGGTGTGCCTGGGGATGCAGTTGCTGCTCGAGGGCAGCGACGAGGGAGCCGGCGCCGAGCCGGGGGTCGGCCTCATTCCCGGGCGCGTCAGGCGCTTCCCCTCCGCCGTCGAGCAGGCGGGGCTCAAGGTGCCGCACATGGGCTGGAACACCGTCTCCCGGGTGGGCGATGCCGCCGTGCTCCCCAGCTTCCGAGACGGCGACCGCTTCTACTTCGTGCATTCCTACTACGCCGATCCGGCGGACCCCGCCCACCGTCTGGCGACCACCCGTCACGGCATCGAATTCACGTCCATGGTGCGCCGCGACAACATCACCGGGGCGCAATTCCACCCGGAGAAGAGTCATCGCACCGGGATGGCCCTTCTCACCGACTTCGCGAGGCAGTCGTGACCCTGTCGATCGAGCCCCGCGCCGGGCTGCAGACGCGCGTGATCCCCGCTCTCCTCCTCGACGGGGAGAGATTCGTCAAGACCATCCGGTTCGACGACCCCGTGTACGTCGGTGATCCCGTCAACGTCCTGAGCATCTTCAACGACTTCGAGGTCGATGAGATCGCGCTGCTCGACATCGGGGCCGCCGCCCGGCGTACGCCGCTTCAGCTCGAGTACCTCAAGCGGCTCACCTCCGAGGCGTTCGTCCCGCTGGCATACGGCGGGCGAGTGAGCACTCTCTCCGAGGCGGAAGAGCTCGTGCGCATCGGCTTCGAGAAGGTCATCGTGAACACCGCCCTGGTCGAATCCCCCGACGAGGTCAGGCGCATGGTCGAGATTCTCGGCGCACAGGCCGTCGTCGGATCCGTCGACGCTCGCTCCGAAGGCACCGGGTACCGGGTGTACACGCGGTCGGGCGAGCGCGACACCGGTCTCGACCTGGACGGCTGGCTCGCCATCGCACGCGATGTCGGTGTCGGCGAGGTTCTCGTCACCTCCATCGACCGCGAGGGCACCCGGGTCGGGATCGACCTCCATCTCACGAAGCATGTCGTCGACGCGCTGGACGTCCCCGTCATCGCCCATGGCGGCGCGGGTTCGAGGGGGCAGCTCGCCGAGGCGATCCAGGTCGCCGGTGCGGAAGCGGTGGCGGCGGGCAGCCAGTTCGTCATGCAGGGCGGGCGCGAGAGCATCCTGATCAACTACCCGTCACCCGACGCCCTCGCCACCCTGTTCGGCCGCGAGATCGCCGGTGCGGGCGACACCGGCCCCGCCCCCGACGCCAGGTACCTGGTGCCCGGCCGGGACGTCTCCGGGGTCAAGATGTGCTCGCGCTGCATCATCACGTCGGACGTGCCGCGCTCCGGTCTCGACGACTCGGACGTCTGCTACTACTGCGGACTGCATGACTCCCTGGACGCGCAGTACCCGATCGGCCCCGAGAGCCGTGCAGCGCTGGAGGCGTTCGCGGAGCGGATCAAGCGCGAGGCCAGGGCCAACGGGTCGGCATACGACTGCATCCTCGGCGTCAGCGGAGGGACCGACTCCTCTTTCCTCGCGCACACGCTGGTGCAACTCGGCGTGAAGCCGCTCGCCGTGCACTTCGACAACACCTGGAACTCGCCGACCGCGACCGCGAACATCTACGCCGTGCTCGACAAGCTCGGCATCGACCTCGAGACCTACGTCGTCGACAACACGGAGTACGACGACATCTACCGATCGTTCATGCTCGCCGGGGTGAAAGACATCGAGGCGCCGACCGACATCGGGTTCATGGGCGTCCTCTACCGTGCGGCCGAGAAGCACAAGATCAAGCACATCGTCGAGGGGCACTCGTTCCGCACCGAGGGCATCTCGCCGATGGGCTGGCTCTACATGGACGGCGGCTACATCAACGACGTCCATCGACGGTACGGACGGGTGCCGACGCGGACGTTTCCCAACATGGCGTTCGGCGACTTCCTGCGCTGGTCGACCTGGAACGCCATCGAGCGGACCCGTCCGCTGTACTGGATGGACTACCAGAAAGAGGACGCCAAGAGGTTCCTCGCCGAGACCTACGGCTGGAAGTGGTACGGCGGCCATCATCTCGAGAACCGGTTCACGGCCTTCTACCACACCTACTTCCTGCCCAAGCGCTGGGGCATCAACTTCCGGCAGATCGAGTTGTCCGCGCTGGTGCGCTCGGGTCAGCTGGATCGCGAGGCGGCCATCGAGAACTTCCTCGCCCCACGCCAGGGCGACGCGGACATCATCGGGCTCGTCAAGAAGCGGCTCGAGTTCGACGATGACGAGTTCGATGCCGTCATGCAGCTGCCCCACCGCACGTACCGCGAGTTCCGCACGTACAAGAAGCGCTTCGAACGCCTGCGCCCCCTCTTCTGGATCCTCTGGAAGCTGAACCGGGTGCCGAAGAGCTTCTACGAGAAGTTCTGCAAGCCGTGAGCCTGACCGGCCGCCTGCTGTTCGGAGCACAGCGCACACTCGTGGTCCTCAGCCACCGCTGGCATCGTCGCCGCCCGCCGGCGCGACAGGTGAGCTGGGTGGTGGGCACCGTCGAGGTCGCGGCGATGGTGACGAACTTCGCCCGCGCGGTGCCCGGCTCGTACTCCGTGGTCACGGTCCGGAACCGGTACTACGACGTCGCGTACGACCGGGAGATCCCCGACGGACGCGGCGCGTGGGTCACGGCGGCCTGGGAATTCGGTCGCCTCGTCGCCCACGCTCGCGGGTTCATCTACCTCGGCACCGAGGGCTTCCTCCGCACCGATGTGGACGACCGCGACTGGGAGTTCGGGTTCGTCAAGCGCCACGGCCGGGGACTGGTGTGCGTCTTCGCGGGAACGGACATCCGCTCGCCCGTCCTCATGAGGCAGTTTGAGAAGGAGACGGGACTCGAGACGATCGTGACCTACCTCGATCAGCTGTCGCCTGCGCTCGCCTCACCCGCGTACGACGATCTCCGCAAGCGCGTCGCTGCGGTTGCGGACCGGCACGCCGATGCCGTCTTCACCGCAACTGTCGATCAGCTGGGCTACCTGCAGCGCCCCACCGAGGCGTTCCCCTATTTCTTTCCCGACGCCGACATCCTCTCCGACGACACCAAGCATCACGCCCCCGGCCCGCGGATCGTGGTGCATGCGCCGTCGGCTCCGATCATCAAAGGCACGCAGGTGGTGCGTGCCGCAGTGCAGCGCCTCCGCTCGGAGGGCTACGACTTCGACTACCGGGAGCTGATCGGGGTTCCCAACTCCGAAGTGCTCGCCACCCTGCGCGAGGCGCACGTCGTGCTCAACGAGTTCTACGCGTTCGTGCCCGGGGTGTTCGGCGTGGAGGCCATGGCGAGTGGCTGCGCTCTGCTGACCCGCGCCGATGAGCACATCGAGACGGATCTCCCCGCGGGATCGAACGATGCGTGGATGGTGACCACGGCCGCCGATATCGCGACCAACCTCCGCCTTCTCCTCGACGAACCGGAGCGGATCGGTTCGCTGGCGGCCGCGGGCCGGCGGTGGGTGCTCGAGCACGCGACGATCAGCGCCTCCGGCGCACGGATCGCCGCCGTCCTCTCCCGCATCGCCCCCGACGGCACCTGACCGACGCGCGCGACGCCGCGTTCTCGCCGCCGCTCACCCGCGCCGGTTAGGATGCGAAAGGTCGGGACTGAGAGGGGGCGGCCGATGAAGAACGTCCGTCGTGGCGCCATCGCGCTTCTCGCGACCCTTGCCGTCGGCTTCGCAACCGTCGTCGCGCCGACTACCGCGACACCTGCGGAGGCGCTCACCGGCTCCGAGTTCAACCCCGAGATGATCATCAGCGATCAGCTGTTCTACGACGGCTACGCGATGACGGCGACCCAGATCCAATCCTTCCTCGACGGCAAGATCGGGTCCTGCCTCACCAGCAGCTGTCTCAACGTGGCCGTCGTGCCGGTCACCAGCCGTCCCGCGTCGTACTCCACCCGCACCGGAAATCTCGAGTGCGATGCCATCGCGGGTGGCAATATGCGCGTGTCGGAGCTGATCTACCGCACGCAGGTGGCGTGCGGTATCTCGGCCAAGGTCATTCTCGTCACCCTGCAGAAAGAGCAGGGTCTCGTCACCAGCCGTGCCCCCAGCGACCGCGCGCTCCGGGCGGCTATGGGAATGGGGTGCCCCGACACGGCTCCCTGCTCCGACGCGTTCGCGGGTCTTGCCAACCAGATCATGTCCGGCACGACGCAGCTGAAGGTCTACAAGGCAGGCAGGTTCGGCCGGCAGCCGGGCGTGAACTACATCCAGTACAACCCGAACGCCGGCTGCTCCGGGACCTATCTCAACATCCGCAACTACGCCACGGCGGCTCTCTACAACTACACCCCGTACCAGCCGAACGCGGCCGCACTGGCGAACCTGGGCACCACCGGGGACAGCTGCTCCAGCTACGGCAACCGCAACTTCTGGTACTACTACCGCACCTGGTTCGGATCGACCGACGGCGGCCAGTTCATGGTCACCACGGCGGACGTCGACTATCTGATCACCCGCGATGCCGGCAACGAGCTGTGGGGCTACCCGGTGCGTCCGGGCGGAGGCTGGGGCCTCAAGACCAGCCTCGGGGCCGGATGGGGCGGCGTGCGCGACGTCATCGGCGTCGGCGACGCGGACGGCAACGGCTATCGCGACATCGTGGCCCGCGATGACGCTGGCAGGTCGTGGTTCTACCCCGGGCAGGCCGCTCTGGGCTACCCGACCCGCACGGCCATCTCGGCCGACTGGTCGCAGGCGACGCAGCTGCTGTACGGCGGGTTCGTCGACGCCGGCACTGACGCCGACATGCTGACCGTCGATCCGGCCGGCGACCTGCGGCTGTGGTCGGGTAACGGGTCCGGTGACTTCACCGGGGGTGCGGTCATCGCATCGGGGTTCGGCGGCTACCGCGTGGTCTCCGGCGTCGGCGAGTTCACCGGCGACAGCTGCGGTGACCTGCTCGCGATCTCGGCCTCCGGTGCACTCCTCCTGTTCGCCGGGACATGCGTCGGCGGTTTCCAGCCGCCTGCCCAGATCGGTGCGGGCTTCACCGGGTTCGACGGGCTCTACACGGCCGGAGACTTCACCGCCGACGGCAGGCCCGACCTCTGGGCTCGGGATGCGGGGGGCGTCATGCGCCTGTTCCGCGGCACCGGGGGCGGCGCGATCGCGAACACCAGCATCACGGACGCGGGCTGGGGAACGATGCAGAACATCTCGGGGGCGGGCATGCGCGCTCTGCATCCGCCGTTCGTCTCCACGGTCAGCAGCACCGCAGACATGTTCGCCGGGTACATGATCGTCCGCGACTCGGCGAACGCGCTGTGGGCGTACCCCGCCGACGGCACCGGGATCTGGCGTGAACCGCGCGTCAGCCTGGGCGTCGGGTGGGCAGGCGTGACTGACATCGTCGGAGTCGGAGACCTCGACGGGAACGGGTTCCGCGACCTGATCGCCCGTGACACGTCCGGCCGATCGTGGTTCTACCCCGGTGACGGCAGGCTCGACTATCCGGTCCGCCGCCAGATCACGTCGGATTGGTCGGCAGCCCGTCACCTGCTCTACGGCGGCTATTTCGACGGCGACGCGTTCGCCGACATGCTCACCGTCGACAGCTCCGGCGACCTCTGGCTGTGGCCGGGCAACGGAGCCGGCGGCTTCGGCGCCAAGGTCCGCGTGGGGGGCGGCTTCTCCGGCATCACGGCCATCGAGGGCGTCGGAGACTTCGACGGGGACCGGTGCGGTGACCTGGTGTCCATCACCACCTCGAGGCAGCTCGTGTTCTACGCGGGTACCTGCGCGGGCGGGCTGAAGGCGGGCACCGTCATCGCGTCCGATGTCTCCAACGCCGTCGCCATCAAGGCGATGGGTGATTTCACCGCGGACCGCATCCCCGATCTGTGGCTGAAGGGATCCGACGGCGCCATCCGGCTGTACCGGGGCACCGGTGCGGGCGCGGTCGAGGCGACCAGTATCTCGGACTACGGCTGGGGCGGTTTCCTGAACCTCACGGGTGCGGGGATGGCGCCCGGCGCTCGGCCGCCTGCCCCGACGCCCACCCCGACGCCCACCCCGACGCCCACCCCGACCCCGACGCCGACCCCCACCCCCACCCCGACCCCGACCCCGACCCCGACGCCGACGCCGGCAGGCAGCCAGCCGGGCGTGGGGGACGTGAACGGCGACGGGAACCGTGACATCCTGGGCGTGTCCTCCGGCGGGGCGCTGCGCGCCTATTACGGCGACGGCACGGGTGCCATCGGCTCGGACGCCACCATCGCCGCCACGTGGGGGAGCCCCGGTGTCCTCCAGTTCCCGATGGGCGATTTCAGCGGCGATGGTCGACCAGACCTCGGTATCGTCCTCGCGAACGGCAACCTGCTCATCGCTCGAGGCAACTCCACCGGTTTCGACAACGCGGTGCTGCTCGCCACCGGCTGGTCCGGACTCGACGTCGTGACCGGCGGCCTCGACTGGGACGGCGACGGGAAGCAGGACATCCTCGCGCGAACCACGGGCGGGCAGCTGTGGCTGTACCGCGGAAACGGTGCGGGCGGCTGGGCGAGCCTCAATGGCATCCTGCTCGGTTCGGGCTGGAACGGGTACCGGCCGATCCCGGTCGGCAACTTCGACGGCACCGGCGGCGAGGACATGCTCGCCCTGCAGTCCAACGGGGACCTGTGGCTGTACCGCGGGGACGGTGCGGGCGGCTGGGCGAGCCTCAACGGCACCCGGATCGGCACCGGCTGGAACTCGTTCGTCACGGTGTTCAGCCCCGGCGGCTTCGATGGCCGGCCCGGAAGCGATGTCATCGCGCGTTCCCCGGATGGCCGCCTCTCGCTGTTCTCCGGTACCGGGGCAGGCGAGCTCTTGCCCGGTGTGCAGATCGACGCGGGCTGGCAGAACTTCCGCGCGATCCTCTAGCCGGGTGCCTGTCGGTCGCGATCGAGGATCGCCACCGCGCGGTGGTCGTAGAACGCGTCCTCGACCCAGCCGCGGCGCGCGGCGATCCATGCCGCCTTCGTCGTCTCGAGGTCGCTCGCGATGACGACGTCGGCCGCGTGGAGCGCTGCCATGGCATCCGGGTCTCGCCTCACACGCCGCCAGAACACCCGACCGGGCGCCACAGGGCCGATCGAGTTGAGCAATCGCCCGACCGGGAACCGGTCGAAGCGGGCGAAGAGCGCGAACGCCCCGAAGAAGCCGAGGACCCGATCCACCACGCTCCGGTCGTCCTCGTCCAGCCGGAGGTGGGTGTCGGCCCTCGCGAACGTGCGGGATGTCCCGGCAGACAGCACGGCGACGACGCCCGTTCTGTCCCGGTCGCCGAGAAGCGTGGTGAGCGGGGTGCTCTCCGACTCCAGGACAGCGCCCGAGGGCGCGTCGCCGTCGGCGCCGACCAGCACCAGGATGTGACGTGGCTCCCGATCGCTCACGATGCCGCCGCCCCCCCGTCGATGACCGATCGCAGCGCCGCGATGCGCGGATCGAGCTGGCCATCCCGCGACAGGCGGGCAGCCCAGGCACGAGCATCCTCGGCCGCGCGCGGGCCGGCCGTCAGGACATGATCGGCGACGTCGGCGAACACCTCGGCGATGACCTGCGGGGTCGGCTCGGTGACCGGGAACACCCGCGGATAGCCATCCAGTGCCGCCGTCGCGGCGGTATCGGGATGATGAAGCGCCGCAATCGGCAGGCCGGTCGCCGCGTACTCGAACACCTTCCCGCTCGTGATGTAGCGGCTCCGGGCGAGCAGCAGCACGAGGGCGTCGAAGCTGTCGTACGCCGTCATCACGTTCGTCTTGCTCACCGGCCCGAGGTAGTGCACCCCGTCCTGCTCGTACTCCGTGAGCAGCGCAGCGACGTCGGGATCTGGCTCGGCGTAGTGACCGAGCCGCCCCTGGAAGACGAGGCGTGAGCGCGCGACGATCGGCGATCGCTCGCGGGCCAGCCTCCAGCCGTCGAGAGTCTCCCGGAGCGGCACCTTCCCGTAGATCGTTCCCAGGTAGCCGAAGGTCAGGCCGTGATCGGGATCGGGCCGCCGGCCGGCTGCCGTGCTCAGGAAGACCGGGTCGAAGCCGTTCGCAACCACATGGAATGCCTCTGCGTTGCGCGGGTACTCCGCCGCGTGCCAGGCGCGGATCGGCTCATTGACGAACCAGGCCTCCAGAGCATCGTCGATGAGGCGGCGTTCCAGCCGCCGGGATCGGGAGAGACTGCCTCCGAGGCGGCGCCCGGTGAGGAAGTCGAGGTGCCACGCGTCGCGATAGTCCATCACGTACGGGACGCCGTATCGGCGTCGCAGATGGGCACCCGGAGCGAAGTCGACATTCGGGTTGGCGGTGCCGACCGTCAGGTCGACGGGGTGCTCTGCGTGGATCTGCTCGGCGGCTGCCACGAGCGGGGCTTTCCAGGTGCCGTACCCGGGTTCGGGGAAGTCGCGGCTCGACAGCTGCCACTGGATGTAGTCCCAGAGGCGCGGCGAGTAGAGCCGGGCGCGCGACCACTTGCGCAGGTCGGACTCGTCCCGTTCCGGCGCGAACGGGATGCGGACGACACGGATCGCCGGATCGATGAAGCCCTCGGATTCGGGGTCGCTGCCGGTGAGCCGCTCGAAGGTGTCCCGCGTCGCCGTCAGCACCGTGACATCCCACCCGTGCCGGGCGAACGCGTTCGCGGTCGCGAGGGCGCGGTACATGCCGGCGCCGCGGGAGGGCGGGTATCCCCATGCGACATACAGGACGTGCGGGCGCGTCATCGCGATGCACCCACTAGATCCCGCCGGTCCTTCCACCCCCGGATCGCCCGCTCGGCGGGCGCTTCCACCAGATGGTGGCCGCGGCCAGCCCGAGAGCCACCAGGAAGATCCCGGTGCCCCAGATCAGGTTGCTCCAGCCGGTGCCGTGCGAGCCCCCGATGATCTCGAGGACCGCGTAGATGACGGTGGCGTGCACGAGGTAGAACACATACGACCAGTCGCCGAGCCGCACCATCACGGGATGCTCCAGCCAGCTCCGCCGCCCTCGAAGGGTCGCGCCGGCGACCGCGACGATCAGCAGTGCGCAGACCACCGTGGCGAGCTCGTTGGTGAACAGCAGGGCGATGTCGGACAGCACCGGCACGCCCTTGTCGGGACCGACGGTGAGCCACAGGATGACCGCGCCGAAGGCTACCCACGCCGCCCAGACCGGGATGCGCGGACGCCAGCCCTGGACGAAAGCCCAGGCGATGGCCATGCCGAGGACGAACTCGGGAACGCGCTCGAAGGGCAGCGGCACAGCTGTCGACCACCCGTCACCCAGGTAGGTGAGCGCGCGGTAGGTGAATGCGATCGCCACGGTGCACATCGCGACGATGAGGGCGCCGCGCTTGCCCGCCCGCCGCAGCAGCCGGCCGAGCCACGGATGAAGCGCGTAGAAGAGCATCTCGCAGCTGAGCGTCCAGGCGGCGGGGTTGCCGGAGAAGAGCACGACCGGATCCCGGAAGAAGCCCTGGAGAAGCACCACCGACAGCAGCAGCACCGGGATATCGAGGGGCTTCACCCAGCTGTGCTCTGGCACCGCGAGCGTGTAGAAGACGGGGATGGCGAGCAGCAGCGCCACCATGTGCGAGGGCCAGATGCGGGCGAACCGGCGGGTGTAGAACGTCGACACCTTCACCGTGGGCCGCATCGACCAGGTGAGGACGAAACCGGAGAGGACGAAGAAGAACGTGACGCCCAGGGCGCCGAGTCTGACCGGCACGTCGAACGGCGCGGGAAGCGCCCCGAAGTTCTGCATGTGGTACCCGAACACCCAGAATGCGGCGAGCCACCGCAATCCGGTCAGCGCGTCCAGCCGCGGCCGGGACGCGGTGGCGGGCTGTGCGGGTGCGGTCACGGATGAATGGGCGGCTACAGCCGCCACCCGGCTCCGTCGGCGGCCAGCTGCTCCGCGACCTCGACGATCTTCACGCCCTCGTCGAAGGTGACGATGCCGCGCGGCTCGCCGGCCAGCACGGAGTCGCGGAACGCCTCGTGCTCCGCGAGGAGCGGCTCTTTGCGGTCGAGGGCGTAGCGGGTGGAGTCGCCCTCGGACACCCCGCGGAACTCGCCCGGGTCCCACGACACCTGGATGCGCCCGTTCTCGAAGTAGGTCAGGTCGGCCGTGAGCGTGTCCGCCACGAGCACGCCCTTCTCCCCGGTGATGATCGTGACCCGCTCCTTGAAAGGGGTCAGCCAGTTGACCGTGTGCGAGGTGATGGTGCCGCCGCTGAGCGTGCCGACCGCCACCACCATGTCCTCGTGCGGGCGCCCGCTGCGGTAGCTGGTGCGGGCGTTCACGGTCCGGTACTCCTGCTGCGCAACCCACGCGGTGAGGTCGATGTCATGGGTCGCGAGGTCTTTGATCACGCCGACGTCGGCGATCCGGCCCGGGAAGGGCCCCTGACGCCGGGTGGCGATCTGGTAGATCTCGCCGAGCATGCCGTCTTCGATGCGCTGGCGGGCGGATTGGAGCGCCGGGTTGTAGCGCTCGACATGACCGACGCCGCCGATCAGGCCCTTCTTCGCGAACAGGTCGCGCAGCGTGCGCGAGTCCTCGGCCGTCGAGGCGACCGGCTTCTCGATCAGGGCGTGAACGCCCTCCTCGGCGAGCCGGGTGCCCATGTCGAGGTGATACACGGTGGGGGCGGCGACGACCGCGTAGTCGAGGCCCAGCTCGAGGAACTGGTCGAGGTCGCGCACCACCGGCCGGTCGTGCACACGGTCGGGCACGTTGTCGGCGGGGTCGAAAACGCCGACGAACTCGACGCCGTCGAGCCCGGCGAGCACGCGCGCGTGGTTGCGCCCCATCACGCCGAGGCCGAAGAGACCGGCGCGCAGCACCATCAGGCGCCCGCTCGCGCGAGGGTGCTGACCGCGGTCACGATGCGCTCCAGGTCGCCCTGGCTGAGCGACGGGTGCACCGGCAGCGAGACGACTTCGCGGGCCGCGCGCTCCGTCTCGGGCAGATCGAGACCCGGCGCGAAGTGCGTCAGCGACGGCAGCCGGTGGTTCGGGATGGGGTAGTAGACCCCGCTGCCGACCTGGTGCTCGTCGCGCAGCGCAGCGACGAACCCGTCACGGTCTTCTTCGACGCGGATCGTGTACTGGTGGTAGACGTGCACGGCGCCGTCGGCGACCGGCGGCACCACCACTCCCTGCAGGTTGGCGTCGAGGAACGCCGCATTCGCCTGACGCGTCGCCGTCCATGCGTCGACCTTCGTCAGCTGTACGCGGCCGATGGCGGCGTGGATATCCGTCATGCGGTTGTTGAAGCCGACGACCTCGTTCTCGTACTGCTTCTCCATGCCCTGGTTGCGGTACAGCTTGACGATCCGCGCGAGGTCGGCGTCGGCGCACGAGGTCATGCCGCCCTCGCCGCTCGTCATGTTCTTGGTCGGGTAGAGGCTGAACATCGCGAACCTCCCGAACGTGCCGACCGGAGCGCCGTCGAGTGCGGCGCCGTGGGCCTGGGCGGCGTCTTCGTACAGCTCGACGCCGTGCTTCTGGGCGATGGCGGTCAGCTCGCGCATGCGCGCCGGGTGACCGTAGAGGTGCACGGGCATGATGCCCTTGGTGCGGGGGGTGATCGCCGCCTCGACGGCAGCCGGGTCGAGGGTGAACGTCTCGGGCTCGATGTCGGCGAACACCGGCGTGCCGCCGGCGAGCGCTACCGAGTTGCCGGTGGCGGCGAAGGTGAACGACGGCACGATGACCTCGTCGCCGGGTCCGACGCCGGCGGCGAGCAGACCGAGGTGCAGTCCCGATGTGCCCGAGTTGGTCGCCACGGTCGGCCGGCCCTGCACGAAGTGCTCGGCGAACTCGGCCTCGAACGCCGCGACCTCGGGGCCCTGGGCCACCATTCCGCTGCGCATGACCCGGTCGACGGCCGCGCGTTCCTCGTCGCCGATGATGGGCTTGGCGGGGGGGATGAAGTCGTTCACGAGTTCGCCTCTCTGAGGACGCCGTCTGTCTCGACGTAGCGTTCCTGGGTCTGGGGACATGTCCATGTGCCGTCCGGTGATGCCTCGAGCGGGACTCCGGCCTTGCCGACCCAGCCGACCCGGCGCGCCGGGCTGCCGACGACGAGCGCGAATGCGGGGACGTCTTTGACGACGACCGAGCCGGATCCGACCAGCGCCCAGCGCCCGATCGTGACGGGGGCGACGCAGGTCGCGCTGGCGCCGATGGAGGCGCCTTCTTCGATCGTGACGCCGACGGGCTCCCAGTCGTGAGCAGATTTCAGCGTTCCGTCGCCGTTGATCGCGCGCGGGAAATGGTCGTTGGTGAGCACCACTGCTGGGCCGATGAAGACACCGTCGCCGAGCCGGGCGGGTTCGTAGACCAGGGCGTAGTTCTGCACCTTGCAGTTGTCGCCGAGTTCGACGCCGGTGCCGATGTAGGCACCGCGCCCGACGACGCAGTTCTCACCGAGCCTGGCCTCTTCGCGAACCTGGGCGTAGTGCCAGATCTTGGTGCCTTCTCCGAGGAGGGAGGTGTCGGCGACGTCGGCGGTCGGATGGACGTACGGCACCCGACTATGTTAGTCGGCTTCAGATGCGGCGGCGGCGGAGTCCTCCGGGCCGGCGGCGGCCGATGCCAGGGCACTGCGCCAGCTGAGCTCCTGCGACGCCTTCAGACAGCAGATCACGAAGGTGAGCCAGCCGAACTCCGAGAGCACCGAGCTCTCCGCCAGGGACACGATCAGCAGGGCCACCAGCACCACGGCCGGCCAGACGAACACGATCGACCGCCGGCGACCCGCCAGCAGCCAGGAGCGCACGAAGGCCAGCCCCAGCATCCCGACGAAGATGACCAGCCCGACCAGCCCCAGCTGGAACCAGACGTCGAGGTAGCCGTTCAGCGCCGACTGCGCCGGCCGGTCGCTGGGGGTGGTGAGCGTCGAGAACGGCACGATCTCGCGCTGCCAGCGTCCGATCCATCCCCAGCCCTGCAGGTTGTTCACCCGCACCAGGTCGAACACCTTGTTCCAGAGCTCCAGCCGGTAAGTGAGCGCACCCCCGGCGTTGAGGGTGTCGACGACGAACGTGCGCTGGATCCAGGTGATGATCGCGCCCACCACGGCGAGAGCGAGCACGATCAGCTGCCAGAGCTGCCGTCGCTCCGCCGGCACGCGACGCAGCCCGTAGAGCACGGCAGAGGCGATCCCGACGACGAGGGCGGTCCCGTACACGACCGGTGACTGCGTGAACAGGAGGCACAGCCCGGCGAGTACCAGAGACGAGACCGAGGTGAGGCGTGGCACCGAGCGCGTGCGGTGCTCGGCGGCGAAGCTGATCGCCCCGATGATGGCGAGCAGGCCGAGCTGGTTGCGGGTGGCGAGGATCCCCGAGATCGGGCCGCCGTTCGCCAGCTGCCCCTGCACCGCCAGCAGCGGGATGGGCGCGTCGATGAGCAGCCCCGAGAACACCTCGATCGCGATCGACAGGGTCAGCACGAGCCGCAGCACGTCGCCGAACAGCCGCACGATCTGGATCGAGTCCCGCATCAGCGCGACGTAGATGCCGATCAGCGTGAATCCGATCAGGTAGGCGATGCCGCCGACCGTGGCCCACTGGTACTGACTCCAGACCACCGACACCGTCGCCCACCCGACGAACGCCAGCAACGAGATGGGCAGGATGCCGCGCCAGTCCGTCTGCGTCCGTCGCGCCGCGAACGACCCGCCCATGAGCACGATCAGCACCGCCATCGCGCCGAGCAGCCCGGGCCAGCCGATCAGGCGCTGCGCCGGGTAGGCGGCGGCCGCCATCCCGACCCCGACCGTCGCGAGGGTCTGCGCGAGCCGGGGGGAGGCGGCGATCTCGCGGACCAGCCGGACCCGGTCGCCGGCTTCGCTCATGCCGGGGTCGCCCGGCCCGGGAGGTGCTGGTCTTGTCCGAGCCGCGCCCGGGTCCGGATCGCGAACACGACGAGCAGGGCGAAGCCGATCTCGATCAGCAGCCGGCTCTCGGCGAGGCTGTGGACGATCAGCATCACGGTGACGAGCAGGGGGAGCAGGGCGACGGCTTTGCCGCGCTCGCGGGGCACGTCGACGGCGCGGGCCCAGGCGCGCACCAGGGTGGACAGCACGAGGCCGCCGAACACGATCAGGCCGATGATGCCGAGCTGCAGGTAGACGTCGAGCCAGGCGTTGTGCGCCTGGTAGTAGTGCACGCCCTTGATCACCACGAGGTCCTGGTACGGCTCGACCCACGGCGGCCAGTAGCCGACCCAGCCCCAGCCGGCGGCAGGCCGCTGGCTGGCGAGGCCGATGACGGTGTCCCAGATGTCGAGGCGGTTGGTGAGGTCGGGGCTCTTGCCGAGCAGGGCGAGCAGCGTGTCGCGGAACACCAGCACGAGCGCCACGCCCGCCGCCGCGATCACCGACCCGCCGATGTACCAGGGCACCCGGCGCTCGGCGGGCACCCGGCGGACGAGCCAGAGGTAGAGCGCGACGACGGCGACGACGGCGCCCGCGACCAGCACTGTCGACGAGCGGGTGAGCGCCAGGGTCGCGAGCGCGACCACCAGCCAGATCGAGGTCCAGAACCGGGATGCGGCACGCGCCGCGATCTGCACCGAGAAGACGATGACGGCGAGCAGGGCGGCGAAGGCCAGGAGGTTCGCGTTGCCGACGATCCCCTGGATGCGGCCGCCCTCGAACAGCAGGTTGCGCGACCAGTAGAACGCGGCGGGGATCTTGTCGAGGCCGGACCAATCGACCCAGAAGGGCAGCACCTTGGCGCGGATCACGGTGGCGACGAACAGCTCGAACAGCAACGAGAGCCCGAGGATCCAGCGGAGCGCGGTGCCGAGCGACCGCACGATGGTGGTGAGGTCGAGCGCCGTCGTGAGGTATAGGGCGAAGGTGGCAGTCACCAGCAGGCCGGCCACGCCGAGAGCGCTCGCGCCGGGGTAGGCGGACCAGATGATCGAGAGTGAGGCGAGCAGCAGGAACGCCATCAGCGGGTAGGGCAGCCGGCGCAGATCCACCCGCAGCCGGATCAGCTCGATGACCGAGAGCGCGAACAGGATGAGGACGATCGCACCCCAGCCATACCAGCTGAGCAGGTAGCGCCACAGGTCGCCGGCCGCGAGGGTGAAGAGACCGAGCGTCGCGAGGGTGCGGCGATACAGGCTGGTCTCGGTCATACCCTCAGATTACTGGGGTGGGTGGTCTCGATACGCCGCTGCGGGGCACTCGACCACCGGATCAGACGAACGCGGCCTTGCCGGTGACGGCGCGGCCGACGATGAGCGTGTTCATCTCCCGGGTGCCCTCGTAGGAGAACATCGCCTCCGCATCCGCGAAGTGCCGGATCACGTCGTTGTCGAGGACGATGCCGTTGCCGCCCATGCTCTCACGGGCCCACGCGACGGTCTCCCGCATCCGGCTGGTGGTGAACTCCTTGGCGAGCGCCGCGTGTTCGTCGCGCTGGGTGCCCTCGTCGAGCATCGCCGAAACGCGCGTGCACATCGCTATGGAGGCGGTGATGTTGCCGAGCATCTTCGCGTAGTGCTCCTGGATCAGCTGGTGCGAGTCGATGGTCTTGCCGAACTGCACGCGCTCCGAGCCGTAGCGAACCGCGGCCTCGTACGCGCCGACCGAATTGCCCACGGCCGCCCAGGCGACCTCGGCGCGGGTGAGGCGCAGCACCGCCGCGGTCTCTTTGAACGAGTTCGCGTTCTGCAGGCGGTTGGCCTCGGGGACCCGCAGGTCGGTGAGGACGATGTCGGCGTTCTGCACGATGCGCAGCGCCTGCTTGTTCTCGATCTTGGTGGCCTTGTAGCCGGGGGTCTCGGTCGGGACGAGGAAGCCCTTCACCTGGCCGTCCTCGCTGGACTTCGCCCAGATGATGGCGTGCGAGGCGACCGTGCCGTTGCCGATCCATCGCTTGGCGCCGTTGATGACCCACTCGTCGCCCTCGCGGGTCGCCGTGGTGCGCAGACCCTGCGCGCTGTCCGAGCCGGACAGCGGCTCGGTGAGGCCGAAGCAGCCGAGCCACTCGGCGGACGCGAACTTGGGAAGCCATTCCTTGCGCTGCTCGGGCGAACCGCCGACGCCGATCGCGCCCATCACCAGGCCGTTCTGCATGCCCACCAGGGTCGCGATGGAGGCGTCGATGCGCCCCAGCTCGAGGGCGACCCAGCCGCGGAAGACCGCGGAGTTCTCGAAGGGGCGGGTCTCCTCCCACGGCATCCCGAACAGCCCGAGGTCGGCGAGGCCTTTCACGACCGACATGGGGAAGAACTCGGCCTTCGCCCAGAGGTCGTTGACCTGGGGCTTCACCTCGGTCTCGAGGTAGGCGCGCAGACGCGTGAGAACGTCCTTCTCGCGGTCCTCGAGTGCTGCCTCGAACCCGTAGAAGTCGCTGGGGATCGGGGTGAAGGTGCTGGATGCGGTGACGGTCATGCGCGGAAGCCTACGTGCGCGCTCACGGGCACCCAAGGGCGTTGGTACTTTGATGCAAAGCCCGCTCGGGGAGAGGTCGCGTTGTTCGTCGGAATCGTCAACACACCGCGGGATTATGCGTGGGGTTCCTCCACAGCCATTCCCGAGCTGCTGGGCACCCCCGCGACCGGCGGACCGCAGGCCGAGTACTGGCTCGGGACGCACCCGGGCTCACCCGCCCGCACCTCCGACGGCCGCAGCCTCGCCGACCTCACCAGCCTGCCCTTCCTGCTGAAGGTGCTGGCGCCCGAGGCGCCCATCTCGCTGCAGGCGCACCCGAGCGTCGCGCAGGCCGAGGCGGGGTTCGCGCGGGAGGAGGCCGCCGGCATCCCGATCGACGCGGCCGAACGCAATTACAAGGACCGCAACCACAAACCGGAGATGGTGTACGCCCTGTCCGACCCGTTCCGGGCGCTCGCCGGGTTCCGACCCGTAGAGGAGACGCGCGATTCGCTCGCCGGCGTCGACGCGGCGGCGCCGCTGCGGGAGCGGCTCACCGGCGACGGCGCTCTCCGCGAGGTGTTCGCGTGGCTGCTGTCGGGCGACCCGGAGGTGCCGCGGCTGACGACGGCGATCTCCGCGGCGGCCGAGACCGCCGAGGGGGCGTCGTGGGAGACGGTGCGCAGGCTGGCGCGGTTCTTCCCGGGCGACCCCGGCATCCCGATCTCGCTGCTGCTGCACATGGTGACCCTCGCGCCCGGTGAGGCGATCTACCTGCCGGCCGGCAACATCCACGCCTACCTGCACGGCGTCGGGGTGGAGCTGCTGGCCAACTCCGACAACGTGCTGCGCGGCGGCCTGACCGGGAAGCACGTCGACGTCGCGGGGCTGCTCGAGATCCTCGACTTCCGGCCGCTGCCGGCGCCGTACCTGCGCCCCGCCACCCCGCAGCCGGGCGTCCAGGTCTTCACCCCGGGTGTGCCCGACTTCCAGCTGACGGTGGTGACCCCGGATGCTGCGGAGGCAGGCGTCGACCTCGCGATCGCGGGCGGCGGCCCCGCCATCGCGTTCCTCACCTCCGGTGCCGTCACCCTCGACGGCGCGGAGGCGTCGTTCACGCTCGAGCGCGGTGCTGCCGCCTACGTGTCCGGCGAGAGCGGCATCCACGTCCGGGGGCGCGGGCACCTGTTCCTCGCGACCACCGGCACGTCGTAGCGTGCCGATGCGCGCCGTTACCCTTGTCCGGTGGCACGGTTCGACGACGGAAGCGCAGGCGACGCCGACTACGGCGTGATCGGGCAGGGGTACGCCGATGTGCGCCGGCCCGACCCGCGGATCGAGGCGGTCGTGTGGGCGGCGTTCGGCGACGCGCGCAGCGTGATCAACGTGGGTGCGGGTGCGGGGTCGTATGAGCCGTACGACCGCGAGGTCACCGCGGTGGAGCCGTCGGCGTCGATGCGCGCGGAGCGTCCGGAGGGCCGGGTGCGGGCGATCGATGCGACGGCGCAGAATCTGCCGTTCCCCGATGGCAGTTTCGATGCGGCGATGGCGAGCGTCACCATCCACCAGTGGCCCGACCTGGAGGCGGGGCTGCGCGAGATGCGACGGGTGTCGCGGGGGCCGGTCGTCATCCTGACCTTCTCGCCGGAGGTGCCGGAGCCCTGGTGGCAGCCGGTCTACGTGCCGGAGCTGTACGAGGTGGAGGCGCGGCGGATGCCCGCGCTCGACCGGGTGACCGACGCTCTCGGCGGCCGTACGCGGGTCGACGTGGTGCCGGTGCCGGCGGACTGCATCGACGGGTTCGGTCAGGCGTTCTTCGCCCGGCCGGAGCGCACTCTCGAGCCGCACATCCGCCGCGCGATGTCGGCCTGGAGTTTTCTTGAGCCGGGCGTCGAGGACCGGTACGTGCGCGAGCTGTCGGCCGACCTGGAGTCCGGGGCGTGGGATGAGAAGTGGGGCGCGTTCCGCGACCTGCCGCAGTTCGATGTGGGCTTGCGGCTGGTGGTGGCGGAGCCCGCCTAACCCGCCGCCCGCTCGCCGAATGCGCGACGGTAGCTCGTCGGGGTGGTCTGAAGCACCTTGAGGAAGTGGTGGCGCATGACGGCGGCCGTGCCGAATCCGGCGAGCTGAGCGACCTGCTCGAGGCCCTCGTCGGTCTCTTCGAGCAGTTGCTGCGCCCGAAGGATGCGCTGCCGGTTCAGCCAGGCGGCCGGGGTGGTGCCGGTCTCGGCGCGGAACTTGCGGGCGAAGGTGCGCGATGACATGAGCGCGCGGCGGGCGAGCACGTCGACGGTGAGGTCCTGGTCGATGTTCTCCAGCATCCACTCGGTGACGAGGGCGAACGAGTCGCTCTTGCATTCGGGGACGGGGGAGGGGATGTACTGCGACTGCCCGCCGTCGCGGGTCGGGGGCACGACCATGCGCCGGGCGATGACGTTGGTGGCGGCGGCGCCGAGCTCTTCCCGCACGATGTGCAGCGCGGCGTCGATGCCGGCGGAGGTGCCGGCGCTGGTGACCACCTTGCCGTCCTGCACGAACAGCACGTCGGGGTCGACCTCGGTCTGCGGGTAGTGGGTGGCGAGGTCGTCGGTGTACATCCAGTGGGTGGTGGCTTTGCGGCCGTTCAGGATGCCTGCCTGCGCGAGCACGAACGCCCCGCTGCAGACGCTCAGCACCCAGGCGCCGCGTGCTTCGGCGGCGCGGATCACGTCGAGGTAGCGCTCGTCGACCCGTCCGCGGTGATGGGCGGGCACGGCGATGAGGTCGGCGTCGGCGGCGACGGTGAGGTCTTCGTCGATGTTCATGCTGAAGCCGAGCGAGGTCTCCACCGGGCCGGGGTCGGCGGTCGCGATGTGGAAGTCGAACTGGGGGCCGCCGCTGTCGCTGCGGTCGATGCCGAAGACCTCGCAGATGACGCCGAACTCGAACGGCGCGGTGGCGGGGAGGGCGAGACAGACGATCTTGCGCAGCATGCGATCTCCGGTGGCAGTTATTCGATGAACTGCGTCGATCGTGCCACTCGTGGCTGTCAGTGGTCAACAAGCGGTCCCCCGCCCGCCGCTAGCCTGGCCTCTATGACCTGGCTGGTGACCGGCGGCGCCGGCTACATCGGCGCGCATGTGGTGCGCGCACTCCTCGAGGCGGGACTCGAACCCGTCATCGTCGACGACCTCTCGAGCGGCCAGCTCGACTTCGTCCCGGCCGAGCTGCCGTTCGAGCGCGGCTCGATCCTCGACGGCGGCATGCTGCTGCGTGCGTTCCACGATCACCAGGTGACGGGGGTCATCCACGTCGCCGGATTCAAGTACGCCGGCGTCTCGGTGCAGCGCCCCCTGCACACCTACGAGCAGAACGTCGACGGCACCACGGTGCTGCTCGGCGCCATGCAGGAGGCGGGCATCGACCGGATCGTCTTCTCGTCGAGCGCCGCGGTCTACGGCACCCCCGATGTCGATCTCGTCACCGAGGACACCCCGAAGGCGCCGCAGTCGCCGTACGGCGAGTCGAAGCTGATCGGCGAGTGGCTGCTGCGCGACCAGGAGGTCGCCACCGGTCTCCGGCACACCAGCCTGCGGTACTTCAACGTCGTCGGATCCGGGTATCCCGAGATCTATGACACCAGCCCGCACAACCTGTTCCCGCTGGTGTTCGAGGCCCTCGTCTCGGGCGGCACCCCCCGCATCAACGGTGACGACTACCCGACGCCCGACGGCACGAACGTCCGCGACTACGTCCATGTCTCCGACATCGCCGCGGCCCACGTCGCGGCGGCACGGCGACTGGATGCCGGGGAACCCCTCGAGGCGGCCTACAACCTGGGCAGCGGCGACGGCCTCTCGGTCGCCCAGATCATGGCCGCCGTGGCGCGGGTCACCGGCATCGCCTTCACCCCGGAGTTCGCGCCGCGGAGGCCCGGCGACCCGCCGCGCATCGTGGCGAGCGGTGAGCTCGCCGCCCGCGACCTGGACTGGAAGATGCGGCACACGATCGACGAGATGGTGAAGAGCGCGTGGGACGCCCGTCGCGCAGCCGGTGCCCCTGAGGCGTGACGACACGCCGAGAACCTCGAAAAAACCTCCGCTGCGACTTGACGTGGGGGTAATGACAACGGTGTAATTACCTGCAAGGAAGCGGGCGATCAGGGGGTCGTCCATCGGAGGTGGGTGCAATGACGGGCAACGGCTACCGCCCCTCCGTCCCAGAAGACTGGTTCGTCGACCCGGTGCGCCTCGGCATCCCGGGCGTACGTCCGGCCGTCGACGACGACGACAACCCGCTCGCCTGGCAGTCCGACGCACTGTGCGCGCAGACCGACCCCGAGGCCTTCTTCCCGGAGAAGGGCGGCTCGACCCGCGACGCCAAGAAGATCTGCACCACCTGCGAGGTCAAGGCGCAGTGCCTCGACTACGCGCTGCAGAACGACGAGCGGTTCGGAATCTGGGGCGGGCTCTCCGAGCGCGAGCGGCGCCGCCTGCGCCGGGCACGCACCGCGTAGGGTTTCGACACGCCACCTCCGGTGGCTACTCAACCAGCGGGCTCCGCCTAGCCTCGAACCGATGCATCCCCGAGTCACCGCGATCCTCGTCGTGCGCAATGGCGAGGAGTGGCTGGACCGGACACTCCCGGCTCTCGCGGCACAGACCCGGCGACCCGATGAGTTCGTGCTCGTCGACGCGGGGTCCAGCGACGGCAGTGCAGCGCGCCTCACCGCGGCCAGCCCGACGCGGTTCGTGAGCGCGCCGGCCGGGTCGCTCGGGTCGGCGATCTCGCACGCCATCGCCTCGCTCGGCCCCGCGGAGACGGCTGACGAATGGCTGTGGCTGCTGACCGCGGACACCGCGCCCGAGCCGCAGGCGCTCGAGCGTCTGCTCGGCGCGATCGAGGTGGCGCCGTCCGTGGCGATCGCAGGGCCGAAACTCGTCGACGCCGACGACCGCGCCATCCTGCTGTCGTACGGCGAGAGCATCTCCCGCCGCGGCGAGACCGTCCGCCTCGTCGACGGCGAACTCGATCAGGCGCAGTATGACGCCGACGACGACGTGCTCGCGGTGAGCTCGTCGGCGATGCTGGTGCGCCGCAGCACCTGGGCCGAGCTGGCCGGGTTCGATCCGGGCCTCCCCACCACGGACGCGGGCCTCGACTTCTCGATCCGCACCCGCCTCTCCGGCGCGCGCGTGGTGCGGGTCCCGGATGCGAGGGTCGCGCGAGGTCGCCCGCCCGAGGACTTCGGCCGCCGCCGCCCGAGCGGCGAGCGCGTGCGCGCCCGGCTGGCCCGAGCCGCGCAGCTGCACCGGCGCATGACCTACGCTCCGGGCGGCGCCCTGGTGTTCCACTGGCTGAGTCTCGTCCCCCTGGCGGTGGCGAGGTCGATCGGCCATCTGCTCGGCAAGCGCCCCGGCCTGATCGGCGGCGAACTCGCCGCCGCATTCGCCGCCGCCTTCGACGGCACCGTCCCGGCGGCCCGTGCGCGCCTCCGGCGGACGAAGCGCATCCCGTGGGCGGCGATCGCCCCGCTCCGGGTCGGTCCGGACGAGCTGCGCGAGCGCCGGGCGGCGGCACGTGAGCGGCGGACGGGCGCATCGGAGGAGCCGGAGCTCGTGCGGGCCTCGTTCTTCTCGGGCGGCGGCGCGTGGATCGTGCTGGTCGCCGCCCTCGCCGGCCTCGGCGTCTTCTGGTCGCTGCTGCAGGCGCAGGTGCTCCGCGGGGGAGCACTGCTGCCCCTGAGCGGCGAGGTGGCGACGCTCTGGACGAATCTGGTGATCGGCCCGCGCGAAGGCGCTGTCGACCTCGTCGGACCCGCCGACCCGTTCAGCGCCGTGCTCGCCGTGTTCGGCAGCATCACCGCCTGGAACCCGTCCTTCTCCCTCGTACTGCTCTGGCTGACCGCCCTGCCGCTGTCCGCGCTCGGCGCCTGGTGGGCGGCGACGCGCGTCAGCGAGCGCCGCTGGCCGCCGATCGTCGCGGCACTGCTCTGGATGCTGGCTCCACCCCTTCTGGCTGCCCTCACCGACGGGCGCCCGACCGGCGTGCTCGTCCACGTGGTGCTGCCGTTCCTGGTGCTCGCCGCGATCGAGGCCCGGCGCTCGTGGAGCGCGGCGGCCACCGCATCCCTGCTCTTCGCCCTGACGGTCGCGGCGTCGCCGGTGATGGCCCCGGTGCTCGTCGTCCTCCTCGTGGTGTGGGCCGTGGTCAACCCGCGCGCCCTCGTCCGGCTCGTCGGCATCGTCATCCCGGCGGCCGCGCTGTTCGCGCCCCTCGTCATCTGGCAGCTGCGGAACGGCACCCCGCTCGCGCTGCTCGCCGACCCGGGTCCGGCCGTGCCGGCGGAGGCGCCGTCGGGCTGGCTCCTGCTGCTCGGCCACCCGTCCGCCGCCGACGACCGCTGGGGCGAGGTGGGTGCCGCCGCCGGGCTGCCGCTCGGCACCCTGGCGCCGGCGGTGCTGCTCGCACCCCTCGCCGTGCTGGCCCTGCTCGCCGTGTTCCTGCCGGGCGCGCGCCGCGCCATCCCGGCGCTGGTGGTCGCTCTCGGCGGCCTCGCCACCGCCGTGCTCGCCACTCACCTCGACGTGGCGGTCGCCGGCTCCGAGGCCGTCGCACCGTGGGCGGGCGGTGCCCTCAGCCTGTACTGGATCGGCCTGGCCGGCGCCGCGGTCGTGGGGATCGACGCCATCGCGTCCGCCGGGGTGCTGGCCGGCGCGGTCGCCCTGATCGCGGCGGCGGTCGCCGTCGCACCCCTGATCGCGGTGCCCCTGACCGGCTCGGCGACGGTGGTGGCGGGTACCACCCGGCAGCTGCCGGCGCTGGTCGCCGCCCAGGCCGACGCCGACCCGGGGATCGGCACGCTCATCCTGACCGCCCAGCCGGACGGCTCGCTCGCCGCGACCATCGCCCGCGACGGCGGCACCACCCTCGACGAGACCTCGACCGTCGTCACCACCCGGTCGGCGGTGCGACCCGAGGATGCCGCGCTCGCCGTGCTGGCCGGCAACCTCGCGTCGCGCAGCGGCTTCGACCCCGAGCCGGAGCTGCAGCGTCTGCGGATCGCGTTCATCGTCGTGCCCGAGCTTCCGGCCGACGCGACCGGCGCGCAGTCCGCGGTGCGTCAGCGCGTCAGCGAGGCCCTCGACGCCACCCCGGTGCTCACCCCGACGGGGCGCACGCCGCTCTGGGAGTACACGGCGCTCGACGACTCCGCCGCGGCGCCGTACATCCCCAGCCGGCTGGCCGTGGGGGTGCCGATCGCGCAGGGCGTGATCGTGCTGATCGCGGTGCTGCTCGCCATCCCGACCAGCCGCCGGCGTCGGATCGTGCGCGAGCACGACCCGCTCGACGCGGACCCGGCGGACACCTTCGACGAGGATGACGATGCCTGAGGACGCCGCGGACCAGCTGATCGAGGACGAGGCCCTCGAACCCGGCACGCCCAGGATGGGCGCCCGCCGCGCCGCGCTGCTCGGACTGCGCCTCATCGCCGGGACCATCGCCGTGGTCGCGGCGGCTGCGACGGTCGCCGCCGTCGGGCTGGTGCCCATCCCGACCGGGGGCATCGCGCCGGTCGACCTGACGGTCACCCCCGACGCCGCCGACGAGCTGCGGGTGTGCGCCGGCGCAGCGCTACGGCTCGGAGACGAGAGCGGGCAGGACGCCGACGTGCCGGAGCCGATCGGCGTGCCCTCGGTGCGCTCCGACGCGCTCGACGCCGACCTCGACTCCTCCCCGATCCCCACCAGCGACGCCGGCACCGGTGGGAGCCCCGCCGCGCCCGAGGTGCTGCGGATCGCCCCCTCCGACGGTTCCGAGGTCGCGGGCGCTCAGTCCCAGGTCGTCGACGCGCCGAACTTCGCCGGCTTCTCCGCCGCGGCCTGCGCCGAGCCGAGCGGGTCGATCTGGCTGGCGGGCGGGGCGACCACGGTGGGCCGCACCAGCATCCTGACCCTCACCAACCCGACCCCGGTCGCGGCCGAGGTCTCCCTGCAGATCTTCGGGGAGGACGGCCTGGTCGAGGCCCCCGGCATGGCGGGCATCGATGTGCCCGCCGGCACGCAGCGCGTGCTGTCGCTGGCGGGCTTCGCGCCGGGCCTGGCGTCTCCCGTCGTGCACGTCGAGGCGCGCGGCGGTCAGGTGGTCGCCTACCTGCAGCAGTCCATCGTGCGCGGGCTCGACGCCACAGGTGTCGACCTCGTGGATGCCGCCCCCGACCCCGCCACGGAGCTCACCTTCCCGGGCGTGCAGATCTTCGACGCGATCGGGGTGAACCGCGCGCTGTCGCTCGAGGACTGGGCGGACATCGTGCCGGCCGTCCGCATCCTCAACACCGGGCCGGAACCCACCGAGGTGACGGTGAGCGTGACGCCCCTCGACCCTGCTCTGGACGGGACCGGCTTCCCGGTGCAGGTCGAACCGGGGGTCGTCACCGAGGTGCCGCTCGACGCGGGCGCGGAGGCGGAGTCCGGTGTGGCGCTCGCCGACGGCATGTACACGGTCACCATGACCGCGGACCAGCCGATCGTCGCAGGGATCCGGATCTCGGCGGCCGCCGACACCGGCGAGGCCCAGACCGATGGCCCCATCGAGGCACCCGCCTCCGATCTGGCCTGGCACGCCGCCGCCTCGCCGCTCACCGGCGACACCCTGGTCACCGTGGCGCCCGGACCCGATCCCGTGCTTGCCGCCGTGAACCCCGGCACCGCCGAGGTCTCGCTGCTGCTCGAGGCGCAGGGCGGCGCCGACATCACACTGGTCGTGCCGGCGGGAGGTTCGGCGAGCACCCCGGTGGTCGCGGGGACCACGTACGTGCTGCGCGAGCCGTCCGGGCTGTCGGTCGCGATCGGCTACGCCTCCGACGACAGGATGGCGGCGTACCCGGTCACCCCGGCGCGCCCCGTCTCGGGGCCGATCGTCATCCGGCCCTGATCTCGACAGGCTCGATCACCGGATCACGACAGGCTCGGATCTCGACCGGCTCGTCAGAAGTGGCGGTACCGCTCCGGCGCGATGTCCCACGGGTCCTTGCCGAGCAACTCGGCGACCGCGCGGAACACGCAGCTCTCGATGAACGACCTCCGGTGCCACTCGTCGTCGCGGTGCAGATGCGCGAGCCGCTCGATCGGCAGGCGGTACAGCACCACGCGCCGCTCCGGGATGCTGACCCGCCAGCGGTCGACACCGTGCGCCGCGGGGGCCCCGGCCGGCACATCGGCGACTTCGAAGCGGATGCCGGCCATCTCATCCGGCCACAGACCGCGCAGGTACTCGGCGGCAGACGCGATGCAGGCGTCGAAGAACTCCGCCCGCGTGCGCAGCACGTCGAGGTGCGGACCGGTCACCGGGGACCGCAGACCGCGCCCGTGCCGGTCGCGCGAACCCGAGCGGGTGCTCGGCCGATGAGCGGATCGAGCCATGTCGGCAAGTCTAGGTCGGCCTCGCCGGAGGGCCGCAGTATCCTGAGCGCGTGACGGCCCGCCTGTGCAGCAAGGTCGCCTGCGGCCAGGACGCTGTGGCGACCCTCACCTACGACTACGCGGATGCGATGGCCGTGCTCGGCCCGCTGAGCTACCGTCCCGAGCCGCACAGCTACGACCTCTGCCCGCGCCACGCGGAGCGGCTGTCCGCCCCGCAGGGCTGGCAGGTCGTGCGTCACGTGGTGGTCGGCGCGCAGGAGGCCGTCTAGCCTGGTGGGATGAGCTCCACCACGCGTACCACCCTGCCGTTCAAGGTCGCCGACCTGTCGCTCGCCGAGGCAGGGCGTCATCAGATCCGCCTCGCCGAGCACGAGATGCCGGGGCTGATGGCCCTGCGCGAGGAGTTCGGCCCCACGCAGCCGCTGGCTGGCGCGCGCATCGCCGGCTCGCTGCACATGACCGTGCAGACCGCGGTGCTGATCGAGACCCTCGTCGCCCTGGGCGCACGGGTGCGCTGGGCGAGCTGCAACATCTTCTCCACCCAGGACGAGGCCGCCGCCGCCATCGCCGTCGGCCCTGCGGGCACCCCGGACGCTCCGGCCGGCGTGCCGGTCTTCGCCTGGAAGGGCGAGACGCTCGAAGAGTACTGGTGGTGCACCGAGCAGATCTTCGACTGGAGCACCGAGGGCTTCGACGGTCCCAACATGATCCTCGACGACGGCGGTGACGCCACCCTGCTCGTGCACAAGGGCCGCGAGTACGAGCTCGCCGGCGCCGTCCCTGCGACCGAGCCGGGCGCGAGCCACGAGCTGACCGTGATCCTCGACGTGCTGCGGCGTTCGCTCGCCGAGCGGACGGATCGCTGGCAGACGGTCGCCGCCGGCATCCAGGGCGTGACCGAGGAGACCACCACCGGCGTGCACCGTCTGTACGAGCTGCACAAGCGGGGAGAACTGCTGTTCCCGGCGATCAACGTCAACGACTCCGTCACGAAGTCGAAGTTCGACAACAAGTACGGCATCCGCCACTCGCTGCCCGACGGCCTGAACCGCGCCACCGACGTGCTGATCGGCGGCAAGGTCGCCTTCGTCGCCGGCTACGGGGATGTCGGCAAGGGAGCCGCCGAGGCGCTCCGCGGCCAGGGCGCACGGGTGATCGTCAGCGAGATCGACCCGATCAACGCGCTGCAGGCCGCCATGGACGGCTACCAGGTCGCGCGCATCGAGAGCGTGCTCGACCAGGTCGACATCTGGGTCACCGGCACCGGCAACGAGAAGGTCATCACGACCGATCACATGCTCGGGATGAAGCACCAGGCGATCGTCGCGAACGTCGGCCACTTCGACAACGAGATCGACATCGCCGGTCTCGAGAAGCTCGCCGGAGCGACCCGCACCGAGATCAAGCCGCAGGTGCATGAATGGAACCTGCCGAACGGTCGCAGCATCCTGGTGCTCAGCGAGGGACGGCTGATGAACCTCGGCAACGCGACCGGGCACCCGTCATTCGTGATGAGCAACTCGTTCTCGAACCAGGTGCTCGCGCAGCTCGAGCTCTACACCCGCCACGACGAGTACCCGGTGGGCGTGTACGTGCTGCCGAAGGTGCTCGACGAGAAGGTCGCTCGGCTGCACCTCGCGGCGCTGGGCGTCGAACTCACCGAGCTCAGCCCCGAGCAGGCCGCGTACATCGGCGTCCCCGTGGACGGCCCCTACAAGGTCGACCACTACCGGTACTGAGCTACCTGCGCGCGAACAGCGGCTTCCAGGTGAAGCCGGCGATCAGACCGCCGACGAGCGGTGCCACCAGGAACACCCACAGCTGAGCCAGCGCGTCCGGCCCGCCGAACACCGCGGTCGCGATCGACCGGGCCGGGTTCAGCGACGCGCCGTCGACCGGGATCATCACCAGGTGCAGCATGGTCAGCGCCAGGCCGATCGCGAGCGGCGCGAAACCGGCGGTGGTGGATCCGGGCGCCGTGACACCGAGGATGATCCAGAGGAACACCGCGGTCGCGACGATCTCGGCGAGGATCACGCCCACCATTCCGTACCCCGCGGGCGAGTGCTCGGCGAACCCGTTCGACACCTTGCCGAACTCGGCGCTGATGCCGCTCACGGTCAGGAACACCCAGAGCAGCAGCGTGGCGAGCAGGCCGCCGAGGATCTGCGCGATCACGTAGGGCACCAGGTCGGCCCAGCGCATGCGGCCGGCGGCGGCGGCGCCGATCGAGACCGCGGGGTTGAAGTGGCCGCCGGAGATGTGGCCCACGGCGTAGGCGGCGGTGAGGACGGCGAGGCCGACGGCGATGGCGATGCCGAGGAAGCCGACGTTCTGGTCGGCGTACAGCGCGGTGCCGATGACACCGAGCACGAGGACGAAGGTGCCGAAGAGCTCGGCGATGAGACGGCTGGTGAGCGAGAACGGAGCAGAGGTGTCGGCCATGCCCTCACGTTAGCGTCCTCGACTACCCTGATGAGGATGAACGCGCGCATCCTGGTGGTCGATGACGACACCGCGATCTCGGAGATGATCGGCATCGTCCTGAAGGGCGAGGGGTACGAGCCGCAGTTCGCCGCCGACGGGGCGGAGGCGCTCGACCTGTTCCGCACGATGCGACCCGACCTGGTGCTGCTCGACCTGATGCTGCCCGGGATCGACGGCATCCAGGTCTGCTCGACGATCCGCGCCGAGAGCGGCGTGCCCATCATCATGCTGACCGCCAAAGGCGAGACGACGGATGTCGTGAAAGGTCTGGAGAGCGGCGCCGACGACTACGTGGTGAAGCCCTTCAACCCGAAAGAGCTGGTGGCCCGCATCAAGACGCGCCTGCGTCCGGTGCTGCCGGAGACCACCGAGACGGTCGCGATCGGCGACCTGGTCATCGACGTGCAGGGTCACGAGGTGCGCCGCGGCGGCGAGAAGATCTCGCTCACGCCCCTCGAGTTCCAGCTGCTGCTCGCGCTCGCGGTGAAACCGCAGCAGGTGTTCACACGCGAGATGCTGCTCGAGCAGGTCTGGGGCTACCACTACAAGGCCGACACCCGCCTCGTGAACGTCCACGTGCAGCGGCTGCGCGCCAAGGTGGAGCACGACCCCGACAACCCCCAGATCGTCATGACCGTGCGCGGTGTGGGCTACCGCGCCGGCGCAGTCACCTGATCCGGGCACGATGAGGCGCGTCGACTGGCGGGGGGCGCTGGATCGCCTGCGCCGCCTGTGGCGCGGTTCGCTGCGGCTGAGGATCGTGGCGCTGACGCTCGCCATGTCGGTGATCGCCATCACAGTGATCGGCGTCTACATCTCCTCGAGCGTGCGCACCAACCTGTTCGAGTCGCGGAAAGACCAGGTGGTGATCGAGACCTCGCGGGCGGCGACGGCGGCGCAGCGCGTCTTCAACGACGTCGGCGACTCCGGCCAGGCGCAAGACCTGGAGAGCGCCCTCGACGACGCGCAGGAGGCGATCTTCCGTTCGGTGTCGACGGCGCCGCTGGTGGCGATCCTGCGCGATCCCGGCGAGACAGATCGGAAGAGCGTCGTGTAGGG
>JBFWWZ010000022.1:0-41931 GCA_050245915.1 Microbacteriaceae bacterium
GAGGTGCTGGCCGGTACGCTCGACCCGAAAGACATCGCACCCCACCTGACCACCGACACTCACGAGCCCCAAGGCGAATAGACATGCCCACCCGCGTCGCGCTGCTGTTCGGCGGCCGTTCCAGCGAGCACTCGATCAGCTGCGCCACCGCGGGCGGCGTGCTCGGCGCGATCGACAGGTCGCGGTTCGAGGTGGTGCCGATCGGCATCACGCGCGACGGCGCGTTCACGCTGCAGGACGACGAGACGGTGCGCGCGTTCACGCTCGGCGAGACCCTGCCGGAGATCGCCGACAACGGCACCCGCGTCCACTTCCCGGAGTCGGCGACGAGCCGCGAGTTCACCGTCACGCGGGTCTCGACAGGCTCGACCAGCGCGACCACCGAGAGTCTCGGCGACATCGACATCGCCTTCCCGATCCTGCACGGCCCGTTCGGCGAGGACGGCACCATCCAGGGGCTCATCGAGCTGGTCGGCCTGCCCTACGTCGGCAACGGCGTGCTCGCCTCCGCGCTCGGGATGGACAAGCACTTCACCAAGACGGTCCTGCAGGGCGCGGGGGTCGCGGTCGCCCCGTGGGTGACGGTGTCGCGCGACGACCTGGCCCGCGAGCCCGAGCTCTGGACCCGCCGCATCCAGGGTCTCGGCTTGCCGGCCTTCGTGAAGCCTGCCCGCGCCGGATCGAGCGTCGGGGTCAGCAAGGTGCACGACTGGAGCGAGCTCGACGCCGCCCTCGACCTCGCGTTCGCCGAGGACCATCGCGTGCTGATCGAGCCGGGAATCGTGGGCCGCGAGGTCGAGTGCGCCGTGCTGCAGGGCCGCGACGGCGGGGCGACACGGGTCAGCGTCGCCGGCGAGATCGTCTTCACCGGCAGGGAGTTCTACGACTTCGACGCCAAGTACCGCGACGCCCCCGGCATCGAGCTGGTCTGCCCCGCCGACCTGCAGCCGCAGCAGCTGGCAGAGATGCAGCGGATCGCCGCCCGCGCGTTCGACGCGATCGGCGGCCGCGGCCTCGCACGCGTGGACTTCTTCTTCACCGGCAGCGAGTTCATCGTCAACGAGATCAACACGATGCCGGGCTTCACGCCGATCTCGATGTTCCCGGCGTGCTGGCTGGCCTCGGGGTTGAGCTACCCCGACCTGATCACCGAGCTCATCCAGCTGGGGCTGGCGACGGCTCGCTGAACGGATCCTGCCCCGTCACCGTCTCCTCGGTGTCGGTGCAGGTCAGCCCGTTCTGCGGCGTGAACGACACCGCGTTCTCGAGGTCTTCGAGCACCAGCCCGGGGCTGATCGCCGGGTCGCGGTCGACGATCAGGCGCACCGCCGGGTCGCGCCCGAAACTGGTGAACGTCCAGACCGCGTCATCGCTGTCGTCGCGCAGCCAGAACACGCCTTTGTCGACGCAGGGCAGCTCGGACGCCGTCGGCACCTCCACGCCGCAGAACAGCAGCACCTGGTCCGGCTCGCCCCACGCCGCCGTGGCCTGGGCGTCCGTCTGGCGGATCGGCAGCCCGCTCACCGTCTCGGGCAGGCGCACGGTCACCGCGGCGCAGCCGGGGTCGTTCGCGTTCTCGGCCGGTTGCAGCGCGACGATCGGCGCGCAGCCGGAGAGGATCAGGCCCCCGGCGATAATGGCGGCGATCCGGCTGAGCTTCATCGCTCCCAGGCTACCGTGGACACCATGAGCACCCTGGGCGAGCTGGGCGAGGCCGCCGTGCTGCAGCGCATCTTCCCCCGCCTCCCGGAGGCCGCGCTCGCCATGCTGGGTCCCGGTGATGACGCCGCCGTGGTCGCCGCCCCCGACGGCCGGTTCGTCGTCACCACCGACACGATGGTGCACGGCCCCGACTTCCGGCTCGCCTGGTCGAGCCCGCACGACCTCGGCTGGAAGGCCGCCGCCACCAACCTCTCCGACATCGCCGCCATGGGGGCGCGGCCGACGGCGCTGGTGGTGGCCGTGACCGCGCCGTCCGACACCGCCGTCGAGCTGCTCGAGGGTCTCGCCGACGGGCTCCGCGACGCCTGCGCCGCCCTGGCACCCGGGTGCGGCGTGGTCGGCGGTGACCTGAGCGTGTCCGCCACGCTCGTCATCGCGGTCACCGCGTTCGGCGACCTCGAGGGCCGGGATGCGGTGCGGCGCTCGGGCGCCCGGCCCGGCGACACGGTGGCCGTCTCCGGCGCCCTCGGGATGGCGGCCGAGGGGCTCGCACTGCTCTTCGAGCGCGCCCTCGACGACGAGGGGGCACCCGATGCGCATCGCGCCGCCGAGCTGCGGCGCGAATTCCCGGAGGCGCTGGAGGCGCAGCTGGCCCCGCGTCCTCCGCTCGCCGACGGCATCGCCGCCGCCCTCGCCGGCGCCACCGCGATGCTGGATATCAGCGACGGCGTCGCGATCGACGCCCGGCGGATCGCCGACGCCGGCCGGGTCGCGCTCGACCTGCGGGCGGAGGCGATCGGATCCCCGGCGGCGCTGGCCGGAGGGGAGGACCACGGACTGCTCGCCACCTTCCCGCCCGGGGTCGCGCTGCCCGGCGGGTTCCGGCCGGTCGGCGAGGTGCGCGAGGGCGCCGGCCTGCTCATCGACGGGCGCCCGTACGGCGAGCGCGGAGGCTGGGACCCGTACGAGGACTGGAACGGTCAGGCCGGCTGACCCAGCCAGTACAGCGCCGTGTCGCCGTAGTCCTTCCGGCGATCGAGTGCGAGACCCGCCGGCCATGCCGGTTCGGGATCGCGCGACGAGCGCTCCGCCAGCACCACCGCATCCGGGGCCAGCAGCGGCACGAGCGCGGACAGCTCACGCATCAGCTCGGCGGCCGGCAGCTCGTACGGCGGGTCGAGGAACACCAGGTCGTACGGCCCGGCGGCCCCGGCGAGGAAGCGCTGCACCGGCTGCCCGGCCACCACCACATCCACCTGGCCCATCGCCTTCGCCACCCGCGCCGCATTCGAGCGCATCACCGCCGCGGTCGCCGAATCGACCAGGGTGACGTGCGCCGCGCCACGGGATGCCGCCTCCAGCCCCAGCGCCCCCGAGCCCGCGTAGAGGTCGAGAACGCGTGCCCCCTCGAGCCGGTCGCGCGTGTCGAGCGCGGAGAAGATCGCCTCCCGCACCCGGTCGCTGGTCGGACGCGTGCCGGTCTTCGGCACGTCGAGCCGCAGCGACCCGGCACGCCCCCCGATGATCCGGGTCACGTGCTCACCGGTTCCGCGGCGCGGGGCTTCGACCGCGCCAGCATGACGACGGCGGCGATCACGATGACGCCGCCGAGCACCTGCACCCAGGTGATGCCGTACCCGAACGGAAGGCCGATCAGCGCCGTGAACACCACCTGCAGGTTGATGTAGATGGATGCGGTCGCGGGCGCCACCAGACGGGTCGCCGCGTTCCAGAAGATGTACGCCGCGATCGATGGGAAGATCACGATGTACCCGATGGCGCCCCAGCCCGGCCCGTCCACCGGCCAGTGCAGCCCGTTGATCGCCAGGAACGGCGTCAGCAGCACCGTGGCGATCACCACCTGGATCGCGGTGGCCGTGATCGGCGGGACATCGTGGATCCTCCGGCCGACGAGGGTGTAGATCGACCAGACGACGATGACGGCGATCATCAGCAGGTCGCCGAGATTCAGGCCGTTCCGCAGCAGCGCGAGCAGGTCGCCGTTCGTGATCACGATGACCACGCCGACCAGCCCCAGCAGGATGCCGAGCACCGCCCGCCAGGTCAGGCGCGTCCGGGCGCCGCCCTGCGCCGCCGCCGGCAGCACCGCGGCGAGCACCACGATCAGGGCGGGATTCACCGAGTTGATGAGCGAGGCGTTGAGGGGGCTCGTGTACTGCAGGGCGAAGTAGATGAGCACGCTGAACCCGGTGATCCCCAGCACGCCCAGCACCCCGAGCAGCGGCAGGTGCGGCACGGCGGCCCGCCAGTCGGGCTTCTCGATCAACTGCGCGACGATCAGCAGCGGGATGGCGGCGAACGCCCAGCGGATCCAGGTGAGGCTGATCGGGTCGACGGTCTCGACCGCGGCGGCCCCGAAGACGAAGTTCCCCGCCCAGAACAGGGTGGCCAGAATCAGGAACAGCGCCGCCTTCACAACCGACAACGTATCTCGCGGGGACTCCTTGGAGCTTCCCGACAACGTATTCGCATCCCAAGGTGCCTCGACTGACAATCGGAGCATGACCACCACGGCTGCCCCAGCATCCACCGAACGTCCCACCGCGGTCGACCGCACCCCCAAGCCCAGCTTCACCAAAGGGCTCTTCCTCGGCCAGACCCAGTCCGAGCTCGTCATGCCGTACCCGCTCGTCACCGGCGGCATGCGCGAGAAAGTGGATGCCGCGGTCGCCAGCGCGCGCGAGTACCTGAGCACGTTCGACCCGTGGAAGGCCGAGGAGCAGGGCTGGGTCGGCGATGACGTCATCCGCGACCTGGGGGAGCGCAAGCTCACCGGCATGTTCGTCGACGAGCAGTACGGCGGGCTCGGACTCAGCCAGTCCGGCTACTGCCGCGTCATGGAGGAGTTCGGCTACGTCGACGGCACCCTCGCCGTCGTCATGGGCGTGCACCAGTCGATCGGCACCAAGCCCCTCTACCTGTACGGCACCGACGATCAGAAGGCGCGCTGGCTGCCCGACCTCGCCGCCGGCCGCAAGCTCGCCGCGTTCGTGCTGACCGAGCCGAATGTCGGCTCCGACGCCTACAACCTCGAGACCTGGGCCGAGCGCCAGTCCGACGGGTCGTGGCTGCTGAACGGCGAGAAGCGCTGGATCGGCAACGGCAGCCGCGACGTGCTCACCGTGTTCGCGCGCAGCGACCTCGGCCATGTCGCCCTCATCGTCGAGAAAGGCATGGAGGGCCTCAGCACCGGGCCGCGCTTCGACACCCTGGGTCTTCGCGCCAACAACCTGCAGCGCGTGCACTTCAAGAACGTGCGGGTGCCCGCCGAGAACCTGCTCGGCGAGCCGGGCGACGGATTCCGCATCGCGATGAACACCCTCAACAACGGGCGCATGTCGATGGGGACCGCGATCTCCGGCGGCATGAAGCGCTTCCTCGAGCTCGCGCTCGACCACGCCTCCACCCGCAAGCAGTTCGACCGGCACCTCATCGACTTCGAGATGGTGGAGGACAAGCTCGCCTGGATGGCGGCGCAGATCTACGGCCTCGAATCCTCCAGCTACCTGACGACGGGCATGGTGGATGCCGGCGTCGCCGACTTCTCCCTGGAGAGCGCGATGACCAAGGTGGAGTCCAGCGACCGCGGCTGGTACGCCCTGAACCGGGCCTTCCAGATCCTCGGCGGCGAGGCGTTCATGAACCGCCACCCGCTCGCGAAGGCGCTGCGCGACTTCCGCATCTTCCCGATCTTCGAAGGCTCCAACGACGTGATGCGCGCGTACGTCGCACTCAACGGTCTGAAGGCACTGAGCGAAGACCTGCCCGACGTGAAGGCGATCAAGCTCAGCGACCCCGGCCGGGCGTTCGGCGAGCTCGCGCCGTACGTGCAGGCGCGGCTCGGCCGCACCCTCCGCCCCGAGCGGCTGCAGGGCGCCGACCCCGTCTTCACCGGGCACGTCGGCCGTCTCGCCGGTCAGGTGAACCGCCTGCGCGACAGCGCCGAGGCGATGCTCCGCAAGCACGGCAAGAAGATCCAGGACAAGCAGCTCGTGCAGAAGCGCCTGGCCGAAGCCGCCTCCGGCATCTACTCGCAGGTCGCCGTGATCTCGCGCGCCACCGCCGTCTTCGCCCGCGACGGGCTGCCGATCTCGGGGGCCGAGAAGACGGTCGCGATGAACTACCTGAAGAAGACGGAGCGGGAGGTGGCGCGCGAGCTGCGCGGGCTCGAGGTCAACGACGACAAGTACGTCGCCCAGATCGGCCGCACCGTGCGCGACCGGAACGGCTACCCGTTCAGCCTGTGACCCGGTGACGCGCCCCGGGCGTAGCATTCCGGGGTGACGGATCAGCCGACGTTGAAACCTGCCCCAGACCCCGTCATGCGGCGTCCGCGGCAGCCCGGCCTCGTCAACCTCGCCGTCTACGTCGACGGCGCGCGCGTCGACAGCCCGAGTTCGCTGCAGGGCACGTTCCAGGCGCTCGACGCGCACCCGGCCGCCCTCGCCTGGATCGGGCTGTACCGTCCGGGGCGTGACATGCTCGACCAGCTCGCCGAGGAGTTCGGCCTGCATGAGCTCGCGATCGAAGACGCGGTCACCGCGCATCAGCGCCCCAAGGTCGAGCGGTACGGCGACACCCTGTTCATGGTGCTGCGGGCCGCGCACTACGACGACACCCACGAGCGGGTCGACTTCGGCGAGCTGCACATCTTCGGCGGCGCGAACTTCGTCATCACGGTGCGTCACAGCGAGAGCCCCGACCTCGCGCTCGTGCGGCAGCGGATGGAGACCACGCCCGGCGCGCTCGACGAGGGTGCCGAGGCGGTGCTGTACGCGATCCTCGATGCCGTCGTCGACGGCTACAAGCCCGTCGTCGAGGGCATCGCCAACGACATCGACGAGATCGAGACCCAGGTGTTCGACGGCGACCCGAAGGTGTCGCGCCGCGTCTACGAGCTGAATCGCGAGGTGATCGAGTTCGAGCGAGCCGTCTCGCCGCTCGTCGGCATCATCGACACCCTCTCGGAGGGGTTCGCCGACGGGTATGTGGGCGAGAAGCTGCAGGAGTACCTGCGCGATGTCGCCGACCATGTCGTGCAGGCGAAGGAGCGCATCGAGGAGTTCCGGGTGCTTCTGCGCGACATCCTCACCGTGAACACCTCGCTCGTCGGGCAGCGGCAGACGGAGGAGGCGGCGCGGCTCAGCGAGGCGAACAACACGCAGGCCGAGCAGACGCGCAAGATCTCCGGCTGGGCGGCGATCCTCTTCGCGCCGTCGCTGATCGGCTCGATCTACGGCATGAACTTCACCTTCATGCCCGAGCTGCACCAGCCGTGGGGGTACCCGTTCGCGCTGGGGCTGATGGCGGCATCCAGTCTCGTGCTGTTCATCGTGTTCAAGAAACGGGGCTGGCTCTGAGTTCTGTGGCACCGGGTTCGGCGCTCGACGCGCGGCTGCGTTCGGTCGTCGGCGATAACACCGCGCAGGCGATCAGGAAGGCGTTCGGGTACGAGACGGCCGGCGAGTTCCTGGCGCACTACCCGCGGCGCTACGCGAAGCGCGGCGAGCTGACCTCGCTCGCCGAGCTGACGGTGGATGAGAGCGTCACCATCGTCGCGGAGGTGCGGAGCGTCACCGAGCGCCCGATGCGGCAGAAGCGCGGGTCCATCCTCGAGGTCTCGATCACCGACGGCCGCGGGTTCCTGACGCTGACCTTCTTCAACCAGAAGTGGCGGGCGGGTGAACTGAAGCCCGGGGTGCGCGGCATCTTCGCGGGCAAAGTGGGCGAGTACCGCGGCGCCCGGCAGCTCGCGCACCCCGACTACGAGCTGTTCGGCGACGACGCCCCCGACCTCGACGCCGGCACACCGCTCGCCCGCGAGTGGGCGGAGCAGCCGATCCCGATCTACCCGGCGACCTCGACGCTGGCGTCCTGGCAGCTGGCGAAGGCGATGGATGTGGTGCTCGGCGGTCTGCCCGCCGACCTCGACGACCCGGTGCCGGATGCGGTGCGCACCGCGCGCGGGCTGGTCCCCTTCGGCGAGGCCCTGCGTCTCGTGCACCGCCCCGCCTCGGATGCGGACTGGCGCCGCGGTCAGGACGCGCTGCGGTTCCAGGAGGCGTTCGTGCTGCAGGCCGGGTTGCTGCGTCAGCGTGCCGAGCGCCGCTCCACCGGGGCCCCGGTGCGCGCCCCGGGCCGGTTCTCCGCCGAGTTCGAGGAGTCGCTGCCGTTCCGTCTCACCCACGACCAGCTGGCCGTGGGGGCGGAGATCGAGCGCGATCTCGCGTCCGGCATCCCGATGAACCGGCTCGTGCAGGGCGAGGTCGGCTCGGGCAAGACCCTGGTGGCGTTGCGGGCGATGCTGGCCGTCGCCGACTCGGGCGGGCAGTCGGCGTTCCTGGCCCCGACCGAGGTGCTCGCCGGGCAGCACCTGCGGTCGCTCGTGTCCTCGCTCGGGCCGGACCTCGCCGCCCGCCTGCGCCCGACCTTGCTGACCGGGCAGCTGCCCGCAGCGGATCGCCGGCGCGCGCTGCTGGCCGCGGCATCCGGGGGCGCGTCGATCGTGGTGGGCACGCATGCGCTGCTCGGCGACCAGGTGTCGTTCGCGGATCTCGGGCTGGTGGTGGTGGACGAGCAGCACCGGTTCGGGGTCGATCAGCGCGAGGCCCTGCGACTGAAGGGCGAGGCACCCCACGTGCTCGTGCTGACCGCGACGCCGATCCCGCGCACCGTGGCGATGACCGTCTTCGGCGACCTCGACATCTCGACGATCGCCGAGCTGCCGTCCGGGCGGTCGCCGATCGTGTCGCACGTGGTGGCGCTGCACGATCACCCCGGCTGGGAGAACCGGATCTGGGAGCGGCTCAGCGAGGAGCTCGCCCAGGGCCGCCAGGGGTTCGTGGTGTGCCCGGCGATCGAGGTCTCGGCAGGCTCGACCGCCATCGCGGAGGACGATCCCGACGCCCTCGTCGACACCGAGCCGGGGGCCGCCGTGCTGCCGACGCTCGAGCAGTTGCGGGCGCACCCGCTGCTGCGGGACCGCCGGATCGAACCATTGCACGGCCGCATGTCCGCGGAGGAGAAGGATGCCACGATGCGCGCCTTCGCCCGCGGCGAGATCGACGTGCTGGTCGCGACGACGGTCATCGAGGTCGGGGTCGACGTGCCGAACGCCTCCACCATGGTGGTGCTGGATGCGGATCGCTTCGGCATCGCCCAGCTGCACCAGCTGCGCGGCCGGGTGGGTCGCGGGGGAGTGCCCGGCCTCTGCCTGTTCGTCACCCGGACGGAGCCCGCGACCGTCGCCCGCGAGCGTGTCGACGCCGTCGCCGCTACGCTCGACGGCTTCGAGCTCGCCCAGGCCGACCTCGAACTGCGGCGCGAGGGCAACGTGCTCGGCGCCTCGCAGTCCGGCGGGCGCTCGTCGCTGAAGCTGCTGCGGGTGGTGCGCGACGGCGACCTGATCGTCGAGGCACGCGCCGCGGCCGAGGCGATCCTGGATGCCGACCCGGCCCTCGCCGCGCACCCCGCCCTGGCCGGCGCGCTGGCCCGCCGGCTCGACGAGGCGGAGCGCGCGTTCCTCGCGAAGGGCTGAAGGGGTCATCCCGACCGAGTGGCCGATCCGGCTCCGATATGCTTCGCAGCATGAGCCGGATCGCCGTCGTCCCGGGGTCGTTCGACCCCGTCACCCTCGGACATCTGGATGTCATCGGGCGCGCCGCCCGCATCTTCGACCAGCTGCACGTGCTCGTGGTGCACAACCCCGACAAGTCCGCCCTGCTGCCGATCGCGCAGCGGGTGTCGCTCATCCAGGATGCGGTGAGAGACGCGAAGCTCGGCGACAACATCCTGGTCACCAGCTGGTCGGTCGGCTTGCTCGTCGACTACTGCACCGACGTGGGCGCCACGGTGCTGGTGAAGGGCATCCGGTCCCAGGTCGATGTCGCCTACGAGACCCCGATGGCGATCGTGAACCGCAACCTCGCCGGCGTCGAGACGATCTTCATGCTCCCCGAGCCGGCGCACGCCCACGTGTCGAGTTCGCTGGTGCGGCAGGTCGCGGCCCTCGGGGGAGACGTCGCGCCGTACGTGCCGAAGGCCGTCGCCGAGTTCCTGCAGAAGGACAGGCACTAGGCCGCACAGCGAGACGAAGTAGCCTGGGGCCATGCCTCTCACACTCGGATACAAGGCCAGCGCCGAGCAGTTCGACCCGCGTGAACTCGTCGAGATCGCGGTCGCCGCGGAAGCCCACGGGATGGAGAGCGTCGCCGTCAGCGACCACTTCCAGCCGTGGCGGCACGAGGGCGGCCACGCGCCGTTCTCGCTGACCTGGATGGCCGCCGTCGGCGAGCGCACGTCGACGATCCGCATCGGCACGAGCGTCATGACGCCCACGTTCCGCTACAACCCGGCGGTCATCGCCCAGGCGTTCGCCTCGATGGGCGTGATGTACCCGGGCCGCATTATGCTGGGGGTCGGCACCGGCGAGGCGCTCAACGAGGTAGCCACCGGTTGGCGGGGCGACTGGCCCGAATTCAAGGAGCGCTTCGCGCGCCTGCGGGAGTCCGTCGACCTGATGCGGGCGCTCTGGACCGAGGACCGTGTGAACTTCGACGGCGAGTACTACTCCACGGTCGACGCGAGCATCTACGACCGGCCCGAGACCCCGATCCCGGTCTACGTCGCCGCCGGGGGCCCCGTCGTGGCCCGCTACGCCGGCCGCGCGGGCGACGGCTTCATCTGCACCAGCGGCAAGGGGATGAGCCTCTACACCGAGGAGCTGATCCCGGCCGTGAAAGAAGGCGCGGAGCAGGCGGGCCGCAGCTTCGACCAGCTGGACCGCATGATCGAGATCAAGCTGAGCTACGACACGGATGCCGACCTGGCTCTCGAGAACACGCGCTTCTGGGCGCCGCTCGCCCTCAGCAAGGAGCAGAAGCACGACATCACCGACCCGGTCGAGATGGAGAAGGCGGCGGACGCCCTCCCGATCGAGCGGATCGCGTCGCGCTGGATCGTCGGCAGCGACCCCGACGAGGTCGTCGCGGGCATCAGGCAGTACGTCGACGCCGGCATGAACCACCTGGTGTTCCACGCGCCGGGTGCCGACCAGCGCCGGTTCCTGGAACTGTTCGAACGCGACCTCGCCCCGCGCCTGCGCGCACTGTAGGTGGGCGCCGCCGGGTATCTCGCCAGCTCCATCCCCCTGCGGCTCGCGAGCGCCGGGTCGGCGGTGGCGCTGCCGATCCTCGCCGTCCACGAGCTCGGCGATGTCGCGGTCGGCGGCGCGCTGGTGGCGGCGTCGCTCGCACCGGCGGTGGTCGCCGCCCCGCTCGCCGGCGTCGCACTCGACCGCGCGCGCTCCCCGCGTCTGCTCGTCATCGCCGCCGCCGTCGCCACCTTCGCGGGGTTCGTGGCGGCGTCGCTCCTCGGCATCCTGCCCCTGCCGCTGATCGTGCTGCTGCTGGTGATCGCGGGGTGCGCGGCGCCCTTCTATTTCGGCGGGCTGTCAAGCTTCGTCACGGGCGAGATCGCCGACGAGCGTGCGGCGTACGCCTATGACGCGCTCTCGTACAACATCTCGTCGGTAGCGGGGCCGGGCATCGTCGCGGTGGCGGCGGTCACCGGTGTCAGCAGGCTCGGGATGCTGCTGATGGCAGGTGCGGCCCTCGCCGGGGCGCTCGGCGCGATCGCCCTGCGTATGGCACCGCGTCCGCGCGCGGCGGAGACGTTCCTCGGCACCATCGCCGCCGGCGCCAGGCACCTGACCGGACATGCGCCGCTGCGGCTCGTGATCCTGTCCGGCGGGGTGTCGCAGTTCGGTGCGGGCGCGCTGCCGATCGCGGCGATCGCGCTGTCGCTCGAACGGGCGGGGAGCGCGGCGCAGGGCGCGGTGATCGTGACGGCGTTCGCGATCGGCGGTCTCGCCGGGGCGGTGTTCTCGGCGATCCGCCCCGGCTCCCGGTTCTCACCGGCGTTCGTCATGACCGGCGGTTTCGCCGCGATCGGCGTGCTGACTCTCGCCGCGATCCCCGATCTCGGCCTGCCGTGGACGATCGCGGTGATCGGCGCGTCGGGACTGTTCACGGCATCCAGTTCGGCCGCGATGCTGCTGCTGCGCAAGCAGCAGAGTCCCGCGGGGGTGCGCTCGCAGGTGTTCACCATCGGGTCGGGGCTGCGTGCGGCGACCGGCGCGGCGGGGGCCGCGGTCGCGGGTGTCGTCGCCGGGCTCGACGCCGGGGTTCTGATCGCGGCGATCGGGATCGTCTGGCTGCTGGCGGCGGCCGTCATGCTGCCGTATCCGCGCGACGCGGAACCGGTGGTCGAGCCTGTCGAGACCTAGCGCAGGGTGCGACGCGAGCTGATCTGCCCGGTGTCGAAGCCGAGCAGGTGCAGGCCTCCATTGAAGCGGGCGTGCTCGACCTTGATGCAGCGGTCCATCACGACGGTGAGGCCCTTCGACTCGCCGTACTCGGCGGCCTCCTGGTTCCAGATGCCGAGCTGCACCCAGATGACGGGGGAGCCGATGGCGACGACCTCGTCGATGACCGCCGGGATGTCACTCGCCTTGCGGAAGACGTCGACGATGTCGGGCACCACGGGCAGGTCGGCGAGAGACTTGTAGACCTTCTGCCCGAGGATCTCGTCCGCGTTGGGGTTCACGAAGTACAGGTCGTAGTCGCTCGACTGCTGCAGGTAGGTGGCGACGAAGTAGCTCGACCGCGCCGGGTTCGGCGAGGCGCCGACGATCGCGACCGATTTCGCCTTGCGCAGGATGGCGAGCCGCTCTTTCGCGGACGGCCCCACCCAGGTGCGCTGCGATTTCAGCAGCTTCGCCAGCGGGGAGGAGGCGGGGATGTCGCAGGTCAGCCCGTTGGAGAGCGTGACCACCTCGGTGGTCGAGCTTGTCGAGACCATGGCCCTATTCTCCCTTGGCAGCGGCGGCGAGCGCTTGGTCGAGGTCGGCGATGATGTCGTCCACATCCTCGATCCCGACGCTGATCCGGACGAGGCCGGGCCCGACGCCGGCGTCAGCCAGCTGCTGCTCGCTGAGCTGCGCGTGGGTGGTCGAGGCGGGATGGATCACCAGCGTCTTCGCGTCGCCGATGTTGGCCAGGTGGCTGGCCAGGTCGACGCTCTCGATGAACCTCTGCCCCACGGGCCGGCCGCCTTTCACGCCGAACGAGAACACCGAGCCGGGCCCGAGCGGCAGGTACTTCTCGGCGCGCTCGTGGTGCGGGTGCGAGGCCAGCCCCGCCCAGTTCACGAACTCGATGCGCGCGTCGGCGGCCAGCCATTCGGCGACCGCGCGTGCGTTGTCGACGTGCGCCTGCATCCGGAACGGCAGCGTCTCGACGCCCTGCGCGAGCAGCCAGGCGGAGTGCGGCGCGAGCACCGGCCCGATGTCGCGCAGCTGCTCGGCCCGCAGGCGGGTGAGGAACGCGTACTCGCCGAAGTTGCCGTGCCAGTTGAGACCGCCGTAGTGCGGCACCTCCCGGTCGAAGAGCGGGAAGCGCTCGTTCGCCCAGTGGAAGCGCCCCGATTCGACGACGACGCCGCCGAGCGTGGTGCCGTGGCCGCCGAGGAACTTGGTGGCCGAGTGGATGACGACGTCGGCGCCCCACTCGATCGGACGGTTGAGGTACGGCGTCGCGACGGTGGAGTCGACGATGAGCGGCAGGTGGTGGGCGTGCGCGACATCCGCGAGGCCCTCGAGGTCGGCGATCTCGCCGGACGGGTTCGAGATCGATTCGACGAAGATCAGCTTCGTCTTCTCGGTGATCGCCGCGGCGTACAGCTCGGGGTCGGTGCCGTGGATGAATGTGGTGTCCACCCCGAACCGCCGCAGGGTCACGTCGAGCTGGGTGACGCTGCCGCCGTAGAGCGAGGCGGAGGCGACGATGTGGTCACCGGCGCCGGCGAGCGCGGCGAACGTGATGAACTCGGCACCCAGACCGGATGCGGTGGCCACCGCCCCGAGACCGCCCTCGAGCGAGGCGATCCGCTCCTCGAAGCTCGCGACGGTCGGGTTGGCGAGCCGGCTGTAGATGTTGCCGTACTTCTGCAGCGCGAAGCGGGCCGCAGCATCCGCGGTGTCGTCGAAGACGAACGCGCTCGACTGGTAGATCGGCAGGGCACGCGCCCCGTGCACCCGGTCGGGGATGTTGCCGGCGTGGATGGCGCGGGTGCGGAAACCCCACGCGCGGTCGTGGTCAGCCATCCGTTCAGGCTACTGAACGGCCCGGCGACGTTGCGTCCCGTTACTCAGATCCAGGTCGGGAACCAGAAGTGCATGTTGAGGTACCAGCGCGGGATCTCCATCCCGGTCCAGATCGGCAGGAAGAACAGGCTGAGCAGCACGCACAGCACCAGGAATCCGCCGGTGACCCGCAGGCCGAGCACGCGCCGGCTCTCCGGATCGGCGGGCGATCCGATCAGGGTGGCGATCGCGGCGACGACCGCGAGCACCATGAACGGCTCGAACGCGATCGTATAGAACTGGAACACGGTGCGGCCGAGGTACAGCAGCCACGGCAGGTAGCCGGCGGCGAACCCGACGAGCACGAAAGCGTCCGCCCGGCTCGGCGCCTGCCTGCGCACCAGGCTGCGGATCATCCGGTAGGTCAGGAACAGGATCGCCGCCGTGCCCGCCCACCAGATCAGCGGGTTCGCCACCCCGAGGATCGTCTCGGCGTCGTTGCCGTTCGCATGCCAGTACATGCTGGTGGGCCGCACCAGCAGCAGCCAGGTCAGCGGGTTCGCCTGGTAGTTGTGCGGGGTGTGCTCGTTGACGTGGTACCCGTACATCGCCGCCTGGTAGTGCCACCAGTTCTGCAGGTCGTACGGCACGAACGACAGCACCCCGGTCCAAGCCTGGCCGCCCTCGTTCTCGATCCAGTGCCGGTAGTACCCGCCGTCGGTGGTGAACCAGCCGAGCCAGCTCGCCAGGTACACGGCCGCCGCGACCGGCACGGTCAGCAGGAACGTGACGGGACCCTGGGTCAGCGCGGTGCGCGTCCACGGGATGCCGTCCCGCCGCCGTGCGAGCGCCTCGCTTCCCAGCGCGTACACCGCGAACGCGGCGAGGAAGTAGATCCCGCTCCACTTCACGCCGCTGGCGAGACCGAAGCTCAACCCGGCGACGACGAGCCACGGCCGGGCCCAGCCGGTGGCGCCCGACCTGCGGTCGAGCAGCACGGCCCCGGCGCCGAGCAGCACGAACAGCGCCAGCATCGTGTCGAGCAGGGCGACCCGGCTCATCACGATCGCGTTGCCGTCGATCGCCATCAGGCCGCCCGCGATCACCGCGAACAGGGTCGACCGGAACAGCAGCTTCGCCAGCAGCAGCGTGACCAGCACCAGCAGGATGCCGCACACCGCCACCGCCACCCTCCAGCCGAACGGGTCGCCGGCCCCGAACAGCGCCAGGCCCGCGGCGATGATCCACTTGCCGACCGGGGGGTGGGCGACGAACGAGGGTGCGGTGAGGTACCCGGTCGGGGTGCCGGCGTTGAACGCCAGGTTCGCGTCCGCGGGCCACGACCCCTCGTAGCCGAGCTGCGACAGCGTGAACGCGTCCTTCACGTAGTAGGTCTCGTCGAAGACGAGCTCGTGCGGGTGCCCGAGGCCCACCAGACGGCTCAGGATGGCGACCACCATCACCAGCGCGGGCCCGCCCCAGGTCCAGGCCGCCCGCCACCCCGGACGGGACATCAGATCGTGCCACGCGTCGTCGAGCCGGGAACCGGCGAGCTCGATCACGGCCCCCGGTCTGCTCACTCGGCGAGAATACCCACATGCTCCTGCTCGCCGCGACGCCGATCGGCAACCTCGGAGACGCCTCCCGGCGCCTGATCGAGGCGCTCGAGGCGGCCGAGGTGATCGCCGCGGAGGACACCCGCACGACCGTGCAGCTGTTGCGCGCACTCGGCATCGCGAACCGGCCGCGGCTGATCGCCCTGCACGAGCACAACGAGCGCGACCGGGCCGCCGAGCTGGCGGAGCTCGCGCGCGACACCGACCTGGTGCTGGTGTCGGATGCCGGCATGCCGACGGTCAGCGACCCCGGCTTCGTCCTGGTGCAGGCGGCGATCGCGGCGGGGGTGCAGGTGTCGGTGCTTCCAGGCCCCTCGGCGGTGCTCGCCGCGCTCGCGGTGAGCGGACTCCCCACCGACCGGTTCGTGTTCGAGGGCTTCCTGCCGCGCAAGGGCAGGCTCCCCGCGCTGCGCGCGCTCGCCTCCGAGCCGCGCACGCTGGTGTTCTTCGAGTCGCCCCACCGGATCGCCGACGCCCTCCGCGACCTGGTCACCGCGTTCGGCCCTGGCCGGCCCGCGGTGCTCTGCCGCGAGCTGACGAAGCTGCACGAGGAGGTGGCACGCGGCACCCTCGCCGAGCTCGCGGAGCGCTTCGCCGACGGCGCCCGCGGGGAGCTCGTGATCGTCGTCGGGGGCGCCCCGGCGGGTGAGGCGTCGCTGGAGGACGGGGTCGCCCGGGTGCTGCAGCTGGTGCAGGCGGGCGGCGGTCTCAAGGAGGCCTCGGCGGAGGTCGCGGCACACACCGGACTGTCGCGCCGGGAATTGTACGAAGCGGCTATTCGCTCGCGCCCATCCTGAGAGTACGGTGTGTGCCGGTGCACGACGATGTGCACACGAAAGGGCTGACATGTCAGAGAAGTCCCCCGCCTCGTCGACGGCGACAGACAGCGCCGACGCCGAGCATCTCAAGACGCTCGGTTACGACGAGGGTTTCAAGCGATCCATGTCCCTCTGGGCGAACTTCGCCCTCGGATTCACCTATCTCTCGCCGCTGGTGGGCATCTACTCGATCTTCGCCCTCGGCCTCGCCACGGGCGGTCCGCCGTCGGTGTTCTGGCTCTTCATCGTCGGCGGCGGTCAGCTGCTCGTCGCCCTCGTCTTCGGCGAGGTCGTCTCGCAGTACCCGATCGCCGGCGGCATCTACCCGTGGGCGCGGCGTCTCTGGGGCAAGCGGTACGCGTGGATGGCGGCCTGGGTCTACATCTGGGCCCTGATCGTCACGATCGTCGCGGTCTCCGAGTTCGGCAGCGGCTTCTTCGCCAGCCTGTTCGGCCTGGAGTACACGCCGCTGGTCGGCTTGATCCTCACGGTCGTGCTGCTGCTGGTCGCCCTGGTGATCAACTTCACGGGGACCAAGACCCTCGCGCGGGTGGCGACCATCGGCCTCGCCGCCGAGCTTGCCGGCGTGGTGCTGCTCGGGCTCTACCTGCTGATCTTCCAGCGCAAGAACGACTTCTCGGTGTTCTTCGACAGCATGGGGACCGAGGCGGCGCACGGCGGCAACTACGCGGCGGCGTTCCTCGGCGCGGCGCTCATCGGCCTGTTCCTGTTCTACGGGTTCGAGGCCTGCGGCGACGTGGCGGAGGAGGTCAAGGACCCCAGCCGCCGCATCCCCCGCGCCATGGTGATGACGATCCTGGTGGGCGGCGTCTCCGCGCTGTTCTCCTTCGCCGGGTACGTGCTGGCGGCGCCGAACCTGGCCGACATCGTGGCCGGCAACGACTCGGATCCGATCCCCGGCATCCTGGATGCCTCGCTCGGCCCGGTGGGCGCGAAGATCTTCCTGGTCATCGCGGTCGTCGCGTTCCTGTCGTGCACGCTGAGCCTGCAGGCGGCGGCCAGCCGGCTGCTGTACTCGTTCGGGCGCGACGGCATGATCCCCGGACACAGGTGGCTCGCACACGTGTCGCCGCGCACCGCGGTGCCGGCGCGTGCGCTGGTGGTCGCGTGCGTCATCCCGATCATCATCGCGGTCGGGGTGTACTTCAACGCGTCGCTCCTGGTGCAGGTGACCTCGTTCGCCGTGTTCGGCATCTACTGGTCGTTCCAGTCGGTGGTGCTCGCCGCGCTGCGGCAGCGGTTCAAGGGCTGGAAGCCGGCGGGTCCGTTCAACCTCGGCGTCTGGGGCTGGGTGGTGAACATCGCCGCGCTCGCCTACGGGCTGTTCGCGATGTTCCTGCTGGCGCGGCCGGGTGAGTCGGGCGATGTCGGCGTCGACTGGATCGTGCTGATCGGGTTCGGGGTCGTGTTCGTCGTCGGCCTGCTCTACCTGCTGATCGCGCGTCCGACCAGCAAGTCCGACGCGGCCGAGGGCGACGCGATCGAGGTCGCCGAGAAGCTGCGGGCCAAGGCCTGAGCACCAGGTAACGTTCCGCGGGGCTCGGTACGATGGGTCATCATGCCCTCGCCGAGCCCCGCCGGGCGTAGCTTCTACATCGCGACGCCCATCTTCTACGTCAACGACGTGCCCCACATCGGTCACGCGTACACCGAGGTGGCCGCCGACGTGCTGGCGCGCTGGCACCGCCAGGCCGGCGACGACACCTGGCTCCTCACGGGCACCGACGAGCATGGGCAGAAGATCCTGCGCACCGCGGTGGCGAACGACACCACCCCGAAGGCCTGGGCCGACAAGCTCGTCGCCGACGCGTGGAAGCCGCTTCTCGAGACCATCGACATCGCCAACGACGACTTCATCCGCACCACCGACGAGCGGCACGAGGTCGCGGTGGCGACCTTCCTGCAGCAGCTCTACGACGACGGCCACATCTACGAGGGCGAGTACGAGGGCTACTACTGCGTGGGCTGCGAGGAGTACAAGCAGCTCGACGACCTCATGGAGACCGAGGACGGCGACTACGCGGGGCAGAAGCTCTGCAAGATCCACTCCCGGCCGGTCGAGGTGCTGAAGGAGAAGAACTACTTCTTCCGGATGAGCGACTTCCAGCAGCAGCTGCTCGACCTGTACGCGAGCCGGCCCGACTTCGTCCAGCCGGAGAGCGTGCGCAACGAGATCATCCAGTTCGTGTCGCAGGGCCTCGACGACCTGTCGATCTCGCGCTCCACGTTCGACTGGGGCGTCAAGGTGCCGTGGGACCCCACCCACGTCGTCTACGTCTGGTTCGACGCGCTGCTCAACTACATCAGCGCCGTCGGTTACGGTGTGGATGACGCCCGGTTCGCCCGGCGCTGGCCCGCCTACCAGCTGGTGGGCAAAGACATCGCCCGGTTCCACGCGGTGATCTGGCCGGCCATGCTGATGGCCGCGGGCCTCGACGTGCCCCACCGGGTGTTCGGCCACGGCTGGCTGCTGGTCGGCGGCGAGAAGATGTCGAAATCGAAGCTGACCGGCATCGCGCCGCAGCAGATCACCGACGTGTTCGGCTCCGACGCGTTCCGGTACTACTTCCTGCGGGCGATCACCTTCGGGCAGGACGGCTCGTTCTCGTGGGAGGGGCTGTCCGACCGATATCACGCGGAGCTCGCCAACGGGTTCGGCAACCTCGCCTCCCGCGTGATCGCGATGGTGGAGCGGTACCGCGACGGCGAGGTGCCGTCCGCCCCGGTCGACGCCCGGTTCGACGAGCTCGCGCGCACCGTGACGCAGGCGGCCGACGCCGCGATCGAGCGGTTCGCCATCAACGAGGCGATCGCCCAGGTCTGGACCCTCGTCGACGAGCTCAACGGCTATATCACCGACACCGAGCCGTGGAAGCTGGCGAAGGATCCGGCGAAGGCGGCGGAGCTGGATGCGGTGCTCGCCACCGCGGTCCAGGTGCTCGGCACGCTGGCGATCCTGCTGTCTCCGGTGATGCCGAATGCGACGGAACGGCTGTGGACCGCGATCGGCGGTGACGGGGTGCTGCGCGAGCAGGACGTCCGCCGCGCCTACGAGTGGCCGGCGACCGGCCGGGTCGCCGCGATCGAGGGCACGCTCTTCCCCCGCATCGAGGAGCCGGTCACGGTTTGACGGACGCGCCGGTCGAGGACCAGTTCCCCCCGCTGCCCGAGGCCCTCGTGGTCCCGGTCTACGACAACCACACCCATCTCGACCATGACCGGGTCTCGACAGGCTCGACCACCGGTGTCTCGACCACCGGGTGGCTCGAACCGCGCGAGCAGCTGGACCGCGCCTCCGCCGTCGGTGTGCGCGGCGTCGTGCAGGTCGGCACCGACCTCGAGACCTCCCGCTGGAGCGCCGAGCTCGCCTCGCACGAGCCGCGGGTGCTCGCGGCCGTCGCGCTGCATCCGAACGAGGCGGCCGAGCTGACCGACGCGCAGCTCGACGAGCAGCTGGCCGCGATCGCCGCATTGGCCGGGATGGCGCGGGTGCGCGCGATCGGCGAGACCGGCCTGGATTTCTTCCGCACCACCGGCGACGCCGGCCGGGCCAGGCAGGTGCGGAGCTTCGAGGCGCACATCGCGATCGCCAAGGAGTACGGCCTGGCGCTGCAGATCCACGACCGCGACGCCCACGAGGCCGTCGTCGAGACGCTCGACCGGGTGGGCGCGCCGGAGCGCACCGTCTTCCACTGCTTCAGCGGCGATGCGGCGTTCGCGAGACTCGTCGCCGACCGCGGCTGGTTCCTGTCGTTCGCGGGCACCGTCACGTTCAAGAACGCCGGCGGTCTGCGTGACGCTCTCGACGCGATTCCGCGCGCCAGCATCCTGCTCGAGACGGACGCCCCCTATCTGACCCCGATGCCGTACCGCGGGCGGCCGAACTCGAGCTACCTGATCCCGCACACCCTGCGGGCGATGGCCGCGCACCTCGGCACGGACGCGTCGATGCTGGCGGCGCAGATCTCGTCGAACACCGAGCTCGTCTACGGCCGCTGGGACGACGAGCCGGTCGCGCCTCCGCCCGGCCCGTTCGACCCGCACCCGGAGTCCGGCGGCGCGGGCGACCCCGAGTGGCAGGGATAGTGGCGCTTCTGGGTCCCGCCGAGATCCGGGATCTCGCGGAACGGCTCGACCTGCAGCCCACCAAGAAGCTCGGGCAGAACTTCGTCGTCGACGGCAACACGGTCCGCAAGATCGTGCGCACGGCCGGGGTCGCCCCGGGCGACGAGGTGCTCGAGGTCGGGCCGGGCCTCGGCTCGCTGACGCTGGGCCTGCTCGAGGCGGGCGCCCGCGTCACGGCCGTCGAACTCGACGGCCGGCTCGCGGAGCTGCTGCCGCACACCGTCTCCGAGCTGCAGCCCGGAGCCGAGCTCACGGTGATCCACGACGACGCCCTCCGCGTCGACGTGCCGGGAGAGCCGAGGCGCCTCGTCGCCAACCTGCCGTACAACGTCTCCGTGCCCGTGCTGCTGCATCTGCTCGCGACGGTGCCGTCGCTCGAGACCGCGCTCGTGATGGTGCAGGCGGAGGTCGGTCAGCGCATCGCGGCCCGCCCCGGGTCGAAGATCTACGGCTCGCCGAGCGTGAAGGCCGCCTGGTACGGCCGGTGGTCGCTCGCCGGGACCGTGAGCAGGCAGGTGTTCTGGCCGGTGCCCAACGTCGACTCGGTGCTGGTCGCGTACGAGCGCGGACCGGTGCACGGCACACCCCGGGAGCGCGACGCCGTCTTCGCCCTCGTCGACGCCGCGTTCGGGCAGCGGCGCAAGATGCTGCGCCAGGCGCTGGGTGGGCTTCTGGGCGGTGCCGCCGCGGCATCCACCCGTCTGGAGGCCGCCGGACTCGACCCGACCGCCCGTGGCGAGCAGCTGTCCGTCGACGATTTCACGGCCCTCGCCCGCGCTGTCTAGGGTGGAGGAATGACGGGGCGCGAGGTGCATGTGAGGGCCCCCGGCAAGATCAACGTCTTCCTCAAAGTGGGCTCCGTCATGGACGACGGCTACCACGATGTGGCGATCGCCTACCAGGCGGTGTCGCTCTACGAAGAGGTGCGGGTCGCCGAGGCCGACGACTTCTCGGTGGAGGTCGCGGGCACCGTCGACATCAGCCGGGTGCCGACCGACGGGGCCAACATCGCGATCTCCGCGGCCCGGCTGCTGGCTGCCAAGACCGGGTACAGCGGCGGGGCGCGCATCCGCATCGACAAGCACGTGCCGGTCACCGGCGGCATGGGGGGCGGGTCGGCGGATGCGGCGGCCACCCTGCTCGCCTGCGATGCGCTCTGGGGTACCGAGCTGCCCCGCGACGAGATGCTGGAGCTCGCTCGCAAGCTGGGCGCGGACGTGCCGTTCGCCCTCACCGGCGGCACCGCGATCGGCACCGGACGCGGCGACGAGCTCAGCCCCGCGCTCGCCCAGGGCAGCTTCTCGTGGGTGCTGGCGCTCGCCGACTTCGGCCTGTCGACGCCGGAGGTGTACAGCGAGCTCGACCGGCATCGCGAACGGCATGCGCAGGACATCTTCCCCGCCGACCCGAGCCCCGTCGTCGACACCGATGTGCTGCAGGCGCTGCGGGCCGGTGACCCCCGGATGCTCGCGGCGGCGATGCACAACGACCTGCAGGCGCCCGCGCTGCACCTCGAGCCGTCACTGGCGGGCGTGCTGGAGCTCGGGGAGCAGAACGGCGCGCTCGCCGGCATCGTCTCCGGCTCGGGTCCGACCGTGGCGTTCCTCGTCGCCGACCCCGACTCGGCGCTCGAGCTGCAGGTCGCCCTGTCGGCGTCCGGGCTGAACGTGGTTCGGGCCACCGGGCCGGTGCACGGCGCGCGCATCGTCGGCGACTGACTGCCCTCGTCGCCGCTCAGAGATCGCGGTAGACCTCACGACGGTGCTCGGTCGCGACGACCAGCACGACGAGCACCCCGTCGTCGATGGAGGCCAGGATCCGGTAGTCGCCGACGCGGTACCGCCAGAACGGCTCGCCGATGAGCGGCCGTCCCTGTTGCCGCGGGTTCTCGCGGTCGAGCGTCTGCTTCAGGAACCGTTCGATGCGCAAGCGGGCCGGCCGGTCGAGCTTCGCGATCTGCTTCAGGGCATTCGGCGTGATCTGGACGCGGTAGGTCACTCCCCGAGAGCTCCGAAGTCGACGTCGTCGACATCGATCGCCGCCTCATCCGAGTCACGGAACTCGGCGAGAGCGTCTTTGGCGAGGAAGTAGTCCTCCCAGTCGTCGAGGAAGCCGGCGATCGCCTCGGTCGCGTAGAACGCCTTGCTGCGCCCGGTGCGCACGGCGAGCTGCTCGAGTCGCCGGTCGAGCTCTTCATCGAGCCGCACATTCACCTGCCTGGTCGCCATGGTCGTGTCCTCCGTATACGAGTATAGCAACTAGCCTGGTCACGATGGCTCATCTCCTCGGCGCCGAGAACATCGCGCTGGAATACCCGACCAAGACCGTGTTCGACGGCGTCACCCTCGGCATCGACGAGGGCGACCGCATCGGCGTCGTCGGACGCAACGGCGACGGCAAGTCCACGTTGCTGCGGCTGCTCGCCGGACGCCAGCAGCCCGACTCCGGCCGGGTCACCCGCCGGGGCGGGGTGACGATCGGCATGCTCGACCAGTCCGACGCGCTGCCGAGCGGCAGCACCGTCGCCGAGCTGGTCGCCGACGGGCGTGCCGAGCATGAGTGGGCGGGCGACCCCCGCATCCGGGATGTCATCGCCGGCCTGCTCGGCGACGTCCCCTGGCAGGGCAGCGTCGACGACCTCAGCGGAGGGCAGCGCCGGCGCGTGGCGCTCGCCGCACTGCTCACCCACGACTGGGATGTGGTGTTCCTCGACGAGCCCACCAACCACCTCGACGTCGAAGGCGTCGCCTGGCTCGCGCAGCACCTGAAGACCCGCTGGCCGGCGAACCAGGGCGGGCTCGTGGTCGTCACGCACGACAGGTGGTTCCTCGACGAGGTGTCGACCGACACCTGGGAGGTGCACGACGGGATCGTCGAACCCTTCGAAGGCGGCTACGCGGCGTACATCCTGCAGCGGGTGGAACGCGACCGGCAGGCCGCGGCGTCCGAGGCGCGGCGGCAGAACCTGATGCGCAAGGAGCTGGCCTGGCTGCGCCGCGGGGCGCCCGCGCGCACGTCGAAACCGAAGTTCAGGATGGATGCGGCGTACGCCCTCATCGAGAACGAACCCCCTGTGCGCGACAGCGTCTCCCTCGCACAGCTGGCGGTGTCGCGGCTCGGCAAGGACGTCGTCGACCTGCTCGACGCCTCGGTGTCGTTCGGCGACCGGCAGATCCTGCATCCGATCGAATGGCGGATCGCGCCGGGCGAGCGCACCGGCATCCTCGGGGTGAACGGGGCGGGCAAGTCCACGCTGCTCGGCCTCGTCGCCGGCACCGTCGAACCCACCACGGGCCGGGTGAAGCGCGGCAAGACGGTCAAGCTGGCCGTACTCGACCAGCGTCTCGCCGAGCTCGACGAGATCGCCGACGACCGGGTGAGCGCCGTGATCGAGCGCCAGCGGCGGTCGTACGTGAGCGGGGGTGTGGAGCTGTCACCCGGTCAGCTGCTCGAACGTCTCGGGTTCACGAGCGCCCAGCTCTCCACGCCGGTGAAAGACCTCTCGGGCGGCCAGAAGCGCCGGCTGCAGCTGCTGCTCATCCTGCTGGAGGAGCCGAACGTGCTCATCCTCGATGAACCCACCAACGACCTCGACACCGACATGCTCGCCGCGATGGAGGATCTGCTCGACTCCTGGCCCGGGACACTGCTGGTGGTGAGCCACGACCGGTACCTGATCGAGCGCGTCACCGATCAGCAGTACGCGATCCTCGACGGCCGGTTGCGGCACCTGCCGGGCGGCGTGGAGGAGTACCTGAAGCTGCGCGCCGCCGGCGGTCGAGCAGGCCGCGACGCGGCCGTGCCGAGACCGGCACCCGGTTTCGATACGCGACCTGCGGTCGCTACTCACCCAGCACTTGCGGGTGCCGCACGCCGCGAGGCGGAGAAGGAGCTCTCGGCGACCGATCGCCGCCTCGCGAAGCTGGCCGACAGCATCCGGGCCAAGCACGACGAGTTCGCCGCGCACGACCAGAGCGACTATCAGGGCCTCGGGGCTCTGCAACAGCAACTCACCGCGCTCGAAGACGAGCACGCCGCGCTGGAGGAGCGCTGGCTCGAGCTCAGCGAGCTGCTGGAGGGGTAGTCCCTACCAGCCGCCTCCGCCTCCGCCGCCGCCTCCGCCGCCGGACGATCCACCGCCGCCGGAACCACCCGACGAGGACGAGCTCGACGACCCGGAGAACGACGACGCGATGCTCGACGAGATCCCGCCGAGCGCACCGGCGAACGCGCCGGCGTTGAAGGCGCTGACGTTGCTGCCCTGGTACCAGTCGGGCGGCGTCTGGTCGTAGTACTTCCCGAGCGTCCCCGCCCACTCCTTCTCGAGCCCGAAGAGCACGGCGTAGGGGAGCAGCTTCTCGTACACCTTGATGATCGCCGCGTTGTCGGTGGTGCCGGCGACGGGGGCCCGCTCGGCGCCGCTGACGCTCTGCAGCATTTGCAAGCGGTCGGCCTCCGCGACGCGGATGAACTCCCGGAGGCCGAGCAGATGCTCCTTCAGCTTCGCGCCCTCGGTGGTGAGCGGCTTGCGCCCGGCGACGATCGCGACCAGGCCGACGCCGACCCAGACGATCGCGTTGATGCCGATGACGCCGACGGCGATCGCCGTCTCGGTCTGGGCGCTGAACGAGGTGAGCAGGAAGCCGAGGCCGGAGACCACGATGAAAGCGACGACGATCAGGGTGGCCACACCGCCGCCCTTCTTCCGCAGGCCGGAGCGTTGCGCGTCGGCGGCGGCGCTCTTGGTCATCATCACGACCTGGCGGCCCAGGGTGGTGTCGTTCTTCTGCAGCCAGCGCACATCCGCGGACGGGGTCGCCTCCGGCTGGGCGGTGCCGAGGGTGATGAGGCCGGGGGTGCGGAGCGAGAAGAACCGGCCGCCGAACGGCGAGAACAGGGCGTTCATGACCGTCACCTCGGAGCCGTTGAGCGTGCCGGCCCCGTTGTCCGGGTCGACCTGCTGAACCCCGAAGTCCGTGCCGCCGAAGAATCCGGTCCCGGGGCGCTCGACGATGCGGAGCTTGCGCTTGACGGCGAGGTCCATGATCGCTGCGGCCATGCCGCGTCTCGGCGCCTTCACGATGTTGGCGGCGAGGAACGGGTCCATGTCCTGGGGCGGCTCGTACTGGGCGATGACGATCCCGGTTCCGCGCGCGTCGCGCAGCGCGGTGAACCGCAGCACCAGCGCACTCAGCGCCGCCCCGATCGCGCCGAGGATGCCGACGATGCCTCCGACCGGCAGGTAGTCGAAGATGCTGAAGTCGGCCGGGGCGAACGTGTCCTTCGGGAAGCCGAGCACGATGGTCATGTTCTGGCGCGCGCCGACATCCGACACGCGGGCGGTGACCACCCCGTCGCCCTGGTCGGCGATCTCGCAGCCGTTCTGCTCGCCCTCGGCGCCGAAGTAGCAGTCCGTGCTCTGCAGTTTGCCCGCCAGACCGTCCCGCAGGTTGACCGTCGCGGTGACGATGCCGAACGGGTAGTCCCACATGGTGCCGTTGGTGTCCCAGTAGAACTCGTCGTCGCCGGTGTCGGGGAAGTACGCCGTGACGTTCTGCATCGTGTAGGTGATGACGAACGTCTGCTTCCCGTGGAGGTAGACGTCGCCGTCGCCGATCTTGATGCTGATGTTCTCGGAGTCGATGCTGGTCTCGTAGTTCCACCCGCCCCCGTTCGGATCGTTCACCGATTTCACGTCGATGCGGGTCGGGTGGCCCTGGTAGATCACGGGGATCACCCGGAAGATGCCGTGGTTGACGTCGAAGGTGGGGAAGTCGGCGACGATCGTCTCGGTCACGGTCGCGAACGACCGGCCGTCGTCGGTGAGCCCGAGGTCGTAGACCACGTCGAACGAGTCGAACGTGAGGCTGTTCTCGTCACCGCCGAAGGCGGAGACCGCGGGGGTCGCCGCGGCGGGGGCGAGGGGGACGAGGGCGCCGATCAGGATGAGGGCGGCGGCGGCGAGAAAGCGCACGGGTTTTGACATCGACGAGAGGCTATCGCTAGCGCCCAACCGCGGACCACTAGATTCGGGAAGTGCCCGTCGCCACCCGGATCGCCGCCGTCGGCGTTCACCTCCCGGAGACGACGCGGCGCACCGCCGAGACCGAGAAGCGGCTGCGGTCGGGCAACACGCATCTGAAGCTCGCCACCGGCCTGATCAAGCGGATGACGGGGGTGCACACGGTGCACGTCCGGCCGGACGGGTGGGAGGCCTCCGATCTCGCCGTGGCGGCGGCCCGGCTCGCGCTGGAGGAGTCACCCGGCCCCATCGACCTGCTGCTGTTCGCGAGCGCCAGCCAGGATCTGGTGGAGCCGGCGACCAGCCACATCGTGGCCGCGAAGCTGGGCCTCGACTGCCCGGTCATGGACATCAAGAACGCCTGCAACTCGGTGGTGAACGCGATGCAGGTGGCGGATGCGCTGATCCGCTCGGGGCAGTACCGCCGGGTGCTCATCGCCAGCGGCGAGGGTCCGAGCGTCGCCGTGCGGTGGGAGCTGAAGGATCACGACGAGTTCATCCGGTCGTTCCCCGGGTACACGATGAGCGACGGGGGCGCCGCGCTCGTCCTGGAAGCGCACAGCCGGGAGGCTGACGACGCGGCCGGGGCCGGCATCCTGGCCACCCGGTTCGTGGCGTCGTCGCAGCACTGGAACGTGGGCACGCTGCCGGGCGGCGGCACGATGCGGCCGCACGATCCGGAGGCCGCGTACTTCGACATGGACGGCCGCGCGCTGCAGCGCGCGTTCCTGGAGCTCGGCCCGCAGCCGGTGCTCGACCTGCTCGACGAGAACGGCTGGACCTGGGACGACTTCGACCTGGTCGCCATCCACCAGGTCGCCCTGCCCTACCTGCCGCCGATCTTCGAGCGGCTCGGCGTACCCGACGACCGCACCGTGCTGACGATCGCCGAGCACGGCAACCTCGCCTCCGTCACCCTGCCGTTGCAGCTGCACCTGGCGCGCGAGCGGGGCATGGTGCGCGAAGGCTCGCGGGTGCTGCTGATCGGGCTGGCGGGGGGCATCTCGCTGGGTCTCGTGGCGGTGCGGCTCTGATGCTCGCCGTCGTCGTGCCGATGCTGAACGAGGAGCGCGGCATCGTGCCGACGCTCGAGGCGCTCGCCGCGCAGCGCGACGCCGACTTCGACGTCGTGTTCGTCGACAACGGGTCGGTGGATGCCACGGTCGCCGTCGTCGAGCGCTTCGCCTCCCAGCGGGGCCTGCTGCGCTGGCGGGTGATCCACGAGACCCAGAAGGGGACGGGGGCGGCTGCCGACACCGGCATGCGGGCGGCGATCGCCGCGGGCGCCGACCTGCTCGCCCGCACGGACGCCGACTGCCTGCCGCGGGAGGACTGGACCGCGGCCGTTCGCCGCGCCCTCACCCCGCGCTCGGAGGGCGGGCTCGGTCTGCGCCTGGTGGGCGGCGAGCTGGTGCCGCGGCGCGACGAAGGGCTCGGCTGGCCGACGCGGCTGGCGCTGCGGGGCGCCGTGCATCTCGCGGAGGCGTTCGGACGTGTGCGCTCGGGCAACCGGTCGCCCGAGTACCTGGGGCCGTACATGATGGCGGCCGGCTGCAACGTCGGAATCACGGCGGAGCTGTACGAGGCGGCCGGCGGCTTCCCGCGCACCAAGATCGAGGACCTGCACGAGGACCGGGCGCTCGTGAACGCGGTACGGCGGATCACGCGCGACTACGCGCGGCGCTCCGACGTGGTGGTGCGGGGGTCCTCCCGCCGGGTGCAGGCGTGGGGGCTGAAGAACACCCTCCTCTGGTACAAGGACCACGCGTACCGGCCCGAGCACGTGGACATCCGGTGAGCGTCGAGATCGCCCGCCGCAACGAGGAGCGCGTGATGCGGGCGGCGCACCCGATCGCGTACCCGGCGCTCAACGCGATCCGGCGTCCCGTCACCCGCGTGCCCGGTCTCGGCGTGGTGGTGACGGATGCCGCGCTGCTGCGCGGCGTGCTGATGAACACCGCGAGCTTCACCAAGAACGGCCCGGGCGCCCCGAGCGACCTGTGGACGCCGGTGCTCGGCCCGAGCGTGCTGCTCAACATGGAGGGCGCCGACCACCTCGCGCTGCGGCGCAAGCTGGGTCCGTTGTTCGCCCCGGCGTTCGTGGACCGTCTCGTCGCCGAGTCCCTCGGCGCGGCGACCCGTCAGCTGGGCGATCGGCTCGCCGCCGGCGAGCGGGTCGACCTGGTGGCGCACGCGCGGCGGGGCGCATCGGCGGTCATCTCGCGGCTCGTGGGGCTCGATGACGACGTCGTCGACGATGCGCTGTTCGCGCGGGTGTCCGCGGTCACCGGGTTCGTGTCGCTGGCCCGCACGCGCCTGACCGCGGCGCAGCTGGAGGTCGCCCGCGGCATCCTGAGCGAACTGGGCGAGCATGCGGTGCGCGCGTATCGCGGCGACGAGTCGACGGTGCCCGGGCGCATGCGGGCGCTCGGGCTCGACGAGCGGGAGGCGCTCGGCGCCGTCGGGGCGTTCGTGCTCACCGGCACGGAGACGATCGTGTCGTACCTGCCGCGGCTGGCCGCGATCCTCGTCGACAGCGGGTGGCTGCCGCGGCTGGCCGCCGACCGCGAGCTGGTCGAGCCGGCGATCGCGGAGGGTCTGCGGGTGACGACGCCGTCCCCGGTGATGCTGCGCGCGACGGTGGCGGCGGACCGGATCGGGGAGGTCGCGGTCCGGCCGGGCGACCGCATCATCCTGGCGACGTTCGCGGCGAACCGCGGTCTCGGCGGGTTCGACCCGGCGGCGAACCCCTCCGCCCAGCTGAAGCAGCTGTGGTTCGGTGCGGGGGCGCACTTCTGCCTCGGGGCGCCGCTGGCGATGGCGCAGATCCGGCTGACGCTCGACGCGCTGCTGCGCACGCCGCAGTTGCGCGTGGTGTCGCGCCGGCCCGCCCGCGGGGTGCTGATCCCGTCGTACGCGTCCCTGGTGCTGGCGACATGACCGATTTATTGGATGCGGTGCTCGCGTCCGCGGACGTGCGCCCCGCGGAGCCTGCCCTCACCTTCGGCCGCGTCACCCTGACCTACGGCGAGCTCGCCGCCCGCATCCGTCGCGTCGCAGCCGGGCTGAAGGCGGAGGGGCTGGCCGATGGCGACCGGGTGCTGTTCTCGGTGCGGCCGGGTGTGCATGCGGTGGTGCTGGCGCTCGGGATCGTGCAGGCGGGCGGCACGGTCGTGTTCGCCGATCCGGGCGCGGGGGAGTCGCTGTTCCGCGCGCGTGCTGCGCTCGCGGCGCCCCGCTGGGTGGCGGCGGAGAGCATCCTGTATCTGGCGTCCTCGGGCCCGTTCCGCCGCCTGGCGCGGGCGCGCGGGCTCGAGCTCGCCCCGTACGCGCGACTGGTCCCCGACGCGAAGCACATCTACACGGGTCCGCGTCTTCCGGGGGTCCCGCGTGGAGGGATCTCATTCCGCCGGTTGAGTAGCGACCGCAGGTCGCGTATCGAAACCGCTGGTCTCGATACGCCGCCGAGGGCTGCTACTCGACCACCACACGACGCCCTCATCATCTTCACCAGCGGCACCACCGACATCCCGAAGGCGGTCGTGCACACCCGAGCCAGCCTCGGCGCGGGTCTGGCGGACTTCGCCGCCGAGGTCGGCATCCGGCCTGGCCAGCGCGTGCTCACCGACCAGCTGATGGTGGGCGTCCCCGCCCTCATCGCCGGCGCGCACTGGACGATGCCGCCCTATGGCGCCAACCCCGGCGCACGCCCGGAGCAGTACCTCGCCCTCCTGCCCACCGCCGAGCTCCTGTTCGCCGTGCCGTCCGCTCTCGACGCGATGCTGTCCGCGCTGGAGACGCGTCCCGACCTCACGCCGCCGTGCCTCGACACCCTGGTGATCGGGGGAGCCCCCGTGCTCCGCCCGCTGCTGGCGCGTGCCCACGCCCGGTTCCCGGATGCGCGCATCCGGGCGATCTACGGGATGACAGAGATCCTGCCGGTCGCGATCGCGGACGGGGTGCAGAAGCTGACGGCGCCGGCCGTCGACGGCGACGAGGTGGGTCGCCTGGTCCCGAGCGTGAGCGCCCGGATCGTGGACGGCGAGCTGGTGCTGGCCGGGGCGGGCCTGGCGCGCGGGTATCTGGCGGAGCTGCCGCAGCATCCTCTCACCGAGCTGGCGACGGGCGACCTGGCCCGCATCGACGGGGACCGGCTGACGCTGCTGGGGCGGCGCAAGGACATGTTCATCCGGGGCACGCAGAACGTGTACCCGGGGCTGTACGAGCCGTTGATCGCGGGGCTGCCGGGCGTCTCGGATGCGGCGATGGTGGGTGTGCCCGACGAGATCGGCGACGACCGGATCGTGGTGGCGGTCGTCGGGGAGCCAGGGGTCGCCGACCGGGTGCGGCGCGCCCTGCCCGGATTGATCGATGCGGGGGTGCTGCCCGACGAGGTGGTGGAGCTCGCGGAGCTGCCGCGCTCGGGCCGCAGCCGCAAGCTGGACCGCCGCGCGCTCGCGGAGCTGCTGTCATGAGGATCGCGGTCACCGGTGCGAGCGGGTTCGTCGGCGGCGCGGTGGCCACGGCGCTCGCCGACCTCGACCACGAGGTGGTCGGCTTCGGCCGCCGCCGCGACGGCTGGAGCCACCCGCACGCCCGCTACCGCACCTGGGATGTCGGGTCGGGTCCGCTGCGTGCCGACCGGGATTTCGAGGCGGTGGTGCACTGCGCGGCCCTCGCCGACGACTGGGCGGACTACGCGACCGCGTTGCGGGTGAACCGCGACGGCACGCGGGCGGTGGTGCGCAGCTTCCCGGAGGCCCGCATCGTGCACATCTCGACCTCGAGCGTGTACGACGCGTTCGAGCCGAGCGTCGACATCCGGGAGGACGCCGCTCCGGTGCGCCGCCACCTGAGCGCGTACCCGCAGACGAAGACGCTGGCCGAGTTCGAGCTGGCGGGCTCGGACGCGGTGATCCTGCGGCCCCACGCCGTCTACGGCCCGGGCGACACGACGTTGCTGCCGCGCATTCTCGCCGGTGTCCGGCGGGGGCGGCTGGTGCTGCCGGAGGGGGCGGAGGTGCGCCATTCGCTCACCCACATCGGCAACCTGGTGCTGGCGGTGCGCCGCGCCCTCGACCGCGAGTCCTCGCCCGGCACCTTCAACGTGGCGGACGATGTGCCGGTTGTGCTGTCGGCGGTGCTCCGCGAGTTCCTGGAGCGCCGCGGGGTGACCGCGCGGATCGTGCCGATCCCGTACGGGGCCGCGTTCGCGCTGGCGGGCACGATGGAGGCCGCCGCCCGGCTCACCCGGCGCCGCCCGCGGCTCACCCGCTATGCGGTCTCGCAGCTCGGCATGGAGCGCACGCTCGATCTGACGGCCGCGCGCGAGCGGCTCGGCTACCGGCCGGCGCCCACGTCTCTCGAGGGTGCCGAGTGCTGGTAGCGCGGCGCGTCTGGCTCAGACCTTCTGCACCACGAGTTCCGCGTACGCGGGGATCAGCACCTTGGTGCCGTAGCGGCGCGACACCACCCGGAACGGCCGGCCGTCGCCGACGAGCAACTCGACGATGGCGCTGAGTTCGGCGCGCGCGAGCGGGCCCCCGAGGCAGAGGTGACGTCCGGCGCCGAACCACAGCTGCCGGTTCTGCGGCAGGTAAGGGCGGTCGATGCGGTACTCGCCGGCCAGGTTGTTGGCGGTCCAGGTGAGCACGACGACGCGCTCGCCGGCCCGCAGCCGGCGTCCGGCGATGGTGAAGTCGGCCATCACGGAGCGGCCGATGATGGGCGCGGGGGAGGTGACCCGCAGTGCCTCGCGCACCGCGTCATCCCGGTGCTCGGGGGCGGCGATCAGCCGGTGCTGCTCGCCGGTGTCGTACAGCAGGGCGGCGGTCCGGGCCATGGCGGACGCGGCGGTCTCGGTGCCCGCCACCATCAGGAGGGTCGAGAGGCCTTTCGTCTCCTGCAGGGTGAGTCCGAGCGACCGGCAGCGGCCGATGATGGTGTCTTCGTGCGCGGTCTCGAACACCCCGTCGATGTGGCCGGTCAGCTTCTCGACGATCTGGCGGGCGCGCGCGATCTTGTCCGGCGGCAGCACCGTGTCGGCGGTGGTGCCGAGGGCGGTTGCCGCCAGCTCCTCGCCGGTGCGGAAGATGTCGCGGTATCCGTCGTCGTCGGTGGCGGGCAGCCCGAGCAGCGTGCAGACCATCTGCCCGACGAGCACCCGCGACAGGTCGGCGAGGTCGAGCGGCTCGCCCGCCTCGAATGCGGCCCGCGCGGTGTCGAGCCGGTCGCCCCAGGCCCGGTGCACGAATACCGCGCTGGTCTTCTCGGTGAACAGCTCGCGGGATCGGGTGCGCAGATCGTGGTGGCCGGGTCCGTCGAACAGGTCGTACACCCAGTCGCCGAGGATCTGCGCCCACAGGTGCCCGACGCCGCCTTCGCTCAGCAGCGTGAGGTGGTCGGCGTCGTTCAGCAGCGCGCGGGCGGTGCGCGGGTCGGCGGTGATCCAGCCGAGCTTCGGCACCTTCATCAGCGGGCGGGCGAACTGGCCGAGCCAGTTCAGGATGGGGAGGGCGGGTCGCGCAGACCGCAGCAGCCGGTGCTCATGGGCTTTCGCCCCGTCGCCCCACCCGTCGCGGATCACCGCCAGCCGGCGCTCCCGCACCTGGGGTGCGAGATCCTCGGCCACCGGCATGCTCAGAATCTATCGATAGATATGGTCGTGGCATGAGCGAGGATCTGAAGGCCCGCTACCGGCGCATCTTCGGGCGCGGGGAGGGCACCGACCGCATCCAGTTCTTCAGCGATGCGGTGTTCGCGATCGCGATGACGCTGCTGGTGCTGGAGATCCGGCTGCCTGAGGGCGCCGAGGACGACCTGGGCGCCGCGCTGCTGGAGCTGTGGCCGTTCTATCTGGCGTACGTGCTGAGCTTCGCGATCACCGCGCTCAACTGGGTGACCCACCACCGCAAGTTCCGGTACATCCGGCGGTTCGACGAGGGCCTGATCCGGATCAATCTGCTGTTGCTGCTGGTGGTCGCGTTCGTGCCCTTCCCGACCAGCGTGATGGCGGAGCACGGGGACCAGACGGCGGCGATCGTGCTGTATGCGGGCACGGTTGCGGCGCTCAGTCTCATCCAGCTCTGGATCTGGGTGCACGCGTACCGCGCGGGCCTGATGGAGAAGGACGTCGACCGTGAGGTGTTCCTCTACGTCTGCCTGAACCTGGTGCCGGCGCCGCTGGTGTTCCTGGTGTCGATCCCGCTCGCCATCGCGGTTCCGGGGTGGACGCCGTTCTTCTGGATCCTGATCTGGCCGGTGAGCGCGCTGCTGTCGGCGATCTTCGTGCCGCGGATCACACGCGGACGCGCGTCGCCTACTCCTGCGCCTACTCCTGCGCCTGCTCGTCGAAGTCGAGGCTCAGCTTCCTGAGCAGGGCGGCGAGCCGTTCCTGGTCGGCTTTCGAGATGCCGTCGAGCAGTTCGGCCTCGCCGGCGACGAGCTCGCTGATCGCGTCGTCGACCGCCTCCCGGCCGCGGCCGGTCATCATGACGAGCACCCCGCGTCCGTCGTGCGGGTCGGTGCGGCGCTCCACGAGCCGACGTTCGACGAGGCGGTCGATGCGGTTCGTCATCGTGCCGCTGGAGACGAGAGTCTGCTGCAGCAGCGCCTTCGGGCTGAGCTGGTAGGGGGCGCCGGCGCGGCGCAGCGCTGCGAGCACGTCGAACTCCCACGGCTCCAGCCCGGATGCGGCGAACGCCTGCCGCCGCGCGCGTTCGAGGTGCTTCGAGAGCCGGCCGACGCGCGAGAGCACCTGCAGCGGGGCGAAGTCGACGTCCGGACGCTCGCGCGACCAGTCCTCGACGATGCGGTCCACCTCGTCGCTGCTCATGACTCCATGCTCGCGTGTCGTCGGTCGAGGCCCACGACCACCCGGTCGAGGACTCGCCGCACAATCGCGTTGGCGCGCGGGGCCGCCGACAGCCAGTCGGCCAATGGTGGACTGATCGCGTAATAGAAACGGACGAAAGCTCGACCGGCACCAGAAGCCTGAAGCGTCGCGTCGCGGAACCGACGCAGCGTCATGACCGCGGGAGCCTCGTACGATCCGTAGACCGCGGTGGCAATGTAACAGCCACCCTTGCGCTGCTTGTTTACCTGGGCAAAGCGATCGCGCACCTCCATCAGATGGTTCATCAGTTCGCCTGCGGAGTCGGCATAGCTGCGCGGCAGGCGATAGTTCACGTTGCCGCTAAGGTCCCGGAGATAGGACTCGAGCTCGGTTGGCGACGTGACCGCGGCCATCAATCGCTTGTGGTGGTCTTCGAAGCTCGACGGTCGCCCGGCCGCGTTCGCGACGGCCTTGGGGTCGCGATGGAATGTGTTGATGCCGTTCATCAAAAGGAAGTTCGCGCTGAGAAGCGCGCCCGAGGCGGCCGTCGTCTTGTAGAGCGACGCGATGATCCCCGTGTAGAGCATTCCGGATTCGCGCGACAGCTTTTCGTAGATCTTGGCCGACTCCAGGAACCGGCCTCGTCGTTTCAGATCGACGGCCTCGGAAACGCGGTCGTCCCATGCTGGAGGATACCTGTCGGCGCTTCGGCGCATGAGTTTGCTACCGGTGACGTCGTCGGAGTCATGAATGAGACCCCGGACAAGGTCACTGATTTCGTCCCATGCGTGGTCAGGGACAAAATCTCGAGTGTCCTGAGCGCTGAACGTGTACCCGCCTGCCTCGTTTTCGTCGAGGCGAGCCGATGCATCGGGCTCCGATGCCGTTTCTCGCCGGACCGCTGTGTGCGCGAGGCCCTGCAGATCCTTGAGTGCCGTCGTGAGCATCGCCGAGAGCGTAATGGCGAGAAGGTCGTTGTATTCGACTTTGGTGGCTAGGACGGCATCGAGGATCTGGATCCGATCGGCATCAGAAGCACCGACGTAGAGCAACGTTAGGGCCCGATACGCCTGCACCGTGCGTGTTGCGTCGGCCTCTTCGACCTGATCGCCATGGCTGGCCGTTACCCCCGTCGCCTTTTTGTCCGCCCAGAGATGCAGCAGATCCTTCGCGGAAGCGGCGATCGAGTCCCCAGCCGCGATGTCGCTGTCGAGCTTTTCGAGCACCACATCGCTCTGCTCGCGGCTGGTCGACGCCAGGAGAATGTCGAGCATCACTTCTCCGGCACCGACCCAGTACTGAGGTCGGGTCGGATCATTGCCGGAGGGACGGGGTTGTTGGTCCAGTCGCTGGACGACGAATACACGAAAGCTCTGTTGGCTCACGCCGACAGAGTATCGATCTCTATTCTTGGCACTAGCGCCGAGCGCGCGATCCGCTGTGGTGTAACGGCAGCACGACGGCCTTTGGAGCCGTGAGGTTCAGGTTCGAATCCTGACGGCGGAGCGTCCGTCGCTTCTGTCATGATGCGACGATGAGCGACGAGATCCAGTTGATCAGCGATGACGACGGGCTGGCGATCATCGGTGATCCGGCGGCGGTCGATCTGTTCCTGAAATCGGAGCGGCTCGAATCGCGCAGTCTCGGTATCCATCGCTTGAGCTCCGCCCTGAGCCTGGCCGCAGGAGCCGCCCAGGCGGGTTCCGAAATCGCTGCGAACTCCGGCCGGTGGGTGCAGATGTCGAAGCACTCGGCAGAACTCGCGAAGAAGTACACCGCGGTGACGAAGTCGGCGAACGGCCTGAGCACCGGGATTCTGCGCGGCGAGAAGGGCAAATTCGTGCACGTCGTCGAGTTCGTCAAAGGCCCCGGTGCTGTGCTGACGAATCCGGCGATCCTTGCGGGCGCCGCCGGCATCATGGCGCAGGTTGCGATGGAACAGGCGATGGATGAGATCACCGACTACCTCGCGACGATCGACGAGAAGGTCGACGACATCCTGCGCGCGCAGAAGGATGCGGTGTTCGCCGACCTGATCGGCGTCGCCTTCGCGATCGAAGAGGCGCTGACCGTGAGGCAGCAGGTCGGGCGGGTCTCCGAGGTGACGTGGTCGAAGGTGCAGGCCACCCCTCAGACCATTGCGCGCACACAGGCCTACGCGCTGAGGCAGCTCGATGCGCTCGCCGAGAAGCTCGAGAAGAAGACCGAGACCGGTGACGTGGTCCGGGTGGCGAAGGATGCCGAGGAGACCGTGCAGGAGTGGCTGGCGGTCCTGGCTCGCTGCTTTCAGCTGCAGGATGCGGTCGCGGTGCTCGAACTCGATCGTGTGCTGGATACCTCGCCGGACGAACTGGACAAGCACCGTCTCGCGCTGAAGGCCGCTCGTCAGAAACGCCTTGAGTTGATCGCGCGCACCACGTCGCAGCTGGTGGATCGCATGGAAGCTGCAACGTCCCTGTCGAGCGTGAAGGTGGTCGTGAACCCGTTCGCCTCCAAGAGCGTGGTGGGCTCCAGCAACCATGTCGGGTCGACGGTCGCCGGCTTCCAGAGGGTGCTCGGGATCGAGGGCAACTACTCGCCGCTTGAGGCCAAGCGCTGGACGGTTGCCGTCGTCGAGACGAAGGATCAGGCGTTGAAGGCGGGTGCGGACGGCGTCGAGCGCGCACGCGACCTCGGTGACGACGCCGTGGAGTTCGCCCGAGAGACCGGTGCAAAGGTCGGCTCCAGCATCGGTGACCTCGCCAAGCGTGCAGCGCGCCGGCGGCGGGACGATAACCCCTGACGGCGAGCGATAGCATCGTCCATCCACCAAAGGGGGCCACGTGAGTCGTCGCGACTACAAGGTCAGCGAACTCGTCGGCATGATCGAGCGCGGGGATCTCCAGCTCCCCGAGATGCAGCGTCAATATGTGTGGACGCAGATCAAGGTCCGCGACCTCCTCGACTCGCTCTACCGCGAGTACCCGTCCGGTCTCATCCTCACCTGGCAGGCACCCCACGATGCCGATGTCGAGACCCGATCGTTCGCTGTCGATGCAAACCGCGACGAGTCCACGCCGAAGCTGCTCCTGCTCGACGGGCAGCAGCGGTTGACCTCGCTCTCATCGATCCTTCGTGGCGAACCGGTCACCGTGAAGGGCCGGAAGACCCCGGTCGAGATTCTCTTCAACCTCGACCACCCCGACGAGCTCACCTTCATCACGGAAGTCCACGACGAGGAGAGCGACGACGACTTCGACGACCCGGAGGAAGCCGACCTCGACCCGATGGTGAAGGTCAACCAGCGCGCCTTCGTCGTTCACAGCAACCCGGTGGCGGCACTCCCGCAATGGGTGCGGGTGACAGACGTCTTCAAAAAGGAGGATGTCGAGATCATCATGGCGGCCGGGGTCACCGAGCTGACCGACCCGAGGTACAAGAAGTACTCCACGCGTCTGCAGCGGCTCCGGGCAATCAAGGACTACGTGTACCGCGCAGAGGAACTGGAGCCGAGCAAGTCGTACGAGGAGGTCACCGAGATCTTCGTCCGCGTGAACTCGCTCGGTGCGAAGCTTCGTGGGTCCGACCTCGCACTTGCCCAGATCACTGCGAAGTGGAAGGGGTCCTTGAGCAAGTTCGAGTCGTATCAGGCCGAAATCTCCAAACGAGGCTTCCAGATGGATCTCGGCGTCCACCTTCGCTCGTTGATCGCCGCGACGACGCGCCAGTCGAAGTTCCTCACGGTCGGCTCGCTGCGGCAGAAGGATCTGGAGGCGGGTTGGGAGCGATCGAGGCGGGCATTCGATTACGCCGTCGACTTCGTGACGACGGGCATCCACATCGACAGCCCGACTCTGCTCTCCTCCCCGCTGCTGCTCATCACGACCGCATTCTGGGCTGACCAGCACGGATTCAAGATCGCTCCCGAAGAGGCTGCGGCGTTCCGTCGCTGGTTCCTTATCGCCAACTTCAAGGGCCGCTACTCGCGAGGCTCCTCGGAATCGGTCCTCGACCAGGACCTGGCGGTGCTTCGCACTGGCGGCGGCGCTGCCGAACTCATCCAGCGCCTCACTCAGCAGATGGGGCGACTCGACTTCACCGCAGCCGACCTGGAAGGTCGGACGACCCAGAGCGGCGTTTTCAAGGCGATGTTCCTCATCTTCAAACAACGAAAAGCTGCGGACTGGGCGACCTCGCTGCCTATCAGTCCGAAGATCGCGAACAAGTCGGACAAGATCGAGTTCCACCACATTTTCCCGAAGAAGTATCTGCAACGCTCGATTCCCGGCATCGCCGATGCGGCCGTGAACGACATTGCCAACCTGGCCTTCATCAGTTCGCAGACGAACAAGGAGATCACCGACAAGGACCCGTCGCACTACCGCAGCGACTACCCGGCATCGGCGCTAGAAGCTCAACTCGTCCGCTTCGACGAGTGGGGTGACTCGTCGGCGGACTACGAGAACTTCAAGAGTCAGCGCAGGGCAGCCATCGTCTCGGCGCTGAACGAGTACGTCGGCGAGGCTTGAGGTGGACTACCCGCCTGGTCTGGCGGCGGACTACTGGAATCCGTTCCCTTCCGAGCCGACCCATCGATTCGCTCTCGGTCGGCGGGGTTCGAAGCCCCTGGTCGCCCTTGCCATGAACCCCTCTCACGCCGACGAGTCACGCTCCGACCGCACGATCAATCGCCTGGCCGAGGCAAGCGTCACCTTGAAGTACGACGGATGGCTCATGCTGAACCTCTACCCGGAACGCTCTCCCTCGCCCAGAGGCCTTGGTCCGTTTGACCGGTCGCTGTCCGACGCGAATTGCGTGGCCATCATCGACGAACTCTCCGCCAACGGCGTTTCGAACGTTCTCGGGGCATGGGGAAACCCACCCCACCCGACGATTCGCATGGCGAAGGTCGAGGTCTTGAAGGCACTGAAGGGCGCCGGCATCGGGGTGTTCTACTTCGGCACCAAGACCCTTCTCGGTAACCCTCGGCACCCGAACCCCCGCGCACGACCGTGGGACATCAGCGGGCCAGCGGTGGACCTTCCGCTCTGAGCCGACTACTCCCTGACCTACCCAATGAGTAGGGTGAGGAACCGTCGGGCAAGAGCCTGGTCCGTCAGGGAGTGGCACGTGGCAGCGAACCCGAAGAAGTCGGCAGCAGCGAGTCTTGAAGACGCGCTATGGGAGTCCGCGAACCGGCTGCGCTCGAGCATGGATGCCGCTGAGTACAAGCACGTCGTGCTCGGCCTGATCTTCCTCAAGTATGTATCCGACGTGTTCGAGCAGCAGCGCACCAAGCTCGACAACCTCTCGCGGGATGAGAGCACGGACTTCTACACACCCACCGACGCGGCCCGGCAAGCCCTCCTCGAGGATCGTGACGAGTACACCGGCGATGGCGTGTTCTGGATGCCTGAGGGGCACCGCTGGAGTGACCTGCGCAAGGCGGCGAAACAGGCCGATATTGGCAGCCGCATCGACGCGGCGATGGAGGCCATCGAGAAGGAGAACGTCACTCTCAAGGGCGTGCTTCCCAAGAACTACTCCCGACGAGAGCTGACCCCCGCCACGCTCGGCGGACTCATCGACCTTTTCTCCAACGAGAATCTCGCGGCGGAAGAACACGAGAGCCTGGATGTCTTGGGGCGCGTCTTCGAATACATGCTGAGCAAGTTCGCCAACGCCGAAGGCAAGCTCGGCGGCGAGTTCTTCACGCCTCGCAGCGTAGTCAAGCTGCTGGTCGACATGCTCGAACCGTTCCGGGGACGCGTTTACGACCCCGCCTGCGGGTCGGGCGGGATGTTCGTGCAGGCCGACCGGTTCGTGAAGGCCCACAATGGTCAACGCAACGACATCAGCGTCTTCGGGCAGGAGCAGAACCCGACCACGTGGCGACTGGCGAAGATGAACCTCGCGCTGCGCGGCATCGAGGCGAATCTCGGGCCCCAGTGGGGCGACTCGTTCACGAACGACCACCATCCTGATCTGAAGGCCGACTTTGTCATCGCCAACCCGCCCTTCAACATCAAAGGCTGGGGCGCCACGCAGTTGGCTGGTGACGCGCGCTGGGAATACGGCACTCCGCCGGCGAACAACGCCAACTTCGCGTGGGTGCAGCACATGCTTCACCACCTCGCTCCGACTGGGACCATGGCGACCGTGCTCGCCAACGGGTCGCTCTCGAGCCAGTCCGGTGGCGAAGGCGAAATCCGTCGCGCACTGGTCGAAGCCGACCTGGTCGAGTGCATCGTGTCGCTGCCCGGGCAGCTGTTCTTCACCACCCAGATCCCGGTGTGCCTCTGGTTCCTGACCAAGGACAAGAGCGCGCAATCGGTCGCGACTGAGCGCTCGCAACGCAGCCGCAAGGGCGAGGTGCTCTTCATCGACGCACGCGGACTCGGCTCCATGGCGTCACGCACGCTCAAGGAGTTCAGCGACGACGACATCGCAAGCATCGCCGACACGTTCCACGCGTGGAGGGGCGAACCCGACGAGCAGCCCTACGAAGACGTCGCCGGATTCTGCGCCAGCGTCACCCTGGACCAGATCGCTGAGCACGGTCACGTGCTCACGCCCGGACGTTACGTCGGCAACCAAGCGGCAGATGCCGACGAAGAACCGTTGGATGAGAAGATCGAGCGCCTTACTGCCGAAGTGCGTGCTGGCTTCGAAGAGCGCGCTTCGCTCCATGAGCGCGTGACCGCGGCCCTCGATTCTTTAGAAGCATCGGCATGAGTTGGCAAGAGGTGCCCCTGGGTGCCGTCTGCGATATCTACGATGGCCCGCATGGCACCCCGTCGAAGACCACCGATGGACCCTGGTACCTCAGTATTTCGTCCTTGACGAACGGCCGACTATCTCTTTCTGAGTCTGCACATCTCTCTTGGGAGGATTTCCCAAAATGGACTCGTCGAGTCCAACCCCAGCCAGGCGACACTTTGTTCTCCTACGAAACGCGAATCGGCGAGTCGGCGTTCTGGAATCTTCCGATCCCTGCGGCGCTTGGGCGCCGGATGGGCCTTCTCCGCCCTAACGCGAACGTCGAACCAAGGTTTCTCGCCTACGCGTATCGCTCACCTCAGTTTCAGGCTGAGCTTGCGAAGCGCACGATCCAAGGGGCCACCGTCAACCGCATCGCGATCGGCGAAATGTCGGGGTGGCCAATCTCAATCCCTTCTGTCGACGAGCAGCGTCGTATCTCGGAGGTCCTAGGCGCGCTCGATGACCTCGTCAGTGCGAACGAGCGAGTCAGCAACCAATTGCGCCGGCTGCTAGCTGCGTCTGCCGACGCTGCCTCGCGCCGCGCGCGAGCGTCGGTGCGTCTGGGGGACGTCGCGAACGTGCGACGTGTGAAGACAAGTGGCCAAGGCGACACTCCTTACCTGGGTCTCGAGCACTTCGGGGAAGCTGGTGTCGGAATCGTCGGTACCGGCCGCCTTGCAGACGTATCGGGCGACCAACAGTCGTTCACGAAAGGCGATTTGCTCTACGGAAGGCTGCGCCCCTACTTCCGCAAGGTCGATCGACCGGGGTTTTCGGGCGCCTGCTCAGGCGAGATATGGGTTGTGACTTTCTGTGTTCAGTGGCGGCAAATCTTGCACACTACATGTCGGGGCGAGGTAAGAAGCCCCTTGACGATGCTGTTCGTCACCGTGTGGCCACTTTCGATCTCGTCACCGCGACCCACCCAT
>JBFWWZ010000023.1:0-41306 GCA_050245915.1 Microbacteriaceae bacterium
GACCAGCACCACCAGCGCGTTCACCACGGCCCCGAACAGCAGCAGCAGGTACGCGCGGGCGGGCGAGAGCACCGGTGATCGAGCCTGACGAGATCGGAGGACGATCACGATGATCTGCAGCACCAGCCAGAGGGCGAGCCCGACGTCCATGAAGTTGAACAGCACACGGAAGCCCTCCGGGAAGCCGCCGCCCAGGATGCTGAACCAGCCACCCAGCAGCAGCAACGCCACCGCGATGGTGAGCACCACATCCAGGATCAGTCTGAGCACCACACGCGACATGGGGCCACTCTAAGCGGGGCGGCCCGACCGCAGCGTGCCCGGCCGTGCGCCGCGCACGGCGGTGACGCCGACGCAGAACACCCACACCAGCCACGGGAAGATGGCGAGCAGCGCGTTTCCCCACCCTCCGGCGGCGAAAAAGCTGCCCGGCGCGGTGCCGCCGAAGGCGACCGGCGCCCACACCAGGTTCGAGACGGCGGTCACCGTCGCGAGCACGCCCGTCCAACGGGGCACGACCCCGGATGCGAACGTGAGATAGGCGGCCGCGGCCGACACCAGCGCGAGCAGCACCGCACCGGTGGATCCGAACATCAGCGTGTGACCCTCGATCAGCGCGCGGATCACCGACGGATCCGGGGTCTGACCCCAGACGTCGAGCGCGGTGCCGCCGTCGAGCGCGTCGCCGATGAGGGTGACGGTCACGAACACCAGGCCCGCCCCGAACATGACGTCCGAGATCCAGCCGAGGTCGGGGTGGGCGTGCACGACGAGCTGCCGGAACGCGGCCAGGAACACGATCAGCGCCGCCATCAGGAAGGTGTCGGCGAGGATCACGACGATCGTCTGCGCGCTGGTCGACTGGATGTACGTGACGAGCCCAGCGGTGTCGTCGAGCGCCGGACGCGGGCCCATCGTGAGCTTGGTGATCGACTCGACCGCGAGGAGCACGGCGACGGCCAGCGCCGCGATCCCGGCCCAGCGGCGCACATCGGGCGCGGGGATGCTCGGCATGGGTCCAGGTTAACGACGAAGGGGCCGGGCCCGAAGGCCCGACCCCTGTGGTCTCGATACGCGGCTACGCCGCTACTCGACCAGCAGTCGTTACTTGAGGATCTTGGTCACCGTGCCGGCGCCGACGGTGCGGCCACCCTCACGGATCGCGAAGCCGAGACCCTCTTCCATGGCGATGGGCTGGATGAGCTCCACCGTCATGCCGACGGTGTCGCCGGGCATGACCATCTCGGTGCCCTCGGGCAGCGTGATGACGCCGGTGACGTCGGTGGTGCGGAAGTAGAACTGCGGACGGTAGTTCGCGTAGAACGGGTTGTGACGCCCACCCTCGTCCTTGGACAGGATGTAGGCCGTGCCCTCGAAGTTGGTGTGCGGCGTGACCGAACCCGGCTTCACGACGACCTGGCCGCGCTCGACGTCCTCGCGCTTGGTGCCGCGGAGGAGCAGACCACAGTTCTCGCCCGCCCAGGCCTCGTCGAGCTGCTTGTGGAACATCTCGATGCCGGTGACGGTGGTCTTCTGCGTCGGGCGGATGCCGACGATCTCGACCTCGGAGTTGATGGCCAGCGTGCCGCGCTCGGCGCGGCCCGTGACGACGGTTCCACGACCGGTGATCGTGAAGACGTCCTCGATCGGCATCAGGAACGGCTTGTCGCGGTCGCGCACCGGGTCCGGAACGCTGTTGTCGACGGCCTCCATGAGGTCGAGCACGGACTGAACCCACTTCTCGTCGCCCTCGAGAGCCTTCAGGCCCGAGACGCGGACGACCGGGGCGTCGTCGCCGGGGAAGCCCTGGCTGCTGAGCAGCTCACGGACCTCGAGCTCGACGAGCTCCAGGATCTCCTCGTCGTCGACCATGTCGGCCTTGTTCAGCGCGACCAGCAGGTACGGCACGCCGACCTGCTTGGCGAGCAGCACGTGCTCGCGGGTCTGGGCCATGGGGCCGTCGGTCGCCGCGACCACCAGGATCGCGCCGTCCATCTGGGCGGCACCGGTGATCATGTTCTTGATGTAGTCGGCGTGACCGGGGGCGTCCACGTGCGCGTAGTGACGCTTGGGCGTCTCGTACTCGACGTGGGAGATGTTGATCGTGATGCCGCGCTGACGCTCCTCCGGAGCCGAGTCGATCGACGCGAAGTCACGGGGGACGTTCACGGCGCTCGGGTACTTGTCGGCGAGCACCTTCGAGATCGCTGCGGTGAGCGTGGTCTTGCCGTGGTCGACGTGACCGATCGTTCCGATGTTCACGTGCGGCTTGGTCCGCTCGAACTTGGCCTTAGCCACTTTGGGTCCTCCTCAGGACTTCGTTTATTGCCTTGATTACTTTAGGGGTTTTGGTCTCGACACGCGGCTGCGCCGCTACTCGACCGGCGAGCGACTAGTCGCCCTTGCTCTTCTGGACGATCTCGTCGGCGACGGCCTTCGGGACCTCCGAGTAGCTGTCGAACGTCATGGAGTACACGGCGCGTCCGGAGGTCTTCGACCGGAGGTCTCCGACGTACCCGAACATCTCCGACAGCGGGACCTTGGCCGTGACGACCTTGACGCCGGTCGCATCGTCCATGGACTGGATCTGACCGCGCCGCGAGTTGAGGTCGCCGATGACGTCGCCCATGTACTCCTCGGGCGTACGCACCTCGACCGCCATCAGCGGCTCGAGCAGAACGGGGTTGGCGCGACGCGCAGCCTCTTTGTAGGCCATCGAGCCGGCGATCTTGAACGCCATCTCCGAGGAGTCGACGTCGTGCGAGGCACCATCCACGAGGGTGGCCTTGACGCCCACCGTCGGGTAGCCCGCCAGCACGCCCACCTGCATCGCATCCTGGATGCCGTGGTCGACCGAGGGGATGTACTCGCGCGGCACACGGCCACCGGTGACGGCGTTCACGAACTCGTACGACGTCTCGGGGGTCACCTCGAGCGGCTCGATGGTGATCTGCACCTTCGCGAACTGACCGGAACCACCGGTCTGCTTCTTGTGGGTGTAGTCGTACTTCTCGACCGCCTTGCGGATGGTCTCGCGGTACGCCACCTGCGGCTTGCCGACGTTGGCCTCGACGTTGAACTCCCGCTTCATGCGGTCGACCAGGATGTCGAGGTGCAGCTCGCCCATGCCCTTGATGATCGTCTGGCCGGTCTCCGGGTTCTGCTCGGTGCGGAACGTCGGGTCCTCTTCGGCCAGCTTCTGGATGGCGGTGCCCAGCTTCTCCTGGTCCGCCTTCGTCTTGGGCTCGATCGCGACCTCGATGACCGGGGCCGGGAACGTCATGGACTCGAGGATCACCTGGTCGTTCGGGTCGCTCAGGGTGTCACCGGTGGTGGTGTCCTTGAGGCCGATGACGGCGTAGATGTGACCTGCGGTCACGCCGTCGACCGGGTTCTCTTTGTTGGCGTGCATCTGGAAGATCTTCCCGATGCGCTCCTTCTTGCCCTTGGTCGAGTTGATGACCTGGGCGCCCGAGTCGAGCTTGCCGGAGTACACGCGGATGTAGGTGAGCCGCCCGAAGAACGGGTGGGTCATGATCTTGAACGCCAGCGCCGAGAAGGGCTCGCTCGAGTCGGCGTGCCGCTCGATGACCTTCTCCTCATCGCGGATGTCGTGGCCCTCGATCGCCGGCATGTCCAGCGGGCTGGGCAGGTAGTCGACGACCGCGTCCAGCATCGGCTGCACGCCGCGGTTCTTGAACGCCGAGCCGCAGAACACCGGGTAGAGCTCGCTGTTGATCGTGAGCTTGCGGATCGCGCCCTTGATCTCGGCGACGGTCAGCTCTTCGCCGCCGAAGTACTTCTCGAGCAGCGCCTCGTCGGTCTCGGCGACCGTCTCGAGCAGCAGCTGACGGTACTCGTTGGCCTTCTCGACCAGGTCGGCCGGGATCTCCTGGATCTCGTACTGGGCGCCCATGGTGACATCGCCCTTCGAGTCGCCCGGCCAGACCAGCGCGCGCATCTCGACCAGGTCGACGACGCCGACGAATGCCGACTCCGAACCGATCGGGAGCTGCATCACCAGCGGCTTGGCGCCGAGGCGCTTCACGATGGTGTCGACGGTGAAGTAGAAGTCGGCGCCGAGCTTGTCCATCTTGTTGACGAAGCAGATGCGCGGCACGTCGTACTTGTCCGCCTGGCGCCACACCGTCTCGGACTGGGGCTCCACGCCCTCCTTGCCGTCGAACACCGCGACCGCGCCGTCGAGCACGCGCAGGTTGCGCTCCACCTCGACGGTGAAGTCGACGTGCCCGGGGGTGTCGATGATGTTCAGCTGGATGCCATTCCAGAAACAGGTCGTCGCGGCGGACGTGATCGTGATGCCGCGCTCCTGCTCCTGCGCCATCCAGTCCATCGTCGCCGCACCGTCGTGCACCTCACCGATCTTGTGGGTGATGCCGGTGTAGAAGAGGATGCGCTCGGTGGTGGTGGTCTTACCGGCATCGATGTGCGCCATGATGCCGAAGTTGCGGACCTTCGTGAGGTCGGTGAGCACGTCCTGTGCCACGGGGTGTCCTATCTGTGTCTGTTGGTTGAGTAGGCGCGCAGCGCCGTGTCGAAACCTGGTCTCGACACGCGCTACGCGCTACTCGACCGACGGGTTCGTTACCAGCGGTAGTGCGCGAAGGCCTTGTTCGACTCGGCCATCTTGTGGGTGTCTTCGCGGCGCTTGACCGCCGCACCCAGGCCGTTCGAGGCATCCAGGATCTCGTTGGTGAGTCGCTCGGTCATGGTCTTCTCGCGACGCGACTTGGCGTAGCTGGTGAGCCAGCGCAGCGCCAGGGTGTTCGCGCGGTGCGGCTTGACCTCGACCGGGACCTGGTAGGTGGAGCCACCGACGCGGCGGCTCTTGACCTCGAGCGTGGGGCGCACATTGTCGAGCGCCTTCTTGAGGACCTGCACGGCGTCCGTGCCGGACTTCGTGGCGACGCCCTCGAGCGCGCCGTAGACGATGCGCTCGGCGATGCCCTTCTTGCCGTCGACGAGGATCTTGTTGACGAGCTGGCTGACGATCGGCGCGCCGTACACGGGGTCGGCGACGACGGGGCGCTTCGGAGCGGGACCCTTGCGAGGCATCTCTTACTTCCCCTTCTTGGCGCCGTAGCGGCTGCGGGCCTGCTGGCGGTTCTTGACGGCCTGGGTGTCGAGGGCGCCGCGCACGATCTTGTAGCGCACGCCGGGCAGGTCTTTCACACGACCGCCGCGGACGAGCACCATCGAGTGCTCCTGCAGGTTGTGGCCCTCACCGGGGATGTAGGCGGTGACCTCGGTGCCGTTGCTGAGCTTCACGCGGGCGACCTTGCGGAGCGCCGAGTTCGGCTTCTTCGGGGTGGTGGTGTACACGCGGGTGCACACGCCACGCTGCTGCGGGTTGCCCTTCAGGGCGGGCGCCTTGGTCTTGACGACCTTCGGCGAGCGGCCCTTGCGGACCAGCTGCTGGATTGTAGGCAAAGTTCGTTGCTTCCTTGTTTTCACTGCACGGTGACAGTGGTTGATGGGGTTCCATCGCAATCCGCTCCCCGGCCTGGAATCAGTCCGGGACTTCGAGTGGATATGCCGTGGGGGCCGAGCGGCCCAGAGATGGCATGTGCACAAGGCACATACCCGGTCGATGTTACACGAAAGGTCGTGATACCGCTGCCCGGACAGGCCTCCGCCCCGGCGCGCGGTGGGCTGCGCCGGGGCGGAGATCGTGGTCCCGCGCGCCTTACGGCGCCGGGGTGCTCGACGGATCCGGTGAGGCGCCGTCCGCGCCCTCCGCATCCGCATCGGTGACGACCGGCTCAGGCGGCGTCATCGACTTGACGATGGTGCTGACCGGGTGCGGGTTTCCGGGCTCACCCGTCGGGATCGCCCAGATGTAGCCGCCGATCTTGCCGACCAGCTGGTTCGGGTCGCTGGCATCGGCCGTCGTGGAGAACTCGTTCACCAGATACAGCCGGTTGTCGGTCTGCAGGCCGTTGACGAACCGCAGGATCGCGTCAGCCGGCCCGGCGACGTCGACCGTCACCGGGATGGCGACGAAGTTCGACGAGGTGATGAGCGGACTGGTGACGATGCCGGGGAAGTCCGGTGCCGGCGGCGGTGTGGCGGTGTTCTCGGCGTCGTCGCCCTCCGCGGGGGTCTCCGTCGCCGGGACGGCGTTCGGTGACTGAGCGGGCGAGTACGCCACAGGGTCCGACACGGTGAGCGCGGTGATCTGCACCCCGCTGATGGTCGCCAGGGCGCTGAGGCCGTCGATCCATCCGGACGGGTCGACCCCGGCCGGGATGGAACCGCGCAGCTCGTCGAGCTCCTTGCGCATCTCGGGCAGCCTGACCGAGTCGGCCTTGAGCTTGTCGACGACCAACTGGCTCGCCGCGACCTGCGCCGCGACATCCTGGCGCTGCTGGTCGGCCGAGGCGGCCGCCGCCAATTGGGGCTGTGCGATGAGGAACCAGCCGATCACCGGGATGATCAGCATGACCAGGATCGACAGCAGGCTGAGAATGCGGTGCTGCTGCATGTCAGTTCCCCTCCCCGTCGGTCGCCGAGTCCGGCTGGGTGCCGTCCGGGCTCGCCTCGCCGTCCGCCGCATCCGGCGCACTGTCGGTCGCCGCCACCATCGACTTGATCGTGCCGTCTGACTGCGCGGCGGCGGCCTCCTGGGCGGCGACCTCGGCCATGTGCTCCGGGTCGAACCGCAACGAGAACGCGCCCTCATTGAAGTGCATGAGCACCTCGACCGAGTAGCCCGCTGCACCCTCGTCCTCGGTCACGCTGCCGGGGATCGCATCCACGTAGCCGGGCACCTTGGTGAGGCCGCGGAGCCAGGCCGGGATGTCGGGAAGCGTCGCGCTGAACGCCGAGAAGCTGATCGATCCGACCCGGTTGCCCTGAAGCAACGGGGCATCGGACTGCAGGAACGCCTCCATGGGGGTACCGCCCTCCACCTTGACCGTCCTGAGGATCACGCCGGCCGGCAGGGTCTGCTGCAACTCGACGATGAAGTCTCGCCAGTTGATCTCGGTCGACGCGCCGACCTGCTGGCCGGCCTTGATGGTGTCGATCGTGAGCTGGACATCGCGCACGTCCTGGTATTTGGCCTGTTCCAGCACCACCTGGTTCTGCGCATCCTGGGTGAGCTGCAGCTGGACCTGCGCGGCCGTCGAGACGCCGAACGTGCCGACACATGCCGCCGCCGTGCCGATCGCGACCAGCACGACGCCGAAACGGAGGGCGCGACGGGTCTTCAGCTGCTTGCGCTTGAGGATGATCTCGGGCGGCAGGAGGTTCGCGCGGGGCTGACCTCCGACCACGAGCGGCGCGGCCGCCCGCGAGCGCCCGAGGGTGATCTGCGGTCCGCCTTTCAGCCCGCGACGCGAGCGGCGGCCGTCGTCCGGAGCCTGCGGCTCCGGGGGGCGGGTTGCCAGGTCGAGTGTCATGCCGTGCTCCCCACTGCGAGGCCGACCGCCACGGAGAGCGAGTCGCGCCAGCCGGATCCGTCGATGCGGGCGGACTTGGCGACCGTCACCCGCGAGCCGGGGTCGGCGTCGGTGACCGGGAGGCGGGTCAGTTCGGCGAACGCCTCGCGGATGCCGGGCAGATCACCTCCGCCTCCGCTCAGCACCACGCGCTGCACCGGCGTGTTCGGCCGGGCGGTCGCGAAGTAGCTGATCGTGTTGCGCACGCTCATCAGCTGCTCGTGCGTGGCCGCGGCGATGGTCGCCGCGATCGGCTGCGCCTCCGGCGACAGCGGGCGGCCGAGGATGCCGATGGTGCGCTTGATGCGCTCGGCCTCGCCGAACGGGATGTCATGCGAGGCGACGATCGCATCCGTGATGTCCCGGCCGCCGTTGGGGATGACGCGCATGAAGTGCGGCACCCCGTTCGCAGCCATGACCACGTACGTCGTCGAGGCGCCGATGTCGACGAGCGCCGTCATCCCGGACTGCGAACCGAGCAGCAGCCGGGTCAGCGCGAACGGGATCAGATCCACCTCGGCGACGTGCAGACCTGCCGCCTCGGCGGCTTCCACGTTGCCGAGCACGGCATCCCGGATCGCGGCGACGAGCAGACCGTGGACCATCGGCCCCTGGTCGGTCTGCTCGGTCCAGACCGGGTAGAAGTCGAGCAGAGCGTCGTTGACCGGCACGGGCAGTAGATCCTGCACCTGGAACGGCAACTGCTCCCGGATGCGTTCGATCGGCTGCGCCCGCACCACGTGGTCGCGGGCCAGGATGCGGTGGTTGCCCATCCCGAGCACGACATCCTTGGTGCCGAACCTGCCTTGCGACCACAGGGACTTGATGCCGGCGACCACCATGTCGCGGTCGATCACCTCGCCCTTACTCACCGCGCCGTGCGGAATCGCCACCTCGTGGTACTTGACCACGGTCGGACGCGCACGTGCGGGATCCTTCACTTCGGCGGCGCGGAGCACCCCGTCGCCGATGTCGAGTCCCACCACTCGAGCCATCTGTTTCTTCTCCCTTGTTAAACGACGCCCACCGCGTCGAAGTAGCCGCGGGCGAGAATCTCCCCCGCGAAGACGCCCAACCAGGCGCCCACGATCATCCAGGGACCGAACGGGATCGCCGTCGCGCGTCCGGCCTTCCGCGCGAGCATGAGGATCAGCCCGAACACCCCTCCGAACAGGAAGGCGGCGAAGGCGCCGACGAGGAGATTCCCCCATCCGAGAAAACCCAGGTACAGGCCGAGAACGGCGGCCAGCTTGACGTCGCCGAAGCCCATGCCCCCCGGCTTGACCAACGCGAGCGTCAGATACAACGCGAAGAGTCCCGCGCCGCCGAGCGCGGCGCCGGCGAGCGCGGCGAGATCGCCCCGAAGCAGAGCGGCGGAGCCGAGCAGCACGATCCCGGCGATGAGCGCCGGCAGCACGATCGCGTTCGGCAGCCGCCGGGTGTCGAGGTCGATGAGCGCCAGGGCGATCGAGACGGCGGTCAGGCTCAGGAACGCGGCCAGCTCGATGCCGCTCGCGGCGGCCTCCGCCGGGGTCCCCGCGTCGAAGATCTGCGGGCCGAACCGCAGCGCCACCAGGGTGAACGCCACGGCCGTTCCCGCCTCGACCAGCGGGTACCGGGCCGAGATCGGCTCGGAGCACCCGCGGCACCGGCCGCGCAGCAGCAGCCAGGAGAGCACGGGGATGTTGTCGCGCTTGCGGATCGCCGTGCCGCACTTCGGGCACGCCGAGTCCGGCGTCAGCGATCGTCCCGCCGGCACGCGGTACACGACCACGTTCAGGAAGGATCCGATCGCGAGCCCGAGCAGCGCGACGAAGGGCAGCAGCAGGATCACGGTGCGACCGCCCCCGAGGCCAGGAATGCGGGCGGAACGCTCGCGATCTGGGTCACGCCGTACGTCGTCGAGGTCGGGGTGAGGAACTTCGGCGGTGCGATGTAGCGGAACCGGGTGTCGTACTCGTAGTCCTTCGTGTACCCCGATGGGGCCGTGGTGCCCACCGATCCGCGGAACTTCTGCGCGATTGCCCCGAACACCTGGAGCTCGCCCCGGTCGCCCCACGCGTAGTTCTGAACCTGGAAGGTGTGGGCGACGGAGAGGATCGCGGCGTCGATCTTCCGATCGCCGGTGGTTCCGAGCGCCGTGAACGAGCTGGAGCTGTTCTGGTGGACGGGGTTGTACACGAAGACGGCGTTGTTCCCCACGAGGCCGAGCACGTCGGTGGACTTGTCCCGGTACGTCAGGTCGCCGGTCACGTACACGAAGTTGTCGGCGGCGACCGTCATCTGACCGCTCATCTGACCCTCGATGAAGACATCGCCCGCGCGGCAGTCGTAGTGCTTGTAGCTGCTCGCGACGTACGAACCGGTGTACGGGGTGGATTCGGCGGTCGAGCCGGTCCCGGTGCCCTTCGGGTACTTCGCCCGCGTGGTGCTGCCGTCTATGAACTGCCAACCCGCGGGGACCGAGTAGCTGCCGTAGGTGAGGCGGTTCGTGCAGGAGAACCGGGACGACGGCATGGAGCTGTTGGCCGGAGCATTCGCATCTGCGGCCCCGACCGCCGGAACGGACTGGACGAAGATGAGGTTGCGATCCAGCGGCGCGATGAGTGCGCCGTTCGGGCCGCCGAGCTGACCGTTGCCCGTGCCGGGCGTTCCGCACACGGCGGGGTTCGTCGCGCCGGCCGGGTTCGTCGCGCTCGCGCTCGTCGACCCGCTCACATTGGTGTACTTCGTCCACGGCGAGATGATGCGCATCTTCGTGGTGCTGCCGGAGAGCTCGAACTTGATGACCGTGGGTCCGGTGTAGAGGCAGCCGGGGCGCGGCACGTCGGAGGGAAGGTCGTTGCGGACCTCCTTCTTCATCTCGCTGTTGGTGGGCGGCATCCCGATGGGACCCGCGTACACCGGGGCCCCGGACTGGAAGTCCGGCGCGCTGCAGCCGGCGTTCTTCCAGATCGGACTGGTCGGGCTCGAGGAGATGACGCCCTTCTCGAAGGTTGTCGCGCAGATGTAGAGCTGGTCGTTGCTGCGCACCGGACCCTTGAACACGTCGCTCGAACCGAACTGGATCTGCGGGCAGTCGCTGGTGCTGCGGGCCGGCGTCGAGCCGGACGCGTAGGCGTACCGCTCGCAGTTGTTGAAGCCGGCGGAGTTGTTCGCCGAGTAGGCGGGATCGGAGGTCTCGTAGTTCGTGAAGTACAGGTAGTCGATGAACCCGTCCTGACGCAGGTCCGCCACGATCGAGCGCGTGACCTCCCCGACCCGTCCCGTGACGCGCAGGTGCAGGACGCCCTTGTCGGCATAGTCGACGTTGCTCACTTCATACCGGAACCAGCCCGGTGACTGCTGGGCGGTACCGTCCGGCAGCGGCTCTCCGGGGATGTTGGCCCAGGTCCCCGATTCGCCGATGCCGAAGGCGGGGTTGGCGTTCGAGCCGGTCGGAAGGCTCAGGCTGGACGCACTGGTGAGGCTGAAGGGCGCGGCCGGGTTGCCGAACTTCTGGTAGTTCGAGTCGTTCGCCAGGCGGCTCTGGTACTCCTCGACCCCCGCATACGCGGCCGCGAGTGCGCCGGTGGTGTCTTCGTCGGTGTTGGTCTTGACGATCCCGCGGGTCGAGACGGTCATCGCGCTGGCGACGAGCACGAGCATGAGCAGCGACAGGCCGAACACCGTGGGCAGAGCGACGCCGTCATCGCGGGTGCGCAACGTGCGGGCGAGCTTCAGCAGGGAGGTCATTCGCTCTGGTCCAATCCGAGGTTTCCCATGAACACGGTGTTCGAGATCACGGCCTGCTTCGTCTCCGAGCCGTCTGCCCTCACGCTGACGTAGATCCGGATCGACGCGACGGTCGCCCGCTGCGTCGCTGTCAGGTTTCCCGCCGCGATCACGATCGGCTGGTTGGCCGCGGTGTAGTAGGTGAAGAACTGATCGTCGACCCCGGTCAGCGTGGTGACCGCGCCACCCAGGTTGCGGGTGGTGAGCGATGCGCACGAGCCGAAGGTCCAGAATCCGCCGCTCGCGGTGCCGGTGCAGCGCTCCTCGATGACCTCGCGATCGGAGTTGATGGTGTACTTCACGCGCACGGGCGCCGGATTGGCCGGGTCGGTGTTCGACAGCGCATAGATGGTGAGCGCCTCGCGGCTGCCCGACACGATGGCCGGGTCGGGAAGCGCCTGACCCGATTTCGACAGGTTGGTGGCGACGCGGACGGTGGCCGCGACCTCGTTCGCGATGTTCGATGCGATGTTGTTCGAGTTGTTCGTCTGGGTGGACTGCGACGTGATCGCCGCCGTCTGGATGAACATGTTGCCGATCATCACGAGGATGCCGAGGGTGAGCATGGAACTCACCAGCAGCTCGGTGATCGACAGGCCCGACTCGTCCGAGCGGAGGCGGCGCAGTGCGCGGCGGATCACAGCTTGACCCGGGGGTCGAAGGTGAGCAGGTTGGACGAGAACGTGCTGTTCCCGACGCCGCCCGAGGTCAGCGGGTGGCCGCTCCCATCGAGCGTCACGACCGAGTCGCGCACGGTGACGTTCGAGGTGACCTGGGTCGTGGTCGAGCCGGCGCTGCTGCCGACCGTGAGCGACCAGACCCCGTACGGGAGCGCGATGGTCGCCGTGTTACCTCCGCGATAGCGGGTGAACTTGTAGATCGTGGTCGCGGCACTCGCACAACCGGGATTGCCGTCGGTGGTCGACGACTGCGCCGTCGCGGTGAGGTAGTACCAGCTGCCGCCCGAGCCGGGGATCTTGACGTCGGCAACGCCCATGACGATGGGGAGATCGCCGCTGCCGCCCGCGACCCCCGGCACCTTGAACGGGCGCAGCCCGGCGGCACCGGTGGAGGTCTCGGTCCACTTCTCCGGATCGACCGCCTCGCAGGTGCTGGGGTTGCCGGCGACGGCCTGATAGCCGGCCGACCACGGGTAGAGCGGGCGCACGCTCGGCGCAGACTCGGTCAGCGGCGCGGCCGCGGACTGGCCGAAGTAGGTGACGTCGAGGTTGGTCGGCAGATCGACGTCGGCGGTCGAGTTGTCGGCGTAGTCGAGTGTGTAGGTGTGCGCCTTGTCCTGCTGCAGGCTGACCGGGGTGGCCGCGCCCGCGGTCACGACGATCGACTGGGTCACCGGCAGCAGCTGCTGGTTGGTGTCGATGTAGCCGGACTTCGTCGTCTTGAGGTTGTAGGTCCCGGGCGGCACTCGCAGCGCGTATGCGCAGCCGTCGACATCCGTCGGGTTGATCGTGTCGGTGATGCCCGCACCGCCGCTGGTCTTCGCCGCGGAGACCGCGATGCCCTGCTGGCCTTCGCCGTTCTCTTTGGTGACCGAGACGAGGATCGTGCCGGCGGTCGGGTCGTTCAGCCGCGTGCTCGGGGCGAGCGCACTGTCGGCACGCACCGGAGTCTGCAGGAACATGTTCGTCCAGGTCACGGTCACGTTGACGCGCTTGTACTGCAACTGTCCGCCGGCGGCGCCGATGCCGCAGTTGCCCGTGCTGCCGTTCGCGGAGACCCACCCCGTGCGGGTCTGGATCTGGTACGTGATGCCGTCGACGACGACCTGCTTCGGCGTCAGTGCATCGTGCACGTTGAACGCGTCGGGGATCGCCGCGACGCGGTCGATCTCGGCGGCGGCGAGGTTGGTGGCCGTCTCGCGCGCGCTCGCATCACCGGTCAGCCGGGTCATCGTGATGAGCGAGACCCCCATGCCCAGCGCGACGATCGAGAAGATCATGAGGGCCACGATGATCTCGATCATGCCCATGCCGGACTCATCGCGCGTCATGCGCTGGCGCAGCTGGCGGATCGACACCACGGCTCCTCGGGGAGGTAGGGAAGTACAGGGAGGGTGAGCGCGGAAGCTGGGGGATGGTGAACGGGGTGGATGGGGGCCCCGCGAACGGGGCCCCCATCCCTGGTGCTTCGCTATCAGCAAGCCCCGTTCGCGACGTTGCCGTCCGAGTCGACGTGGAACGTCGGCGCGCCGGTGTACGTGGCCTGGGTCTCGATGCAGAAGGTTCCGAACGGGTCGACACCGGTGAAGTCGATGGCGTCCACGTCGGTCGATGCACCGCTGTAGCCGTAGGTGGAGAGGTCGGCACCCGCGAAGGTGCCACCGGGGTTGGCGGTCGCCCACGCGACGACGGCGGTCTTCGCGTTGGTGAGGTCCGACTTCGCAGCCGAGTCCTTCGCCGAGTTCTGGACACCGATGTAGATCGGGATCGCGATCGCGGCCAGGATGCCGATGATGATGACGACGACGAGAAGCTCGATGAGCGAGAAGCCCTCGTCCTTCTTGGCGCCGGCCAGGCGACGCTCGAGCGCCGACTTGATGCTGGTCATGTTTGATTCCATTCGTTGACGTGATTGGTGGAATCGGACGCCGCCCCCCAAAGGCCGTCGACCCGACATCACGAACCTAGGGTTGCCGGAGGGGGCGCAGAATACCCCGCACGGGGGGTTTTTCCCCTGATCATGGCCCCATTTCGCGGGGAGGATCCGAGCGGCCGGACTGGTGTCCGGACACGCCGGAAGAGCGGTCCCCGATCGCGGGTCCGCCCTTCTCGGGAGTGTGGCGCCGACGGCTACTTGACGGCCGTGGCGATGTTGAAGATGGGCAGGTAGAGGGCGACGATCATGCCACCCACGACGACCCCGAGGAACGCGATCAGAAGCGGCTCGATGAGCGAGGTGAGGGCCTCCGTCATGCGCTCCACCTCGTCGTCGTAGAAGTCGGCGATCTTCATCAGCATGGTGTCGAGCGACCCGGAGTCCTCGCCGACCGCCATCATCTGGACCACCATCGGAGGGAACACCGGCTCGCTTGCCAGCGGCTTGGTGATCGACTGACCGGTGCGCACCGACTCCGCGATGCGCTGCGTCGCCTGAGCGATGACCCAGTTGCCCGACGTCTCACCGACCACGTTGAGGGCGGTCAAGATCGGCACGCCACCGGAAATCATGTTGGCGAAGTTGCGCGTGAAGCGCGCGATGGCGATCTTGCGGACCAGCGTGCCGAACACGGGCATCTTGATCTTGATCGGGTCGACGACCTTGCGGACGGCGTCCGTGTTCTTGTTGATCCGCCACCAGATGCTGCCTCCGATGAGCAGCACGGCGAGCAGCGGGGCGATCCAGACCATGTTCTCGGAGACCGTCACCAGCATCTGGGTCGGAACCGGCAGCTGACTGCCCAGCCCGGCGAACATGTTCTTGAACACCGGCACGATGAAGATCAGCATCAGGATGACGGCGACGAACGACATCACCAGAACCATGACCGGGTAGGCCATCGCCGACTTGATCGCGGAGCGGAGCTTCGATTCCTTCTCGTAGTTGACGGCGAGCGAGTCGAGCGCGCCCTCCAGGAACCCGCCGGTCTCACCGGCGCGGATCATGTTGATCATGAGCGGCGGGAAGTCGACCGGGAACTTCGCGAAGGCGTCGGACAGCGAACCGCCGGTCTCGACATCCACGGTGACCCGCTGCAGGATGCCGGCGAGCTTCTTGTTCTCGGTCTGGCTGCTCAGGATCGACAGCGCCTTCAGCAGCGACAGGCCCGAGCTGATCATCGTCGCCATCTGGCGGCTCATGATCGCGAGCGCCTTGAGGTCGACGCCCTTCTCGAATCCCGGGATCGTGATCTCGCGCTGCAGGCCCGTACCCGCCGTCGCCTCCGCGACGGTCACCGGCTGCAGGCCGAGACCGCGGATCTTGCTCAGTGCGACCGCCTCGCTGGGCGCCTCGACCTTGCCTTTGACGATCTTGCCGGCATCGTTCCGGCTGGTGTACGCGAAGTTCTTGACTGCCATCGACATGATCAGTGCTTCCTTGCTTCTTCGGGCATCGTGAACGCCGCCGGATCGAACGTGAGGTCGGAGGACGCGACGTCTTCGCGCCGGATGAGGCGCTCGAGCGAGTCGGGGTCGTGCGCTTTGTCGAACGCGGCCTCGCGCGTGATCTCGCCCTCGTTGACGAGGTCGGCGAGATGCTGGTCCATGGTGTGCATGCCGAGCGCGCGGCCTGCCTGCATGCTCGAGGTGATCTGGTGGGCCTTGCCCTCGCGGATCAGGTTCGAGATGGCGGGCGTGGTGATCAGCACCTCGGTGGCGATCACCCGGCCCTTGCCGGATGCCCGAGGCACCAGCGTCTGCGAGACGACGCCTTGCAGGGTCGCCGCCAGCTGGGTGCGGATCTGATCCTGCTGGTGAGACGGGTAGACGTCGATGATGCGGTCGATGGTCTGCGCGGCATCCTGCGTGTGCAGTGTCGCGAACACCAGGTGACCGGTCTCGGCGGCGGTCAGGGCGACCGAGATGGTCTCGAGGTCGCGCATCTCGCCGACGAGGATGACGTCGGGGTCCTGCCGCAGCACGTGCTTGAGCGCGGCGCTGAAGCTGTGCGTGTCGCTTCCGACCTCGCGCTGGTTGATCAGCGAGCGCTTGTTGCTGTGCACGTACTCGATCGGGTCCTCGACGGTCACGATGTGGTCGAACCGCGTGCGGTTGACCAGGTCGATGAGGGCGGCGAGGGTGGTCGACTTGCCCGAACCGGTCGGCCCGGTGACGAGCACGAGACCGCGCGGCAGGGTCGCGAACTGCGCGACCACATCGGGCACGTTGAGCTCTTCCAGCGACCGGATGGTGGTGGAGATGATGCGGAACGCCGCACCCGTCGCACCGCGCTGCTGGTAGCTGTTGACGCGGAAGCGGGTGCCGCCGGGGATCGCGTAGGCGAAGTCGAGCTCGTGGGTCTTGTCGAAGGTCTCCTGCTGCTCCTCGGTCATCAGACCCCGGACGGCGGCGGTGACCTCGTCCTGACTCCACATCCCGGCACCAGGGACGGGGCGCAGTCGGCCGTCGACGCGCAGCATCGGCATCGAGTTGGCGGTCACGTGCAGGTCGGAGGCGCCCGTGAACAGCACCTGCTCGAGGGCGGACAGGATGTCGCCGTTGGCGATCGGCGCCGCAGCGACCGCCAGCTCGGTGGCGGTCACCGGCGGCACGGATCCGGCTGCCGGCATCGCGCCGGGCGCGGGTGCCGCAGCGAGCGCCGGAGAGCCGACGGCCGGGGCCGGAGGTGCGGGAGGGGCGGGCATCGCCGGAGGCGCCATCGCGGCCGGAGGCACCGCTGCTGGCACCTGTGCTGCCGACGCCTGAGGTGCGGGCGCCTGGGGTGCGGCCATCTGGGGCGCGGCCATCTGGGGCGCGGGCATCGCCGCCAGGTTCGCCGGCGGGGCGGCAGGCGGCGGGGTCATCGCCATCAGGTCTTCGGGCATGATCAGCCCAGGCACGCTCGGGGCGGCAGGCGCGGCAGCCGGGGCGGCAGGCGGCGCGAACGTCGAAGTCGCTGCGGGAGGGGCGCTCGGGGGCGCGGGCATCACCGGGGGCGCCATCGTGGGCGCCGGAGTCGCCGGCACGCCGACGGGGACGAAGTCCGCACGCTCCTCGGTCACCGGGATCTCCCAGGCCGGCTTCTTCTCATCCACCATGATTCGTTTCCCCCCTTGTCACGCCATCGCCTACGCGACGACGCGCAGAACTTCCTCGATCGAGGTCAGCGCCATGCCGACCTTCGCCCAGCCGTCCTGGCGGAGCGTGAGCATGCCCTCCTCGACGGCGACGCGGCCGATGTCGGCGCTCGAGGCGTGCGCGACGGCGAGCCGCTCGATCTCCTCCGACACCTGCATGACCTCGTGCAGCGCGATGCGCCCGCGGTAGCCGGTGCCGCTGCAGTTGGTGCACCCGGCCGGCCGGTGCAGAACGGTGCCGAACTGCTCCATCGGGAACCCGAGCTTCGCCAGATGCGCGGGATCCGCCTCGAACGGCTCACGGCACCGGTCGCAGAGGCGACGGGCGAGACGCTGGGCGACCACGGCCTCCAGAGCCGACCCGACGAGGAACGGCTCGATGCCCATCTCGGTGAGACGGGTGACGGCGCTGGGTGCGTCGTTGGTGTGCAGGGTCGAGAGCACGAGGTGACCGGTCAGCGAGGCCTCGATGGCGATCTGCGCGGTCTCGCGGTCGCGGATCTCACCGAGCAGCACCACATCCGGGTCGGAACGCAGGATGCTGCGCAGGGCGCTGGCGAACGTGAGCCCCGCCTTCGGGTTCACCTGCACCTGGTTGATGCCGGCCATGCGGTACTCGACCGGGTCCTCGACGGTGATCACGTTGATCTCCGGCTTCGCGACCGCGTGCAGCGTCGTGTACAGGGTGGTCGACTTGCCGGAACCGGTCGGGCCGGTGACCAGGATCATGCCGTGCGGCTTCGCGTACGACGCCGCGTAGACGGAGAGGTTGCGCTCGAGCATCGCCAGATCCTCGATCGACCGCGTCGTCGCCGAGCTGTCGAGGATACGCATGACGACCTTCTCGCCGTACACCGTCGGCAGGGTCGCGACACGGAGGTCGATGCGCTTGCCGCCGTGCACCACCGACATGCGGCCGTCCTGCGGTCGCCGGCGCTCCGCGATGTCGATCTCGCTCATGATCTTCAGACGCGAGATGACACCGTTCTGGATGCTCTTCGGGGCGTTCTGCATCTCGTGCAGCACGCCGTCGATGCGGTACCGGACGGCGAGCTGACGCTCCCCCGGCTCGATGTGGATGTCGGAGGCCTGGTCCTGGATCGCCTGCGAGATGAGCAGGTTGACGAAACGCACGATCGGGGCGTCGTCCTCGGGATCCTGCGCCGCGCCATACGGGGCGAGATCGGTTCCTGCGGCGTCGGTCTCCTCCTCGAAGACCTGCGTGAGGCTCGACATCTCGTCGTCGGCGCGGTGGTAGCGGTCGATCGCGGCGAGCAGATCCGACTTCTCCGCCACGACGACGGAGACGCGCATGCCGGTGGTCGCACGGACGTCGTCGAGCGCGAAGACATTGTTGGGGTCGACCATCGCCAGCGTCAGCTGGTCGCCGAGCATGTAGACGGGAAGCACCTCGTGGCGGCGGCACATCGTGGACGGCACCAGCGCGACGGCGTTGATGTCGACCGGGTATTCGAGCAGTTCGATGAAGGGGAGCTTCGCGAACACGGCGCGGGCCTGGGCGACCTGGCCGGGGCTGACCTGCTCGCTGTCGATCAGCTCGTTGATCCACTGCTCGTCGCGCGCGGGATCACCGGTCATCCGGTCGAGTGCCTCGATGGGCACGGCTCCGCGCAGAATGAGGATCTCGGCGAGCGATGTCACGAAGATCTCCTCCAATTCTCTTAGACCGACAGCCGCGCAGGGCTCCACGACGAACGGCACACGACCGATGTGCCCCCCAGCACTTGGCTCACAGTAACCCGCGGGTTAAAGGGTCGTCAGTCCCGCAATAGGGGGTATACGGCGACACCCGCCCCCGATCGGGGGTCAGCGCCGCGGCGGGCGCCGCCAGCGCAGCGACCGGATGGCGGCCCAGGTCGCCACCACGGCCGCCGCGGCGAGCAGCGAGGCTGCGAGCACGAACGGGCTGAGGGCCTGCTCGCCGACGAGTTCCAGGCCCCAGGGCACCGCGGTCAGCACGAACGCCAGGTACACCAGGGCGACGGCGGCGAGGGCGCCCCATGCAGGATGCCGGCTGGTGCTGGTGCCGCTCAGCAGCATCCAGAGCACCAGGCCCGCGACCACGAACGCGAGGATCGAATAGTACGGGCCGACGTCGCTCTGCACCGGGTCGCGATCGACGAGGACGGCGAGGAGGCCGTCGACGGCGAAGGCGACGGCCGCCCAGAAGACCGTGACGAAGAGGGCGACCAGTCGCTCAGGCCGTCGTGCCCGCTCGCTCATACTGGGCCTTGGTCTCGGCGTGCTCCTGCTCCCACTCGTCGACGAGCTGGAGGTTGCGCTCCTTGACGCGACGGCCGCGGGCGGAGATCGCGAGACCCACCCAGATCGAGACCTCGCGGGCGACGAGCGCGGCGATGATGATGAACGGCTGCGACAGAAGGAAGCCGAACGACGGCACGTCGCTGCCCGACACGGTGAACAGCAGCGCGGCGATGCCGGCGGTGCCGAAGTAGACGGCGAGTCCGACGAGCAGGCTGCCGAAGACGTGCGCTGCCCAGCCGGCGCGGTTCACCAGGAGCACGAGGATGACGAACGCGACCAGGAAGATCGGCACCGGGATGAGGAACTCGGGGCTGAGGATGAACTGCTGGAAGGTGGCGCCCTTGGCGGCGAGGCCGACGGCGATGAGGATCCAGCCGAGCCCGGCGTAGAGCGCCGCGAAGACGGCGGCGCCGAGCACCGCGAGCAGCGAGCCGATGCCGCGGTTGCCGCGCAGCCGCGGCGGGATGGGGGCCTGCACGTAGACGACCTCGCGGCCGGCGAACTCGGAACCCTGCGCGGCGCCCTCGGTGGTCGAGCCTGCCGAGACCGGAGCGACCTCGCCGGTTGCCGTCTTCGCGTCGGCCGTCTCGGCCTTCGGCTTCTTCGCCGGCTTCGGCTTCTCGGCTTTCGGCTCCTCCACCGCGACGTCGGCGGGAGTCGGATCGGCCGGCTCGACCACGTCGTCCGGGTTGAAGATCGGCTTCGGCTTCTTGTCGTCGGTGGCGTCGCTCATCGGGGGCTCCTTCGTGGTCGTGGGTCAGCCTAGCGCGGGCCGCCGAGCCCCGAGCAGTACGTTGCACGCTCGAACGACGAAGGGCCCCCGCCAGACGGCGAGGGCCCTTGCGTGCGTACTGAGGGGCCTCGATGCGACCGGCCGGAAGGGCCGGTCACTCGACCTGCCTCGGTGAGGGCGTCATCGACGCCCTCACCCGAGTCAGTTGTAGGTACCCGGCGTGAAGTCGTCGGACGAGAAGCTGTCGAAGTCGACGAAGCTCAGGTCCGACTCCGAGAACGCGGAGTCGTCGGTGAAGATGCGGTTCGGGTACCGCTCCGCCTTCGCCTCCTCCGTCGCCTCGACCGACACGTTGCGGTACTTCGAGAGACCGGTACCGGCCGGGATCAGCTGGCCGATGATGACGTTCTCCTTCAGGCCGACCAGCGGGTCCGACTTGCCCTCCATGGCGGCCTGCGTGAGCACGCGGGTCGTCTCCTGGAAGGACGCGGCCGACAGCCACGACTCGGTCGCCAGCGAGGCCTTGGTGATGCCCATGACCTCCTGACGCGCCGAGGCGGTCTTCTTGCCCTCGGTCAGCGCCGCGCGGTTGATCTCGTTGTACCGCGAACGGTCGACGAGCTCACCCGGCAGCAGGTCGGTGTCGCCGTGCTCGACGACGGTGACCTTGCGGAGCATCTGACGGACGATGACCTCGATGTGCTTGTCGTGGATCGGCACACCCTGTGAGCGGTACACGCCCTGCACGCCGTCGACCAGGTGCTGCTGCACGGCGCGGACGCCCTGCACGCGCAGCACCTCCTTCGGGTCGAGGTTGCCGACCACGAACTGCTGGCCGAGCTCGACGTGCTGCCCGTCCTCGACGAGGAGGGTCGCACGACGCAGCACCGGGTACGACTGCGGCTCGTCGCCGTTGTCGGGGGTGAGCACGATGCGACGCACCTTGTCGTTGTCCTCGATCTGGATGCGACCGGCGGCCTCCGCGATCGGCGACGCGCCCTTGGGGGTGCGGGCCTCGAAGAGCTCGGTCACACGGGGCAGACCCTGGGTGATGTCGTCCGAACCCACGGTTCCACCGAAGTGGAAGGTACGCATCGTGAGCTGCGTTCCGGGCTCGCCGATCGACTGGGCCGCGATGATGCCGACGGCCTCGCCGATGTCGACGAGCTTGCCGGTGGCCAGCGAACGGCCGTAGCAGGCGGCGCAGACGCCGACCGCCGACTCGCAGGTCAGCACCGAGCGCACCTTGACGGTCTCGACTCCGGCGGCGATCAGCTTGTCGATCAGCACGTCGCCGACATCGCTGCCGGCCTCGGCCACGACCTTGCCCTTCGCGTCGAGCGCGGCCTCGGCGAGCGAGCGCGCGTACACCGAGTTCTCGACGTTCTCGTCGCGGATCAGCACACCGTCGTCGCCCTTCGCCGCGATGCGCAGCTCGAGCCCCTTGGTGGTGCCGCAGTCGTCCTCGCGGATGATGACATCCTGCGAGACGTCGACGAGACGACGGGTCAGGTAGCCCGAGTCGGCCGTACGCAGAGCGGTGTCGGCCAGACCCTTGCGGGCGCCGTGGGTGGCGATGAAGTACTCCGCCACCGACAGGCCCTCGCGGTACGACGAGATGATCGGGCGCGGGATGGTCTCACCCTTCGGGTTCGACACCAGGCCCCGGATGCCGGCGATGTTACGCACCTGCAGCCAGTTACCACGGGCTCCCGACGACACCATGCGGTAGATGTTGTTGTCCTTCGGGAAGGACTCCTGCATCGACGCGGCGACCTCGTTGGTGGCCTCGGTCCAGATGTCGATCAGCTCACGACGGCGCGACGCGTCGTCGATGAGACCCTTGTCGAACTCGCCCTGCACCTTGGCGGCGCGCTTCTCGTGCTTGCCGATGATCTCGCCCTTGTTCTTCGGGGTGAGGATGTCGGACAGCGCGACGGTCACACCGGAGCGGGTCGCCCAGTGGAAACCGGCGTCCTTGATGCGGTCGAGTGCAGCGGCGACCTCCACCTTCGGGTAGCGCTCGGCGAGGTCGTTGACGATCGACGAGATCTTGCCCTTGTCGGCGACGGCCTCCACGTAGGGGTAGTCCTCCGGCAGCGTCTCGTTGAAGAGCGCGCGGCCGAGGGTCGTGGTGACCAGAGCGGTTCCGCCCTGCTCGTGACCCTCCGGGACCTCGCCCTCCGGGTAGTAGACGCCCTCGAGACGGATGCGCACCTGCGCGTTCAGGTCGAGCGTGCCCTGGTCCTTGGCGAGGATCGCCTCGGCGACGGACGAGAACGCCCGGCCCTCACCGGTCGCGCCCTCCTTGAGCGTCGTCAGGTGGTGCAGGCCGATGATCATGTCCTGCGTGGGCAGGGTCACCGGACGGCCGTCCGACGGCTTCAGGATGTTGTTGGACGCGAGCATGAGGATGCGGGCCTCGGCCTGCGCCTCCACCGACAGCGGCAGGTGCACGGCCATCTGGTCGCCGTCGAAGTCCGCGTTGAACGCGGCGCAGACGAGCGGGTGCAGCTGGATCGCCTTGCCCTCCACGAGCTGCGGCTCGAAGGCCTGGATGCCGAGGCGGTGCAGCGTGGGCGCGCGGTTCAGCAGCACCGGGCGCTCGCGGATGATCTCCTCGAGCACGTCCCACACCTGCGGACGCGAACGCTCCACCATGCGCTTGGCGCTCTTGATGTTCTGCGCGTGCGACAGGTCGATGAGGCGCTTGATCACGAACGGCTTGAACAGCTCCAGCGCCATCTGCTTGGGCAGACCGCACTGGTGCAGCTTCAGCTGCGGGCCGACGATGATGACCGAACGGCCCGAGTAGTCGACGCGCTTGCCGAGCAGGTTCTGGCGGAAGCGTCCCTGCTTTCCCTTGAGCATGTCGCTCAGGGACTTCAGGGCGCGGTTGCCGGTGCCGGTGACGGGACGACCGCGGCGGCCGTTGTCGAACAGGGCGTCCACCGCCTCCTGCAGCATGCGCTTCTCGTTGTTCACGATGATCTCGGGAGCACCGAGGTCGAGCAGGCGACGCAGGCGGTTGTTGCGGTTGATGACGCGGCGGTACAGGTCGTTCAGGTCGGAGGTCGCGAAACGACCGCCGTCGAGCTGGACCATCGGGCGCAGCTCCGGCGGGATCACCGGGACCACGTCGAGCACCATGGCGGCCGGCGAGTTGCCGGTCTGCAGGAACGAGTTCACGACGCGCAGGCGCTTGATCGCACGGATCTTCTTCTGGCCCTTGCCGGTCGCGATCTGCTCGTGGAGCAACTCGCTCTCGGCCTCCAGGTCGAAGGACTCGAGGCGCTTCTGGATGCTCTCGGCACCCATGTAGGCCTCGAAGTACAGGCCGAAGCGGTCCTGCAGCTCGTGGAACACGGAGTCCTCGGGCTTCAGGTCGCCGACCTTGAGGTTGCGGAAGTCCTCCCACACGCGCTCGAGCTGGGCGATCTGCTCGTCGAAGCCCTTGCGGACCTGACCCATCTCCTTCTCGGCGCCGTCCTTGACCTTGCGCTTCTGGTCGCTCTTCGCGCCCTCCTCCTCCAGGGCGGCCAGGTCGGCCTCCAGCTGGGTGAGGCGCTCGGCGATCTGCGAATCGCGGCTCTGCTCGAGCTGCTTGATCTCGAGGCGCAGCTCGTTCTCGAGGCCGGGCATGTCGGCGTGACGTGCCTCCTCGTCGACCGAGATCACCATGTAGGCGGCGAAGTAGATCACCTTCTCGAGGTCTTTCGGCGCCATGTCGAGCAGGTAGCCGAGGCGGCTCGGCACACCCTTGAAGTACCAGATGTGCGTCACCGGGGCGGCGAGCTCGATGTGGCCCATGCGCTCACGGCGCACCGACGACTTCGTCACCTCGACGCCGCAGCGCTCGCAGACGATGCCCTTGAAGCGCACGCGCTTGTACTTGCCGCACGAGCACTCCCAGTCGCGCGAGGGTCCGAAGATCTGCTCGCCGAACAGCCCGTCCTTCTCGGGCTTCAGGGTGCGGTAGTTGATGGTCTCGGGCTTCTTCACCTCGCCGAACGACCAGGCACGGATGTCTGCCGAGGTCGCGAGGCCGATACGGAGCTGATCGAAACTGGTTGCGTTGATCACGTATGTCTCTCTTGTTTATTCAGTCGATGAGTTCTGTATGACCCGGATCAGATGTCGTCGATCGACGACGACTCGAAGCGGGTGGAGATGTTGATGCCCAGCTCTTCGGCGGCACGGAAGACCTCGTCGTCCGTGTCGCGGAGCGAGATCGCGTTGCCGTCGGCGCCGAGCACCTCGACGTTCAGGCAGAGCGACTGCATCTCCTTGATCAGCACCTTGAAGCTCTCGGGGATCCCGGGCTCCTGGATGTTCTCGCCCTTGACGATCGCCTCGTACACCTTGACGCGGCCGAGGATGTCGTCGGACTTGATGGTCAGCAGCTCCTGCAGCGCGTATGCGGCGCCGTAGGCCTCGAGGGCCCACACCTCCATCTCGCCGAAGCGCTGGCCGCCGAACTGCGCCTTACCACCGAGCGGCTGCTGGGTGATCATCGAGTACGGGCCGGTGCTGCGGGCGTGGATCTTGTCGTCCACCAGGTGGTGCAGCTTCAGGATGTACATGTAGCCGACCGAGATGGGCTCCGGGAACGGCTCACCCGAGCGGCCGTCGAAGAGACGGGTCTTTCCGGACGAGTCGATCAGGCGCTCACCGTCGCGGTTCGGGGTCGTCGAGTCGAGCAGACCGGCGATCTCCTCCTCCAGCGCTCCATCGAACACCGGCGTCGCGAGCTTGGTGCCCGGCTCGGCCGAGTGCGCCTCCTGGGGCAGGCGGCCGGCCCACTTCGGCGAGCCCTGCACCTCCCAGCCCTGCTTGGCGACCCACCCGAGGTGGGTCTCGAGCACCTGGCCGAAGTTCATGCGGCCGGGGATGCCGAGCGGGTTGAGCACGACATCGACAGGAGTGCCGTCGGCGAGGAACGGCATGTCCTCGACCGGCAGGATCTTGGCGATGACGCCCTTGTTGCCGTGACGGCCGGCGAGCTTGTCGCCCTCGGTGATCTTGCGCTTCTGGGCGATGAACACCACGACGCGCTGGTTGACGCCGGAGCCGAGCTCGTCGTCGCCGTCCTGGGCGTCGAAGACCTTGACGCCGATGACGGTTCCCTCTTCACCGTGGGGCACCTTCAGCGAGGTGTCGCGCACCTCGCGGCTCTTCTCGTTGAAGATGGCGCGCAGCAGGCGCTCCTCCGCCGAGAGCTCGGTCTCGCCCTTCGGCGTGACCTTGCCGACGAGGATGTCGCCGGGACGCACCTCGGCGCCGATGCGGATGATGCCGCGCTCGTCGAGGTCGGCCAGCAGGTCGGGGCTCACGTTGGGGAGGTCACGGGTGATCTCCTCTTTACCGAGCTTGGTGTCGCGGGCGTCGACCTCGTACTCCTCGATGTGGATCGAGGAGAGGACATCGTCCTTCACCAGGTTCTGGCTCAGGATGATCGCGTCCTCGAAGTTGTGACCCTCCCACGGCATGAACGCCACGAGCAGGTTCTTTCCGAGCGCGAGCTCGCCGTTCTCGGTCGCGGGGCCGTCGGCGATGACCTGGCCGACCTCGACCCGGTCACCGGCGTCGACCACCACGCGGTGGTTGTACGAGGTGCCCTGGTTCGACCGGTCGAACTTGCGCAGGAAGTAGTCCTGTGTGCCGCCCTCGTCGAGCTGCACGGTCACGACATCGGCGGACACCTCGGAGACCACACCGGCCTTCTCGGCGATCAGCACGTCGCCCGCGTCGATCGCCGCGTAGCCCTCCATGCCGGTGCCGACGAGCGGCGACTCGGAACGGAGCAGCGGTACGGCCTGACGCTGCATGTTCGCACCCATGAGGGCGCGGTTCGCGTCGTCGTGCTCGAGGAACGGGATGAGCGAGGTCGCGACCGACACCATCTGGCGCGGGGAGACATCCATGTAGTCGACGCTCTCGGCGTCCACCAGCTCGACCTCGCCGCCCTTCTTGCGCACGAGCACCTTGGGCTCGGCGAAGCGGGAGTCGGCGGCGAGCGGCGCGTTGGCCTGGGCGACGATGAACTCGTCCTCCTCGCTCGCGGTCAGGTAGTCGATGGTGTCCGTGACCTTGCCCTTGGTGACGCGGCGGTACGGGGTCTCGATGAAACCGAACGAGTTGATGCGCGCGAACGACGCGAGCGATCCGATGAGGCCGATGTTCGGGCCTTCCGGGGTCTCGATCGGGCACATGCGGCCGTAGTGCGAAGGGTGCACGTCGCGCACCTCGACGCCGGCACGCTCACGCGACAGACCACCGGGGCCGAGGGCACTGAGGCGGCGCTTGTGGGTCAGGCCCGCGAGCGGGTTGTTCTGGTCCATGAACTGCGACAGCTGCGAGGTGCCGAAGAACTCCTTGATCGCGGCGACGACGGGGCGCACGTTGATCAGGGTCTGCGGGGTGATCGCCTCGATGTCCTGCGTGGTCATGCGCTCGCGCACCACGCGCTCCATGCGCGACAGACCCGTGCGGACCTGGTTCTGGATGAGCTCGCCGACCGCGCGGATGCGGCGGTTGCCAAAGTGGTCGATGTCGTCGACGTCGAGGCGGATGTCGACCTTCTTGCCGTCGCGGACGCCCGGGAGGGTGGTCTGCTCGGCGTGCAGGGCGACCAGGTAGCGGATCGTGCCCAGGATGTCGTCGAGCGACAGCACCGAGTCGCGCAGTCCGGCGTCGAGGCCGAGCTTGCGGTTGATCTTGTACCGGCCGACCTTGGCGAGGTCGTAGCGCTTCGGGTTGAAGTAGAAGTTGTCGAGCAGCGCACGCGCGGCCTCGGCGGCGACCTGCTCGCCCGGACGCAGCTTGCGGTAGATGTCTTTCAGCGCCTCTTCCTTGGTGACGATCGCATCCTTCTCGAGGGTGCCTGCGATCGACTCGTAGCCGGGGAAGGCGGCGAGGATCTCTTCGCTCGTCATGCCGAGGGCCTTGAGGAACACGGTGACGGACTGCTTGCGCTTGCGGTCGATGCGCACGCCGACCTGGTCGCGCTTGTCGATCTCGAACTCGAGCCAGGCGCCGCGCGACGGGATGATGCGCGCCGAGTAGATGTCCTTGTCGGAGGTCTTGTCGTTCTGACGCTCGAAGTAGACGCCGGGCGACCGGACGAGCTGCGACACCACGACACGCTCGGTGCCGTTGATGATGAAGGTGCCCTTCTCGGTCATGAGCGGGAAGTCGCCCATGAACACGGTCTGGGTCTTGATCTCGCCCGTCATGTGGTTCATGAACTCGGCGTTCACATACAGAGGAGCGGCGAAGGTCTTGCCCCGCTCTTTGCACTCCTCGATGGTGTACTTGGGCTCTTCGAGCTCGGGCGACGTGAAGCTGAGCTGCATCGTCTCGCCGAGGTCTTCGATCGGGCTGATCTCCTCGAAGATCTCATCGAGACCGGTGGTCTCGGGCACGCCGGCGTCGCCGGCCGCCTTCGCCGCCTCGACGCGCGCCTTCCACGCGTCGTTGCCGACGAGCCAGTCGAAGCTCTCGGTCTGCAGTGCGAGCAGATCGGGAACCGTCAGCGTGTCGGTGATCTTGGCGAAAGAGAGCCGCGATGCGGTGCGGCCGTTCTTGGGGGACTTCTTACTGGATGCGGAGCGCGCAGCAGCCAAGGAAATACAACCTCCAGAGACCCGGCGGTCTCACATGTGGGTGGGTGATGAGAAGGCGCCAGACCAACCGCAATATGAAGGCACGAGAACGTGAGGGCGCAAGGGACAACTATAGGTCGAAACGACGCGCGGTGTCTACATATTCCTTGACTTATTTCTGAGACAGGACTATAAGCCTGCGTCGCGCCTCTTCACCGCCATGGCGGCGAACGCCTCCCAGATCAGCCGGTGGGCGTTGTTGACGGTGATCTCGGCGTGGTCGTACGCCGGGGCGACCTCCATCACGTCGAACGCCACGACATCCGTCTCGAGCACCAGCTGACGCACGATCCGCAGCAGGTCGATGGGGGCGAACCCGCCGGGCTCGGGGGTCCCGGTCGCCGGCGCGAAGCCGGGATCGAGCACGTCGATGTCGATGCTGATGTAGACGTGGGGCGCCTTCTTCTGGGCGGTCTCGATGACATCCCGCATCACGTCTTTCGCGCCGCGCTCCCAGAACTCCTGCATCATGAAATGGGTGAGGCCGTTGTCGCGCATCCACTTCTGGTCCTCTTCGCCCGGCCAGTAGCCGCGCAGCCCGACCTGGATGAACCGGTCGCCGGGGATCGCGCCCGACTCGATCAGCCGGCGCATCGGGACGCCGTGGCTGGCGAAGTTGCCCTCGATCTCGTTCGCGGTGTCGGCGTGCGCGTCGAAGTGGATCATCACCACGTTGCCGAAGCCGTACTTCTCGGCGACCGCGATGCCGGCCGGCCAGGTGACCGAGTGGTCCCCGCCGAGCAGCACCGGGATGATGCCCCGGCTGGTGATGTCGGACACGCGCTCGTAGATGGCGGCCTTCGACTTCTCCCACATGCCGTGGCTGATGATCGCGTCGCCGTAGTCGATCACCTCGAGGTGGTCGAAGATCTCGATGCCGAGGTCGAGGTGGTACGTGCCGGGGTCGTACGCGCTCGCGCGCATCGCCCGCGGGCCGAAGCGGGCGCCGGGGCGGTTGGTGGTGTTGTCGTCCCACGGCGCCCCGATGACGGCGACGTCGGGCTGCCACTCGTCGAGCTGGGCCGGCTCGGTGAGGCAGGGACGCATCCCGAATGTCGCGGGGCCCTGGAAGCTGGGGGCGTCGAGTTGGGCCCGCAGACCCGGGGGGACGTCGCGCTTGGCTGTCATGAGGGTCACGGTAGCGCGGGGTTACGCTCGGACGGTGGCCGAACCGTCCACCCGGCTGGAGTCGGGACTGCACGCGCTCATCCGCCGCGACCGGTTCGTGCCGGGCGCCTACGAGCTGGTGGTGGACGGCACGCCGCAGTCGCACGTGAACCTCGGCGATCCGACCGATCTGTTCTTCGAGTACGTGCAGCGCATGGGGCACGTGATCGACCAGCTCGGGATGCCGGGGCAGCCCCTGACGGCCCTGCACCTGGGTGCGGGCGGGCTCACCATCCCGCGCTACATCGACGCCACCCGCCCGGGTTCCCGGCAGCAGGTGCTCGAGCTGGAGCCGGCGCTGGTGGAGCTGGTGCGCTCGGAGCTGCCGCTGCCCCAGGACGCGTCGATCCGCATCCGGTACGGGGATGCGCGGGAGACGCTCGGCCGGCTGCCGGCGGGGCTGCGGGGAGCCGCCGACCTGGTGGTCGTCGACATCTTCGGCGGGGCGCGCATCCCGGCGCATGTCACGTCGCGCGAGTTCTACGCGCTCGTCGCGCAGTACCTCTCTCCGAGTGGGGTGGTGCTGGTGAACGTCGCGGACGGCTCGGGCGCCGCGTTCGCGCGCGGGCAGGTGGCGACGGTGTCCGACGTGCTGGCCGACGTGGCGGTGCTCGCCGAGGCGCAGGTGCTGAAGGGGCGGCGGTACGGCAATTTCGTGATCGTGGCGTCCGCGTCGCCGCTCCCCCTCGAGTGGATGCCGCGGCTGATGGCGGGGGGACCGCACCCTGCGGCGGTGGTCCACGGCCGCGAGCTGCGCAACTGGGTGGCGGGAGCTCCTGTCGTCCACGACGCCGATGCCGTGGCTTCGCCCCCACCCTCGCGATCCGTGTTCCAGGTTCGCGGTGGCGGCGGGTAGCGTCCCTCCCATGACCCGGCTCCTCGTCCTCTCGCTCGTGGCGGCGCTGCTGCTCACCGGGTGCGGGCCGCAGCCGATCACGCAGCCCGGCTCGCCTCCGCCGTCCCCGACGGCAGACGTCGACGGGGTGCAGCCGGCGGGGACGCCCGCCGATGTGGTGACCGGGCTCGCGGCGCCGTGGTCGATCCTGCGCATCTCCGCCGATGAAGGCGGTGAGATGCTCACGCTCGTCAGCGAGCGCGACTCGGGCGTGATCGAAGAGGTGGTCGGCGACGGGTTGCAGGCGATCGGCACCGTTCCCGGTGTCGTGCACCAGGGCGAGGGCGGGCTGCTCGGGCTGGCCTACCTCGACGACGACGGTGACCACTATCTCTACGCATACGTCACCGCCGAGAGCGACAACCGCATCGTGCGGATGGAGTTCCACGAAGACCACACGCTCGGTGAGCCGGAGGTCGTGCTCGACGGACTGGCCAAGGCGGGCAACCACAACGGCGGGCGGATCGCGTTCGGGCCCGACGGCATGCTGTACGCGACCGTGGGCGACGCGGGCAACCCGGACTCCGCCCAAGACCCGCAGTCGCTGAACGGCAAGATCCTGCGCATGACGCCGACCGGCGACGTGCCCGGCGACAATCCGACCACGGGGTCGTACGTCTACTCGATGGGGCACCGCAACCCGCAAGGCATCGCGTGGGATTCCGACGGGCAGCTCTGGGCGGCCGAGTTCGGGCAAGACACCTGGGACGAGTTCAACCGCATCGTGCCGGGCGGCAACTACGGCTGGCCGGTGGTCGAGGGAATGTCGGGCGGGGTCTCGACGGGCTCGACCACCGATTTCATCGACCCATGGGCACAGTGGCCGACCGACGACGCCAGCCCGAGCGGGCTCGCCTACCTCGACGGCACCTTCTTCCTGGCGGGGCTCGGCGGGCAGCGGCTCTGGGCGATCTACGTGGACGAGCAGTCCGAGACGGCGAGCGCCGTGCCGTGGTTCGTACAGCAGTACGGCCGCATCCGGGATGTCACGCCCGGCCCCGACGGCTGGCTCTGGATGCTGACCAACAATACCGACGGGCGCGGCAGTCCCCTCGAGGGCGACGACCGCATCCTGCAGGTGCGTCTCACCCCGCTGGCGGAGGGGTAGGAGTGGCGGACCTCGACCGCGTCCGCACCTGGGCGGACGCCCTGATCCGGCTGCACCTCGACCCGTCGTGGACGTTCGGGTTCGACAACGCGCGCACCCGCGCCGGACTCTGCAGCTACGACAAGAAGCGCATCTCCGTGTCGCGCCTGCTGGCGGGGCGCTACGACGACGACGAGATCCACCAGGTGCTGCTCCACGAGGTGGCGCATGCGATCGCCGGGGCGAGTGCCGGGCACGGCCCACGGTGGAAGAAGGTCGCGCGCGACCTCGGCTACGAAGGAAAGCGGCTGCACGGCGGCGCGATCGCCGATGAGCTGGCTCCCTGGATCGGGCACTGCCCGAACGGCCACGTGCACTACCGGTACAAGCGGCCGACCCGCGTGGTGTCGTGCGCGAAATGCTCGCGCCGCTTCGACCTGCGGTACCAGATCTCGTGGCAGAAGCGCGACGTCGCAGCGTAGGTTTCGACACGCCGCTTCTCGGCTACTCAACCAGCGGTTTCGACACGCCGCTTCGCGGCTACTCAACCAGCGTCGGGGGTAACCGGCAGGATCGGTTACATGCGATTCACGTCGGGTGAGACGATGGCGCCGGCAGACGGCGTCCCGTGGTTCTTCGATGCCGGCTCCGACAGCCTCGAGTTCGCCTACTCGGGCGACATGCGCCGCGACGACCTCGGCGAGCGGCTGAACTCCCCCGCGGATCTCGGCCGCTGGCTCGCGGAGCGGATCGAGCGGATCGACCCCGGCGACGTCAGCGACCGCGACCTCTCGGATGCCCTCAACCTGCGGGACGCACTAAGCGGTCTCTACCTGGCCGCGGCATCCGGGGCCCCTCTCCCCGCCGACGACATCGACACCGTCAACCTGTACGCGGCGACACCGGACATCCCGCCGGCGCTGGGCGGCGGGCAGCGGCAGGCCGGCGCCGGCCGCCTCCGGGTTGGCCAGGTGCTGTCGACGCTCGCCCGCGATGCGGTCGAGATCTTCGGTCACCTCGACGAGACGCGGGTGCGCACATGCGACGACTCAACGTGCCGCATGGTCTTCCATGACGAATCGCGCACCAACAATCGCCGGTGGTGCTCCATGGAGCGCTGCGGCAACCGGGCCAAAGTGCGGGCCCACCGTGAGCGGGCGGCCATGCGCCGCCTCGAGGAGCGAGGCCGTCAGCTCTGGTGAGCTACGAGACCTTGACTTCCTTCCAGAACGCGACGTAGTTCGAGAAGTCCTTGCCGACGCGGTCGAACGCGGTCGGGTACGGGTGCGGGTAGCTCCAGGCACGGTCTTGCAGCAGGGTGTCGCCGTCCTTCACCGAGAAGTACTGGCACTCGCCCTTCCACGGGCAGGTGTACGGGGTGGGGCTCTCGGCGAGCAGGTCGGTGTTCACACTCGACGGCGGGAAGTACACGTTCCCCTCGATGTGCAGCACGTCGGCTTCATCGGCTTCGGCGAGGACGATTCCATTCAGAGTTGCAGTAGGCATATAGGTGACAACACACCTACTTGCTGAGTGATTCCCGGGCGGTCTCACTCGCGGACAGCAGATGCCGGGTGGCGGTGCGCAGGCCCCGATAGGCGGATGCGGCTGCCGCGGCCTCCGGGGACTGGTGGTCGATGCCGACGGCGGCGATCGCCTCGATGACCGCGCCGGCGGCGAGGAGGTCTTCGACGGCGAAGCGCAGCGACCCGTCGCCGCGGGCCGCGCCCGCCGCGACCACCGCGATGCGGAAACGTCCGCCGTGCTCCTGCTGCTGCGCCAGCGCCCAGGCGCCGAGCTCCTCAGCGCGTTCGAGCGTGCCGGGGACCGCGCCGTCGGGGCCGGGGGTCTCGAGAAGCTGGGACACCCACACGACGGCCTCGGCATCCTGACCGATGGAGGCGGCCCCGGCGTGACCCCAATCGAATCGGACCTGGTACGCGCTCTGACTCACCCGAGAAGGCTAGCGGCGCCCATCGCCCGCGCGATCGTCTCGAAGTCGCCGCGGGTCAGCTCGACCTGGCCGCGCCGCATGATGTAGCCCCAGTTGCGGTTGCCGCGGGTCAGCTCGAGCGCGTCGAGGAGCGGCGCGATCGGGGCGGAGCGGGCGGACTCGTCGAATTCGACCCGCCGGCGCCACGGATGCCGGTCGCCTTCGTCGGCCTGCCACGGCTCGCCATCGGCGATCCGTCCGATGGCGGTGAACTCGCGCAGCGGCTCACCCTCGGGATAGTCGGTCTTCGGCGAGTAGTAGACGAGCCCGTCGCCCGGCGCGAGCCGCTTCACCGACGCGGCGCCGTGATTCACCTGGGCGATGCCGAGCGCGACGCCGCGCTCGACGTGGCTGCGCTGCACGACTCCGAGCCAGTACCTCATGCGCGGATCATGTCGCAGACTGGGGACATGCGGGTCCAGCTGAAGCTCGTCCTCGACGCCCACCCCGACGCGGTGTGGGCGGCGCTCCGTTCGCCGGCCGTCCTGGCGGAGGTCGCGCGACCCTTCTTCTCGTTCGAGCCGCTCTCGCCGCGCGGTCTGCCGAAGACCTGGACCGAGGGTCCGCACCCCATGCGGGCGCGAGCGCTGTTCGACCTCGTGCCGGCCGGCGAGCAGGTGATCGACATCCGCTTCCACGAGCACGGCGATGTGCGCATCGTCGAGGACGCGGGTGGCCCGGTGTCGGGTCCGCTCGCGGTGATCACCGAGTGGCGGCACCGGATGGCCGTGTCACCCGCCGCTGCCGGTCGCACCCTGTACCGCGATCGCCTCGACATCTCGGCGGGGCTGCTCACCCCGCTCGTCTGGATCGGCACCTGGGCGTTCTGGCAGTGGCGGGCGTTCCAGCTCACCCGGCTCGCACCGGGCTGGCGTGACGCTCGATGATGGGCAGGATGCCGGCGACGCCCGGTGACGCAGCGATCTCGGCGCCCAGCCGCGCGGCCGCGGTCCGGTAGGACGGGTCGGCGAGCACACGATCGACGGCCGCGGCGACCTTCTCGGCCGACGGGGTGTTCGTCTTGAGGCTGACGCCCGCGCCGGTCCAGACGATCCGCGCCGACACCTCCGCCTTGTCCTCGGTCACGCCTGCCACGACCATCGGCACGCCGTGCGCGAGGGCGTAGTGCACGCCGCCGTATCCGCCATTGGTGACGAAGACATCCACCTTGTCGAAGAGCGCCTCGTACGGGATGAACTCCGCGACGCGGGCGTTCTCGGGCAGCTGCGCCTCGATCCACTCGGTGTCGCGTCCCCCCGTGGCGGCGACGACGAGGACGTCGCGGTCGGCGAGGCCCCGGATCGTCGGCAGCAGAAGCTCCTCGAAGTCGTTGTTCGCGACCGTGCCCTGGGAGACGTGCACCACTGGACGGCCGCCGTCGAGGTCCTTCCACCAGGCGGGGAGCTTGGCTGTCACCGCGCCGCCGCGCGACACCGGGCCGATGAACGCGACCTCGGTGGTCAGGTCGGAGCGCGGGTACTCGAAGCCGGGCACGGAGAACTGAACGACGGCATCCGCCGCCGACGGCCAGTCGAGGAAGAAGCCGGGGAACGGCCGGCCGGTGATCTGGCGGTGCAGCCGCTCGGCCTCTTTCTGAACGGGACCGAAGATCCCCTTCTGGGTGACCGCGGTCAGGGCGGCGTTGCGGAGCCGTCCGATCGGGCCGGGCAGGGGCGGGATCCCGAGGCCGAACGGGGCGGTGTCCCTGCTGCTCAGACCGAGCGGGATCGTGCCGAGCACGAGGATCGCCGGGCGCTCCGCGCGCGGTTTCCCGAGCAGCGGGGCGAGCCCCGCGAACAGCGGCTCGGACAGGATGACATCGACCGGTTCCTCGGCGATGGCGGCCTCGACCGCGGCCGCCTGGGCGGGCATCGGCGAGAGGAAGATCGCCTTCATGTCGTACCGGATCGCCGCGGGGCCGGTCAGGCCGACGCGACCGGGGAAGGCGGTGTCGATCTCGCGATCGTCGAAGTCGGCCTCGGGAGGCAGCGGCAGGAATGCGGCGCCGCTGCGCTCGACCGCGTCGCGATACCGCGATCCGGTCAGGATGCGGACGCGGTGCCCCGCCTCGATCAGAGTCGACGCGACGGGCAGGAGCGGGGTGATGTGCCCGACGACGGGTGTGCTGGTGATCAGGATGCTGGACATGCTTTTCTCTTTGGCTAGGTTGGCGTAGTATTGAATGCATCGTGACTGTAGCCAAAACTCCCGCACCCCGCAAGTACCGCTCCGACGTGCGCCAGGCGGCGGCCGCCGAGACCCGGCGGCGAGTGGTGCAGGCCGCCGCGCGCTGCTTCGAGCGCGCCGGGTACGGGCCGACCACCCTGCGCGCGATCGCCGCCGAGGCGGGGGTCAGTGTCGAGACGGTGAACGGGCACGGCCCGAAAGGAGACCTGCTGTTCGCCGCATTCGAGCTCGCCTTCGCCGGGCGCGAAGGCGACGCGCCCTTCTCCGAGACCGCCGAAGCGCGTGCGGCCCTCACGGCGTCCACCGCCCCGGACTTCATCGCGGGGGGCGTGCATCTGCTCGTCGACGCGTTCGCCCGTTCGGCAGGCATCTGGCGCGCGCTCACCGCCGCCGCCGACGTGGATGCGGCGGTCGCCGCGCGGCTGGAGGGCATGCTCCAGCGACGCCGAGCCGAGTTCGCCGAGGTGGTGCGCCGGCTCAGCGAGCTGGGCTGGCCGACCGACGACGTCAACGGTGCGACCGATGTGCTGCTCGGCCTGGTGAACCATGAGAACTACCGCCAGTTCGTGGTCTCGAGCGGATGGGACCGCGTACGGTACGAGGCATGGGTGACCCGGATGATCGCGGTGAATCTCGCGCCCGCCTGACCCCTGAAGACCTGACCCCCGCGACGCTGACCCTCGAGACGATCGACTGGCGACGCCGCACGTTCGCCCTCTACGCCGAGGTGCGCGCGATCGCCGACCCGGCCGACGCGCATGCGCACTGGTGCGTCGAACGGCAGGACATGTTCCTCACCCACCCCGCCTCGGCGGCCGCGGTGCGGCTCGAGGTTGCGGCGTACGACCCCGCGTGGCGATTCGAGGTGCCGATCCAGGATGCCGCACCCGCCTCGTTCGAGTACGAGACCGGCACCGACGGGGTGGTGACCTTCGACCGCCTGGGTGTTGTCGACATCCCGGATCTCGGCCCCCTCGACGTCTGGCGTCACGAGGGGTACGGCGGCGGGATCTGGCTGCCGGTGCGCGACACCTCGCCGGACACCTACGGCGGAGGCCGCTACCTGCTCGACACGATCAAGGGCGCCGATCTCGGATTCTCGGGCACGAGGCTCGTTCTCGATTTCAACTTCGCATACAACCCATCGTGCGCGTACGACCCCGCGTGGGCGTGCCCGCTTGCGCCCGAAGGCAACCGGCTGTCGGTGCCGGTCCCGGTCGGCGAGCGGCACCACTGACCGGTCTGCTAGCCTGAAAGCACTTGCCGGGCAATCGCGCCCGCTTGCGTCGTAGAACGCTTCCCTCCCAGCCTCGCTGGTCGACATCTTTCTCCGGCGAACGTTGACGCCCGATCCGCGGCGTCCTCGCCCCGTTTCAATCCGAAAGCAATCGCACTACCCCTATGTCTGACATCACCTTCCGCACGCTCGGCGTGCCCCATCCCCTCCTCGAAGTCCTGAGCGCCGAGGGCAAGCACATCCCGTTCCCGATCCAGGCCGACACCCTGCCCGACACCCTGAACGGCAAAGACGTTCTCGGCCGCGGCAAGACCGGCTCGGGCAAGACCCTCGCGTTCAGCATCCCGATGGTCGCGAGACTCGGCACCCGCCTGTCCGGCGGACCCCGCCGCGCCGGCCGCCCGCTCGGGCTGGTGCTCGCGCCCACCCGCGAGCTCGCCACCCAGATCAACGCCACCCTCGAGCCGCTGGCGAAGGCATACGGCCTGACCACCACCACGATCTTCGGCGGCGTCAACCAGAACCGCCAGGTTCAGGCGCTGAAGGCCGGCGTCGACATCGTCGTCGCCTGCCCCGGACGGCTCGAAGACCTCATGCAGCAGAAGTTCGTCTTCCTGGATGCGGTGGAGATCACCGTGCTCGACGAGGCCGACCACATGGCCGACCTTGGCTTCCTGCCCGGTGTCACCCGCATCCTGAAGGCCACACCCGAGAACGGTCAGCGCCTGCTGTTCAGCGCCACGCTCGACAACGGCGTGGACAAGCTGGTGCGGCAGTTCCTGCACGACCCGAAGACGCACCAGGTCGACGAGGCCAATTCGCCGGTCGCCGCGATGACGCACCACATCTTCGGCACCGACGACGCCGAGACGAAGAAGCAGCTGATCCACGCGCTCGCCTCGGGGACCGGCCGCCGCATCCTGTTCATGCGTACCAAGCACCACGCCAAGAAGCTGGCGCAGCAGCTGACCGCCGCCGGCATCCCGGCCGTGGACCTGCACGGCAACCTCAGCCAGCCGCAGCGCGACCGCAACCTCGCGGCGTTCTCGGCCGGCGACGCCAAGGTGCTCGTCGCGACCGATGTCGCCGCACGCGGAGTGCATGTCGACGACGTCGAGCTCGTGGTGCATGTCGACCCGCCCATGGAGCACAAGGCGTACCTGCACCGCTCCGGGCGCACGGCCCGCGCCGGCAGCGAGGGCGACGTCGTCACCCTCGTGCTGCCCGCACAGGAGCGTGACCTGGCGCAGCTGATGCGCAAGGCCGGCATCCAGGCGCAGACCCAGCGCGTGACCAGCGACTCGGATGCCGTGAAGGCTCTGATCGGCGAGGTGGCCGCATACGTAACGCCGGCCCCGAAGGCGGCACAGCCTGCCCGCGGGCAGGGCGGTGGCGGCCGGTCCCAGGGCGCCAACGCGCAGCGCAAGCGCGCCGCACGCGAGGGCGCCGGCGCCGGTGCCGCACGGCAGGAGCAGCGTCCGCGCCGCGACCGTTCGGGCCGTCCGGCCCGCGGCGGCTCCGGCTCGGGCGGCAGCTCGGCCGGCGGTTCGCGCGTCATGTACTCGAGCTCGAGTTCGGCGCCGTCCGGCAACCCGCGCCGCCAGGGTCGTCGCGCCCAGGGCTGAGACCAGAGTCCGGGCGAGTTCGGGCGGTCGGGGCGTCCTCGGACGCCCGGACAGTCCGAACTAGCCCGGATCCGTCTAGCCCAGCACCCCGACCGAGGCGAGGGCGGCGCGCAGCAGCGTGCCGCGTCCCCCCTCCATCTCCGCGTGCACCGCGGGTGACGAGGCTTCGGCCGGCGTCATCCAGGTGAGTTCGAGGGCGTCGGTGCGCGGTTCCAGGGTGCCGGTCACCGGAACCACGTAGGCGAGCGCGACGGCGTGCTGCCGCTCGTCCAGGTACGCGCTGAACCCCGGGAACGGGAAGTACTCCGCCACCGAGAACGGCACCGGCGAGGCCGGCAGCAGCGGGAACGCCATCGGGCCGAGATCCTTCTCCAGGTGGCGGAACAGCGCATCGCGCAGCGTCTCGCCGAACATCACCCGGCCCGACACGAGGGTGCGCGTGATCGCACCCTGCGCGTTGGCCCGCAGCAGCACGCCGACCTGGGTGACCACGCCCATCCCGTCGACCCGCACCGGCACGGCCTCGACGTAGAGGATCGGCATGCGGCGACGGACGTCCGACAGCTCCTGATCCGAGAGCCAGGCCGAGTTCGGCTCGTCCGGCTGAGGGTCGGGGGTTCCCACGGAGCTCATGCTCCATTATTAGGCCCATGGCGAAAGCGATCACCCTGACCGGCGTCGGTCTTTCCGCGTTGCAGTTGGCCGAGATCCCGGATGCCGTGGCCGGCCCGGGCGAGGTCGCGATCGCGGTCGAGGCGGCCGGCATCAACCCCGTCGACCGAGGGGCCGTCGAGCCCGGCTACGGCGACAAGATGCCGGGCGACCCCCCGTGGATCCTCGGCTGGGATCTCGCCGGAACGATCACCGCCGTCGGCGCAGGCGTCGACAGCGCCCTGACCGGGCGCCGCGTGCTGGGTTTCAGCCAATGGTTCAAGGGTGGACCGGGTCTGCAGCGCAGCCAGGTCGCCCTGCCCCTCGACAACATCGCCGTCGTCGGGGATTCCGTCCCCTCCACCGAACTGACGACGTTCGGGTTGAACGGGCTCACGGCTCTGCAGGTGCTCGACGCAGCGGAACTGCAGCCCGGCCAGTCGGTCCTGGTGATCGGCGCGAGCGGCAGCGTCGGGGGCTTCGTCGCACAGCTTGCCGAGCACCGCGGGATCACCGTGCTCGCCGCCGGCCGCGACACCCCGCCCTCCGATTTCGCCGGCATGGAGCTCGACGGCCTGATCAACACCGCGCCGGCCGACCCCACGAGGTATCTGGTGGCGGTGCGCGATGAGGGTGTCGCGACCTCGGTGACGACGCCTGCGGAGGCCGAGCGCAGCATCCGGTCGTCGCGTGTCGGGGTGAAGGTCGACCGCACGGGGCTCGAGACCGTCGCCCGCCTCGCCGAGGAGGGGGTGCTGACGACCGAGGTCGCACACGCGTTCCCGGCGGAGGAGTTCGCGGCCGCCTACCAGGCCTCCGGCCGGACGGTGATCACCTTCTGATGGCGCTGCACCTCGATCCCGACGCCGTCCTCTGGAACGCCGAACCCGCCGACCGCGACGGTCGCCCGCTGCTCGTCGTCATGCACGGACGCGGCAGCAACGAGGAGGACCTCTTCGCCCTGGCACCCGAACTGCCCGAGGAGTACGTGATCGCGTCGGTGCGGGCGCCGATCGCCGAGGCGGGCGGCTGGTCGTGGTGGGAGACCGTGGTCTCCGGCAACCCGGATGCGGAACTCGTCGACGCCGCCGCCGCCGCGGTGACCACCTGGCTCGACGCGCTGCCGTTCGAACCGACGATGGTCGGCACGCTCGGCTTCTCGCAGGGCGGCGCGATGGCGACGCACCTGCTGCGGCGTGATGTCGCCCGCGTGCGATTCGCGGTCAACCTGGCGGGGTTCGCGATCTCGGGCGAGCAGGCGGCGGATGCCGCGCTCGCCGTCAGCCGGCCGCCGGTGTTCTGGGGACGCGGCGACGCCGACCCGCTGTTCACCCCGGAGATCATCGCGCGAACCGAGACCTGGCTCGCGGGGCACACGACGGCCGAGACCCGGAGGTATCCGGGCCTCGGCCATTCGGTGTCCCGCAAGGAGCTCGACGACGTCGCGCGGTTCCTCGCCGAGCGCCTCTAGCGGTAGCACTTCCAGCCGTAGGGGCTGTACGACACGAGGCCCGCGTAGGCACCGGCACCGTACGTCCAACTGCACACGCGATTCACGTCGATCGACAGCAGGATGTGGGTGTAGTTGTTGGTGCATCGCCACCCGTACGGCGTGGTGAGCGAGATGTTCGTCGCATACCAGACGCTGCCGATGGTCGCGCACCAGGCGTTGAAGTTGACGCCGCCGAGCTGCGTCGCGGCGTGAGCGGGTGCGGCTCCGCCGACGGTCAGCGCCGCGCCGAGCAGCGCGGCCGACGCGACTGCGGTGATCTTCGTCTTCATGTGTCTCCTTCGACTCGTGTAACGAACCTCGCACGCTAGTTCTCCTCACCTCCTACACGGGCGACTTATCCACATGGGCGTGACAGGGGTTCGGGCGAAGATGGTCTGATGGACCCCGCGCTCGAACGCTTCTCGCCGGCGACGCGCGAGTGGTTCGCGGGTGCGTTCCCGACGCCGACCCCCGCGCAGACCGGGGCGTGGCAGGCGATCTCGTCGGGGCGACACGCGCTCGTCGTCGCACCGACCGGATCGGGCAAGACGCTGTCCGCGTTCCTGTGGTCGATCGATCGGCTGGCCGGATCTCGACAGGCTCGACCACCGGGCACACGGGTGCTCTACATCTCGCCGCTCAAAGCCCTCGGCGTCGACGTGGAGCGCAACCTGCGCTCGCCGCTCGTCGGCATCACGCAGACGGCGAAGCGACTCGGGGTCGAGGTTCCGCCGATCTCGGTGGGGGTGCGATCGGGCGACACGACCAGCGCTGATCGCAGGCTGCTGCAGCGGGACCCGCCCGACATCCTGATCACCACGCCCGAGTCTCTCTACCTGATGCTGACGAGCGCGGCACGGGAGACGCTGGCCGGCGTCGAGACGGTCATCGTGGACGAGATCCACGCGGTGGCGGCGACCAAGCGGGGTGCGCATCTGGCGGTGTCGCTCGAGCGGCTCGACGCGCTGCTCGAGAAGCCCGCGCAGCGCATCGGACTGTCGGCGACGGTGCGGCCGATCGACGAGGTGGCGCGGTTCCTCGGCGGGCAGGTGCCTGTGGAGATCGTGCAGCCGCCCGCGGCGAAGACGTTCGACCTGCGGGTCGTCGTGCCGGTGGAGGACATGACCGAGCTCGGGGCGCGCGCGACGGCCGAGCAGCTGGATGACGACGAGGGCGCCCTGCAGAGCGCCGGCTCGATCTGGCCCCACGTCGACCGCGCCATCGTCGACACCGTGCTCGAGCACCGGTCGACGATCGTGTTCGCGAACTCCCGCCGGCTCGCGGAGCGGCTGACGGC
>JBFWWZ010000024.1:0-40833 GCA_050245915.1 Microbacteriaceae bacterium
CGAACGAGAAGCAGGAGTTCTTCAACGTCACCGTGTCGCTGCAGCGCGCCAACGGCTGGATCGAGTGGCGCGTCGACAACTGGGGCATCTACTCGATGGCCTCGTAGCACCAGCTGACAACGACCCGGAGGGAGAAGCGGTGACGACAGAACAGACGACGCGTGTCGTCCCTGCCGGGTGGTACCAGGACCCGGCAGACGACGCCAAGGTGCGCTGGTGGAACGGGATCACCTGGACCGAGCACGTCGAGCAGAAGCCCGCCGGCGCCGGAGCAGCGGTCGCGGGTGCGCTCGCCATCGAGGGCGGTTCGAGCGACGACGTCCAGATCCAGCAGCTCGAGCGTCAGTTCGACCCCGAGATGTCGCGCCGCGCATCGATGGCGATCGATCACCGCGGCCCCGACACCGGCACCATCCCCATCCAGGGTGTTGCGGTGCCGCGTCCGAAGGCGCCCAGCACCAGCACCGCCTCGGCGATGCTGCTGGCGTTCATCCCGCTCTTCACCACGGTGCTGTCGGTGGTTGCCGCGTACGTGTTCTTCTACGTCACCGCGACACCGCTCGTGTTCGCCGCGGCCGTCGTGCTGTGGATCATGGGCTTCCTCTGGGCGATCGGCGACAGCCGGGCCCTTCAGACCCGCGGACTCCCCGCGCCGAGCGCGCTCCTCGCGCTCGCGCTGCCGGTCGTCGGCCCGCTGATCTACCTCATCGTGCGCCGTGCCCGTGTGGCCGGCGCGCTGCCGCTTCTCACGTTCATCGGCCTCTTGCTGGTCGCGGTGGTGCTTCCGGTCGGCCTCGGGGTCGCCGGTGCCGTGCCCACCGTGTCGAAGGCCCTCGAGGTGCAGGGCGCGGTGAGCAACGACCTGGTCGGCTCGGGAGCCGCGACCGCTGTCACCTGCCCGCCGATCCTCGAAGCGACCGCCGCCGGCAGTGTCTTCACCTGCGACGCCGTCACTCCCGCGGGCGACACGGTGAACGTCTGGGTGAGCATCGACGACGAGGACGGCAACTTCAGCTGGGCCCTGTCGAACCGCTGAGAGGCTCTTGCATCGGCGGGCAGACCGCGTAACGTACCGGCATGACCGGACGTCACGCCTCGGCCACCGATGTCGACGACGAGGCCCTCGCGGCCCAGCCGCAGGAGCCGGGAGCGCACCGAGCGGAGGCAGAAGAACCGGCACCCTCGGCCAAGCCCCCGGGTCGTCGCGCAACGAAGAAGGAGCCCTCATGACGCAGAACGACGACCGGATCGCGGACGCCATCCGCGCTCGCGAGTCCCTCGAACACGAGAACGGCGACCTCGACCTGCTCGCCGAAGGGCTCGGCGCCGGGCGTCTTCCGGGTGAGGCGCAGATCGCCGCCGAGAAACTCGACTCCGACGACGACGTCACCGACGAGACCACGACCGACTGAGTCAGACCCGCTCCGTAGGCTGGTGAGGTGCGACTGCTCCTCATCCGCCACGGCCAGACGCCCGCGAACGTGCGCGGCGAGCTCGCCACCGCGCGCCCCGGCCCCGGCCTGACGCCGCTCGGTGAAGAGCAGGCGGCCGCGATCCCGGATGCGGTGGCCGGTGAGCGGATCGCCGCGATCTACGTCTCCGCGCTCACCCGCACCTGGGCGACGGCTGCTCCGCTCGCGCACGCGATCGGCCTCGAGCCCGTGGTGCGGGAGGGGCTGGAGGAGATCGAGGCCGGAGATCTCGAAGACCGCAACGACATGCCGAGCGTGATGGCGTACGTCCAGCCCGCCTTCGGCTGGGCACGAGGCGAGCTCGACGCCCGCGTCCCCGGCTCGATCGACGGGCACGAGTTCTTCGCGCGCTTCGACGCGGCGATCGACGCGATCGCGGCGCAGCACCCCGATGACACCGTTGTCGTCGTCTCGCACGGTGCGGCGATCCGGGTGTGGACGGCGTCGCGGGCGATGAACCTGCACGCCGACTCGCACCACATCCGGCACCTCGACAACACCGGCGTGGTCGTGCTGAACGGCTCCCCCGCAGACGGCTGGGTCGCCGAGACCTGGGCCGGGCAGCCGATCGGCGGCGACGCGCTGGCGGACCCGACCGCCGCCGACCCGACGGGAGACGCCGACCCGACGGGAGACGCGGACGCGTGACCAGCGTGGAAGGCAGGGCGTGGGCGGACGTGCGGAACGAACTGTTCGGCGAGCCGTACATGGTGTGGCACGACGGTCCCGAGTTCTCCGGGTTGCGCGACGCGTGGCGCCGAGAGCCGGAGGCGCTGCTCGAGCAGCTGTTCGCCGGCATGGCCGAAGACGATCCGCTCGCCTCGCAGTCGCTCGCCGAACTCGACCCGCCACCCACCGGCGAGACGCTGCAGCGGGTGGTCGCGATGCTCGAGCAGCATCTGCCGACCAGCCACCCGGCGACGCGGGTGCAGATCGGGATGGCGCTGGTGCGGCTGACGAACGACGAGACCTGGGCGCGTGCGGTCGCCCAGGTGCTCGACGGGGGCGCGAGCTTCTGGAGCGACCAGATCGACGCGGCGATGGCGCTGCGCCGGGTCGCGCCGACCCCCGAGCTGCGCACCGCGCTGCTGCACGGCGTCGTCGACCCCGAGTATCTGGTGCGCTACCACTCCGCCAACACCTTGCGGCACTGGAACGGTCTCGACGGCGAGGTCGAGAGCGACGAGGCGATGTTCGACGATCTGACGACAGACGACGACCCGGAGGCGTGGAAACGCGTGGCCGACCGGCTCGCCCAAAGCCTGAGGGCCCAGCCGGACCAGCAGCACAGAGATCGGGCCCCCGTCGCGATGACGGGGGCCCGATCTGTGCGGGTCGAGTAGCCGCGGGATGCGGCGTATCGAGACCTAGGGCCTACTTGCCGCCCCAGCGGTCACCTTTGTCGCCGTGACCGTTGCCGTTGCCCCAGCCCCAGCCCCAGTCGCCGTGACCGTTGCCGTGACCCCAGTTGCCGTGGCCGCCGTGGTGGCCGCCGTGACCGGGGTGGTTGCGCACGTTGCCGTAGACGTACACCGCGTGAGCGACGGCGTCAGCCATCTTCTCCAGAACGACCTTGTCGACGTTCTGCGTGGTGTCGCACGCCTGGTGGTAGCACGGGTCGTACGGCTCACCGGCGGTTCCGCCGAACGTCGCGGCCTCCTCGTCGGTCTTGATGCCTTCAGCGCCCGTGAACAGGCCACCGGCGGGGATGCCGGCGTTGATGAACCCGAAGTAGTCCGAGCGTCCGTCGAACGCCGTCGGCGCCGTCGGGATGCCCTGCGAGGCGAAGTAGTCGTTGAAGACCGCTTCGATCTCGGCCGAGCCCTCGGGGCCGGCCTCGCCGAACGCGTCGCCGTCACCGTCGTACACGAAGTTCACCGAGTTCGGCGAACCGACCATGTCGAAGTTCAGGTTCAGCGCCGTGTTGGCCGCCTGCTCGTCGGTCAGCTGCGAGACGTAGTAGTTCGAGCCCTGCAGCCCGTCCTCCTCGCCGCTCCACCAGGCGAACACGATCTGGTTGCCGACCTTCGACTTCGTCTTCGCCAGCTGGATCGCGACCTCGAGGATCGTCGCGCTGCCGGAGCCGTTGTCGTTGATGCCGGGACCCTCAGCCACCGAGTCCAGGTGGGCGCCCACCACGACCTGCTTGGTCGGGTCGCCCTTCTTGGTCTTCGCGATCAGGTTGAACGTGTCGATGGTGGTGGTGGTCGTCTCCACCGCGATGCGCACCGTCGTCGCCGGGTCGGCGGCGAGCGCCTCACCGATCTCGAACGAGGTGCCGAGCACCGGGATGGTGGCGCCGACCGCGCCGAGCGTTCCGAGGATGACACCGAAGCGGTCGTCACCGGGAACGTCGTTGCCCTGGTTGAAGATGACGACACCGACAGCGCCGGCGGCTTCCGCGTTGGCGGCCTTCGTCGCGAAGTCGCAGCTGCCGCGCTGGATGAGGGCCACGTTGCCGGCCGTGAAGCCCGCGAAGTCCTCCGCCTCGCATCCACTGGTCGACGCGCGGTCGCCCTCGAGGTTGAGGTCGACGGCCTGGACGGTGGCGCCGTCGACGGTGCCTTCGCCCGTGTAGTCCATCGGATAGAACTGCTCCTGCAGCACGTAGTCCGTTGCCGTCGGGGTCACCTGCGAGAACTCGGCGAGATCGAGGTTGATCTTGTCGTAGCTGAACGGCTGACGCTCGGTCTGATAGCCCGCGCGGTGCAGCTGCTGCTCGATGTACTCCGCCGACTGGACGTGCCCGGCGGTGCCCGCCGAACGGGTGCCCCCGTTGCGGTCCGCGATCTTCTGCAGAGCGGCCAGATGCTTGGCGATGTTGTCGGCGGTGACCGCCTTGCGCAGGACTGCGGAGCCCTTGTCGCCGTGTCCGCCGGTCGTCTGCTCTGGGGCAGCGATGGCGGGTGATGTCAGTCCGACGGCGAGGATCGCCCCCGTCAGAATGGCGGCTGCCGAGAGTGCCCGGCGGCGTGGTTCGGTCATGTGTCTTCCCCTTTGATCGGTCACATGTGTCGAATGCCGCGGAGGGCGCGAGTCGCCCCCACGACCCGACCGAAGCTACCCCCGTATGGGGGCCGCATACGGGGTTCACACGGACCTCAGAGGCTGCGGTCCCCTGTATGCCCCACCCGGTGTACCCCGCCCTGCTGGTTGAGTAGCCGCGCAGCGGCGTATCGAAACCCGCGTCAGTCCAGGAACACCCGTTTGTACGTCCGCCCGTCGTCGAGCGTGATCGTCTCGCTGCGCAGCTGCCCGCGCGAGATGCGCTGGTACACGCCCTGCACGCTGATGCCGAAATGCCGGGCGGCGTCGGCGACGCTCATCCCCGGCAGGTCTGTCGGCTTGCTGCTCGGACGCTTGCTGCGCTGCCGCCCGGCCGCGTGCCGTGCCGCGATCTCGTCGTCGCTCCCCTGCCAGCGCCATTTCGCGGCGGCGGTGGTGAGGTTCGCGGCGTGGGCGATCGCGTCCCAGCTCACGCCGGCATCCAGGGCCTCGCGCACGGCGGCGAGGGTCGCGGGGTCGCGTTCCAGCGCGGCGATCAGGTTCCGGATGCCGGCGAGCCGGTCGAGCGGGTCGGTCGCGTTCTGTGCGGTTGCGATCGCATCCTGGGTCTGCTGGTCGAGGTGGGTCACTGGAACCACGGCGGGTACACCGCGACGCGGATGTCGTAGTCGGCGGCGGCGAGCAGGTCGCGCACCTGGTCGCGGATGGGTTCGTTGGCGACGCCGATCAGGGCGACCTCGTCGAACGCGACGGTGCTGCCGGCGAGGATCTCGGGCGCCTGCAGCTCGGGGTCGGCGGCTTTGGCGCGCCGGAGCAGGGTGCTCGCGTCGGTGACGCCGTGCGCGAAGCGGGTGGCGGGTGCTGCGGCATCCGCGTCGGCTGCGGTGATGTCGTCGCCGAGTTTCGTGGCGGGGACGGCGAGGAACACGAACTCGGTGGCTTTCGCGCCGCGCGCCGCGTCGGACCAGTGCGGGCCGTGGGCGCCATCCCGCTGTTCGAGCCAGCGTTCGGCGGTGGGGCTCGCGTAGAAGGCGACGCGCTGTGCGACGGTGGTGCCGTCGGCGAGATCGGCGGCCGCGCGGAGTTCGCGTGTGGTGGCGCTGCTGACGTCGACGGCGGGGGTGGCGTCGGCGCGGAGCTCACCGTCGGCGAGGATCTGCTCCAGGTTGCGCAGGTGCGTCACGTGGAAGAGCCGCAGGGTGCTGAGGCTGAACGGGGCAGGGGGCGGGGCGGCGGCCGGGCGGGCTGCTGTCGCCTTCTGGACGCGGACCGGCTTCGGCGCCTCGCGCTGCACGCGCGGGTAGCAGATGTCGCAGAGTCCGGCCTCGAATCCGTGGATGCATTCGTCGGCCATCTCTTCAACCATACCCCGGCGCGTGTTCTGCCGGTCGAGTAGCCGCCTCCGGCGGCGTATCGAGACCCGGGGCCCGGTGGTCGAGTAGCGGCGAAGCCGCGTGTCGAGACCCCCACGATCTACTACGTTCGTCTGGTGCCCTCTCGAGCCCCGTTCGTCGTCGCCCTCGTCGCTCTGACCCTCACCGGCTGCACGGCCGCCACCGATGACGAGCCGTCGTCCTGGTTCACGCCCGGCGCCGTGACCGCGGCGACCCCGACGGCGGCCGCTTCTGCACCCGCTGCACCTGTCGTGACCGAAGCCGCTCCCCCGGCGCCGGCGGCTGCTGCTCCTCCGGCGACGCTCGACTACGTGGGCACCGTCTCGAAACGCTGGGGTGGATGCTTCAGCCGGCTCGCGATCGGCGACATCTACTACGACTCGGCGCGCGGGGTCGTGACGGCTGCGTTCCGGAACGGCGTGATCTCGTGGGCGGTGTCGGAAGGGGATCCCGCGGGGACTCCGGCGGATGACGCGTCTGCGGCGGCGTTGGAAGGGTGCTGAAGGGCTGGGGGTTCCACGCTAGAGAGCGCCGAGACGTCACCTAAGGACCCCGACGTCATCCGTCCGAGCGTCCGCGCACGACGGCAAGACCCACGAACCGAAGGAGGCCGAGCCACGCCTTGCGCGTCACCGAGATGGCGATAAGAGCCAACAGTGGGCCGAACCACCAGTGGGTGACAACGTTGGTCCACAGTGCTTGGCCAAGGAGGACAAGCCCGTCCAATCGAGCTTCCCAAATGAGATCCCGCCACAGCGACCAGTCGAACAACCTCTACTCCCTTCTTGCGACTGTCTAGCAGCAGCGTCTGACGAAAAGGCTGCAGGCCTCGCGTCTGACCTATACGGGTAATGTGCTCCTCAACTGCCTGGAGGTGAGATGGCCAAGTTCTTTGGGACACCGCCCGGGGTTCATGTCGGGCAGTTGTTCATCGATCGTGCCGACCTTCGAGCGGCCGGCGTCCACCCCCCGCCACGGAACGGAATCCACGGAACCGCCGCCGAGGGTGCAGACTCCATAGTGCTCGCGGGCGGGTACGAGGACGATGATGACCAGGGAGACTTCATCATCTACACCGGCGAGGGTGGAAACGACCCAACAACCAAGCAGCAATACAAAGATCAATCGGTCGATTCGCCTGGCAACGCTGGGCTGATCACGAGCCAGCTGCTTGGGCTACCCGTGCGGGTTAGTCGCAGCTACAAGGCAAAAACACCTTTTGCTCCGAGCGCGGGCATCCGCTATGCCGGCCTCTACTTGGTCACCGAGCACAAGGTCGCGACGGGGTCCCACGGGTTCAAGGTGGTGCTATTCCGTCTAGATCGCCTCCCAGAGCAGGACCCATACGAGTCCGACGCCCAACCTACGGTTGACCCCGTATTCGCGACGACGACAATCTCACGTCGCGTGCGAGACAGCGCGATTGCTCGGAGAGTAAAGAGCCTTTACCACCACGAATGTCAAATCTGCGGCGCGACGCTGACAACGAACACCGGGTTGCGGTACGCAGAGGGCGCGCATGTGCGACCCCTCGGAAAGCCTCATCTGGGCAACGACATTTCGGCGAATCTGCTTTGTCTCTGCCCCAATCACCACACGCTCTTGGATGTTGGCGGTCTGACGATCAGCGACGACTTTGCGGTTTCCTTCTCGCCCTCTCTGGCGCCGTTTGCTGAACTGGAGTTCAAGAAGTGGCATGTGCTGGACCTCGCGAATGTGCAATACCACCGTGATCAATGGTTTAGCGCGAGCTGACTAGTCGCACCGTTTCCAGGTCGGCAGGAGCCCAATCGAGCGAGGCGAGTTCTGAGCGCGCAGCCCACCTGATCGCATCGTGATCGGTGCTCCGATGCGGACTGGCTTCAGTGAGGCGGGCCCAATAGCTCGAAAGTCGGATACGGGGGTCGAACACTTCGACTGTGACGATGTGATCTCCCACCTCGATCCCCACCGCCAACTCCTCGCGAATCTCTCTAACGAGTGCATCAGCGGGGGTTTCCCCTGGCTCGATTTTGCCTCCCGGAAACTCCCACAATCCGCCCCGCTCCGGGCGCCTTCGGCATGCCAGAACTCTGTCCCTACTGTCGACGATTACGCCCGCCACCACATCGATCACGTCAATACCAGATGCTCAAGAACGGCACAGTCTCGCTCGCCATCAGCGCAGCTGAGGCCATCCCATCTCCAGATTCGGTGCCTCGACCAGCTGCGACCAACACCTTCGCCTTCACTCCCCCGAGGTACATCGCCGAAAGCTCCGCTACCCCGAGTTCGAGAGTCGGCACCTCGGAGAGCGCAGCCGCCGGCGTGACGCGACCCACGCCATCCTGAACCTGCAGGTGCCAGCGACCGCCCGCGTACCCGTAAGGATCCGACACGTCGAAGATCATCTCGCCATCGGCAACGTACCCACGCGCCTCCAGGACTGCCGGTACGTCGAGAATCCGCAAGTACTGGTGCTCCCACACGGTCACTTTCGCCGCGCGCATGTCCGTGATCATCCACATCACCGGTTCGTCGACGCGCTGATGCTCGACCTTCACCTTCTCGACGAGCGGCACCTCGAGCAGGTAGCGCCAGATCGCCGCGTAGGCGTCGGGCGATGCCGTCAGGATGTGGTGCACGGTGAGGGTGTGCGCGACGAAGTCGTCGCCTCCCCCGCTGACCGTGTAGTTCGCGATGCCCTCGACGGTGCCGTCGGGCGACAAATACCTGATCGCGCGGATCTTCTTGGCGCGGTCCTCCTCCGAAGACGCGGTGCCGGCGATCTGTGCCGCCCGCAACGGCCAGATGTCGATCTGCCCAGGACTGTGAACCATGAGGCGGTTGTGCATCTCTTCAAGGTGCTCGGCGAACTGCTGGTTGGTGATGTACTCGATCCGGCCGTCCGGGGTGGGTCCCGACCAGGTCACCCGCCGCACGTTGAACTCGTAGTCGGCCGCCCACGCAGCGGGCGCGAACCCGTAGCGCTGGTACAGCGACGACTCGCTCACGGTGAGCATCGCCATCGGCACGTGTTTCGCTGCGGCGGCGAGCTCCGCTTCGAGCAGGGCGCGGGCGATGCCGCGCTTGTGGTGCGTCGATGCCACGGTGACCGTGCTGATCGCCCAGGCATCCAGGGTGCGGTCGCCGGGGATCGCCAGTCGGCTGACCCAGGAGTTGCTGGTGCCGACGGGCTCGAGGCTCGAGCTGCTGACATCCCATACGCCCGTGTTGCGGCGCGCCCTGTTCGCGTCCGCGAACTCCGCAGCGCGCTCCGGGGTCAGGTGACCGCCGTGGAAGCCGCGGGCAGCAGCCTCCGACCAGGCGTCGGCCGCGGGCTTGTGGTCCATGTCGAGCAGTTCCATGCGCAGGCCCTGCTCGCGCAGGCGTTCCGCAATCGCGGGATCGACAGGTTCGGTGCGAAAGTCGGTCACCGTTCGAGGCTAGCGACGACCTCCCCCAAACGCGGGCTAGAACGCGCATCCCACCAGGTCCACCCTCGAAGCTATGAGTGATCTTCGGCAGCGCGTGCCCGGACACTCGCTGATCGAGCAGTTGCTCCGCGAATGGGACCTCGGCAACATCCATCCGGGAAGTGCTCCCGGCGAGATCGTCATCGACGACGAGGCCCGTGGGTGGTACCTCGGCGTGCATGGCGAGCGGTGGGTCGCCACACGGCTCGCGCTGCTGGGGCCTGAATACACCGTGCTTCATTCGGTGCCGGTCGGCAGCGGCGACTCCGACATCGACCACATCGTGGTCGGCCCGACCGGGGTCTTCACCCTCAACACCAAGTTCAGTCCAGGACGACGTATCTGGTCGGCGGGGTGGGGTGTGTACGTCGGCGATCGTGAAGAGAAGCACTTCATCCGCAACCTCGACCTTGAGGTGCGACGCGCGGAGGATCGGTTGAGCAGATCGGTCGGCTTTACGGTCCCCGTCATGGGGTTGTTGGTGTTCGTGGATCCGATCGCGATGACGCGCAAGGCTCCCGCCGGTGACCACACCCGCGACCTCCGAGTGATTTCGGACGCGGAGCTGCTGACGACGATCGGTGACCGCCGCATCCTCAGCGACGAGCAGGTCGCGGCGATCGCCGAGTCGGCGGCTCGTCCGGCGACATGGCACGACTCACCGCGAGAGTCGACAATCGGCAGTCACATCGCTCGGGAGTTCAGCGCGCTGGAGGAGGCTGTCGGCCCCCCGACCCCGATCGTCGACAAGCCCGTCTCGTCGGCACCGCGTGCAACACGAACGCGAGCGACGGCGCCACGTCGTCGACCTGCGGCACCCCAGCCGCGAACTCGCGTCCGTCGCAAGAAGTCAACCCGCCTCGAGGCGCTTATCGGAGTTGTGTTCTTCCTCGTCCTCGGCTGGTTCCTGTCTCGTCCCGAAGGACAGGCTCTGCTCCAGGGTGTCTTCACAGCGTTGCTCGTTCGCTGAGGCCGATGCCCCCCTTGCATTCCCCGGCCCCGCGGCGTGAACTGGAACGGCATCCACTCGCCCCGCGATGGAAGGACAACCCGATGAGGTACGAAGCCCCCGTTCCCGAGGACGAGAGCACGGGCAGCGGCGACGAGATCCCCGTCGACCTGGGCGGTGTCGGGCCCGGGGTCGCGCAGGCGGGCGACGATGACGACTTCGCCGTCGAGGACCCCTTCGACAGCGACGCCGGCCCCCTCGACGACGAAGACGACTAGCGGGCCACGAGCCCCGCACCCCTCCAAGCACCCCGAGCCGCTGCTCCGAACTCCACCGAAATGTCAATGGCGTGCATCACGCACGGCCGATCGCGTTGGGTGGAGGCATGGCAGGACGTCACAGCAGCAAGAACACGGACGCGCCGAGGGCAGACGCCCCCGAGCAGTGGGTACCTCCGATCGTCGACGGCCCACGCCCCAGCGGCCGGGGTCCGCAGCAGTACGTGGAGGTCAGCTCGCGCGAGACTCCCACAGCACCTTCTGGGCCCGAAGCGCGAGATCCCGCAGCGTAGCCGTCTCGCGCTCGGTGAACTGGCGCGGCACCCGGTTCATCACGCACAGCGCGCCGACGCGCTCGCCTCCGGGTGCTTCGACCGGGTAGCCGGCATAGAAGCGGGCGTGGCCCGCCTCCGCGGTCCACCGGCTGTCCCGGTAGAGCGGGTCGGCATCCAGGTCTTCGATGACGTACGCGCCCGGCCGCTGGATGGTGGTGTTGCAGATCGCCTCCGCACGCGGCATGTCGCGCGGGTGGCTTCCCGCGGCGGCGACACTCACCTGCCGGTCGCGTTGAATGACATTGAGGGATGCCGAATCGGCCCCCAGCATGTCGCGTGCCATCTCGACGATGCGGTCCACCGTCGCCTCCACCTCGGGGTCGAGCTCGAGCTCGGCGACGGCTCGCAGCCGCGCGTCCTCGTCGGTCGGCACGTTCTTCGTCTTCTTCGCGCTCGACAGCGCGCGGTCGGCGTATTTCAGCAGCGAGGTCGCCCAGCTCTCGTAGACCGCGGACGAGTCGATGCCGATCCGGATGCCGGCACGTTCCGGGGCGAACGGGATGTATTCGGCGACCCCCGACTTGTTGCACTCCTCGCGCGTCGCGATGTTCTGCCGGGCGATGCGCTCCGCCATCCAGCGGGCCGCGAAAAGGGGGACGTCCATGTCCTGCATGAACGGGGCCACCCCGGCGATCAGCACCGGGCAGCTGCACGTCGGGTTCGCGGTGATCGCAGCGAACACGGTGCGGAGCGTTCGGCGGTACGCGGGCAACGGGGTGAGCGTGATGATCTCTGTGACGCCGCCGAGCACGATGACGAGGTCGTAGCGGCGCAGGTCCATACTGCGCAGCATCTCGGCGGCCCTGGCGGCGTCGAACCCGTCCACGCCGATGGTCTCGACGTCGGCGCCCCGTCCCGTTCGGGCGGCGAGCTTGCGGGCGAGGTGGCCCGCGACGGAGAGGTCGTAGGAGGCGATCCCGACGCCCTGCACGACCGGCGAGCCGAGAATCAGCACCCGGTCGGGGGCCGGGCCGGACCCGTGCGCGATCGCCGGCCCGGACGGCGTCGCCAGCTCACCGTCGCGACGGACGATCCCGCGCACGAGCGCATGGGCGATCGGGCCGAGCACGACGTGCACGACGTTCTTCCACACAGGCGTCCCCCTGATCCGGGCGTGGGGCCCGCAGGTGGTGGGTCCGCGGGTCTTCTAACGGTACGCTCTCCGGTCCCCTTTTACGAGGACAGAGTTGTCACAGAGCCGGACGTGTCGCCGCAAGTTTCGCCCGCTCGGCGGCCAGCCATTCGGGCATCTCGGCGAGCAGCTGCTTGATCTCGGCGGTGGTCATCACATCCGGCTGCCCGGCGCGCGCCAGACCGGAGTTGCTGATGCCGAGCCGGCGCGCCACCTCGCTGCGCGGATGGGGCCCCTCACGACGCAGCGTGGACAGCCACTCGGGCGGATTCTCGAGCAGCGCCTTCAGTTCGTCGCGGCTCACAGGGTTGTCGCGGAACTCCGCCGGCGTGGCCGGCAGGTAGATCGACAGCTTCTTGGCGGCGGTCTCCGGTTTGAGCAGCTGCTGCTTCGGACCCATGGCCTCAGGCTAGCCTGGCCCGGTGGTCGAGCCGTTCGTCGTGGTGTTCGTACCGGGCGTGACTCCCGGCAAGTGGGGTCGCATCTGGTCCGACAGGATGCCGCGGCAGCCCCTCGAGCTGCGTCCGGCCCCCGGCGACGAGGCTCTCGCAGCGCTGCACGACGGAGCGGCGCAGATGGCCTTTCTGCGGGACGTGCCGGCCTCGGACACGCTGCACGTCATCCCGCTCTATCGCGAGCAGCCGGTCGTGCAGCTCGACCGCGATTCGCCGCTCGCGTCGGCGGAGTCGCTGACCCTCGCCGAGGCCGAGAGCCTGGGCCTCGAGGTGGTGCCGCAGTCGGTCGCCCGCGCACGCTCGCGGCGCGACATGGTGGTGCGCCCGGTGCCGGACGCGCCCGACTCGGGCGTCGGGCTGGCCTGGCGGGTGTCGGCGCAGCATCCCCTGATCGAGGTGTTCGTGGGGATCGTGCGGGGACGCACCCCGAACTCGTCGCGCTCTTAGCCCGCGATCGCCTTCTCGATCGACATGACCAGGATGACGCGGTCGGCCTTGTCGCTCGGCGGCACGTCGCTGTCTTCCCCGTAGCGCTTCTGCAGGTGCACATAGTACGCACCGGTCGGGTCGGGGATGACCTCGATCAGCGTGCCGCGGACCTCGAGGTAGTCGAGCCAGTTGTCGTCGAAGATGGCGAGGCTCATGCTCGGGTTGTGCTGCAGGTTGCGGTACTTCTGGCGGTACGTGGTGTGCGTGAACCGCAGGGTATGGGTGGGCTCGTCGTAGTCGACCCACATCGGGTTCACCTGCACCGTGCCGTCGGGGCGGATGGTGCCGAGCATCCCGAAGTGCGGAATGTCGAGCAGGTGGCGCCGTTCGGCGGGGATCTCGGTGGGCACTGGATGACCTCTCTTCCTAAATGAACTGCACGGCTGAGGCGACGCGCGTGCGCACCTCGAAGAGGTCGGTGCCGCCGATCCCGACGCCGGGCAGACCGGTCCTCACCAGGTTCGCGAGCCGGGGCCGTTGCACCAGGAGCGCCTGAGCACCGCGGACCGAGCCCAGCGGCATGACATCCTCGGGCGATGCACCGTCGGGCACCACGATCACCAGCGCGGAGAACTTCACCCGCGCCTCCCGGGCGAAGGCTCTCGCCCGCGTCGCGAGTTCGTGCACGGGGCGCTCCCCCGGCTCGAGCGCCTGCCCGATGATCTCGCCGCGCCTCGTCTTCACCGGCTCGCCCCAGTCCTCGCTGAGCATCGCCCACAGCCCGGTGGGGCCGAGCACGATGTGATCGATCTTGCCGCGGTCGCTCCGCGGGTCGGGGCCGATCGCCGAGGTGCGCACGTCGTGCCAGATCGTGAAGCCGATGCCGAGGGTGGAGAGCACGCGCGCGGTGTCCTCTTCCGCGACCGCGGCCGCGAGCAGGTGGCGCACCTCGCGTGGCGCCGAGCGCAGCAGGGCGGGATCGTACGGGTCGGGAACCTCGACCCCGCGGCCGGCCCACTCGTGCAGCAGCTCCAGGTACCGCTCACGGAACCAGCCGCCGGGGTGGCCGTAGGCGCGGGCCTGGGGTCGGGAGTCCGGACGCTTCGGCGGCGCGGCAGGAGCCCAGGTGCGCGGCTCCGCATCGAGCGGCCTGCCGCGGTCGTACGCCGCGCGCGCCTCCGAGGTGCCGATCAGCTCCCAGGCGTGCTGCACGGCGTGGAAGTGGCGCGCCGCTCCCCCGGTGTCAGGATGCGTCTCCCGCAGCTTGCGCCGGTACGCGCGGCGCAACTCGTCGTCGCTCGCGGTCGCCGAGACCCCGAGCACGTCGTACGGGGAGGCCGAGAGCGGGCTCTCAGCGGCCACCGCCACCCCCGCCACCGCCACCGCCACCGGAGAAGCCGCCGCCGAACGATCCGCCCGAGAAGCTGCTGAAACCGCTGCCGCTCCAGCTGGAGCCGCTCGTCGACACCGGGGGGTTGATGCCCGAGTGCACGCCCGACAGGAGGGAGGTGAACTGATACGCCTGGAACGCGTTCACGCCCTGGTACCAGTCCAGTTGCTCGCCGGTCTGCTCCAGGTGCACCTGCAGCTCCCGCGCCCACGAGTCCTCGACGCCCCAGATGACCGCCCAGGGCAGCAGCTTCTCGTACAGCTTCACGATCTGCCTGCCGTCGCTGGTGTCGATCCGGTCGGCGCCGGTCGCGCTCTGCAGCACCCGGAACCGGTCCTTCTCCGCCAGGTCGAGATACATCTTCATGCCGAGCAGATAGTCCACCGTCTCCGCGCCGTGCGCGCTGAGCGTGGGGCGCTTGCGAGCCGCGAACGCCGCCGTCCCGATGCCGATGATGCCGAACGCGAAACTGAAAAGCCCCAGGAAGAAGCCGACCCAGCCGGCGAAGAACGCACCCACCACGCCGAGCGCCGTCGCGATCACCGCCGCCCAGACGAAACCGGCCGAGCCTTTCGAACGCACCGACGGCCCGATGAAGCCGCTCTCCGTGACGGCACCGGGCAACGCGGTGACGATGGGACGCAAGGCGTCCGCCAGCTCGGAATCACCGGAGCGCTGCAGGTCGCGGGCGGCGCCGATCTCGGAGTCCGGCCCGAACAGCGCGTCGACGACCGCCTGCTCCCACGATTCGAGACCCGAGGAGTCGACGAACTGGACAGCGTAGTCGGCCGTGTCGGCATCCTGCACCGGGTAGCCGAGCAGGCGGATCTTCTTCTTCACCGCCAGGCTCACGAACTGCGCAGGCAACGCCGTGGATCGCCGTTCGATCAGTTCGGCGGCGACCATCACGTCGAGGTCGGGCACCGAGTACTGCGGGATGATGATGTCGGTCGGCGTCGCGCGTTTGCGCCGCAGCACGGCGGCTCCGACGATGCCCACCACCGTCGAGACCCCGCCGCCGGCGAGCGCCAGCAGCACCGCCCACACCGGCGGCGGCGGGCCGAGGTCGACGGGCTCGTACGGCGAGCCGCCCGGAGCGGGCTCACCCTCCACGAAGGTACCCGCCTCGAAGCCGATCGAGACGGTCAGGTTCTCGCGCGGGCCGAGGTTCGTCGTCGACGCCTCGATGATCGCGCCGGTGAAGGCAGCGCTCTCCACCTGCTCGATGCCGCCCGAGCACGGCGTGCTCGAGTTCTCCGCGCCCTGATAGCAGGCCATGGACCCCGTCAACGCGCCGGCGAGCTCGGTATCGAGATTCACCTGCGCGCTGACCTCGCCGAACGGCTGATCCCAGCCGGTGCCGTTGACGTCCCAGTAGAACTCGTCGGAGGCCGTGTCCTCGAAGGCGCGGATCGTATCCACCTGCGTGTAGTGGATCACGTAGGTCGTCGCCCCGTGCTTGAAGGTGTCGTCGTCGATCACGACGATGGTGAACCCGCCGTCGTGCTGCACCTCGTAGTAGACGTCGGCGCCGTTCTCGTCGGTCACGCCGAGCACGCGCGTGTCGAGGTACACGTCGCCGTAGTAGTCCGGGATCGAGCGGATGATGCCGCGGTTCTGATCGAACGACGGGAACACGGCGACAGCGGTCTCCACCACGTCGAGCGCCGCGTGGCGGTCGGCCCCGCGGGTCAGCGTGTACACGGCATCGAACGACCGGAACTCGAAATCGCTGGTATCACCCGGCAGCGCGGCCCACCCCGCCCGAAGCGGCAGGGCGGTGGATGCCGCGGCCGGCACCGCGGGCAGCACCAGAAGAGCGGCGGCGGCGATCGCGGCCGCCAGACGTCGGGTTGCCCGCATGCTCCGACCCTAACCTCCGGTGACGGCGCGCGCGTCTAGGCTCGGAGGCATGGACGTCACCGGGATCCCCCGACGCGCGAGCCTCGAGGTGCTGCGCGCCGAAGCGTCCGAAGAACTGAGCACCGTCGTGTTCGAGCGCCTGCACAACGGCGAAGACCCGTGGGCGTTCATGGAGCAGATCCCGAGCGTCGACGAACTCGTGGTGCTCACCCTGCGAGCCGAGCTGATCCAGGCGGACGGGGGCCGCATCCCGAGCCGGGTCGTGAACTACAGGATGCTGCGGCAGATCGCGCTCGCCTACCCCGGCCTCGCCGGCACCATCTGGTCGATGCTCGACGACCCGGCACGCCAGGCGCGCGAACGGCGGAGCGCATGAACACCGGAGCGGGTGACGGCGCCACCGTGCTGGCGATGATCGAGTTCGACGCGGATGGCACGGCGATCGGGCACCGGATGGTGCGGTCGACCTCGCCGCAGCTCGAGGTGATGGACCTGGGCGCCACCCGCGGCGACGGCATCTTCGAGACCGCGAGCATCGGTGCCGGGCACCTGCAGGCGTTCGAGCCGCACCTGCGCCGGTTCGCGCACTCCGCGGCCCTGCTCGACCTGCCGGAACCGGATCTCGGCATCTGGCGCGACGCGATCCGCGCGGTCGCCGCCGAACTCGGGCCCGTCGACGAGGGCTTCGTGAAATGGGTGCTCACCCGCGGCGTCGAAGGCCGCGACATCCCCACCGGCTGGGCGTTCTGTGCACCCTCCCCCGACCACACCCCGGCACGCACCGACGGCATCCGCGTCGTGCTGCTCGACCGCGGGGTGCGGCACGATGTCGCCCAGACCTCGCCCTGGCTGCTCGCCGGCGCCAAGACGCTGAGCTACGCGGTCAACCGGGCGGCGTTCCGGGAGGCGGCACGGCGAGGCGCGGACGATGCCCTGTTCGTCAGCAGCGACGGGTTCCTGCTCGAAGGCGCCGTGTCGAACCTGGTGCTGCGCACCGGGCGACGTCTCGTGACCCCGCGGACCGACCTCGGCATCCTGGAGGGCACGACGCAGCACGACATCTTCACGTGGGCGGAGGGCGAGGGCTACGAGGCCTCGTACGAGCTGCTGACACCCGATGACCTCGCCGCGGCGGATGCGGGCTGGCTGGTGTCGAGCGTGCGGCATGCGGCGCCGATCCGCTCGGTCGACGGCGTGGACCGTGCGATCGACCGCGAACTCTCCGACGCGATCAACGGGTACCTGCGCTCCCGCACGGAGTGAATCGCGGCCCGCAGGGCCGGAAGATGGGTAGAACCACGAATGGCCCCGGGTCTAGAAATCCCAGGGCCATTCTGTGGCGAATCGGCGGCACCCACCCCGCGAGCTCTCGGGTTGGGGCAGTCCCGCGGCAGCGAGGACGGACCCCCGCGGCGCGGCACCCGCCACCGCGCTCTCGGCTTGCGCCTCGGGTGCGGAGGGGCCCTCAGACGACTGGCCGCCTCTGCCATTGCTGGCTCAAACTGCCATCCGCTTCGGGTTGCGCCTCATCGGTTGAGACATGATTGCGCGCACCCGACAGGCACACAACCCGTCAACTCTCGCTAGATGGTTGAGAGTTCGGGTGTCAGCGGCTGGAGGACTTCTTCGACTGGCTGAACGCGAGAGCGAACACGATGCCGATGGCCGCGCCGCTGGCGATGCCGGCGCCCAGGTTGTCCATGGCGATGCCGAGAGAGATGCCGATCGCCATGCCGACCAGCAGGCCGACGATCCAGCTCGAGGTGTCACCCCAGGCGGATCGCTTCTCAGCGGGGCGGTCGTCGTTCGGCATGCGGGTGACGCTACGCCCCGAGATTGGGCGCCCGCTGCGAGCGGCGCGCATGAAGGCTGGCAACCCGGGCGCTAAATACTGGCGGCGGTGAACCCTCCCGCCGATCGGATACCCCCGTATGCCGATCAGCGTCAGTGAGGATGTCACCGCCGCCGCTAGTCCCCCAACTAGTGCATTCAAGAGAGTAGCCAGGGCGATACCTATGTGTATGCCCCCATTGCGGGTGTCCACGGATCCGCGGACAGACCGGGGTACAGAATTTGCCGCCCCCGCCAACAAATCGCCCGCGGGTGCTTCGCGGCCCGAAGGGCCGGCACATGGGCACATACGAAGGGCCCCCGATTCCGCGTTCCACCTGGCCGAAGCCTGGCGGTTCGTCGAGTCCCGAGGGCCCTTCTGTTACTTCGGGAGCCTTGCGGCCCCCTCAGTGATGACGAAGCTACTGGCAGGTGAACGGCGTCCGCAAGACGTGAAGTCTCGCTAGATAGTTGAGGGTTGCGGGCCGGGGCCTCGATATGCGCTGCGCGCTACTCGACCACCGGCTGCAGCGCATCCTGCAGCAGCGTCGTCAGCGCCTGCAGCTGCACCGATCCGGCCTCGGCGTCGAGGGCGGCGTCGCCGTCGAGGGCGCGCGCCGCGAGGCCCGCCTTCGAGTCGATGAGCTCCGAGATGCGGCCGTCGATCGTGCCGGCGGCGATGATGCGCCACGCGGTGACAGGCAGCTCCTGACCGATGCGGTGCACGCGGTCGATCGCCTGGGTCTGCTCGGCGTTCGTCCACGACAGCTCGGCGAGCACGACGTTCGAGGCCACCTGCAGGTTGATGCCGACACCGGCCGTCATCAGCGAGCACACGGCCACCGAGACCTCGGGGTCGTTGGTGAACGCGTCGATCGCGGCGGTGCGCGCCTTCGCGGTCTGCTCCCCGCGGATCGACACCGTCTTGACCCCGGCGGCGGCGAAGTGCTTCTCCGCCGCGTCCATCACGTCGATGTGCTTGGCGAAGAACACCACCTTGCCCACGTTGCGCGCGAGGTTGACCGTGTAATCCGCCGCAGGCGTCGCCTTCGCCTGCCCGATCCGCCGGACCATCGCGAACACGTTGTCGCCGGTCTCCGACCCCTTCGACTCCTCCAGCTCGGCGGCCGCGACCAGACGGATGAGGTCGTCCCGCTCGCTGTCGGGCCGCGCGGCGGCGAGGCGGTGGTACCGCTCGACGAGCCGGGCGACGAGGGCGGCCTCCGCCTCGCGGATCGAACGACCCGCCTCGCCGTCGAGCTCGACCGGGATGTCGGCGATGCGACGCGCCGGGATGTCGGCCGCGACATCCTGCTTCTTGCGACGCACGATGCCCATGTCGATGACCGCGGACCGAGCCGCCGCGAAGAAGCCGGGTTCGCCCGGGTCGAGCTCGGTGTCCTCCAGCTTGCGCATGAGCGCCGCCAGCGGCTTCTTGTCGTCGATCCAGCCGAGGTACTGCCAGATCATCCGGAAGTCCTCGATCTGGTTGATCAGCGGGGTACCGGTGAGCGCGATGAAGAGCGCGTTCGGCTGGGTGGCCCGGATGCTGCGGCTGAGTGCCAGCACGTTCTTGCTGCGCTGCGACTCTTTGTTCTTGATGAAGTGCGCCTCGTCGACGACCATGCCCTTGAATCCGCGGCGCGACAGCCAGGCCACGTGCCGGTCGAGCACCTCGTAGTTGACGATCACCACATCGGCGAACGCGTCGATGTCGTCGCCGTCGCCGTGCACCACGGTGGCGGTGCGCTGCGGGGTCCACTTCTCCACCTCGCGGGCCCAGTTGACCTTGACGACGTTCGGCACCACGACGAGCAGCGGGTACGACCCGGTGACGGATGCGGCGAGCAGCGCCTGAGCGGTCTTGCCGAGTCCGGGCTCATCAGCGAGCAGGAAGGTGCGGTGCCCCGCGCGGGCGCCCTCGATGAAGCGCGCCTGGTGGATCATCAGCTCGCGCCCGCCGGCGGCCTCGAGGGAGCGCGGGGCGGGCAGGTTCATGGTGGCGGCGCCGCCTCCCGCACCCGTCTCGAACGAGCGGAACAGCGGCTCGATGAGCTCCCAGTTGTTGAGCCGGCCTGCGGTGGCCGGCTTCGCCTGCACGGCGGAGAAATCGGGCGCCAGGAACGGGTTCGACATCTGGTACTGCTTCACCGACTGCGGGACGACCTGCTTCTCTTCGTCGGCCGGCTTCACCGGAGCCTCGGTGACGACGATCAGGTCGTCGGGGCTGAGCTCGTTGCCGGCCTCCATCAGCATGGTGCGACGGATCTCCTGCGCGGCGGGGCTGAGCGGCGCGGTGTCGGTGAGCAGCTGGATCAGCGAGGTGTCGCGCGAGGCGGTCTTCGCCATGATCGTCGCGATGCCGTCGAGGCGGGTCAGCTCTTTGGTGCGCTCCGCGTCGGTGAGACCGGTGTCCGCTTTGATACGGGCGCGCTCCTCGCGCACGAGCACCGCGACGACGCGGAACCTCGTGCGGTTGCTCGGGCTGACCTTGCCGCGCTCGGCGGAGTTCTCGATGGTGCGCACGGTGCGCGCCAGAACGGGGATGATGCCGGTCTCGTCCTGGTGCTGACGCCGGCGGGTCTGCGTCGCGGGTCGCTTGGTGGACCGCTGACGCTGGCCGGATGTGGCCATGTGGCTCCTCAGGCGTCGATGCCGACGCCGCTGTGCTGGATAGAGAGTCGCGGTTCGGGGAGTTCCCGAGACCGGCTTGGCCGGTGGGACGAATCGCTGAGGTGATCCTAGCACTTAGGCTCGGATACGTGCTCAGAACCGTCGGCCGCGCCATCGTGCAGACCTGGCCGACGGTGCTCGCGTGGTTCCTCGCGGGCTGGCTCGCACATGAGGCGCTGATCCGGCTCGCGGGCTGGGCGGGGGTGTACAACTCGCTGTGGGGTCTCATGATCCTGCCGCTGGCGGTGCTCGCCCGCCTGGCGAGCTATGTCGGCATGTTCCTGGCGGTGCGACCCGCGATGCAGCACTACCAGCGCCTCGATCGCCTCGCCCGCGTCCCGCCGGCCGACGGATCCACCGCCCCCGTCAGCAGGTCGTTCGCATCGACCTGGGCGTCGACCGTCGTCACGGGTCTGATCGCGTTCCTCGTCATCTACTTCGCCTGGGGGATGGTCAGGGACGACGTGATCGCCTACGGGCGCGCGTCCTGGGATCAGTACGATCCGGACGCGACCAACAATCCCCTGAAGGTCGGTCTCGGGGTGATGTCCGTCACCTTCGTCGTGGTGACGTTCGCGCTGCGGTTCGTGCTGACCCGGTTCCGCTCGAAGCTCCCAGCCTGGACGGGAGCGTTCACCACCTATCTCGAAGCCGCCTGGTTGCTCACCCTCGCCCTGGCCGTCGACGACCTGATCGCCGGCGTCCCGGAGTGGTTCCAGACCCGTCGAATGTTCGCGTGGATCGTCGACGGCGTCGCCGAGCTGCGCGAGTCGTTCGCCTGGTTCGCATTCCTGGGCGACGCCGCGGCATGGCTGGCCTCGGCTGCCGGCACCGTCATCGTGCTGCCTCTGGCCTGGCTCGCGCTGGCTGCGATCGTCTACGCCGGTGTTCTTCCCCGCCGCGTGCGCCGCAGCACCCGAGCGGCACGCCTGCAGGTGGCGGCGGAGAGGCGGTGGCGCAGGATGCCGCGCCCGGTCCGCGTGCTGGGTACTGCGCTCAGCAGCGGCGTGCGCGAGCGCTGGGAGCCGATCGCGACCGCGCTCTCGCTCGTCTGGCGGAACGGGCCGGTCCGCCTCGGGATCTACATCTTCGCCTTCGCCGTGCTCACGGTCGCCGGTCAGTGGCTGACGGGCCTGGTGTACCAGCTGGCCGGGCCGCACGACACCGGATGGTGGATCGGGATGAGCGACCCGATCACCCTGCTGATCGCGGTGATCGTGACGCCCCTTCAGTTCATCCTCGTGGCCGCCGCCTTCGACGAGAGCCTGGGCAGCCTGGATGAGCAGGTGGTCAGTACAGACGAAGAGCTCGCGGAAGTTCTTCCGGAGATGTGACCTGCAGGTAGCCGCCGACCGCTCCGCCCGCAGGCACGGTGTAGTACAGCTGGATGACGTACTCCGGGCCGTAGCCCATCTGGCACGAGAACGGGTTCATGTCGTCACCGGGATAGCTCGTCGGATTCGACGTGCTCCCCCACCACTCCCGCTCCCCGTCGGGCGACGGAGCGTGCAGGTAGATGTCGCAGATGACGTAGTCGTCCTCGGTCCCGGCGGGGTCGGGGGTGACGCGCACGTCGGCGATCAGCACGTCGGTACCCTCGGCGACCCCGTAGCGTCGGCCCTCGTCGCTGTCGCCTTCGAGGTAGACGATCCCCTCCACCGCGAACGTCGCCGCTCCGAGCGTCCCCTCCTCGCCGCGCGGGACATCGACCGGCTGGGTGGGGGTGCGCTCCTGGTACTCGCGCCAGTCGAACGCGAACGCGTAGACGACCGACGCCGTGCCGAGCACCACCAGCGCGACGATCGTCCAGAGGTTGCGCCGCGCCCAGCCGCGGAACCGGCTCACGGCGTCGCCATCCCCGGCTGCGGCAGTGCTGCGGTCCCGCGGTGATCGAGCTGCGTCAGATCGAGCACCATGTCGATCGCGGAGTCCAGACGCACGCGGAACCCGTTCGCGATCCGGGCGGTGACATGCGTGCCTTCCTCGGACTCGAGCACCGACCGCGGGAGCTCGAAGGCGAAGGCGCCCGCCTGAGGCAGCCCGGCATCCAGTGAATCGCCGAGCACGGCATCCCCCGGCCGGTCGCTGGCCTCGTAGATGCGCTCGCCGACGCGCACGCTGACGTCGGGTGTGGTGATACCGAGCTTGGACCCGATGGTGCCTTCGATGACCAGCCAGATGCCGTCGGTCTCGCCCGTCCATCCGGGGGCGGTCAGGCGGTCGGCGAGGTAGGCGTCCTCCGCCTCCCACGTGAGGTCACGCCCCTCGACCTGCTCGCCGAACCCGGCATAGGTGACGAAGGGGCCCTGCAGTTCTTCGTCGCTCGGCTTCGTGAGGTGCAGCACGAGGGCTCCGCCGATCAGGGCGAGGAGGGCGAGCACGGCGGGGAGGCGTTTCACGGTGTCGCCTCTGCACCCTGCTCCAGCGTCACGGGCACCTCCGCGATGAGGTGCGGGAAGCCATAGCGGATGCCGGTCTCCAGCGTGCTCTCGTACGGTGTGCGGTCGACGATCCCGACGGTCAGCTCATCGCCGACCGACCACGTGCCGTCGCGCACGTCGAAGATCAGCTCCACCCGCGTCGGAAGGGCGGGCTGGAGTCCGGGAAGGTACGTGCCGTCGGACACCAGGTACGGAGCCCCCGTCGCGAGTCGGCCCTCCGGCCCGGTCGATTCGGTCCCGTAGCCGACTGCTCCATCGTCGACGGTCACGACGCCCTTGTAATCGCTGCCGAGGTCGGAGCTGAAGGCCGTGCGGTTCGTCTCGTTGGTCACGACGAGTTCGAGCCGGAGCCACATCCAGCCCGGTTCGACTTCGCTGAACCCGTCGGGATGCACGGTGGTGAGTTCGGCGGACTCGACGCTCACCGAATACTGGGTGCCTTCGACCAGCTCGCCCGGCTGCACGACCGGCAGCTTGGTGCTCTGCAGCTCGACCGTGTCCCATCCGCCGAGCGGCCAGGCGATCAGCCCGCCGATCACGGCGACCGCTCCGATCCACACGAACGGGTGCACGCGGGCGAGGCGATGCCGGAGCGAGCCAGCCGCCACTACTTCGTCTCGTCCGTGAACGGCACCTTGATGAAGACCCCGGCAAGCACGAACAACAGGATGGCGACGTACTGCGCGCCGATCCACCAGGGTCCGGAGATGTCGAGCGGGAACACCTGGTTCCAGACGACCGCGATCGCGACCATCACCGGGATCCACCACCAGTGCTTCGCCTGGAAGGCGAACACCAGCACGACGAGCGCCAGGATCGACACGATGAAGCGGAAGACGAGGAACGCCTCGGATTCGATGAGGGCGATTCCGCCGAGCATCGCGACCGCCGCGAGCAGGCCGGGGGCGAGCGCCGTGCGGCGGAACGCCGGCCGGCCGTAACGGTCGCGATTACCTGACATCCCCTCCAGACTATCCGGGCGTTGCCCGCCGTTCCGACCACCCAGTAGCCTGCGCGCATGGGTTTCTTCGGTGATCTGATCAACTCGGCCAACGAGGCCCTCGGCGGCGCTGACGCCGAGCTCCTCGCGAACGGTGTCCTGGGGCGTGGCGAGGTCCTCGGCATCGATGCATCGGGCATGACGCTGCAGATCGGCAACGGTCTGGTGGAGCGCAAGTGCACGGTCACCATGAACGTCATGATCGACGGGCAGCAGCCGTGGCAGGCGCAGGTGAGCCAGCGCATCCAGGAGGTGTACATCCCGCAGCTGTCGGCCGGCGGCGCCGTCGTGGCGGTGCGCGTCGACCCCAACGACCACAGCAAGGTCGCCATCGACTTCAACACCCCGGTGCCCGAGGTGACCCTGCCGGCGAGCGAGGGGCCGAACAGCGCGGCGTACATCCTCGAGCACGGCAAGCCGATCACGGTGGTTCTGGTGGCGAACGCGCCGATCGGGGTGAAGAACGCCAAGGGCGACCCGGTGCAGGCGCTCACCCTGACGGTCGCGACAGGGGTCCCGGAGCCGTACCAGATCCAGGTGGGCAACGCGGTGCCGAATTCGGCGCTGCCGCTGCTCTTCCCCGGTTCGAAGCTGCACGCGCGCCTCGGGGACGGGCCGAACGATGTGGTCGTCGACTGGGCGAAGGGCGCGGCGAAGGAGTAGGTCTCGACAGGTCGACCACCGGTGCCGACGTAGCATCTAGCCGTGAGCGATGCTGCTGTCGAACGTTTCCGGGCGCTGCTGCGCATTCCGACGGTGTCGCGCTCGGACCTCACCGCGCAGGACGACGCCGCGTTCGAGCGTTTCCGCGCGACGCTGAGCGAGCTGTACCCCCGGCTGCACGCCGCCCTCGAGCTCGAGGTGTTCGACGACGGCAGCCTGCTCTACCGCTGGCCGGGGCACGGCACGGACCAGCCATCGGTGCTGATGGCCCACCACGACGTCGTGCCGGCCGACGAGCCCGGCTGGACCCACGAGCCGTTCGCCGCCGAGCTGGTGGACGGCCGGATCCGGGGCCGCGGCACCCTCGACGACAAGGGCGCCCTGGTCGCGCTGCTCGAGGCGATCGAGCAGCGGGTGACGGACGGCTTCGCGCCCGCCGCCGACGTCTACGTCTTCTCCGGCGCCAACGAGGAGACCTTCGGGCTCGGCGCCTCTCGTGCGGTGTCGCAGCTGGCCGAGCGCGGCATCCGGCCCGGGCTGGTGCTCGATGAGGGCGGGGCGGTGGCGGCGGATGCCTTCCCCGGCCTCGACGGACGGGTCGCCTACATCGGCGTGGCCGAGAAGGGGGTCGCCGGGCTGCAGCTGAGCGTCCGCAAGCCGGGCGGGCATGCCTCGACCCCGGCGGCGAACGGCGCGACGACGACCCTCGCCCGCGCGATCCTGCGCCTGGAGAGGCATCCGGCCCCCGCCCGTCTCGGCGCACCGGTGGCGGCGATGCTGCGCGCGATCGCCCCCCGTGCCCGTGGCGCGCAGCGCCGGCTGTTCTCGCATCCGGAGCGGTACCGCGCACTCCTGACGCGGGCGCTCGCCGGCCGCGGCGGCGAGGGCGCCGCGATGGTGCGCACCACCCGTGCCGTGACCCGCCTGTCGGGGAGTGCGGCCGACAACGTGATCGCGGAGCGGGCCACCGCATCCGTCAATGTCCGCATCGCGGTCGGTTCGACGGTGGCGCAGGCGGCGGACGAGATCCGGCGCGCGGTCGCCGACGACGAGGTGCACGTGGAGGTGCTCTACGGCGACGACCCGTCCCCGGTGTCGCCGAGCGACGGTCCCGAGTGGGATCGTCTGACGGCGGCGATCGCGGAGGTGTTCCCGGATGCGGTGCCGGCCCCGTACGTGATGCTGCAGGCGAGCGACAGCCGGCATTTCGCCCGCATCAGCGACACCGTCTACCGCTTCCTGCCGTTCGAGATCCCGGCAGAGGATCGCGCGACGCTGCACGCGATCGACGAGAGCATCGGCGTGGAGAACTGGCTGCGCGGCATCCGGTTCTTCGATGCGCTCATCGCGCGGCTCTGAGCGCTGCGACTCTGAGCGCTGCGGCTCTGAGCGCTGCGGCTCGGGCCGCTAGGTTTCGGGTCGCGTCTCGGCGATCCAGGCGTCGAGCTTGCCGGGCCGGTCGGTCACGATCCCGTCGACGCCGTAGTCCGTCGCCTCCTTCCACCGCTTCTGCGAGTTGAGCGTGTAGAGCAGTACGCCGAGTCCGGCTTCGTGCATGTCGGCGACGGCATCCGGGTACGTCTCGAGGGACCACGGGGTGGTCATGATGGCGATGGCGCCGTAGAAGCGGGCGAGGCCGACCGGGTCGGCGGGCAGGTCCCGGCGGATGATGACCCGCGGGATGACCGGCGCCTCCGAGGCCAGGTTCTCGATGGAGCCGAAGTTGAAACTGGCGAACACGACGCGGTTCTGCACCCCGCGCAGGTAGATGTCGTCGAGGATCCCGGCGATCTGCTCGCGCGTCCAGAAGTCCTTCAGCTCGAGCAGAACGCGGGTGCGGGGTGTGGCGGCGAGCAGGTCGAGAAACTCCCCCAGCTGCGGGATGCGGGTGCCGGCGAACTCGGGCGCGAACCAGGAGCCGGCGTCGAGCTGCTGCACCTGCGCGAGGGTGAGGTCTTCGATGGCGCCGGTGCCGTCGGTGGTGCGGTCGACGGTGGGGTCGTGCAGCAGCACCGGGTAGCCGTCGGCGGTGAGCTGCACGTCGGTCTCGACGACATCGAGGCCGGTGGCGAAGGCGGCCTCGAACGCGGGCATCGTGTTCTCGGGAGCGTCGGCGCGGTCACCGCGGTGGCCGGCGATGAAGGCAGGCTCTCCGGGCAGTCGCAGGGTGGCGACGAGGTTGGGGGCGTAGGCGCGAACCGCGTCGGGGACCAGCACCAGCACGAGGATGGTGCACAGGGTGAGCGTGGCGGCGAAACCTGCTCGCGCCATCGGGTGTGTGGTCGCCATTGACCGTCTTTCGGGGTAGAGCGTGCGAGTTCCCCGACGGTAGCACGTACCGTTACCTTTTCGTTACCGTTTCTGGCGACGAGTTTCAGTGCTTGTAGTGACCGGTCGCCTTGGCGAGCAGCAGCTGCCGGGCGCGCTCGTCGGCCGCCGTCTCGAGCTGCGCCGCGAGGCGCGCCGCAGCCTGGCCCCGCACGACGGTCACCTGCCGGCCACCGCGCGCGATCAGCACCTGCCCCGACGCGGTCACCCGCGCCTCGAAGGGATCGTCTCGCAGACGCCCGCGTTCGTCGATCAGATCAGCGCCTTCGTGTGCCAGACGGTCTTCGTCTCGACGAAGCTCAGGATGCGATCCAGGCTCCGCGCCGGGACGCCCGGTTCCGGCCGGGTCACCCGCTTCAGCGTCTCGGCGGCCGCGATCTCGAGATCGATCCACTCCAGCCCCTCGGCCCCGGTGAGGTCGAGCGCGTTCACATCGGCATGCGACGCCAGCCACGGCGCGATCTCGGCGGGCGACCCGGTCAGGATGTTGACCACGCCACCCGGGACATCGCTCGTCGCCAGCACCTCGCCCAGCGAGATCGCGCTCAGCGGGCGGGTCTCGTCGGCGATCACGATCACCGCGTTGCCCGCGACGAGCGCGGGCGCGACGACCCTCACCAGCCCGAGCAGGGAGCCGCCCTTCGCCTTCTGCGGAGCGACGATCGCGACCACGCCGGTCGGCTCGGGCACCGAGATGTTGAAGTACGGCCCCGCGACCGGGTTGCCGCTGCCGGCCACCTGCGAGAACTTGTCGCACCATCCGGCGTACCAGATCCAGGTGTCGATCGCCTCGTCCACCTGGGCGGCGGCGACGGCGGCCGAAACGCCCTCGGACGCGGAGATCTCCTCCACGAACTGGGCGCGACGACCGTCGAGCAGCTCCGCGATGCGGTACAGCACCTGGCCGCGGTTGTAGGCCGTCGCACCCGACCAGCCGGACACGGCCGCGCGGGCGGCGACCACGGCATCCCGAGCGTCTTTGCGCGACGCCTGGGCCGCGTTCGCCAGGAACGCGCCCTTCGCCGACGCGACCTCGTACGAGCGTCCCGACTCGCTGCGCGGGAACGCGCCGCCGATGTAGAGCTTGTAGGTCTTGGGGATGGTGAGACGTGACATCACTTGGCTCCGCTCTGCAGGTCTCCGCTTTTCAGATACCCCTGCAGTCCCTGGCGGCCGCCCTCGCGGCCGTAACCCGACTCCTTGTAGCCGCCGAACGGCGACGCCGGATCGAACCGGTTGAAGGTGTTCGCCCAGATCACGCCGGCGCGCAGCTTGTCGGCGACGGCGAGGATCTTGGAGCCCTTGTCGCTCCAGATGCCCGCCGACAGCCCGTACGGGGTGTTGTTCGCCTTCGAGATCGCCTCGGCCGGGGTGCGGAACGTGAGCACCGACAGCACCGGGCCGAAGATCTCCTCCCGGGCGATCGTCGACGAGGTCTCGACGTTGTCGAAGATCGTCGGCGCGAACCAGAATCCGTTCTCGGGGATGACGCACGGGGCGGTCCAGCGCTCGGCGCCCTCCTGCTCGCCGATGTCGCTCAGCGTGCGGATTCGCTCCAGCTGCTCCTTCGAGTTGATCGCGCCGATGTCGGTGTTCTTGTCGAGCGGGTCGCCCAGCCGCAGCGTCGAGAGGCGCTGCTTCAGCCGGTCGACGACCTCCTCGTGGATGTTCTCCTGCACCAGCAGCCGGGAGCCCGCACAGCAGACGTGACCCTGGTTGAAGAAGATTCCGTTGACGATGCCCTCGACCGCCTGGTCGATGGGGGCGTCGTCGAACACGATGTTCGCGGCCTTGCCGCCGAGCTCGAGGGTGACCTTCTTGCCCGTGCCGGCGATGGCCTTCGCGATCTCCCGCCCGACACCGGTCGAGCCGGTGAACGCCACCTTGTCGACATCGGGATGCCGCACCAGCGCCGCGCCCGTCTCGCCCGCGCCGGTGATGATGTTCACCACGCCGGGCGGCAGGTCGGCCTGCTGCAGGATCTCGGCGAAGAGCAGGGCGCTGAGCGGCGTGGTCTCCGCCGGCTTCAGCACCACGGTGTTGCCGGCGGCGAGAGCGGGGGCGATCTTCCAGGCGAGCATCAGCAGCGGGAAGTTCCACGGGATGACCTGCGCGGCGACGCCGAGGGCGCGCGGGTTCGCGCCGAGCCCGGCGTGGTCCAGCTTGTCGGCCCAGCCGGCGTAGTAGAAGAACCAGGCGGCGACCAGCGGCACGTCGACGTCGCGGCTCTCTTTGATCGGCTTGCCGTTGTCGAGCGACTCGGCGACGGCGAGCTCGCGGGCGCGCTCCTGCACGAGCCGGGCGATGCGGAACAGGTACTTGCCCCGGTCGGACCCCGACATGCGCGACCAGACCTTGTCGTAGGCGCGGCGCGCTGCCGCGACCGCCAGGTCGACGTCTTTCGCGTTCGCGGCGGACACCGTCGCGATCTTCTTCTCCGTCGCGGGGCTGATCGTCGAGAACGACTGCCCGCGGCCGTCGACCCACTCGCCGTCGATGAAGAGCCCGTAGCTCTTCTTCAGGTGCAGGATGCTGGTCGACTCGGGTGCGGGGGCGTACTCGAGGAAGCCGCGGCCCGCGATCTCGACAGGCTCGATCACCGATTTCTTCGCCATGTTCTAGTCCACCGTCACGTAGTCGGGGCCGCTGTAGTGGCCCGTGGTCATCTTCTGCCGCTGCAGCAGCACGTCGTTGAGCAGGCTGGAGGCGCCGAACCGGAACAGGTGCGGCTGCAGCCACTCCTCCCCCACGGTCTCGGCGACCGTGACCAGGTAGCGGATCGCGTCCTTCGACTGCCGGATGCCGCCGGCCGGCTTCACGCCGACCTTCTCGCCGGTGAGCCGGTGCCAGTCGCGCACCACCTCGAGCATCAGCAGCGTCACCGGCAGCGTGGCCGCCGGCTGCACCTTGCCGGTCGAGGTCTTGATGAAGTCCCCGCCCGCCAGGATCGACAGCCACGAGGCGCGCCGCACGTTGTCGTAGGTGTTGAGCTCGCCGGTCTCGAGGATCACCTTGAGCGAGGCGTAGCTGCCGTCCTCACGGCGGCACGCCTCCTTCACGGCCACGATCTCCTCGAACACCTGGCCGTAGCGGCCGGTGAGGAAGGCCCCGCGGTCGATGACCATGTCGATCTCGTCGGCACCCGCGGCGACGGCGTCCGCGGTGTCCTGCAGCTTCACCCGCAGCGAGGCCCGGCCGCTGGGGAACGCGGTCGCCACGGCGGCGACCGAGATCAGGCCGTCATCGGGATCACCGTGAGCGGCGCCCAGTGCCGCAACGGCATCCGGGACCTTGTCGCCGTACACGCAGACGGCGGCGACCCGCGGGGTGGTCGGGTCGGAGGGGTCGGGGTTCATCGCCTTCGCGACGAGCGAGCGCACCTTGCCGGGGGTATCGGCGCCCTCGAGCGTCGTGAGGTCGATGAGCTCGATGATGCGGTCGAGTGCCCACTTCTTCGACGTCGTCTTGATCGAGCGGGTCGCGAGACCCGCGGCGCGCTGCTCGAGCCCGACGGCGTCGACGCCGGGCAGCCCCTCGAGGTTCAGCCGCAGGCTCTTGTCGGTCAGGTCGTTGCCGAGCAGCTGGACCGCTCGTTCGGCGGGTGGCAATGCGATGGTCATTCGTCCTCCAGAAGGGTCCGTGCCGTGTCCTCGTCGCTGACGAGGACCGTGCAGAGCCCGCTCATCACGATGGCGCGCGCCACATCGTGCTTGCTCGCGCCCGCGACCACGAAGATCGCGGTCGCCGCGGACCGGAGCTCGTCGTGCCCCAGTCCCACCGTACGCTCGTCGAGTCCCGGGTCGACGATGTGGCCGTTCGCGTCGATGTAGCGGCCGACGACGTCGCCGACCGCGCCTTTGCGCACGAGCTCGGCCACGTCATCCGGGGTCAGGTAGCCGCTCTCGACCAGCACCGAGGTCGCGTCGGCGACCCCCGCGCTGTACAGGTAGGCGGATGCCGCGGCAGCCCGGTCGAGCACGTCCGCGACGGTGCGGTCGGCCTCGATCGCGCGCTTCGTCTCCAGGCGCTCCAGGATCGCGGGGCTCGGCAGCAGGACAGCCTGCCCGCCGCCTTTGGCCGCGATCGTCGCGGCGAGGGTGGCCGCGGTTCCGGGACGCCGGTTGAGGCTGACGCCCCCGTTGATCTGCACCACGCTGACGCCGGTCGCCCAACCGTTCGGCAGCCGCTCCGCGACCGCGTCGAGCGTGCGGCCCCAGCTGACGCCGAGGGTGCGCGGAACGGGACGGAGGGCGGTGAGGTAGTCGGCGGCGGCCTGGGCGACGCGGGGCGCGACGGCGTCGTCGCCGTCGGGGTTCGGGACGATCACGGCATCTCGCAGGCCGTACCGCTCGCAGAGGCGCCGTTCGAGCGTGAGCCGGCGAGCGCGCGGGTGCACGATCTCGATGCGGACGATGCCGGCATCACGGGCCTGGGTGAGCAGGCGACCGGCCTTCCAGCGCGAGATGCCGAGCAGGCCGCCGATCTCATCCTGCGTCTTGTTGTCGTCGTAGTAGAGCTCGGCGACGCGCACGGCGAGCAACTCGTCGTCGGCGTCCATGCGGTCAAGAATACCCACCGATCAACATATGTGGGAGGGGTTGCTCATATGAGCAGACTCTCGACAGGCTCGACCACCGGGTCTCGACAGGCTCGACCACCGGGTCTCGACGGGCTCGACCACCGGCGGCATTACGCTGACGCCATGCCCCGCCGCACCCCCCTGCAGATCGTCGACATCGTCGCCGGGATCGCCCTGCTCCTGATCGCGATGCTCATCGGGCTCATCATGCTGGCGTACACCACGCAGCTCGGAACCCTGAGCTCCGAGTGCGCCGGCATCGACCCCGACGGCATGCGCTGCTCCCCCGAGTTCCTGTCGGCGTCGACCATCACCGGAACCGGCACCATCGTCTTCGCCTGGTTCCTCGCCGCAGGGTTCCTCATCGTGAGGGCCATCCAGCGCAAGGTCGTGTTCTTCCTGCCGGTCATCGCCGTCGTGGTGATGATCGCCGGGTTCTACCTCGTCACCGCGCTGATCGGGACGAGCTACCTGCCCTCGTCCTCGACGTAGCGCGGCGTCCGCAGCACGAACACCGACGGGATCCAAAGCACCAGGATCGCGAGCATGAACCACAGCGGGACGGTCCAGCCGCCGCTCGCGTCCCGGAGGATGCCGACGACGAGCGGACCGAGCGCGCCGATCGCGTAGCCGATGCCCTGGACGAAACCGCTCAGCGCGACCGCGCCGACCTGGGTGCGGGACTTCACGTTGATGAGCGTCAGCACCAGCGGGAAGACCAGCGGACCGAGCGCTATGAAGATCGTCCAGAGCAGGGGCGCCGCACGCGGGGCGAGCAGGAAACCGCCGAGACCCGTGATAAACAGCACCATGCCGGCGACGATCAGCGGGGACGGGGAGCGCAGCCGCGCGACCAGCACCGGGATCGCGAGCGCGCACGGGATGCCGCCCAGGGCGAAGATGCCGAGCAGCACGCCGGCCTGGGCCGGCGCGACCCCGGAGAGCTCCGCGGCCATGGAGGGCAGCCACGCGAACATCGCGTACACCTCCATGCTGGTCACACCGAAGAGCAGCGTCATCGACCAGGCGATCGGCGACCGGAACAGCCGTCGCCCGATCCCGGCGTTCGCCGCCTCGATCCCCCGCGCCTCGGTGTCGAGGTTCTCGACGTGCCGACCCCGGAACATCAGCTGCCACAGCCACGGGATCGCCGCGATGACGGCGAGCAGCGCCCACATCCCGAGGGAGAAGCGCCAGCCGGCGACATCCGCCACCGGCACCGCCACCACGGGTGGCACGGTCGCACCGAGCGACATCACGGTGACGTAGAGCGCCGTGACCACGCCGATCCGGCCGGGGAAGTATCGCTTCACGATCGGCGGCAGCAGCACGTTGCTGGTGCCGGCGCCCAGCAGCGCGAGCACGGTGCCGACCAGCAGCACGGTGGCATCGGGGGCGAGCGCGCGGATCAGATGGCCGAGGCCGCCCAGCACCGTCGCGGCAAGGAGCGCGCCCTCGAGCCCGAGACGACGGGATGCGATGGGCGCCACCAGACCGGAGAGCCCGAACACGAGCGGCGGCGCTGCGCCGATCACCGACAGCACCAGGTGATCGAGCGGCACCTCGGAGGTGATGTGCTCGAGGATCGGGGACATCGCGCCGACCGCGGTGCGCATGGTCAGGGCGACGAGGACGATGCCGACGAAGGCGAGGATGCGACCCCGCACCGGCGGAAGCGGCACCGGGGTCGTCACCTCCTCAGCTTAGGCGGGCGCGAGCACGTCCTCGTCCGCCTCGGCGGCCGCCGCGAGCTCCGCCTGATGGCGCTGCACGTCCGCCCGCCTCGGGAGCAGCAGGCTGGCGGCGGCGGCCAGCAGGTATCCCCCGACGGCGATCGTCCCCGAGGCGATCAGGGCCGCCATCACGTTCGGCTGGGAGAGGTCGCTGCCGACCTTCGCGAAGAACACGGTCGCCGAGATCGCGACGCCGACGGCGGCGCCGATCTGCTGGAACGTGCCGTAGGCACCCGACGCGGCACCGGCATCCCGGAGCGGGACGGTGGCGAGCGCCACGTCGACGAGCGGCACGACGAGCAAGCCGAGCCCCACACCGGTGACGGCGAGCGGCAGCAGCAGATCCCATCCGGTGAGCTGTGAGCCGCGCCCCGACATCACCGCCAGCGCCCAGACGATGCCACCGGCCTGCAGGAGGGCGCCCGCTGTCACCACCGGCTTGCCGACCCGCGAGGCGAGCGGGATGGCCGCCCCCACGCCGAGGAAGGCGCCCAGGCTGAACGGCAGCATGATCAGCCCGACTGCGAACGCGTCGACGCCGAGGCTCGCCTGCATGTAGATGATCCAGGCCACCGTGAACGCGTTCATCGCACCCTGGAAGCTCGCCTGCGTGATGAGTCCGGCCGAGAACCCGCGGTTGGCGAACAGCGCCAGGGGCAGCAGGGCCGAGCCGTCGCGTCGTGTGCGGGCGTGCTGGTGCAGCACGAACGCCACCAGCAGCGCCGCCCCCGCCGCCGCGACGACCCAGAGCCAGGCGGGCCAGTCGAGCGCCCTGCCCTCGACGACCGGGTACAGGATGCCGAGCAGGCCGCCGCTCAGAAGCACCACTCCCGGCAGGTCGAGCCGCGGCGGCCGCGGCGACCGGGTGTCTGGAACCAGCCGCAGCGCGAGCGCGAAGATCACCACGCCGACCGGGACGTTGAGCAGGAAGATGCTGCGCCAGCTCGTTCCCGCGAGATCCGCCGTGACGAGCAATCCGCCGAGCAGCGGACCCACGACGGCCGCGAGCCCGCTGATGCCGCCGACGATGCCGTAGATCGGCGCCCGCTCCCTGGGTGAGTACAGGGCCTGCAGGGTGCTCAGCACCTGCGGAACCATGAGCGCCGCGAAACCTCCCTGCACCGCGCGGGCGGCCACCAGCAGGTCACCGGTCGCGGAGACGCTGGCGACGACCGAGGCGATCGTGAAGCCGGCGACGCCGATCAGGAAGGTGCGCCGGCGTCCGATGATGTCGCCGAGGCGCCCGCCGGTGACGAGCACGACGCCGAACGCGAGCATGTAGCCGCCCACGATCCATTCCAAATGCGCCGGCGTGGCGCCGAGGTCGTCCCGGATGGCCGGGAGCGCGACCTGCACGATCGTGACATCGAGCAGATCCATGAAGGACGCGAAGATCAGGATGCCCATGGCCAGGCCCCGTCGCGTGGGAGTCGCCGTCATTGCGGATGCCTCTCCTAGAATCGGAAGTGGAAACTCTCTACTGTGGAGTTTCTCACTATCGGGATATTCCCTAAACGGGAACATTAGTGGAGAGGCCGAGGGATGTCCAGCGCCGACGACCGCATCTCGCTCGCCATGCGACGGGTCATCGCCGACGCGGTCCTCACCAATGAGCGCATCGCGCGCGGCATCGGTCTGAACGTGGTTGACCTGCAGACCTTCGGGATCATCCTCGACACCGGCCGCCCGCTGACCGCCGGCGAGATCAGCGCCCGCACCGAACTGCCGACCAGCACCACCACGCGGGTGCTCGATCGCCTCGAGAAAGGCGGCTTCATCCGGCGGAGATCCGACCCCGCAGACCGGCGAAAGGTCGTGATCGAGGCGATCCCTGAGCGGCTCGCCGGCTTCGAAAACGCCTACGCCGGCATCCTGGACGACCTGCGGCGCCTGCACGCCGGCTTCACCGCAGACGAACTCGACATCGTGGCGCGCTACCTCGAGGCGATGGTCGACCCCGGATCCCGGCGATGAGCGACCCCCGAGACCTGACCAGGTACCTGCCGCTCAGCACCCGGCCCCGGCACGACGAGTCCGCCGTCGACGACGACTGGGGCACCCGGCTCGCCGTGCTCGTCAGCGCGGGAGCATCCGGTGCGGCGGTCGACCGTGCGCTCGCGCGTCGACGGGTGCGGATCGGCGACCTGGGCGCCGCGCTGGCCGAGGCGTGGGAGACGCACCCGGGCCTCGCCGTGGACGCCACCACATCCGGGGCCGTCGCCCTCGCCCGTACCCTCGCCGCACCCCTGCCCATCCGCGCAGTGGTCAGAGGGCGCACGCTGCGGGCGACCGACGCCGGGTGGGAGTTCGGCTCCGGCCCCGAGCTGGCGGGCACCGCCCGTGAACTGGTTCTGTTCCTCTACGGGCGCGGGCCGGTGCCCTCGGCCTGAAGGATGCCGCGGATCCGCTGTTCGTCGGCCCGCAGCTGGGCGACCAGGGCATCCACCCCGTCGAACCGGTTCATCGGCCGGATGTACTCGACGAACGCCAGGTCGATCGTCTTTCCGTAGAGGTCGAGCCTCTGATCGAGCAGGTGCGCCTCCACCTGATGCTGCGGCACCCCCTCGAACGTCGGGTTGTTGCCGATCGAGACGGCCGACCCGTATCGCACCCCGTCGACCGTGGCCCATGCCGCGTAGACGCCGTCGCGGGGCAGCATCCCCTCGACCGCGGGGTCGAGGTTCGCCGTCGGATACCCGAGCTCGCGCCCGCGCTGCTCGCCCGGAACGACGGTGGAGCGGATCGACGGCTGCCGCCCGAGCAGTCCGGCCGCCTCGCGCACCCTGCCCTCGGTGAGGAGTTCGCGGATCCAGGTGGACGACACACGGCGGCCCTCGAGATCGAAGTCGGCGATCTGCGCCACCTCGAAGCCGCAGTCCTCCCCGAAACCGCGGAGCGCCGCGAGATCGCCCGCCCCGCGCTCACCGAAACGGAAGTCCGCGCCGGCGAGCACCACCTTCGCGTGCAGCGTCTCGACCAGGATCCGGCGGACGAACTCCTCGGGCGACTGACGCGCGAGCTCCTCCGTGAACTCCAGGAGCAGCACCGCGCCGATCCCGGCGGACTCGAACAGCTCCACCTTCTGGGCGGCGCTCACCAGGTCGGGCGGAGCGGTGCCGGGCGCGAGAGTCGACAGCGGGTTGCGGTCGAAGGTCACCACCGTCGGGACCAGGCCGTCCGCCTGCGCCCGCTCGCACAGCTGGCGCAGCACGTCGCGATGACCGATATGCAGTCCGTCGAACTTGCCGACCGTCACCGCCGACGGCCCGAAGCCTGCCGGGATCGCCTCGGAGCTGCGATAGACCTCCACTCAGGCCTCCGGGTCCGCGGGCCGCCGGCGCAGGTACAGCAGGCCGATCACCGGCACGACGAGCGGCACCAGCAGGTAGCCGAGGCCGTAGGCGCTCCAGACGGTCGCCTGCCGGCTGTCGGGTGCGGGATCGAACACGTCGGGGAAGATCAGGCTGAGAGTGCCGACGATCAGCACCCCCGCCAGCTCGAAGCAGATGGTCGCCAGCGCCAGACGGCGCCAGCCGAGAGCGAGCGCCAGGGTGGCGACGATGTAGACGACCCCGGCGACCGCCGAGAGGGTGAACGCCAGCGGCGCCTCGTCGAACCTGTCGATGATCTGGAACGTCGACCGCCCGGTCGCCGCGATGGCGAGCACGCCGTAGACGGCGACGAGGACGCGGCCCGCACCGGTGATCCGGGGGCGGCTGGCTGTCACGTCATCCAGATTAGCGGTGGCGGGCTAGGCGAGCTGGACGGTCCAGATCTGGTACATCCGGTAGGCCATCACCGCGACCGCGAACGCGCCGACCCCCAGCACCACGGTGCTCCAGCGGCTGCGGTCGGTGAGTGCCCAGACCACCGCCAGCGGCGGGATGATCGCGGCCGAGATCAGGTACACCCAGAACTCGGCGGGATTGCCGGTGGGCGCGTTGCCGAACGCCGGGGCGAGCAGCGCGATCACGATCTGGGCGAGCAGGAGCACCTCGACCGCCACGAGCGACAGGACCGTCAGGTCGGCGGGCTTGCGCCCCGCCAAGCCCAGGATGACGCAGAGCAGCCCCGCGAGCACGGCGGCTCCGACCAGCGCGACAGTGAAACCGAAGATCATGCCAGCACCTCGTCCGACGGGAAATTGACCAGGACGCGGGCGCGTCCCGATGCGACCTCAACGAGGCCGGCCAGCCGGTCGTCGCCGGTGATGGCCGCCACCACGGGGGCGTCCGGTACGGCGAGCTCGACCCGTTTGCCGTGGGCCAGGTCGACCGCCTGGAGCGCGTCGAGGCGCGCGACCGGGAACAGCTGTGCCGCGATGGATGCCGGGGTGCGCAGGGAGGCGACGTCCAGGTCGTCGACGCCCACCGCATCCCGCACCTCGAAGGCGCCGATCGCCTCACGCCGGAGCGCCGTCAGGTGGCCGCCCACCCCGAGCCGCCGACCGAGATCGCGCGCGAGCGCGCGGATGTACGTGCCGGACGAGCATTCCACCACGACGTCGACGTCGAGGAACTGCCCCTCGTCCCGCTCGGCGAGCACCTCGAACCTGCTCACGGTGACGGTGCGGGGGGCGAGCACGACCTCCTCCCCCGCGCGGGCCCGGTCGTACGAGCGCCTGCCGTCGACCTTGACGGCGCTGAAGCTCGACGGGACCTGCTCGATCGTCCCCGTGAACGCGGAGGTGTCGACGCCGGAGATGCCGCTGGCATCGGCCGTCGAGATCACCGAGCCCTCGGCGTCGTCGGTGTCGGTCGCCGCCCCCAGGCGGATCGTCGCCGTGTAGCGCTTGCCGAGCCCGACCAGGTAGGTCAGCAGGCGCGTGGCGCTGTCGACCCCGAGCAGCAGCAGACCGGTCGCCATCGGATCGAGAGTTCCGGCGTGCCCCACTTTGCGCGTCCCGAGCGCCCGACGGGCGCGGGAGACCACGTCGTGGCTGGTCATGCCTCCGGGCTTGTCGACGAGCAGGATCCCCGGGCTCACGTCGTGATCTCGTCCGGGTACGGGAACCACCGCAGCTCCTCGAAGCTCGCCGTCGTCGCCGGGACCGGGAGCGCCTCCACCGGGTTGGTGCGCGCGGCGAGCAACTCGGCGCGCGCGAGGTCCGCGTAGTGCGCGAGACCGTGCTCGGCCTGCCGCCTGCGGTCCGGGTAGCGCATGGAGCCGTCCGCGTAGTCGATCTCGCCGAGCGACATCGGCGCGGTCAGCAGGTCGGCGTCGCGGTGGCGCCAGAGTCCCGACATCGGATCGAAGGTGTACTGCGGCAGCAGCAGCGCCCCCTCCGCGGCGATCAGCTTCACGGCATCCAGCACGTACTCGAACGTCTCCTCGTCGATGAAGTAGTTGAAATTGACCCGCACCCAGCCGGGCTTGATCCCCTCGCAGCCGCCCATCGCCTCCCGCTCGATCGCCTTCGACCGCTCGTCGTCGACGCCGAGCAGCCGGTGGCCGTACGGGCCGGCGCAGGAGCAACCGCCGCGCGCCTGGATGCCGAACAGGTCGTTGAGCAGGGCGACGACGTAGTTGTGGTGCAGGTACCGGCCCTCGTGGCGCACCACGAACGACACGATAGACAGCCGCTCGGCGTCGTGGCTGCCGAGGATCTCGATCCCGGGGGTCGCGTCCCAGGCCGCGATCGCGCGCGACACGAAGTCCTCTTCGCGGCGCCGGATCTCGTCGACCCCCACCGCCGCCTTCAGCTGGAAGACGAGGCCAGCGCGGATCGATTCCACGATCGCCGGCGTTCCGCCCTCCTCCCGGTGCTCGATGCCGGGGTGGTAGTCCTGTTCGTCGGCATTGACATATACGACGGTGCCGCCGCCGGGGACCACGGGAACCCGGTTGGTGAACAGCGAGCGCCGGGCGATCAGAACACCCGGCGTCCCCGGGCCGCCGATCAGCTTGTGCGTCGAGAGGAACACCGCGTCGAATCCGGCCGGGTCGTCGACCGGGCGCATGTCGATGTCGACGTAGGGCGCCGCGGCGGCGAAGTCCCAGCAGGCGAGCGCCCCATGCGCATGCAGCAGGGTGGATACCGCGGCCGTGTCGGTGATGATGCCGGTCACGTTGGACGCAGCAGAGAACGCGCCGACCTTGAGGCGACGGTCGGCGTACTTCTCGAGCTGCTCGCGCAGGTGGTCGAGGTCGACGTGGCCGTCGGCGGATTCGTGGATGACCACCACGTCTGCGATCGACTCGCGCCACGGCAGTTCGTTGGAGTGGTGCTCGAACGGTCCGACGAACACCACCGGGCGCTGGTTCGCGGGGATCATGTCGGTGACGTGCCAGGTGTCGTCGAGGTTCGACGGCACCCGGAGGCCGAGCACCCCGATCAGCCTGTCGATCGCGTAGGTGGAACCGCTGCCGCAGAACAGCACGACGTGATCGCTGGTCGCGCCCGTGCACTCGGCGATGATCGCCCGCGCCTCCTCGCGGTACCGCGAGGTCTGCAGTCCCGTGCCCGAGGATTCGGTGTGCGTGTTCGCGTACAGCGGCAGCACGGCGGAGCGGATGTAGTCCTCGATGAACGTCAGCGAGCGTCCGGACGCCGTGTAGTCGGCGTAGACGACGGGACGCGGGCCGAAGGGTCCGTCGACGACGTCGTTGCCGCCGATCACCGAGGCCCGGATCGTGTCGATCAGGCTCATACGCCGAATCTACTGCCGGGTGAGGTCCCGCAGGAGTCCGGCCTTCGACGGCATGGCGGCGGTGACCATCTCGCGGACGTCGGGGTCGCTGTCGAAGTCGACCCCCATCCGGAGTCCGACGAGGGTGTTGATCATCATGCCGCCGGAGAGGAATTCGGCGGCCTGCTCGGGGGTGAACTTCGCCTCGTCGCGCAGCAGCCGGTATACGCCCATGAAGCCTTCGCGCACGCACGGGCCGATCTCGGGGTCGGCGCCGAGCATGAAGCCCTGCATCAGGCTGAGCAGGAGGCCGCGGTCTTGCAGCAGCTCGAGGTAGCGCCGGCCGATGCACAGGGGCAGTTCGGCGGAGCCTGCACCCTGTTCGGCGATCTCGGCGCGGAACTGCTCGAGGAGCCGCTTCAGCGATCGGTCGAGCACCTCGAGGAACAGCTGGGTCTTGGTGCCGAACATGCGCACCACGTACGGCTGGCTGACCCCGGCGGCCTTGGCGACGGCGTCGGTGGTGGTTCCGACGTAGCCGAAGTCGCCGAAGACCCCTGCGGCGGCGGCGAGGATCTGCTCGCGCCGCTCGGCGGCCGGCATGCGGGTCGCGGGAGCCTCGGTGACCGTCACGCTTGACATGTTATCAGTCGATTACTACATTCAGGTAATAATTCGATTACAACCTGTCCTCCGAGAGTCTGGAGCAACCGTGCCCACGCGCCGCATCCCCTTCGTGCTGGTGGTTCTCGCCACCGGCATCCCGATGTTCATGGCCACGCTCGACAACCTGGTCATG
>JBFWWZ010000025.1:0-40183 GCA_050245915.1 Microbacteriaceae bacterium
TACTTCTTCTCGCGGCCGTCCGACCTGTTCCAGGCCATCGGCCGGGCGATCGGCGGAGCGTACTCGGCGCTGTTCCAGGGCGCCGTCTTCAACTGGAAGCGCGACAGCTTCGTCGACCAGATCAAGCCGCTCACCGAGACCCTCACGTTCGCGACCCCGCTCATCGCGGCCGGTCTCGGCGTGGCGCTGGCGTTCCGGGTCGGCATGTTCAACATCGGCGGTCGCGGCCAGATCCTGATCGCGGCGGCCGTCGCCGGCTGGATCAGCTGGTCGTTCGAGCTGCCGTTCTTCCTCCACATGCTGGTGTGCGTGGCGGGCGCCATCGTCGGCGGCGCGCTCTGGGGCGGCATCGCCGGGTTCCTGAAGGCGCGCACCGGCGCCCACGAGGTCATCGTGACGATCATGCTGAACTACGTCGCGTTCTACCTGGTCGGCTTCCTGCTCCGCACGCCCGGCGCACTGCAGGCACCCGGCTCGAACAACCCGAAGTCGCCGCCCGCGATGGAGTCGGCGATCATGCCGACGCTGTCCGACCTCCTCGGCGTCGGCACCTACCGCCTGCATTTCGGCTTCATCCTGGTGATCCTGGCGACCATCTTCGTCTGGTACATCCTCAACCGGTCGGCCCTCGGGTTCCGGTTCCGCGCGGTCGGGGCGAATCCGAATGCGGCGCGCGTCGCCGGCATCGACGTCAAGAACGTCTACGTGTTCGCGATGCTGATGTCGGGCGGCCTGATCGGCCTCGCCGGCGCATCGCAGGTGCTCGGCACGACGACCTCCGGCTTCTCCGCCGGAGTCGACGCCGGCATCGGGTTCGACGCCATCACGGTCGCGCTGCTGGGTCGCTCGCGGCCCTGGGGTGTGTTCTTCAGCGGCATCCTGTTCGGTGCGCTGAAGGCGGGCGGGTACACGATGCAGGCGTCGCAGGGCGTGCCGATCGACATCATCCTCGTGGTGCAGTCGGTGATCGTGCTGCTGATCGCGGCACCGCCGCTGGTGCGTACCGTGTTCCGGCTCCCGACGCCGACCGGCATCCAGCTGCTGCGACGAGCCAGCCGCTCGCCGAAGGTGGTGACCAAGTGACCCTTCGACACGCGCCTGACGGCGCTACTCAGGGCAAGCCTGCCGCTGCTGCCGCACCGATCGTCCGCGAGAAGGCGATCCGCCGCGACCTCAAGGCCCCGATCGCGCTCGACGTGTTCGCCCTCATCACGCTGGTGCTGGCGTTCGTCGCACCGCGCTCCGGTGACAGCACGTTCGTGCTCTCCACCGGCAGCGACACCATCCAGATCCCGCCGCTCGTCGTGCCCGCCACCGTCGCGGTGACGGTCATCGCCGTGGTGCTCGTCGCCCTGGCGGTGCTCGCGCACCTGTTCTCGGCACGCGGCGCGACCGGCAAGGTGCCGCTCTGGCTGATCGCCGTGTTCGGTGTGCTGTTCCTGATCGCGTTCCTCGCGTGGGCCGCGGCGGGTCAGCGGTCGATCCCGGTTCCCGGCCTGCTGGTCGGGGCGCTCGCGCTGAGCACGCCGATCATCTTCGGAGCCCTGGGCGGCGTCATCGGCGAGCGCGCGGGTGTCGTCAACGTCGCGATCGAGGGTCAGCTGCTGCTCGGCGCCTTCTCCGCCGCGTTCGTCGGCTCGGTCACCGGTTCGGCGATCGTCGGGCTGCTCGCGGCCATGATCGGCAGCGTCTTGCTCTCGTTCGTGCTGGCCGTGTTCTCGATCCGCTACATCGTGGAACAGGTCATCGTCGGTGTCGTGCTGAACGTGCTGGTGTCGGGGTTGACGAGCTTCCTGTACTCGAAGGTGCTGACCTCGAACGCCCCGGCGTTCAACTCGACGGAGCGGTTCCCGTCGATCGACATCCCGCTGCTGTCGCAGATCCCGATCATCGGCCCGGTGTTCTTCCGCCAGACGATCATCGTCTACCTGATGTACGCGGCCGTGTTCCTCGTGTGGTTCGGGCTCTACAAGACCCGCTGGGGCCTGCGCGTCCGTGCCGTCGGCGAGCACCCCACCGCGGCGGACACCGTCGGCATCAACGTGAACCGCACCCGGTTCTGGACGGTGGCGCTCGCGGGCGCGATCGCCGGTATCGGCGGCGCGTACTTCACGCTCGACTCGGTCAGCTCGTTCAACAAGGACATGACGAACGGCCTCGGGTTCATCGCCCTGGCCGCCGTCATCTTCGGACGGTGGCATCCGCTGCGCGCGACGCTCGCGGCGCTGCTCTTCGGTTTCGCGACCAACCTGCAGAGCGTGCTCGGCATCATCGGCTCGCCGGTGCCGTCGGAGTTCATGCTGATGCTGCCGTACGTCGTGACGATCTTCGCGGTCGCCGGTCTGGTGGGCACCTCGCGGGCCCCCGCCGCCGACGGGAAGCCGTACATCAAGTCATAGGAGTCTCATGACCGACATCGACTGGGATGCTCTGCGCGACCGCGCCAAGGAGGCGCTCACCCACGCCTACGTCCCGTACTCGAAGTTCCCGGTGGGGGTCGCCGCCATCGTCGACGACGGGCGGGTGATCACCGGTGCGAACGTCGAGAACGCGTCGTACGGCCTCACGCTGTGCGCCGAGTGCGCGCTCGTGTCGTCGCTGCACATGACGGGCGGCGGCAAGCTGGTGGCCTTCACCTGCGTCGACGGGCACGGCAACGCGCTGATGCCGTGCGGGCGCTGCCGGCAGCTGCTGTTCGAGCACTCGGCCGACGGGATGCTGCTCGAGACCGTGTCGGGCATCAAGACCATCGACGAGGTCATCCCCGACGCGTTCGGACCCCGCACGCTGGAGGAGTACCGCAATGGTTGAGGCGTTCGACGTCGTCGATCTGATCCACACCAAGCGCGACGGGGGCACGCTGTCCACCGATCAGATCTCGTGGCTCATCGATGCGTACACCCGCGGCTACGTCGGCGACGAGCAGATGGCCGCGATGACGATGGCGATCTTCATCCGCGGGATGCAGCGCGACGAGATCCGCGACCTGACCATGGCGATGATCGCGTCGGGGGAGCGGCTCGATTTTTCGGGCCTGTCGAAGAAGACCACCGACAAGCACTCCACGGGCGGGGTCGGCGACAAGATCACGCTGCCTCTCGCGCCGCTGGTCGCCTCGTTCGGCGTGGCCGTGCCGCAGTTGTCGGGGCGCGGCCTCGGCCACACGGGCGGCACGCTCGACAAGCTCGAGTCGATCCCCGGCTGGCGCGCGAAGCTCAGCAACGACGAGTTCATGGCTCAGCTGGATGCCGTGGGTGCGGTGATCTGCGCGGCGGGCTCGGGTCTCGCCCCCGCCGACGGCAAGCTCTACGCCCTGCGCGACATCACCGGCACGGTGGAGGCGATCCCGCTCATCGCGTCGTCGATCATGAGCAAGAAGATCGCGGAGGGCACCGCCGCACTGGTGCTGGACGTGAAGTTCGGCTCGGGCGCGTTCATGCAGGACCCGGCGCGCTCGCGCGAGCTGGCGGAGACGATGGTCGCCCTCGGCAACGACGCGGGCGTCGCGACGCGGGCGCTGCTCACCAACATGAACGTGCCGCTCGGGCTGGCGATCGGCAACGCGAACGAGGTGCGGGAGTCGGTGGAGGTGCTCGCCGGCGGCGGTCCGGCCGATGTGGTCGAGCTGACGCTCGCGCTGGCGCGCGAGATGCTCGACCTCGCCGGGATGCCGGATGCGGATGTCGCGGGCGCCCTGAAGAGCGGGCAGGCGATGGACACCTGGCGTGCGATGATCTCGGCGCAGGGGGGTGATCCCGACGCGGCGCTGCCCAGCCCCCGCGAGACGCAGGTCGTCTCGGCGGAGCGGGACGGCATCCTGGTGAAGCAGGAGGCGCTGCCGTTCGGCATCGCCGCCTGGCGCCTGGGTGCCGGACGAGCCCGCAAAGAGGACCCGGTGCAGCACTCGGCCGGGATCGACCTGCACGTGAAGCCGGGTCAGGCCGTGAAGAAGGGCGACCCGCTGTTCACGATGGGCACGGACGAGCCGGCGCGCTTCGCGCGCGCGCTCGAGGCGCTCGAGGGTGCGTACGAGATCGGGGACGAGGGCGCGCCTGTTCAGGATGGCGGGGCGCTGATCCAGGGCCGCATCGGCTGAGCGGCTCGCGAAGCAGACCTCTCCGCTGGTTGAGTAGCCCGCGAAGCGGGCGTGTCGAAACCTAGCCCGGTTCCCCGATCCGCTCCAGCGCGTCGACGACGAGCGCCCAGAAACGGGCGTGATCCAGGTCGAACGCGACCTGCGTGGTGACATCGTCGCCGGCGGGCTCGCGCAGGTCGACGACGGTCATGCCGAGGGTGAGCCCGCCGGACAGCTCGATGTCGATCGGCGCGCGCACCGTGCGCATCAGGGTCGGGTCGATCACATAGGCGACGGCGCACGGGTCGTGCACGGGCGGGTAGTCGAAGCCCTGCGCGTCTTCGTAGCTCTGCTGGAAGAACACCATCAGCTCGTCGACGAACTTCGAGGGACCCGTGCCGACGGCGTTGATGGCCGCGCGGACCTCCGGCGTCGCGAGCGCCTGGTGGGTGAGGTCGAGGCCGACCATCGTGACGAGCCACGGCTCGTTGAACACGATCGCCGCCGCCTCGGGGTCGATGACGATGTTGAACTCGGCGACCGCGCTCCAGTTGCCGACGTGGGCGCCGCCGCCCATCAGCACCACCTCGCGCACCCGACCGACGATCGCCGGTTCGAGCCGCGCGGCGAGGGCGAGGTTGGTGAGGGCGCCGGTGGCGACCAGGGTGATCTCCCCGGGCTCGGAGGCCATGACCGTGTCGACGAGGAACTGCGCGGCGGGGCGCGGGTCCAGCTCGATGTCGGGTTCGGGGAGGACGGGGCCGTCGAGACCCGACTCGCCGTGGATGCTCTCCGCGGTCTCCACCTGCCGCACCAGGGGGCGGGCCGACCCACGGGCGAACGGCACCCCGGTGATCCCCGCGACCCGTGCGACGGAGAGCGCGTTGCGTGTCACCTTGTCGATGGTCTGGTTGCCCATCACGGTGGTGACGCCGACGAGGTCGATCTCGGGGTTGCCGTAGGCGAGCAGCAGGGCGACCGCGTCATCGTGGCCGGGGTCGCAGTCGAGGATGATCTTGCGGGGCATGGCGTTCACTCTACAGCGATTCGCATATATGAAAAGCACCTTCATATGTGAAATAGTGTGCGCATGACCGATCTCGCTGCCCGTGGCGCCGCCCGCGTCGACTGGATCCGCTCCCGCATGCCCCTCCTCGCGCGGACGCGTGCCGACTTCGCCGCCTCCCGGCCCTTCTCGGGCCGCCGCATCGGGATGTCGCTGCACCTCGAGCCGAAGACCGCCGTCCTGCTCGAGACCCTGCAGGCCGGCGGGGCCGAGATCGTGGCCACCGGCAACCACGGTTCCACCCAGGATGACATCGTCGCCCACCTGCGCTCCACCGGCATGACGGTGTTCGGCAGCCGCGACGACACGCTCGACCAGCACCACGCGAGCGTCGCCGCTGTGCTGGATGCCGCCCCCGACATCCTGCTCGACAACGGCGCCGACCTGGCCGCCGGCGTCGTCGCCCGCGGCGCCGCATCGTCGCTGATCGGCGGCACCGAGGAGACCACCTCGGGCGGCGACCGGCTGCGCGGCGAGCTGGCCGGTCAGGTGCCGTTCCCGGTGATCGTCATCAACGACTCGCTGCTGAAGGCGATCGGCGAGAACAAGCACGCCGTCGGCCAGTCCGTCGTGGAGAGCTTCATGCGCATCACCAACCTGATGGTGCCCGGCCGCCGGTTCGTGGTCGCGGGATACGGCTGGTGCGGCCGCGGGGTCGCCCACTACCTGCGTCAGCTGGGCGGCAAGGTCGCCGTGGTCGAGGTCGATGAGCTGAAGGCATTCGAGGCGGCGCTCGACGGATTCCGGGTCGCCGCGATCGACGACCTCGCCGGGTGGGGCGAGGTGTTCATCACCGCGACCGGGCACCCCGACATCCTGACCGCCCCGTTCTTCGACGCCGTCGCCGACGGCGCCGTGCTGGCGAACTGCGGGCACTTCCCGTGGGAGATCGACGTGCCCGCGCTGAAGGCGGGGGCGACCACCGTCACCCGTCTCGACGACGCGATCGAGCGGATCGACCTGCCGGGCGGCCGTCACGTGATCCTGCTCGCCGAGGGCCGCATGATGAACCTGGCCGGGCGGGAGCCGAAAGGCAATTCGCTCGAATCGATGGACCTCGGGTTCCTGCTGCAGTGCCTGTCGCTCGAGCGGGTGGCCCTGGATGCTGCGGGGCTCCGGGCGGGCGCGCAGCCGGTCCCCGACGACATCGATCGCGACATCGCACGCCGGATGCTCGCCGCGATGGGTGCGGATCGCTGACGTGGAGCCGACGCGCCAGGCGCGACCGGCCTATGCGGTCCCCGCGCTCGACAAGGCATTCGACGTGCTCGACCTCCTGGGCTCGCGCAGCGACGGCATGAGCCAGACCGAGATCGCGGAGGCCACGGGCTGGACGGTGTCCCAGCTGTTCCGGGTGCTCACGACGCTGGAGAACCGCGGCTGGCTGCTGCGCGACGGCAACCAGTACTCGTTCTCGATGGCGGCGTTCGACCTGGCGCACCGGCATCCTCCCCTGCGCGGACTGCTCGAGGCGGCGACCCCGTCGATGCGCGAGCTCTCGCGGCGGGTGTCGCAGTCGTGCAACCTCAGCGTGCTCGACATGGGGTCGGTGCGGGTGATCGGGCAGGTGGAGAGCCCGGCGGACTTCGGCTACCGGGTGCGCGTCGGGGCGCTGTTCCCGCTCGAGAGCGCCACGGGAACCGCGCTCAGCACCGGCGAGGCGGTGCGGCGGGACGACCCGCAGCAGCCGGGGATCACCGATCTCGCCGTGCCCGTGCTGGCCGCCGACGGTTCCGCGCGCGCCGCACTCACCGTGCCCTACGTCGCCACCAGCTTCAGCGTCATCGCGCCGGAGGAGGTGCTCGCGCACGCGCGCGCGGCTGCCCAGGCGATCTCGGAGCGTATCCGGGGCAGTTCCCAGCAGCCCGCACGATAAGTTGGCGTCATGAGCGACACCGACGCCGCGCTTCCGGGTAGCCGGACGCCCATCCGCGACCTGCCGAAGATCTCGCTGCACGACCATCTGGATGGCGGGCTGCGGCCGCAGACCATCATCGAGCTGGCCGAGCCGCTCGGCATCGACCTGCCCGCGACGGATGCCGGTGCACTGGCCACCTGGTTCGCCGACCAGTCCGACAGCGGCAGCCTCGTCGAGTACCTGAAGACCTTCGACGTGACGCTGTCCGTGATGCAGACCCGCGAGGGCCTGGTGCGCGTCGCCCGGGACTTCGTCGAAGATCTGGTGGCGGACGGTGTGGTGTACGGCGAGATCCGCTGGGCGCCCGAGCAGCATCTGACGCGCGGCCTCACCCTCGACGAGGCCGTCGAGGCGGTGCAGGACGGCCTGGACGAAGCCACCGAGGCCGCCGCTGCCGCCGGCCACGACATCCGGGTGGGCCAGCTGGTCAGCGCGATGCGCCACCTCGACCGCGGGACGGAGATCGCCGAGCTCGCGCTGCGGCATCGGGACAACGGCGTCGTGGGGTTCGACATCGCGGGGCCGGAGGCCGGGTTCCCGGCGTCGCGCCAGCGGGAGGCGTTCGACCTGCTCGCGGACAACTGGTTCCCGGCGACCGTGCACGCCGGCGAGGCGGACGGGCTGGAGAGCATCCGCGGCGCGCTGATCGACGGCCGTGCCCTGCGGCTCGGCCACGGGGTGCGCATCGCCGAAGACATCACCGTCGAGGGCGATGACGACGACGCCCGGTTCGTGACGCTGGGCAGGCTCGCGCAATGGGTGAAGGACCGCGGCGTGACGCTCGAATGCAGCCCGAGCTCCAACCTGCAGACCGGGGCGTTCGCGGCGTGGGGAGACAGCATGGAGGACCACCCGTTCGACATGCTCTACCAGCTGGGGTTCCGGGTGACGGTCAACACCGACAACCGCCTCATGAGCGCGACGTCGCTGACCAAGGAGATCGGGATCCTCTCGGACACCTTCGGATACGACATGGATGACGTGCTCGCCTTCCAGTTGAACGCGGCCGAGGCGGCGTTCCTGCCGCTCGAGGACCGCGAGGCGCTGATCGAGCGCATCGTGACGGGCTTCGGCGCCGGATGATGACGCTGCCTCCGCTGCCGGACGACGGCGTCGAGCTGCACGCGACCGCCGCGGACTGGCGCGCGGCGGTGCGGCTCGCGGGCGCCACGCTGGCGCGGACCGGCGCAGCGGCCCCGGAGTATGCGGACGAGATGATCCGCATGATCGACGAGCACGGACCCTACGTCGTCATCGCGCCGGGCCTCGCGCTCGCGCATGCCCGCCCCGGCCCCGAGGTGCGGGCCGACGGGCTCGCCGTGGTCACCCTGAGCACTCCGGTCGACTTCGGCCACCCGTACAACGACCCGGTGAGCGTCGTCATCGGACTCGCCGCCGGCTACGCCACGCACCTGTCGGTGGTCGCGGCGCTCGCCAACGTCTTCAACGATTCGGATGCCGTGGAGCGCCTGGCGGCGGCCTCGTCTGCGGAGGACGTGCGCAGCATCCTGGGCGCCCCGCAGGGCTACCCCAGCGAGCCGCTGGACGCCGCGTGAAGATCGTCGCGATCTGCGGGGCGGGCATCGGCACGAGCGGCATTCTGAAGGTGAACGCCGAGCGGGTGCTGCAGCGGCTCGGGATCGACGCGACCGTCGTCGCGACCGATCTCGACTCGCTCGCGGCCGAGTCGGACGACGCCCAGGTGATCCTCACCAGCCCAGAGTTCCTCACCGCGATCGGCACGACCTTCGCCGACGTGATCGTGGTGGAGAACTACTTCGACACCGAGGAGCTGACGGAGAAGCTGCAGCGGTCGCTGGGTTAGCCCTCGAGCAGGTCGCGCATCCCGGCGTCGAGCGCCGCCACCGTCGCCTCAGCGGCCGCGAGACGCTCGGTCGGGGACCCCTCGGTCGACCAGGCGTCGAGGTAGCACTTGAGCTTCGGCTCCGTGCCGGACGGGCGGATGATGACCCGCCCGCCGTCGAACCGCAGCCGCAGGATGTCGTTCGGCGGGAAGCCGTCGATGCCGGGCAGGAAGTCGTCCACAGCCTCCACTGCGAGCCCGTTCACCACAGCGGGGGGCGCCGCGCGCAGCCGCTGCATCGTCGCCGGGATGATCGACAGGTCGGCCACGCGGATCGAGATCTGCGACGACGCGTACCCCCCGAACTGCTCGGCGAAGGAGGCCAGGTGCTCCGCATACGTCATGCCGCGCGCCTTCAGGTCGGCGAACTCCTCCAGCACGGCGACGGCGGCCGAGATACCGTCTTTGTCGCGCACCTTCTCGGGGTCGACCAGGTAGCCCAGCGCCTCCTCGTAGCCGAACACCAGGCCGGGCGCCCGCGAGATCCATTTGAAGCCGGTGAGCGTCTCCACCCAGTCGAGACCGGATGCCGCTGCCACGGCACCCAGCGCCGGCGACGACACCAGCGAGCAGGCCAGCGACCTCCCGGCCGTCGAGCCCGCCGAGACCGCGGCTCTCGCCGCGCGCCAGCCGAGCAGCCACCCCACCTCATTGCCCGACAGCCGGCGCCAGCCGTCGCCGTCCCTGACCCCCACCGCGACGCGGTCGGCGTCGGGGTCGTTCGCGATGACCAGGTCGGCGTCGACCTCCGCCGCGAGGGCGAGGGCCAGGTCCATGGCTCCCGGCTCCTCCGGGTTGGGGAACGCGACGCTCGGGAAGTCGGGGTCGGGGTTCGCCTGCTCCCGCACGACATGCATGTCGGGGTAGCCGGCGTCGGCGAACACCGCGCGCGCCGTCTCGAGCCCGACCCCGTGCATCGGTGTGTACACGTACCGCAGGGTCGCCGCCGGGGCGCCGGCTCGCGCGACGGCGGCCGTGGCCGCGGTGTAGGCGTCGATCACCTCCTCGTCGGCGGTGGCGTACGCCGTCGAGCGGGGCAGGCCGGCGACCGAGCCGCGGGCGACCTCGAGGATCGCCGCCTGGATCTCGGCATCGGCGGGCGGCACGATCTGCGACCCCCCGTCGCCGCCGCCGAGGTAGACCTTGTAGCCGTTGTCGGCGGCGGGGTTGTGAGATGCGGTGACCATGACTCCGGCGGAGGCGCGGAAGAACCGCACGGCGAACGCCAGCACCGGCGTCGGCAGCAGCCGCGGCAGCAGGGTGGCCTGCACTCCGGCGGCCTGCATCAGCTCGGCGGTGTCGCGGGCGAAGACCGCGGAGTTGTGACGCCCGTCGTAGCCGATCACGACCGTCGGGTTCGGCTCGCGCGTGAGCAGGAACGCCGCCAGCCCGGCGGCGGCCTGCGAGACCAGCACGCGGTTCATCCGGGTCGGGCCGGCGCCGAGCTCCCCGCGCAGACCCGCCGTGCCGAAGTCGAGCCGGCCCGCGAACCGGGAGACGAGGTCGGCGACCGCCTCGGGGGCGCCGGTCTCCGCGCGGGCGACCAGTGCATCCAGTTCGGCACGCGTCGCCGGGTCGGGGTCCTGGGCCATCCAGTCGCGTGCGAGGGCGACCGCGGCGGCGAGCTCGGGCAGGGGAGCGGTCACAGCTTCTCCACGATGCGGGCCAGGAGGCCGCCGAGCACCGCCTCTGCATCCTTGCCGGCCTGGATCACCTCGGCGTGCGACAGCTTCTCTTTCGAGATGCCCGCCGCGAGGTTCGTGATCAGCGACATGCCGAGGATCTCCATGCCCGCCTCCCGGGCGGCGATCGCCTCCAGCGCCGTCGACATGCCCACGATGTGGCCGCCGATGGTCTTCGCCATCTGCACCTCGGCGGGGGTCTCGTAGTGCGGCCCGCGGAACTGCACGTACACGCCCTCGTCGAGCTCGGGGTCGACGGTGCGCGCCAGATCGCGCAGCCGCCGCGAATAGAGGTCGGTCAGGTCGATGAAGGTCGCCCCCTCGAGCGGCGACGCGGCCGTCAGGTTGATGTGATCGCTGATCAGCGTCGGATGCCCGGGACGCCAGGTGTCGCGGATGCCTCCGGCGCCGTTCGTCAGGATCATCGTGGTCGCACCCGCGGCCGCCGCCGTGCGCACCGAGTGCACGACCCGCCGCACGCCGTGCCCCTCGTAGAAGTGCGTCCGGGCCCCGATCACGAGCGCCCGCTTACCGCTCGGCAACAGGATGCTGCGCAGGGTCCCCGAATGCCCCACCACCTTCGAGGCGGTGAACCCCACGATCTCGGTCGCGGGCACGGTGGCCGTGGTCTCGCCCATCGCCTCCGCCGCCTGGCCCCAGCCGGAGCCGAGCGTCAGCGCGATGTCGTGCTTCGCGACGCCGGTCGCCTCCGCCAGCTGCGCCGCCGCCTGCTTCGCGATCTCGAACGGATCGGCAGCGGGGTCGTCGAGGGGGTTCTGCTCAGGCGTCGTTGACATCCCGTCAGTCTATTTCGGGTGGCCCGACCGCACAGCGGCGTCAGCGGGCCGTGCTCAAACGCGCGAGAATATCGGCATGGCCTACGAGTTCGAACGCACCCAGCGCATCGCGGTGCTCGGCGGCGGACCCGGAGGCTACGAAGCCGCGCTGACCGGCGCCCAGCTCGGCGCCGACGTGACCCTGGTCGAGCGTGCCGGTGTGGGCGGATCCGCAGTGCTCACCGACGTCGTCCCGTCGAAGACCCTCATCGCGACCGCCGAGGCTGCGATGTCGGTGGGGGAGGCCGCCGACCTCGGCGTGCAGTTCTTCACCCGCAACGACGCCGGACGTGCCGTACGCCCCGAGGTCGCGGTCAACCTGCGTGCCGTCAACCACCGGCTGCTGATGCTCGCCCGGCAGCAGTCCGAAGACATGAAGGCCCAGCTGGTGCGCGCCGGCGTGCGCATCGTCACCGGGAACGGCCGCCTCGACGGCCCCAACCGCATCGTGGTGTCCACGGGCAAAGGCAAGTCCCGCACCGACTTCGACGAGATCGACGCCGACACGCTGGTGGTGTCCGTGGGAGCCAGCCCCCGCATCCTGCCCACCGCGAAGCCCGACGGCAAGCGCATCTTCACCTGGACCCAGCTGTACGACCTCGACGAGGTGCCCGAGCACATGATCGTCGTCGGCTCCGGTGTCACCGGTGCCGAGTTCGCGTCCGCGTACCTGGCGCTCGGGTCGAAGGTCACCCTGGTGTCGTCGCGCGAGCAGGTGCTGCCGGGGGAGGACGCCGACGCGGCGCAGCTCGTCGGCGACGTGTTCATCCGCAACGGCATGCAGGTGCTCAACAAGAGCCGCGCCCAGTCGGTGGAACGTCAGGGCGACGGGGTGCTGGTCACCCTGGCAGACGGCCGCACCGTCGAGGGCTCGCATGCGCTGATGGCGGTCGGCTCCGTACCCAACACGGCGGGCATCGGGCTCGAGGAGGCCGGGGTGCAGCTGGCGGAGTCCGGCCACATCCGCGTCAACCGGGTCGCGCGCACGTCGATGCCGTCGATCTACGCGGCCGGGGACTGCAGCGACTTCCTGCCGCTGGCATCCGTCGCGTCGATGCAGGGACGCACCGCCGTCTTCCACGCGCTCGGAGACGCCGTGCAGCCGACCGAGCTGCGCAACGTCACGTCGAACATCTTCACGCAGCCGGAGGTCGCGACGGTCGGCTGGTCGCAGAAGCAGATCGAGGACGGGATCGCGCAGGGCGAGATCTACAAGCTCCCTCTGGCCTCCAACCCGCGCGCCAAGATGATCGGGCTGAAAGACGGGTTCGTGAAGATCTTCGCCCGCACCGGCTCCGGCACGGTGATCGGCGGTGTCGTGGTGGCGCCGAAAGCCTCCGACCTGATCCTGCCGATCGCGCTCGCGGTCGAACACCGCCTCACCGTCGATCAGCTCGCCCGAGCCTTCTCGGTCTACCCGTCGCTGTCGGGCTCGATCACCGATGCGGCGCGCGCGATGCACATCGTCGGCTGAGGCTAGTCCTCGATCGCCAGCAGCAGGTGCCCGGCCGACACGGTCGCGCCGACCGTCGCATCGATCTTCGCGATCGTGCCGTCGCGGTGCGCGGTCAGCGGCTGCTCCATCTTCATCGCCTCGAGCACGACGATCAGGTCGCCCTTCACCACCTTGTCGCCTTCGCTGACCGCGACCTTCACGATCGTGGCCTGCATCGGGCTCTTCACCGCGTTTCCGGAGGCGGCGACGGCGACCCCGCCGCCACCGCGACGCCGCGGGGCGGGAGCGTTCGACACCGCGCCGGTCGACGGCAGCAGCTTCGCCGGGATCGACACCGCGATGCGCTTGCCGTCCACCTCGACGACCACGTCGTTGCGCTTCTCGGCGGGACCCGACTCGGGCAGCATCCCGCCCCACGGCTCGAGGTCGTTCACGAACTCGGTCTCGATCCAGCGGGTGTAGACGCCGAAGTGACCGTCGGCGGCGACGAACGCCGGCTCGCGCACCACCTTGCGGTGGAACGGCAGCACGGTCGGCAGCCCCGCCACCTCGAACTCGTCGAGTGCGCGACGTGCCCGTTCGAGAGCGTCGGCGCGGTTCGAGCCGGTGACGATGAGCTTGGCGAGGAGCGAGTCGAAGGCGCCCGAGATGACGTCGCCGGTCGTGACACCGGAGTCGACACGGACGCCCGGCCCGCCGGGGAAGCGCAGCACGTTCACCGGGCCGGGCATCGGCAGGAAGTTGCGCCCCGGGTCTTCGCCGTTGATGCGGAACTCGATCGAGTGGCCGTGGCTCTCGGGGTCGTCGTAGTCGAGGGTGCCGCCCTCGGCGATGCGGAACTGCTCGCGCACCAGGTCGATGCCGGTGACCTCCTCCGACACCGGGTGCTCCACCTGGAGCCGGGTGTTCACCTCGAGGAACGACACGGTGCCGTCTTTGCCGATGAGGAACTCGCAGGTGCCCGCGCCGAGGTATCCGACCTCTTTCAGGATCGCCTTGGATGCCTCGTACAACTGGGTGCGCTGGTCGTCGGTGAGGAACGGGGCAGGCGCTTCCTCGACGAGCTTCTGGTTGCGGCGCTGCAGCGAGCAGTCGCGGGTCGAGATGACCACCACGTTGCCGGCGGAGTCGGCGAGGCACTGCGTCTCGACGTGGCGCGGCTCGTCGAGGTACTTCTCGACGAAGCACTCGCCACGGCCGAAGGCGGCGATCGCCTCGCGGGTCGCGGACTCGAACGCCTCGGTGACCTCGTCCCGGGTGCGCACCACCTTGATGCCCCGCCCGCCGCCGCCGTAGGCGGCCTTGATCGCGACGGGAAGCCCGACCTCGTCGACGAAGCGCAGTACCTCGGCGGCGTCGGCGACCGGGTTCAGGGTGCCGGGAGCGAGCGGTGCGCCCACCTTCTCGGCGACGTGACGCGCCGACACCTTGTCGCCGAGCCGCTCGATGGCGTCGGGCGACGGCCCGATCCAGATGAGCCCCGCCCCGATGACGGCGCGGGCGAAGTCGGCGTTCTCGGCGAGGAATCCGTAGCCGGGGTGCACGGCGTCGGCACCGGAGCGGCGGGCGACGGAGAGCAGCTTGTCGATCACCAGGTAGGTCTCGGCGCTCGTGGTGCCGTCGAGCGCGTAGGCCTCGTCGGCCAGCTTGACGTGCCGCGCATCCCGGTCCTGGTCGGCGTAGACGGCGACGGATCCGATGCCGGAGTCACGTGCGGCGCGGATGACACGCACCGCGATCTCTCCCCGATTGGCGATCAGAACCTTGGTGATACGAGCCATAGTCACCCAGCCTAGGGTGTGGCGGGTGGCCCGCCCTTGTCGAGCCCCTACAGATCAGGATGCGAACCGCTGTAGGCGGTCGCTAGCGGTTCCAGAGGTCGGGCCACGCGATCCCGAGCTCGCGCACGAGCCGCCGGAGCAGGGGCACGCTCAGCCCCACGACCGCGTGCGGGTCGCCCACCACACCGGTGATGAAGCCCGCGCCCTTCGCGTCGATGGTGAACGCGCCCGCGACCTCGAGCGGCTCGCCGGTGGCGATGTAGGCGTCGATCTCGTCGTCGGCGATGTCGTCGGCGAACCGTACCTCGGCCGCCGCCACCCCTCCGACGGCGCGGCCGATGATGCCGCCGCGCGCGTCGATCAGCCAGTGCCCCGAGTGCAGGATGCCGCTGCGGCCCCGCTGGGCACGCCAGCGTTCGCGCGCCACCTCGGGCAGGTGGGGCTTGCCGTACACCCGCCCGTCGAGCTCGAACGCGGAGTCGCCGCCGAGGATCAGCCCGTCGAACGCGGCACCCGATTCCGCGACCGCCTCGGCTTTGAGCCGCGCGAGCAGCTGCACGGTCTCCGCGGCGGTGAGCGGTCCGGCGCCCGCGATCGCGGCATCCTCGTCGACATGCGACGGGATCGCGTCGGGTTCGATGCCGACCGCCCGCAGCGTCGCGAGGCGCGCGGGCGAGGTGGAGGCCAGGTACAGCCGCACGCCGCCTCCTAAGCTCGGTGACTGATGGGTGAGATGCAGGGCCGCGAGGTCGAACTCGACGCTACCAACATCGCGCACGGCGGCATCAGCGTTGCGCGGCTCGACGGCCGTGTCGTCTTCGTGTCGGACGCGATCCCCGGTGAGCGCGTCGTCGCGCGGGTGACCGACGATGCCAAGCCCGCGTTCTGGCGGGCCGACACGGTGCGCGTGCTGGAGCCCAGCATCCATCGCCGTCCGCATCCGTGGGCGGAGGCCGCCCTCGAGCGCGACCCGGCGGAGCGGGCGGGCGGCGCCGAGTTCGGGCACATCGCGCCCGGGCATCAGCGTGAGCTGAAGGCGCAGGTGCTGCGCGAGGCGCTGGCGCGCTTCGGCGGTGTCGAGCGCGACACCCCGGTCGAGGCGCTGCCCGGTCCGGACGACGGCACAGGATGGCGCACGCGCGTGCGCCTGCACGTCTCGGACGACGGCGTGGCCGGGCCCTACGCGGCACGCTCGCACACCGTCGTGCCGGTGACCGACCTTCCCCTCGCGGTGGAGGAGCTGCGTGAGATCGCCCCCCTCGGCGAGCGGTTCCCCGCCGGGACCGAGCACATCGACCTGCTCGCCCCCGCCGTCGGCGGAGCCCGGATGATCGTCGGCACCCAGACCCGCAGCGTGGTGCGGGAGGTGGTGGGGGACCGTGAGTTCCGGGTCGACGACGCCGGCTTCTGGCAGGTGCACCGCCACGCCGCCGAGACCCTGAGCTCGGCCGTGGCGGGAGCGATCGACGAGACCCGCTTCGACCCGAGGGCCGCGAACCTGGACCTGTACGGCGGCGTCGGGTTGCTGGCGGCCGCGGTGGGCGACAGGTTCGGTCGCGGCACCCGGATCACCTCGGTGGAGTCCGATCCGCGTGCGACGGAGCATGCCGCCGAGAACCTCGCCGACTGGGTCGGGGCGTCGGCGGTGACCGGGCGGGTCGAGAGGTGGGTGCGCTCGCTGGAGCCGGGTCCGCGGCTGACCGCGGCCACCGTGGTGCTCGACCCTCCGCGGTCGGGGGCTGGCCGCGCGGTCGTCGATGCGCTCGCCGCGGTGGCTCCCGCGCAGCTCGTCTACGTGGCGTGCGATCCGGTGGCGTTCGCGCGGGATGTGGGTCTGTTCGCCGGCCACGGGTACCGGCTGGAGAGCCTGCGGACCTTCGATCTGTTCCCGATGACGCACCATGTCGAGGCGGTGGGTCTCCTCGTCCGTGAGGATGCCGCGCGATAAGATCCCTGCAAGGGCGCTTGCCGCCCGAGGATCGGGGGAAGACAGGATGAGCATGTCGCAGACGATCCGGCAGGAACCGGCCGCTGAGGGTCCGCGCACCGGGGTGCGCGTCGCCATCGTCGACGACCATGAGTCGGTGCGGCTCGGGCTGAAGGCGGCGTTCATGGACGACGGCTACGACGTGGTCGTCGTCGCGTCGACCGTCCCCGAGCTGATCACGGGTCTCGCGGGCCGCGAGGTCGACGTCACGGTGCTCGACCTGTCGCTCGGTGACGGGTCCAGCGTGACCGAGAACGTGAAGAGCGTGCAGGCGGCGGGCTCCGCGGTACTGGTCCACAGCATCGCCGACCGCGTCGCCCTCGTGCGTGAGGCGCTCGCCGCGGGTGCCGCGGGCGTCATCCCGAAGTCGTCGGCGACGAAGACCGTGATCGCGGCCGCCGCCACGGTGGCGCGCGGCGAGGTGCTCAACAACCTGGAGTGGGCGACCGCCATCGACGCGGACCGCGATTTCGCGAAGGCGCAGCTGGGTCGCCGTGAGCGCGAGATCCTGCACCTGTACGCGTCGGGCCTGCCGCTGAAGCTCGCGGCCGAGCAGCTGGGCATCGGCTACTCGACGGCGCGCGAATATCTCGACCGCATCCGGGTGAAGTACGTCGAGGTCGGCCGGCCCGCCCCGACGAAGGTCGACCTGCTGCGCCGCGCGGTCGAGGACGGCATCCTGCCGGGACTGGATCCCGACGCGGTCGATGGCCACTAGCGCACCGGCGAGCGCACCACCGCGCGGCCGGCAGGTCCGCAACCCCCTCAGCCTGCGTCGCGTCGAGTCGGCGGTCTCGCGGTCCGCCGCCGGCTTCGGCATCGCATTCCTCGCCCAGTCGACCCCTGCCATCCTGTCGCAGCTGCCGAACACCCATCAGGCGTGGAACATCGTCTTCATCGGCAGCCTGCTCGGTACCCTGCTCTTCACCGTCGCGGCCGCGATCACCCGGCGGCTGGTGCGTGTGGCGAGCACCAGCTTCGCCGCCGTCTACCTGATCGGCCTGGTCAGCTGGCCATTCGCCGTGATCGATCCGTCGCGGGCGACGGATGACAGCTCGTGGCTCTACGGGATCATGACGGTGGCGACCTCCATGGCCGCGATCGGGCTGTCGGTGCGCTGGGCCTCGCTGTACCTGGTGGCGATCCCGCTCATCTACGCGATCATCCGGCTCACGCCGGCCGGGGGCGATGTCGGGCCGTCGCGGGCGGCCCTCGATTCGGTGTTCGCCCTGATCCTCGGCGGCGTGATCACGATCATCTTCTTCATGCTGCGGACGGCGGCGGCGAGCGTCGACCGGGCGCAGCAGACCGCGCTGGAGCGCTACTCGCACGCGGTGCGGCAGCACGCGATCGAGGCGGAGCGGGTGCAGGTCGACGCGATCGTGCACGACAGCGTGCTGACCACGCTGCTCTCCGCCGCCCGAGCCTACACGCCCGAGGCGAAGGAGCTGGCCGCGACGATGGCGGGAAACGCCATCGGGCATCTGCGCGAGGCGGTCGCGGTGACCCCGGATTCGGACGCCATCGTTCCGGCCGCGGTGCTCGCCAGCCGGATCTCCGAGGCGACCGCGACGATGTCGCAGCCGTTCGACGTGACGACGGTGCGGCTCGGGAAGGCGGGCATGCCGATCCCGGTGGCGGAGGCGATGTACTCCGCGGCGGTGCAGGCGATGGTGAACAGCCTCCAGCACGGCGGCTCCGGGGTGCGCCGGTGGATCGAGGTGCGCGGAGGTCTTCCGCACGGCGCGATCCAGGTGCTGGTGGGGGACGAGGGCGCGGGGTTCGAGCTCGCCACGGTCCCGACGGAGCGTCTCGGTGTTCGCGTCTCGATCCTGGAGCGCATGTCGAGCGCGGGTGGTCATGCCGAGATCGCCTCCGCACCGGGGGAGGGGACCCGTGTCACATTGCGCTGGCCCGACGACCGCTCGGCGGCGGTCCCCGTCTTCGAGGAGTTCGCGATCGCATCCGAGGCCGGTGAGGCCCCGTGACGATCGGCGCACCCCGCCTCCTGCTGGTGGGCCTCGCGGCCCTGTTCTCGAGCTACCACATCGTGCTCGGGGTGTACTCGTTCCAGCTGGGGTTCTCCACGTCGACGGGTCCGGTCATCGCCGCGATGGTCATCTACGCGATCGCGACCGCGGCCCTGCTCGCCGTCAGCCAGCGGCGCACCCCGATCTGGCTGGCATCCTTCGCCTTCGCCGTCTCGATCGCCCTGCCGCTGCTGGTGACCTCGCAGCTGCAGGCGAACCAGCCGGGCGGGCTGAGCTACGCGACCTGGTACGTGGCCGCCTGCGGCACGTTGCTGGCGATCCTGGTGACGGTGCGTCGTCCCGGCTTCGCCTGGGCGGGGATCGCGTTCCTCGTGATTCAGACCGTGCTCTGGGCCGGCCCGATCGCGCTGATCAACTTCGGCGTGATCGGCTCGACGGCCTGGGTGGCGATCGCGCACATCATCACGAACGCGCTGTCGAAGGCGGCGCGGGATTCGCAGCGGTTCGCGCTGGCGGAGCGGGAGGCGACGGACTGGCATGCCGCGCAGGAGGCGCACCTCAACGAGCGGCAGTTCCGGCTGGGGCAGACGAGCGTGATGGCGCTGCCGATGCTGAGGGCGATCCAGCAGACGCACGGTGATCTGTCGGCGGCGCAGCGCGCGGAGTGCCTGCACCTGGAGGGCGCGATCCGCGACGAGATCCGCGGTCGCAAACTGCTGAACAACGCCGTGCGCGAGCAGGTGATGCTCGCGCGGCGGCGGGGCACCACGGTCACCCTGCTCGACGAGGGCGGCATCGACGACCTCGACGACGCCGACCTCGAGCGCGTGCTCGACCGGCTCGCCGAGGCACTGCGGACCACGGCGGCCGACAAGGTGATCGCACGCACGGTGCCCGAGGGGTCCGATGTCGCGGTCACGGTCGTGGGTCTGCGCACCTCCGACGACGGCAGTGCGAGCCTGCTCGGCACGGATTCGCTGGAGGATGACGAGGTCGAGCTGTGGCTCGAGATCCCCAGGAGCGCGTAGGGGCTTAAAGACCGGAGGGGCCGCGTACGACGCGGCCCCTCCGTCAAAATCCGAGTCAGGGCGACAACCCGAATATCGCCCTGACTCGCCCCCACAACATCGGGCCGCTTACCCTAGTCGCCCGATGTATGGTGGTGCGCCGCAAGCGGGGCACCTGTGTTCCTCCAGGATGCCGCCAAGCTCTCATGGCGGAAAGTCGTCATTTCGGGGGACAAGAAAGGGGACATACCCCGGCAATCAGGCGGATTCGGAGCTTTGGCGCGGTCTCACCGGGGGACAGTGGGGGATAACGGCGCCGACCGGGCGAGAATCGACGGATTCCGCATTCGACGCGACGGATCCCGTCGAGCATCCACACAGAACCGCCCCTACGGGTGCGCTGGTGCGATCCCGCGCCCCCGGCGTGTGGATCCTCGACGCGTCAGCGACCCGAGGTGCGCCAGGCCCCGCGGACGAGCGGCCGGCGGATCGGCCGCTGCGAGCGCTGCCAGGCGGTGGGCCCGGTGGATTGCGCTCGCCGCTCCTCCCCGGCGAGTTCGTCGAGTGCCGCGGCGAGCACCGCCGTGATCGCGGCGATCTCCTCGGCGTCCGGGTTGCCGCCGAGGATCCGGATGTCGGTCGCGGTCACAGCGGGATGTTCCCGTGCTTCTTCGGCGGCTGCTCGGCGCGCTTGGTGCGCAGCGCCCGCAGCGCCTTGATGACGGCGACGCGGGTGGCGGCGGGTTCGATCACGCCGTCGAGCTCCCCGCGCTCCGCGGCAAGGAACGGCGAGGCCACGTTGTAGGTGTACTCGTTGGCGAGGCGGGTGCGCACCGCGGCGACATCCTCACCCGCCTCCTCCGCCTTCTTGATCTCGCCCCGGTACAGGATGTTGACCGCGCCCTGCCCGCCCATGACCGCGATCTCGGCGGTCGGCCAGGCGAAGTTGATGTCCGCTCCGAGCTGCTTGGAGCCCATGACGATGTAGGCCCCGCCGTACGCCTTGCGGGTGATGACGGTCACCAGCGGCACGGTCGCCTCGGCGTAGGCGTAGAGCAGTTTCGCGCCTCGGCGGATGACACCGGTCCATTCCTGGTCGGTGCCCGGCAGGTACCCGGGCACGTCGACCAGCGTGAGGATCGGGATGCTGAACGCGTCGCAGAAGCGCACGAACCGGGCCGCCTTCTCGCCGGCCTCGATGTTCAGCGTGCCGGCCATCGCCTGGGGCTGGTTGGCGATGATGCCGATGCTGCGTCCCTCGAGCCGTGCGAACCCGATGACGATGTTCGGCGCGTACAGCGGCTGCACCTCGACGAAGTCGTCGTTGTCGACGATGTTCGAGATGACCTCTTTGACGTCGTACGGCTGGTTCGGCGAGTCCGGGATGATCGTGTTGAGCTTGCGGTCCTCGTCGGTGATCTCGAGCTCGACCTCGCTCTCGTAGACCGGCAGTTCGGCGAGGTTGTTGTCGGGCAGGAACGAGATGAGCGCTCGCGCGTAGTCGAGCGCGTCGTCCTCGTCCGAGGCGAGGTAGTGCGAGACCCCGGAGACCTGGTTGTGGGTGAGCGCGCCCCCGAGCTCCTCGAAGCCGACGTCCTCGCCGGTGACGGTCTTGATGACGTCGGGGCCGGTCACGAACATGTGAGAGGTCTTGTCGACCATGATCACGAAGTCGGTGAGGGCGGGGGAGTAGACGGCGCCTCCCGCCGCGGGCCCCATGATGATCGAGATCTGCGGGATGACGCCCGAGGCCTGCGTGTTGAGCCGGAAGATCTCGCCGTACTTGCCGAGGGCGACCACGCCCTCCTGGATGCGGGCGCCGCCGGAGTCGAGCATGCCGATGATGGGCACCCCGGTCTTCAGCGCCAGCTCCATCACCTTGATGATCTTCTCGCCCGCGACCTCGCCGAGCGATCCCCCGAAGATCGTGAAGTCCTGGGAGTACACGGCCACCTGCCGCCCGTGGATGGTGCCGGTGCCGGTGACGACCGCGTCGCCGTAAGGCCGGTTCTTGTCCATGCCGAAGGCGTGGGTGCGGTGCCGCACGAACTCGTCGAGCTCGACGAAGCTGCCCTGGTCGAGCAGCTGCTCGATCCGTTCGCGCGCGGTCTTCTTGCCTTTGGCGTGCTGCTTCTCGATCGCCGCCTCGCCGCTGGCCGTGACGGCCTCGTGATAGCGGTTCTTGAGGTCGGCGATCCGGCCCGCGGTGGTCATCATGTCGGGGGTGGCGTCGGCGGTCACGCGCTTCAGCCTAGTCAGAGGGGGGAACCGCGCCTTTAGCGGAACTCTCCAACGCGGCGCGGCTTTGTCTGCGCGGACGGAACAGTCGCTGCAGCCCCCACTGCGTGACCCGCAGCATCGCCTCGGCGACGATCGCGCCGTTCATCTTCGATCTGCCGGCGACCCGGTCGACGAAGGTGATGGGCACCTCGGCGACGGTGAGCCCGTGGTCGACGACCCGGACGGTCATGTCGATCTGGAAGCAGTAGCCCCGCGATTCCACGTGCGCGAGGTCGATCTCGCGCAACGCGCCGGCCCGGAACGCGCGGTAGCCGGCGGTGGAGTCCCGCACCGGGATGCGCAGCGCGATCCGGGCGTAGGTGTTGGCCACTCGGCTCAGCCACTCGCGGCGGCGGGGCCAGTTGGCGACGGCGCCTCCGGCGGTCCAGCGCGAGCCGATCACCAGGTCGGCGTCGCGGAGGCCGGCGAGGATCGCGGGCAGGGCGGACGCGGGGTGCGAGCCGTCCGCATCCATCTCCACGATGGCGTCGTAGCCGTCGGCGAGGGCGCGCTCGAATCCGGCGAGGTAGGCGTGCCCGAGTCCGTCCCGGGCGGTGCGGTGCAGCACGCGCACCCGCGGGTCGTCGGCCAGGCGGTCGGCGATGGTGCCGGTGCCGTCGGGGCTTGCGTCGTCGACGATCAGAATGGATGCCGCGGGCACCGCGTCGAGGATGCCCGCCACGGTCGTGGGCAGGCTCTCGGCTTCGTTGTACGTGGGGATGATGACGATCGCCCGCGCACTCTCCACCTCGCAACTTTATGCGACCGCGGTCCCTAGGCTGGGCGCATGCAGCTTCCGGCATCCGAGGCCCTCGTGCCCGAGCTGGTGGTGCTCGCCTCGTCGCCGTCGACGAACGCCGAGCTGGCCTCTCGCGCGCGGCGGTCGGTGCTGGCCGGCTTCACGACCGTGGTCACCGACGATCAGACCGCCGGGCGGGGCCGGCTGGACCGCTCCTGGATCGCCCCCGCGGGCAGCGCCCTCGCCATCTCGGTGCTGATCGATCCGGGTCCCCTGCCTCCGGAGCGCCTCGGCTGGCTGCCGATCGCCGCAGGGGTGGCGATGGCCGGCGTCGTCTCCGACCTGCTGCCCGACGCCGCCGTCGGGTTCAAGTGGCCGAACGACGTGCTGGTGGGTGGCCGCAAGGTCTGCGGCGTGCTCGCCGAGCTCATCCCCGAGCGGGGCGAGGTCGTGGTCGGCGCCGGGATCAACACCGCGATGACCGCGGATCAGCTGCCTGTGCCGTCGGCGACGTCCCTCGCGATCGAGGGACTGCATCCGGATGCCGACACCGTGCTCGCCGGCTACCTCACCCGCCTGCGGGGGCTGGTCGAGCCGTATCTGCGTTCGGGCGGGGATGCCGTCGCGAGCGGCCTGCTGGCGCGCGCCGGGGAGCTCTGCCTGACGCTGGGCCGCGAGGTGCGCGTCGATCTGCCGGACGGCCGGGTGATCGAGGGACTCGCCACGGCCCTCGACGCCGACGGCCGGCTGCGGGTCGGGGACGAGTCCATCGCCGCCGGCGATGTCACGCACGCGAGGCTGGCGTGAGCGGCACGGGGGAGGTCGTCCCGGAGGCGATCGTCGCCCGCCTGCGTCCGCACGCCCGGGTGCTCGTCTTCCCGTCGGTGGCGCTGATCGCGATCCTCGCCGCGACCGGGTACTTCGCGGGCAGCTTCTCGCCCGCCTGGCTGAACTACGTCGTGCTGGCGGCGGGCGCGGTGCTCGTGATCGCGCTGTTCGTCGTCCCGTTCATCGCCTGGCTCGGACGCAGCTACACGATCACGACGCGGCGCATCGTGCTGCGGCGCGGCATCCTGGTGCGCACCCGCCAGGAGCTGCTGCACAGCAGGGGCTACGACGTGACGGTGCGGCAGAACGGGCTGCAGCAGATCTTCGGCAGCGGCGATGTGCTGATCAACACGGGCCTCGACCGGCCGGTGGTGCTGCACGACATCCCGTCGGCGGCGCTGGTGCAGTCGGCGCTGCACGAGCTGATGGAGCGGAGCCTCAATCCGATCGCGGCGCGACGGCAGCAGGAGCAGTCGCGCCCCCACGAGTACGACGCTTAGCGGCGCGTTCGTCGGTCGGCGTCGGGATCGGCTGGGTCGGCCCGGTTCCCAGCTCGGGGAACACCGACGGCTGTGGGTCGCCGCGGTGGGGCGCGAACACCCACAGCCGGTAGAAGGTGAACCGGAACACCGTTCCGAGCCCGAGTCCGATCACGTTGGAGGAGATGTTGTCGGCGAGGACGCTGGTGAAGTGGAACGCGTAATGCGACACCCAGAGGCAGGCCAGGCCGATCAGCATGCCGCCGACGCTGACGATGGCGAACTCGACGCCCTCGCGCAGCAACTGCCGCCCGCGGTGCTGCCGGAAGGTCCACTGGCGGTTGCCCATCCAGTTGAAGATGATGGCGAGGGTGGTCGAGATGACCTTCGCGATGAGCGGGCCCTCATGGATGTGTCCGGCGCTGAGGAACGTGTTGATCAGCAGATTGAAGACGCCGAAGTCGATCACGAACCCGATCGCGCCCACCACGCCGAAGCGCGTGAACTGACCGATCAGCGTGCGCATCGTCGGCGTCCTCCCCAGCTCTCCGGTCTCGGTAGGCTCGAAACCGGGAGGGTTCAGTCTATGAGAGTCGGCGTGATCGGCGGCGGACAGCTCGCCCGCATGATGATCCCCCCGGCGGTCGCTCTCGGCATCGAGCTGCGGGTGCTCGCCGAGGTCCCGGGCAGTTCGGCCGCGCTCGCGTCCACGGAGGTGGGCGACTACCGGGATGCCGCCACGGTGCTCGCCTTCGCCTCCGACCTCGATGTGGTCACCTTCGACCACGAGCACGTGCCGCAGCAGGTGCTGGCCGCCCTCGTCGACGCGGGTGCCGTCGTCCGCCCCGGACCCGCGGCCCTCGCGGTGGCACAGGACAAGCTCCTCATGCGCGAGAGGCTGAGCGCCCTCGGCGCCCCTGTGCCCTCCTGGAGCGCGGTGCACGACGCCGCCGCCCTCGGGGAGTTCCTCGCCGCGCACGACGGCGCCGCCGTGGTGAAGACTCCGCGCGGCGGCTACGACGGCAAAGGCGTCCGGGTCGTGCGGGATGAGCACGGCGCGGACGACTGGTTCGGGTCCGGCCCGCTGCTCGCGGAGCGGCTGGTGCCGTTCCGCCGCGAGCTCGCCCAGCTCGTCGCCCGCCGGCCGTCCGGCGAGGTGGCCGTCTGGCCGCTGGTCGAGACCGTGCAGCGCGACGGCGTGTGCGCCGAGGTCACCGCCCCCGCACCCGACTCCGCGGGGCTGGAGGCCGCCGCGCGGGAGCTCGCGGTCGGGATCGCCGAAGGACTCGATGTCACCGGCGTGCTCGCGGTCGAGCTCTTCGACGACGCCGACGGCGGCCTGCTGGTCAACGAGCTGGCGATGCGCCCGCACAACACCGGTCACTGGACGATCGACGGCGCGGTCACCAGCCAGTTCGAGCAGCACCTGCGCGCCGTGCTCGACCTTCCGCTCGGCGACCCCTCGCCGGTGCGGCCCTGGTCGGTGATGGCGAACGTCCTGGGCGGTCCCGCGGGTGCCACGATGCCCGACCGCTACCCGGCGGCGCTCGCCGCGCAGCCGTCGGTGAAGTTCCACTCCTACGACAAGCTGTCCCGCCCCGGACGCAAGGTCGGTCACGTCACCGCCACCGGGGACGACCTGGATGCGACGCTGGAGGCGGCGCGCGCGGCAGCCGCGTTCTTCGAGGACTGACCCGTACCATGGCATCCGTGCCAGCAGAGTCCGCGCCCGCGCCCGTGGTGTCGGTCGTGATGGGCTCCGACTCCGACTGGGCGGTGATGTCCGGTGCTGCCGAGACGCTCACCGCGTTCGGCATCCCGCTCGAGGTCGAGGTGGTGTCGGCGCATCGCACGCCGCGCGGCATGATCGCGTTCGGCGCCGCGGCGGCCGCGCGCGGCATCCGGGTCATCATCGCGGGCGCCGGCGGCGCCGCGCACCTGCCCGGCATGCTGGCCTCGATGACGACCCTTCCGGTGATCGGCGTCCCCGTGCCGCTCGCGCACCTCGACGGCATGGACTCGCTGCTGTCGATCGTGCAGATGCCGGCCGGCATCCCGGTCGCGACGGTGTCGATCGGCGGGGCCCGCAACGCCGGCCTGCTGGCCGCGCGCATCCTGTCGATCGGCGACCCCGCCCTCGCCGCCGCCCTCGCCGACTACGCCGCCGGGCTCGAGGGCGCCGTCGCGGAGAAGAACGCGGCCCTGCAGGCGCAGCTGGCCGTACCCGACCGGTGAGCGCGTCGAATCCGGTCCGCAACCCGGACACGCGATCCCGGCCGCTGATGACGAAGCGGGCGTGGTGGCTCGTCGTCCTCAACGTGCTGATCCCCGGTTCCGCCCAGGTGCTCGCCGGCAATCGCCGGGCCGGCAGGTTCGCCCTCGGCGCGACCCTGCTGCTGTGGGCGGTGGCCGTCGTCACGGTCGTGCTGTATCTGCTGAACCGCACCATCCTGCTGACCCTGCTGACGAATCCGATCGTGCTCTGGGTGCTGGTCGCCGCGCTCGCGTTCTACGCGGTGCTGTGGATCGTCACCACCTTCGACACCCTGCGCCTGGTGCGCCTGGTCAGGGTGGCTCCCTCCGCGCGGGGTTTGATCGCCGGACTCAGCATCGTGCTGCTCTGCGTCACCGCCGGGGGAGCGGGGTGGGCGGCCGCCAACGCCGTCTCGGCGATCGGGGTGCTGAACTCCGTGTTCGGCGGCGGCGAGATCGCGGCGCCGATCGAAGGCCGGTACAACATCCTGCTGCTCGGCGGCGACGCCGGCCCCGACCGGCTCGGCTTGCGGCCGGACAGCATCTCGGTGGTCAGCATCGACGCCGAGACCGGTCAGGGCGTGATCTTCGGCATCCCGCGCAACCTCGAGCAGGCCAGGTTCGTGGAGGGCTCCCCGCTGTACGGCCCGTACCCGAACGGCTACGACTGCGGCGACGACTGCCTGGTGAACTACCTGTACACCTACGGGGAGGAGCACCCCGAGCTCTACCCCGAGGCGGAGGCGCACGGCAGCCAGCCGGGGATCGAGGCGACGCGCGATGCCGCCGAAGGCATCCTGGGTCTCACCATCCAGTACTACGTGCTCATCGACATGCAGGGCTTCGCCGACCTGATCGACGCGCTCGGCGGCATCGACATCGACGTGGCGGAGCGGCTGCCGTACGGGTCGAACAACTACGACGACGGGTCCTCCGCGCCCCCGATCGGCTACATCGAGGCGGGCCCGCAGCACATGGACGGTCAGACGGCCCTCTGGTACGCGCGGTCCCGGTACGGCTCGAACGACTACCAGAGGATGGACCGCCAGCGTCAGGTGCAGGAGGCGATGCTGCGGCAGTTCGACCCCGGAAACCTGGTGACCAAGTTCCAGGGGGTGGCGGCGGCGGGCAGCCAGGTGGTGTCGACCGACATCCCGCAGGGGATGCTCGCGCACTTCGTCGAGCTCGGGTCGAAGACACGCGAACTGCCGATCGAGAAGCTCAACATCGTGCCACCCGAGTTCGACAACGTGCACCCGGACTACGACTACATCTACCTGCGGGTCGACGAGCTCACCGCGGTGGCGGAACCCGCGCAATGACCATCACAGGTCGGCGTGCAGCTGCCAGACCTTCTCGGCGGAATCCCGCCAGCTGAACGCATGCGAGCGGTCCTCGCCGCGGGTGCCGAGTGACGCGCGCAGCTTCGGGTCCTCGAGCAGGCCCGCGATCGCCTCGCCCAGCCGCGTCGGGTAGCCCCGCTCGTCCGCGCGCTCCACCACGTACCCGGCGTCGGCGGCGACCTCGACGAGCGCAGGCGAATCGGAGAGGATCACCGGGCGTGCGAACGCGAACGCCTCGAGCATCGCCAGTCCGAAGCCCTCTTCGAGACTCGGCTGCACCACGATCGTCGCGCCCGCGATGATCGCCGACAGGTCCTCGGGCGACAGGTGGTCGCACGAGCGGATCCGCTCCGGATCGACCTTCGCGTCTTTCGCGATCTCGCGCAGCTCCGGCTCCGCGGCCGAGCCTGCCCCGACGACGATGAGCGGGATGTCGCGGGTGCCCTTCTCGGCGAGCGCCCGGATCAGCGGCTCCAGGCCCTTGCGCGGCTCCCAGCCGGCGATCGACAGCAGGTACTCGTCCGGCAGGCCGTGCGCACGCCGACGGGCGGCCGCGTCGGGGACGAGCCGCAGATCACTGCCGGGTGCGCCGCCGATCACCCGGACACGGCCCTGGATGTCGAGGTGCTCGCCCAGCTCGTCCGCCACCGCGTGGGTGGGGACCACGATGGCGTCCGCGTAGCGTTCGGCGCGCTTGGCCATCGCACGGGACCAGCTCGCGTACCGGCTCGGCAGCAGGTCGGGCCGGGTCCAGGCGATGGCGTCGTGGATGGTGACCACGGTCTGCTCGCCGGTGCCGCGGTCGTGGCGGCGGAGGGGGGCCAGCAGGCTCGTCGCGTGCACCATCCCGGAGCCGGGGAGACGGGTGAACCCGTGCTGCCACGCGGCAGCCAGCTCGCGGCGGGCGAGGGGGCTCTTGTAGAGGCCGCGGAGGCCGGGCAGCCGCTGCTCGAGCTCGACGTAGTCGGGTTCCGGCGAGGCCGACACGATGCCCGCCACGGTGGAGCCGCGCGGCGCGGTGCGGATCAGCTCGCGGGTGAGCTCCTCCGCGTAGCGCCCGATGCCCTGCGCGCCGGGTGCGATGACGTCGTCGACGATGACCCGCAGGGTCGTCATGCCCGGATCCTCTCCAGCTCGGGATCGAACACGCCCTCGCGGAATGCGCGGTCGAGTGCGTCCTCCCAGGAGCGCGGGGTGTCGAGGGCGGCGAGCGTCCACGCCCCGTGCCCCAGCACCGAGTACGCCGGGCGCGGTGCCGGGTGGGTGAATGTGCTGCTGTCGGTCGGCTGCACCCGCTCCGGGTCGAGGCCGGCCCGTTCGAAGACGGCTCGCGCGAAGCCGAACCACGTCGTCTTGCCCGAGTTGGTGCCGTGATAGACACCGGGCTCCGGGCGGACGTCGAGCAGCGTGGCGATCAGCCCGGCGAGGTCGGCGCTCCACGTCGGCTGCCCCACCTGGTCGGTCACGACCGACACCGTATCGCGCTCCGCCGCGAGGCTCAGCATCGTACGGGGGAAGTTGCGGCCGGCAGCCCCGTACAGCCACGCGGTGCGGACGATGTACGGGGAGGGGTGTGCGGCGATCACCCGTTCCTCGCCCTCGGCCTTCGTGCGTCCGTAGGCGCTCATCGGCGTGCGCGGGGTGTCCTCGCGGTAGGGCTCGATCGCGGTCCCGTCGAAGACGTAGTCGGTCGACAGCTGCACGAACGCGGCGCCGGCGGCGGCGGCGGCCCGGGCTGCGTTCTCGGCGCCGGCCGCGTTGATCGCGTTCGCCTCATCCTCGTGAGTCTCTGCGTCGTCGACCGCCGTGTAGGCGGCTGCGTTGATCACGATGTCGGCAGCGGAGGCGGCCTCGAGGACGGCCCCGGCATCCCGGATATCGAGTTCGGCGCTCGTCGGCGACAGGATGCTGTGGCCGGAGAGCACCGCACGGAGATCCGTGCCCAGCATGCCGCCGGCTCCCAGGATGAGGATCTGCGGTTTCGACCTGCGCATCAGGTGAGGGCCGCGCGGCTCTTCAGGGGCTCCCACCACGCCCGGTTGTCGCGGTACCACTGGACGACGTCGGCGAGCCCCCGCTCGAACGGCACCAGCGGCTCGTAGCCCAGCTCGGACCTGATCTTCGAGATGTCGACCGAGTAGCGCAGGTCGTGGCCCTTGCGATCCTCCACCTGGTCGACGTACGACCAGTCCCGGCCGGTCGCGTCGAGGAGCAACTGGGTGAGCTCGCGGTTGCTGAGCTCGGTGCCGCCGCCGATGTTGTACGTCTCGCCCGGCCGGCCGCCGGTGAGCACCAGGGCGATGCCCCGGGTGTGGTCGTCGACGTGCAGCCAGTCGCGCACGTTCTCGCCGGTGCCGTAGAGCGGCACGTGCAGGTCGTCGATGAGGTTCGTCACGAACAACGGGATGAGCTTCTCGGGGAAGTGGTACGGGCCGTAGTTGTTCGAGCAGCGGGTGATCGACAGGTTCATGCCGTGCGTGCGGTGGTAGCTGCGCGCCAGCAGGTCGGACCCCGCCTTCGATGCGGAGTACGGCGAGTTCGGCTCGAGCGGCTGCTGCTCGTCCCAGGAGCCTTCGGAGATCGAGCCGTACACCTCGTCGGTGCTCACGTGCACGAACCGGCCGACGCCCGCCTGCAGCGATGCGTCGAGCAGCCGCTGCGTGCCGACCACGTTGGTCTCGACGAACGGGCCGGAGTCGCGGACGCTGCGGTCGACGTGGGACTCGGCGGCGAAGTGCACGACGGCGTCGATGCCCGGCAGGGTGCTGCCGAGAAGGGCGCTGTCGCGGATGTCGCCGTGCACGAACGAGTAGCGCGGGTCGTCCGCCACGGGGGCCAGATTGGCGAGGTTGCCGGAGTAGGTGAGGGCGTCGTAGACGACCACCTCGGCGCCCTCGAGACCGGGGTACGCGTCCTCGAGGGTGCGGCGCACGAAGTTGGAGCCGATGAAGCCGGCGCCACCGGTCACGAGGATTCTCACCCGGAGAGTCTATTCGGCGCCGACTGTAGGCTCTCACTCGTGCGATCCAGGCCCCTCAGCGTCCCCGGAGCCATCGAGTTCACCCCCGACCAGCACGGCGACGATCGCGGGCTGTTCTTCGAGCACTACCGTTTCGAGCCGCTCGAGGCGGCCATCGGGCATCCCTTCACCGTCCGGCAGGGCAACACGTCGGTGTCGAAGCGCGGCACGGTGCGCGGCATCCACTACGCCCTGGTCCCTCCCGGCCAGGCCAAGTACGTCACCGCGCTGCGCGGTGCGGTCATCGACTACGTGATCGACCTGCGGGTCGGCTCGCCGACGTTCGGCACCTGGGACTCGGTACGGCTGGATGACGTGGACCGCCGCGCGATCTACCTCGCCGAGGGACTGGGGCACTGCTTCGTCGCCCTCGAAGACGACACCGTGGTGAGCTACCTCGTGTCGCAGGTGTACAACCCGCAGCGTGAGCTCGGCGTCTCGCCCACCGACCCGGCGATCGGACTGGAGTTCCCGGCCGGCGAACTGCTGCTGTCGCCCAAAGATCTGGCCGCGCCCACGCTGGAAGCGGCCGCGGCATCCGGTGCCCTGCCCTCGTACGAGGAGTGCATCGCCTACGAGAGGGGGCTCGCGTGAAGGGCATCATCCTGGCCGGGGGTTCGGGTACGCGGCTCTGGCCGATCACCAAGGGCATCTCGAAGCAGCTGATGCCGGTGTTCGACAAGCCGATGATCTACTACCCGTTGTCGACGCTGATGATGGCGGGCATCCGCGAGGTGCTGGTGATCACGACGCCCGAGTACGGGCCCCAGTTCCAGGCGCTGCTCGGCGACGGGTCGGAGCTCGGGATGACGATCAGCTACGCCGAGCAGGCGTCGCCCGACGGTCTCGCGCAGGCCTTCCTCATCGGCGAGCAGTTCATCGGCGACGACGCGGTCGCCCTGGTGCTCGGGGACAACATCTTCCACGGCGGAGGACTCGGATCGCAGCTGCGCCAGTACGACAGCATCGACGGGGGGCTGATCTTCGCGTACCAGGTCGCCAACCCGGAGGCCTACGGTGTCGTCGAGTTCGACGACGACATGGTGGCGGTGTCGATCGAAGAGAAGCCGACGCAGCCGAAGAGCCGCTACGCGGTGCCGGGGCTCTACTTCTACGACAACTCGGTGATCGAGATCGCGAAAGGCGTGACGCCCAGCGACCGGGGCGAGTTGGAGATCTCCACCGTCAACGAGACCTACCTCCAGGCGGGCAAGCTGCAGGTGCACGTGCTCGACCGCGGAACCGCGTGGCTCGACACCGGCACATTCGAGTCGATGATGCAGGCCTCCGAGTACGTGCGCGTCATCGAGGACCGGCAGGGCATCAAAATCGGCTGCATCGAGGAGGTCGCCTGGCGTGCCCGCTGGATCACCGACGAGCAGCTCGCGGCGCTCGCCGCACCGCTCGCCAAGTCGGGGTACGGCACGTACCTGCAGCGCCTGCTCGAGTAGGGTCTCCGTCCCGCACGCTTCGTCGGAAACTCAGGAGGCTCGGCTCGTTCGCTCGCAGGACTCCGACCAAGCGCTGCCACTGGTCGAAGTCACCTGAGTTTCCCGCCTTCACAGTTCCCACCCGGGGATGGCGATCCACCGGCGGCCACCTGGTGACCTCTGTGGACCCGGAGCCCCAGGATGCTGCCGCGGTGAGCGTTCGAGACGTCATCATCCAGCGAGGCGGCTTCGCCACAACGCGGCAGCTCCTCGCCGCTGGCGCATCGGAGCGGATGCTCACCGCGGCGGTCCGATCCGGAGCCGCCCACCGTGTCCGGAACGGGTGGTACTCGACTCTCGATCCTTCCGACCCGCGTTTCCGCGCGGTGCGGGTCGGCGGCCGGCTCACCGGTCTTTCTGCCTTCGAGGTCTGGGGCGGCTGGGTATGGCGGCGGCCGCCACTCGTGCAGGTCTGCGTCCCCGCCAACGCGGCCCGGCTCCGCGCTGTCGCCGGCGTGGAGCTGCACTACGACGATGCGCCGGGTGGGACGGCAAGCGAGGTCTCGGTCGTCAGCGCCATGACCCGCGTGCTTCTGGACGAGGAGCCGGAGGTCGCGATCCCGTGCGTCGACTGGGCACTCCGCACCGGACGCGCCGATCGCATCGACGTCGAGCGGGCATTCCTCTCCCTGCCTCTGCCGCGCCGGGAGGTGTCCCGGCTCGTGGATTGGCGTTCGCAAAGTGTGCTCGAGAGCGTCGCACGGGTCCGGCTGAGGCAGGCGGGGTTCCGCGTGCGCAGCCAGCAGAAGACGGGCGACCTCGGAGGCAGCGACCTGACAATCGAGGGGTCGGTTGTCCTCGAGACCGATGGCCGGAAGTTCCACGAGAAGTCGTTCGAGTCGGATCGTCGACGGGATCTCGTGACCACGATCGAGGGCAGGCACGTGATTCGCGCCTCGTACTCGATGGTGCGGGACGAGTGGCCGGCGATTCTCGCAGCTATCCGGGCTGCGTTGGCGAGCCGCTACGTCGGGAGCTCAGGAGACTTTGTCCGCGTGGGCCCATCGCGCCAGCGTTCCCACAGGAGACAGGGGCAAGTTTCCTGAGTTTCCGACAGTGGGTGGCGACACGGCCGCGCGCCGCCTAGAGCGGGGCCGAGCCCTCGCGGCGCAGACGCCGGATGATCGCCCGCGACCGGAGCGCCAGGCCGACCCGCAGCGTGACGCGCACCGGCCACAGCCACCAGCCCGAGTACTTCTTCGACAGGAAGCGCCGCGCGCTGTCGTGGTGCGCGGTGACCATGCGGGCGGACTCCCCGCCGGTGGCGTGCGCTCCGACGTGGGTCACGGATGCGGCGGGCTCGTAGGTGTTGCGGTAGCCCGCCTTGCCGAGCCGGAAGCCGAGGTCGACGTCTTCGAAGTACATGAAGTAGCCGTCGTCGAAACCCCCGATCTCGTCGAACGCGGTGCGGCGCACCAGCAGGCACGAGCCGGAGAGCCAGCCGGCGTCGCGTCGCTCATCGCGGGGGTCGGTCTCGCGGCGGTACGCCAGCGTCCAGGGGTTGCGCTGCCACAGGTTCACGAACAAGGCGTGGCCGACGCCGGTACGCAGGCTCGGCACGGCGCGCGCCGACGGGTAGATCGATCCGTCGGGGTTCAGCACGGAGGGGCCGACCGCGCCGATGGCGGGGTCGGTCTCGCCGGTCGCGCGGAGGGTGTCGATCGTGCCGGCACCGAGCACGACATCCGGATTGCTGATCAGCACCCACTCGACGCCGGGGGGGAGTTCGCGCACGCCGGCGTTGACGGCGCCGCCGTAGCCGGGGTTCGCGGGGAGCGGCACGTGCGTCGCGCCGGTCTTCGCGGCGAGAGCAGAGGCGTCGTCGGGACCCGGCGCGTTGTCGACGATGACGACGGGCGCCCGTTCGGCGCTCGCGCCGCGAACCGACTCGAGGAAACCGGCCAGGACGTCGTTCGAGCGGTAGGCGACCGTGACGATCCCCACCGACGGTCCGCGGCTGCTGTTGGCCATGGTGCTCCGATCCTAGCCGCGCCCCGCGTCCTAGGCTGGCGCCATGGCCCGGGCGCAGAGCATCTCCGTCGTGCTCTGCACGCACAACGGCGCCGCGTTCGTCCGCGAGCAGGTGACGAGCATCCTCCGCGAGGACCCGTCGCAGCTGGTGCTCGGCGATGACGCCTCGGCCGACGACACCGTCGCCATCGTCGAAGACCTGGTGGCCGTCCACCGCGACGGGGGAGGTTCGACCGAGCTGGTGGTGCGGCGGCACGCACCGGCGCTCGGGGTGGTGGGCAACTTCGCCGACGCGCTCGCGCACGCGAGCGGCGAGCTGATCGCGCTCAGCGACCAGGACGACATCTGGCACGCGGGCAAGCTCGGCTCCCTGGCGGCCCTTTTCGACGCGGATCCCGGGCTGCTGCTGGTGCACACCGACGCCCGTCTCGTGGACGCAGCCGGCGCTCCCACCGGGCTCACCCTGCTGCAAGCGTTGGAGGCGACCCCCGGGGAGCGGACCGGTCTCGAGCGCGGCGACGCGTTCGCCACTCTGCTGCGCCGCAACCTCGTGACGGGCGCCACCGTGATGCTGCGGCGCTCGGTGCTGGATGCCGCGGTGCCGTTCCCGGCGACCTGGGTGCACGATGAATGGCTGGCGATCATCGCGTCGGCGGTCGGGACTCTGCGCCTGCACCCCGAGCCGCTCATCGACTACCGCCAGCACGGGGCGAATCAGATCGGCGCTCGGCGCCCGACCATGGCGGACCGCTGGGCGAAGCTGCGTGAGCCGCGGGAACCCCGTGCCTCCCGTCTCGTCGCTCGCACGGAGGCGCTGGTCGCGGCGCTCGAGGGTCTCGGCGACGCGGTCCCGCCGGCCCGGCTCGCTGAGGCGCGGGCGCGGCTCGCGCACGAGGAGCGGCGCCGTGAGCTGCCGCGGAACCCCGTCGCGCGGGTTCCGTCGATCGTCGCCGCTGCCGCCCGCGGCGCCTATGGGCGATACAGTCGGGGGTCGATCGACATGCTGCGCGACCTCGTGCAGCCCGCCGGGAAGGACAGCCGATGACGCGCGTGCTGATCCTCACGGGCGACCCGATCGGCGCGCGCATGGCCGGCCCGGCGATCCGGGTGTGGAACATGGGCCTGCAGCTGCTGGCCCGCGGCCACGAGGTCCGCGTCATCACCACGACGACCGCCGATGTCGCCGACCCGCCGTTCCCGGTGCACGCGGTCGCCCCGGGCGCGGACGCCGCGTTCCGCGTCCACGAGCGCTGGGCGGAGATGATCGTGTTCCAGGGGCACGGGATGAGTCAGTTCCCTGCCCTGGCGCGGAGCGACCGGTACCTTGTCGCCGACATCTACGACCCCATGCACCTGGAGATGCTCGAGCAGGGCCGCGAGCTGCCGCGGGCGACCTGGGACCTGCGGGTCGCCCAGGCTCGCGACGCGCTCAACCTGCAGCTGCAACGCGCCGACTTCTTCGTCTGCGCCAGCGAGCGGCAGCGGCTCTTCTACCTCGGGCATCTCGCGTCGCTCGGTCGCATCAACCCGGCCACGTACCAGGACGAGCCGGATCTGCGGGGGCTCCTCGACCTCGCCCCGTTCGGTCTCGACCCCGAGCCGCCGCGGCCGGGGCCGGGCATGCGCCGGGATACCGCGGAACGCATCCTGATCTGGGGAGGCGGGCTCTACTCCTGGTTCGACCCGCTGACGCTGATCCGCGCGGTGGCGGGGCTGGCCGCGCGCCGCCCGGAGACACGGCTGTTCTTCCTCGGCACCCGGCACCCCGGCGTCGACGAGATGGGGATCGTGCGCGAGTCGTTCGACCTCGCCCGCGAGCTCGGCGTCGAGGGCGGGTCGGTGGTCTTCAACGACACCTGGGTGCCGTACGAGGAGCGCGGCGGCTACCTGCTCGATGCGGACGCCGGGGTCAGCACGCACCATCTGCACGTGGAGACGACGTTCTCGTTCCGTACGCGGATCCTGGACTACCTGTGGGCGGGGCTTCCGATGGTCGTCACCGAGGGCGACAGCTTCGCCGAGCTGGTGCAGGCGGAGGGCCTGGGGGTGGTGGTCCCGGCCGGCGATGTCGACCGGCTCGCGGCGGCCATCGAGACCGTGCTCTACGACGCGGATGCGGCATCCGGCTTCGCCGAGAACGTCGCCCGGGTGCGTTCCGATTTCGCCTGGCAGCGGGTGCTGGGGCCGATCCTCGACTTCGCGGACGACCCGCATCATGCCGCCGACTACGGCGGCTCCCGCGCGTCGATGGGCGCCGCCCGTGGTCACCGCCGGACCTCGGGACTCCGTCACGATCTGCGCATGGCCTGGCATCACCTGCGGGCGTCGGGCATCCGCGACGTCGCCGGCCGGATCTCGCGCCGCGTGTCCGGCGGCGGCTCGTGAGACCGGTCGCCCGGCGCATCCTGGCGTTCGCCGGGGTGCCGTTCCTGTCGCTGCTGGCGCCGTTCCTGTTCCTGCCGGTGCTGGCCCGGCTGGCGGGGGCGGATGCCTGGGTCGCCATCGCGCTCGGCCAGTCGGTGGGCGGGTTCGCGGCGCTCATCGCCGGTGTCGGATATCCGACGCTGGCGCCGCCGCTGGTCGCGGTGGCGTCGCCGGAGCGCCGGCGTCGCATCCTGGCCACCAGCCTGCATGTGCGGTTCCCCGTGTGGCTGGTCGCGGCGGCCGCCGGAGCGGTGGTGGCGGCGGCGATGGCGCCGGGATCGCACCGGCCGGAGGCAGCACTGATGGCGGTCGCCATGAGTCTCGCGGCGCTCGCCCCGACCTGGTTCTGGATCGGCGTCGGGCGCGCGCTGCCGATCCTCTGGAGCGAGGTCCTTCCGCGGATGGCCGCGACACTGACCGCGACCGGGATCCTGCTCGCGGGCGGCGGGGTGCTCTGGTATCCCGTTCTCCTCATCGTGGCGATGATCGCCGGTCCCGCGGTCGTCTACGCGAGGTATTCGGGGCCCGAGCTGCGCCGTGCGGACCGAGCCGACGCGATCTCGGTCATGCGGACCCATCCGCCCGCCGTCATCGCCGAGACCGCCGCGGGCGCCTACAACGCCCTGGCGGTGACCCTGGTCACGGGCGTCACCCCTGTGGCGCAGTCGGCGCAGTACGTCTCGGGCGACAAGGCGTACCGGATCGGGCAGTACGCGGTATCGGCGCTCGGGAACGCGCTGCAGGGCTGGGTCGCCGAATCGTCCGCGGTGCGGAAGGATCTCGCCAGGCGGCTGGGTCTCGCCGTGCTGCTGCACACCGGGCTCGGTGTCGCCGGCCTGCTCGCCTTCGCCGCGGTGGGCCCCTGGCTGACCTCGGTGCTCTTCGGCGAGGCCGTGGCGATCGACCAGAGCACCGCACTCGGACTCGGGGTCGCCTCGCTCGGCATCTCGCTGGGCACGGCGTGCGGCCGCATCGGCCTGATCACGCTGGGTGCCCGACGCGCGTTCATGGTGTGCGTGCTGGTCGCCTCGGCCGCGGGCGTGGCGGGACTGCTGCTGGGTGGCGCCCTGTGGGGGGCCGCCGGCGCGGCCTGGGGCCTCGGCGCCGCGGAACTCGGCTCCGGGATCGCCCAGGGCGTCGTGCTGCTGGCGGTCTGGCGCCGGGGCGGCACCGAGCGGTCCCGGTAGGCTGGTCCCCTATGAAGGTGCTGGTTGCCATCCCGGCGTTGAATGAGGCGGCCGCGCTGGGCCAGGTCCTCACGGCGCTCGCGGTCGTGCACCCGTTGCGCGATGTCGTCGTCGTCGACGACGGCTCCAGCGACGACACAGCGCGCATCGCGCGCGCGGCCGGCGTGACGGTGATCTCCCACGCGATCAACCTGGGCGTCGGCGCCGCGATGGGTACCGCGTTCAAGTACGCGTCGCGGTCGGGCTACGACGCCCTCGTGCAGTTCGACGGCGACGGGCAGCACCGTCCCGAGCACATCCCCGAGCTGGTCGCGGCCCTGGTCGATGCCGACGTCGTGATCGGCAGCCGGTTCTCGGGAGTCGGCACCTACAAGTCCTCCGCCGCGCGTCGCGGTGTCCAGCGCCTCATCGCGCGAGTGGCGTCCGTGTACGCGCGCACGCGGCTCACCGATGCGACGAGCGGCTTCCGGGCGTCGGGGCCCCGCGCCGTCGCCGTGTTCGCGGAGCACTACCCGGTGGAATGGCTCGGCGACACGGTCGAGTCGATCGTGCTCGCGTCGCGCACGGGGCTGCGGGTGCGTGAGATCCCCGTCGGCATGGACGAGCGCGCGGGTGGTGCCCCGTCGCAGTCGATTCTGCGGGCCACCCTCTACACGGGACGCATCCTGCTGATCCTCGGACTCGCGACCATCCGGTCCGTACCGCCGCAACTTCGCAAGCGGCGTGCCGCGTCGACGGAGGTGCCGGCATGACGCCGCAGATCCTCGCGATCGCCATGGCGGTCGCCCTGCTGATCGCCGTGATCCTGCTGCTGCGGTCGTATGTGCTCCCGGAGAAGTACGCCGTGGTCTGGATCATCGCCTCGATCGCCGCCATCGTGCTCTCCGCCTGGCCGGGTCTGCTCGATGCGGTGAGCAACTTCTTCGGGATCGCGCAGCCGATCAATCTGCTGTTCGTCGGCGGCTTCTTCGTCGTGCTGCTGCTGCTGATGCAGATGAGCCTCGAGCTCGCGCGAACGCGCGACGAGCTGCGCCGCGCGGTTCAGAAGGTCGCCCTCGAACAGGAAGAGCGGTCCCGGAAAGATGACTAGATTCGCCGCACTGGTTCGTCGGCTGCGGTGGATCCACCTGGCGCCCGTGCTCGCATTCGCCGCCCTGTCGGCGTGGGCGTTCGCCTCCCCGCTCGGCGCCGCCCCCGACGACGACTACCACCTGGTCAGCACCTGGTGCGCGCTCGGCGGCAACGACGAGTGCCGGCCGGGTGACGCGGAGGACAGCCGCAGTCTCGACCCGGAGTTCGGCGAGGTCACCTGCTACGCCGAGCACCCGGAGGAGAGCGCCGTCTGCCAGCGCGACGCCTTCGACGCCGCGTCGCCGACCCGGTTCGAGACAGACCGTGGCAACTTCGCCGGTGAGTACCCGCCCGTCTACTACGCCGTGATGCACCTCTTCGCCGGCCCCGACATCCAGGTCAGCGCTCTCGTGATGCGGCTGGTGAACGCGGCGCTCTTCGTCGCACTCGCGACGGCGCTCTCCGTGCTGCTGCCCCGCGTCAGGCGCACCACCCTGCTCTGGGGATGGCTCATCGCGGTCGTCCCGCTCGGCATGTTCCTGATCCCGTCGAACAACCCCAGCGGCTGGGCGATCACGGGCGTCGGGACGGCCTTCCTCGCGCTGCTGGGCTGGTACGAGACCGAGGGCCGGAGGCGCTGGGTGCTCGGCGCCCTGTACATCGTCGGTGTGCTGATGGCCGCCGGAGCGCGGGGCGACGCCGGGGTGTACGTCGTGGGGGCGAGCATCGTCGCATCGATCCTGTCCGCAGTCCGCACCCGGGAGTGGGGCCTCCGTGCGCTGCTGCTGCTGGCCGGGATCGTCATCTCGATCGCGTTCTTCCTGAGCGCCGGGCAGTCCGGTGTCGGGGCGATCGGCTTCACCGGCGCCGAGGCGGTCACGCCACCCTCCGACGGCAGCGACGGTGCCGCCGGTGAGGCGCCGGTCCCGCTCACGGGGGTGGCTCTCGCCGCCTACAACCTGCTCAGCCTCCCCCATCTGTGGACGGGGGTCTGGGGCACGTGGGCCCTGGGCTGGTTCGACACCGGGCTGCCCGCCGTCGTCTCATGGGCCGCCGTGTCGGCGTTCGTCGTGGTCGGCTTCGCCGGGATCGGGCGGCTCGACTGGCGCAAGGCGATCAGCATCACCGGCGTGATGCTGGTGCTGATCGCCCTGCCCGTGTACGTGCTCACCGTCAGCGGCACGAAGGTCGGCGAGGCGCTGCAGCCCCGCTACCTGCTGCCGCTCATCCTGCTGCTCTGCCTGCTGCTGGTCACCATGCCACGGGGTGCGGTGCTGCGGTTCACCCGGGTCCAGACGTTCCTCGTCGTCGCGGCGCTCGCCGGGGCGAACCTGGTGGCCCTGCAGGTGAACATCCGCCGGTACGTCACCGGAGCCGATCAGCAGGGACTGAACCTCGACGCGGGCGCGGAGTGGTGGTGGCCCGCATTCCCGGTC